>NZ_CALSBP010000002.1:1241577-1935655 GCF_943373825.1 Aquimarina spinulae | reverse complement strand
TTTTGATTACATCATTTTAGGGATTAATCTATTAATTCGATGTTTTTGTATTTGGGTAATTGTGGTCTTGTTTTTAGGCCAGTTTCAATAATTTCTAATACTTTTTTACGTTCATCTCCAACGAGTGGTAGCCTGGGTGGGCGCACATACTCTGTGCCGATTCCGGTAGCTACTTCTGCCAGTTTTATATTTTGTACTAATTTAGGGTTTATGTCTAACTCCAGCAAAGGTAAAAACCAACGATAGATTGCTATAGCTTCTTTAATCCGACCAGCTTTCTGAAGCTCATAAATAGCTACAGTTTCTTCTGGGAAAGCATCTACTAGTCCTGCAACCCAGCCATCGGCACCCATCAATAAACTTTCGAGAGCTAATGTATCTACTCCACTTAGAATTTTTAATCTATCACCAAAGCGATTTTTAATTCGTGTTATATTAGAAATATCTCTTGTAGATTCTTTTACTGCCTGTATATTATCCAGTGCTAATAACTCTTCGAACATATCCAAAGAGACTTCTATCTTATAGTCAACAGGATTGTTGTAAATCATTATGGGTAGATCAGTACTTTTAGCTACCTCTTTAAAATACACTACAGTTTCTCGATCTCCTGCTTTATATCGCATTGGTGGGAGCATCATCAAACCACTAGCTCCATCTTCTTTTGCTTTTTTTGCAGCTTCGATAGCACCTTTTGTAGTTTGTTCTGCAATATTAATAATAACTGGAACTTTGTTTTTAACGATATCAACTGTGGTTCTAACCAAAATTCTTTTTTCGTCATCACTTAATGTACTTGCCTCGCCTAAGGTCCCGCCCAATATAATTCCGTGAACTCCGGCTTTAAGTTGTGCATTGATATTAATTTCAAACATTTCTAAGTCTAGTGTATCGTCTTTTGTGAATTTTGTAGTCACTGCAGGCATTACACCTTTCCAATCTATTACCATATTTAAAATTTTATTCAAAGATATTATGAAAGCGATGAAAGATACATTGAGAAATTATCTATATCTGATACTATATTACCTTTTATTGTTAATATATGCATAATTATGATTAATATTGATTCATAGATGAATTAGAAATGAAAGCATTACCTTTTAAAATACCAAAATCCTCGACCGACACTTTGATTGTTCAGGAAGATAAGGAAGTTGTCTTTTATGATAAATTTCATCAACATGAGGAGATACAGATATCAATTATAATATCGGGAGAAGGGAGTTTAATTGTTGGAGATACGATCACTGATTATAAAGCGAATGATATTTTGATTTTTGGAAGTAATGTTCCTCATGTATTAAAAAGTGCCTCTTCTCCTGTAAAGTCATATATGATTTCTCTTTTTTTTACCAAAGAATCTTTTGGAAATCTATTTTTTAAACTTCCTGAATTTAATGAATTATCGGGATTTTTTAGAAACTCGGTATATGGGATTAGGGTGTTTTCTAAAAAAGAAAAATTAAAAAAACAGTTTTTGAAAATTGTTGAGAAAAAAGAAAAATTAGATCGTTTTACCATTTTTTTGAAGATCTTAAAAATACTGAAAACATCAAAGACCAAAACCATATCATCGTTCATTTCAAAAAGAGCATATACCGATAATGAAGGAAAAAGAATGGCTAAAGTTTTTCAGGTGGTGATGAATGAGTTTAATAGAGATTTTTCGCTGAAAGAAGTTGCTGATCTAGCAAATATGACACCTAATGCTTTTTGTCGATATTTTAAGCAACGAACCAATAAAACCTTCTTTCAGTTTTTGATCGAGGTACGAATTGAGAATGCATGTAGGTTAATATCGAGAGAATTGGATATCACTATTTCTGAAGTTTCTTATCGGAGTGGCTTTAAAAACCTCTCTAATTTTAATAGAAAATTTAAGGAAATAAAAGGGATGACTCCTTCTGATTATAAAAAGAGATTACATGAGCCAAGTTTTGGTTAATCATGACTTCTTTTAGGATAGGGGTATTCTGCTATATTATTATTGGTCTTTGGATGTTTTAATACATCCCAAAGCCTTCTGTATTTTGATCCCTGAAAAAAACCTAGATAATTTATAGAGTAATCACCAGATGCTTTTAGCGAATTCAAAATATCTTTACCGAATATAGTAGTTTTATGAAAGTGTTTTTTAAATAGGTCATCACTTTCATTTGCAAGGTTTTCGGCTTCCATTGTGTCTAATACACGAAATGGTCCATGAATACCACTATTTATAAACTTATCTATTTCTGGTTGCGTAAGGTAATCTTGTCCAAACTCTTCTTTTCTTTTACTTCCTAATATGTCGAATTCACCTAAATCCTCATCAATATTTGCAAGTAAATTAAAGCTTTTACCAAATAAGAATCTGATAGGTTTAATGATAAATTTGAATATGGTAATTAAAATAGCAGCAGTATGTATTTTTAATTTCTGCAATAAATTTAATTTTGTCCTTGTCCAGTAATCATCTAGGCTTTCATAGCCGTCCATCATTAAATTATCTTTTGTGTTCACTTGTTTTTATTACTTTGTTAAGGCTATTATCAGTCGGATTGATCCTATAATTAGACATAATGGAGAAAAAAACATAGTGTCTAATCTACCAAATTTTGTTTGTTTTATTCGTTTAAAAAATCCAACATATTTAAAATCCCCAAAGCTCTGAGTATAAAAATAGAAGGGATAATCCATTTTGTATATTTCGGGAGCCATTTAGGCAACTTATAAGCTATAAGACCAGATTCGAGTACATAAAAAAACCAAAAACAGTTAATCTAAGTGCTACTATAGCACTATCAATTTTTTTTGGGATTCAATACGCATTCATCACTTTCCTTAGTTGGTAATGAGGCTTCAAATCCAAATGTTCCTCCGACAACCCAATTAAAATGAATAATCCCAAGGATAAAAAAGATAAGACTTAGTAGAATAGGTAATATCATTGGCATTGATTAATTATATTAACTAGAGGAGAAGGTATATCTTCAAAGATATAACTCATCTTTGAGATTAAAAAATAATAGGTATTTCAAAACTTATTGATTCTCCTGCTTCATCACCATCTCCTTCTCCAGGATCGTTGTGAACTATAAGTTTACCGGTTTTTATATTTTTTGCATCAAACGTTAAGGTGGTCGAAAACATTACAGGGCCGCTTTTCATCCAATCACCATCAGCACTTAATATACCTTTTGCCAATTCATTTCCTTTGTCATCAATTAGCTCAATCCATCCAAGCTCCCCTTCACTGGCATACCAAACCCCTTCAGAATTCACTTTTATTTTGATGGGTGAGTTTATTCGGTCATTTGGCTTGATGTTTAGTGTTGGATATTTAGCTTGCCTTGGTTCTTTTTCTGTTGGTGTAGTATCTTCTTTATCTATTTGTTGAGGTGTAGGAGTTCTATTTTCCTGAGGATTCGAATTGTTTTTACAAGAATGCAGAGAAATATGAGCGATACAGATTAGTACTATATAGATTAAGTTTAAGTTTTTCATATCATTATTTATTTACTATGATGTTTTGACTATAAAAGCATTACTGTCTTAGTGCCGGTATTTCTTAGTTATACAATTGTATGAAAATTTAATTGAACTATAGGCTCGAGTGATATATAAAATTTCTGAAAAGGAGGGTAGGTTAAACCATTACTGCCAAAAAGAATAGAATTAATGACAATTTATCATTATCGTTGCTTAACTTCTCTAACAGGTTTTTATTAAAATTTGACTGTAACTCAAGGTGTAGTCGACAAATCATAGCGATTTTCTATCAAAGGTTTCTCAAAAGCAATTGATTTTTTTGACTCTGTTAATTTAAACCCGTGTTTTGTATAAAGCGAAGCGGCAGCAGATAATTCATGAGTTGTCCATAGATAGGCAGATTGATACCCTTTTTTATAAAAGAAATCCATAAAAAGAGACATTAATTTTTTTCCAAGTCCTAACCCTCGATATGCAGGTTCGAGGTAGAAATATCGAAGTTGAGCGGTTTTATTCTCTCTGTGCATCAATAAAACAAAACCTACAATCTTGTCATTATGCTCACATATCCAGACTCTATCCATTTCGGGATTGTAATTTTTATAAAACTCATGCATTCCCTCCCCCACATAGGTTTCGAATGCTACTCCGTAGTTATACTCTTCTCCATATATTTTACCATGACGATAAATGATATACCCCAGGTCACCAGGTTTGATAGTCGTTCTGATAGAAATGTCATTAAGCTGCATTTTAATTTTCTTTTTTCGTTAGTAAAATTTCTATTTTTTCATACAATAGAATTAATTCTTCCTGCTCTTTTTTGTTAAGATGTTGGATGATCTCAGAAATAGCATCTGATGAGCGTTGATTAAGGGTTAAAAATATTTTTTTACCATTTTCTGTGAGATTTAAGTACGATATCCTATAATCGTCTTGCGATTTTATTTTATTGATGATGTTTAGTTTAACCAATTTTTTTATTAAGCGACTTAAGTAGCCCTCGTCGACCTCAATAATCTCTTTTATTTGTCGAGCTGTAATTTTAGGATTATGATAAATTTCGTACATAACACGAACCTCAGAAAGTGAATATTGACTTTCTAATATGTGATTATTAATTACCCCTATAACTCTGGTATAAAAGCGATTAAATCTTCGAATTTTGTTGACTATGTTTTCCATAATACAAATTTAACAAATACTTGCTTAAAGCAAGTATTTGTTAAAATATTTTGCACTACTTATTTGCATTTAGAATAGATTTTTCATGATTCTAATTGTTGTTCTTGGATATTTTTGGTGATTTCGGATTTTACTTTTCCTGTATGTGCTGTCGTTTTGTTTTCTATTAGCATAATTTTACATTCCTCTGTTGAAGAAACTCTATGATTAATACCACGCTTTACAATAAACAGGTCTCCTTGATTCATGATAAAAGAGTCTTGTCCTTCTACTTCAAAAAGAAGGCTTCCTTCGATAATGTAGAAGAGTTCGTCTTCATGCTCATGATTATGCCAGGGTACTTTGTCACCTTTTATTTTTGCTAGCTTAATATAAGTATCATTAACTTCTCCAATTATTTTTGGAGAAAAGTAACCTGTAATGTCTTTAAATTTTTCTATAAGTTTCATATTCTCTTCACTTTAAATTATGTGATTTATCGTTATTGGTTATGCAGATTGTGCTGGTTATGAATAATCTTTTTCATTTTTGATGTACTTTAAACCCCATTCCTTCTTTAATGGTATTAATTGATATACAACCCATTTCTGCAATTCTGAGTAACTTTTTAAAAACTACTGGATCACTGCATCTTTTATAAGATACATCAAGGCGTATATCTGTAAAACGTTTGGGTAAGTCTTCACTTTTAGTTGCGATAACATCAACCTGAAATCCTTCAATTTCGAAACTTCTAGATTGTGCTGCAGCAAAAAATGTACTACAAAAACAGCCGCCAATACCTGTCAATAAGTATTGACCTCCCATTAACCCATTGCCACCACCTCCTTGACTTATAGGCCGATCTACAATAACTTTTATGGTGTCATTGTTTAATTTCATTGCTGTATTTGATATTTGTTCTAGTGTTATTCGAATTGCTTCCATTTCATTTTTTTAATTAAAAAATTATGCTAATTGCTCAATATAACTTTTTACAGCTATAAGGTATTCGTCTAATATTTTATCATTATTATATACTTTTCTAATACCTCTTACTCCTTCAAAAGCACTTATCAGAAAAATGGCTGTTGCCGATGTGTCAACATTTTTTCTAATTTCATCTTTAATTTTGCCTTGCTCTAATAGGTTGACCATAATCTTCTGCCAATGATCAATTATATCTCTAAGCATGTCCCTGAATGAATTTTCTGAATACCCAATTTCATTGATTAGGTTATTTGCGGGGCAACCTAAATCTTTTTCCAAATCAGAATAACCCTCTATACGCTTGATAAAGACATCACATAGCAATGGTATTACAGGTGTGTTATCCGGATTTTTGAGAGGCGCAACCATTCTTTCATAAACCCTTTTTCTCACCGTAAGATCAATTACTTTTTCTCCAATATTTTTCTTGCTGTTAAAATGATGATAAAAAGCACCTTTAGAAAGTCCTGTGCCTTTTATGATTTCAGGAATACTAGTCTTGTTATAACCATGCTTGTAGAATAGTTCAAAAGCGCTATTAATGATCAAATTTTGAGTTTCTTTGGATTTAATTTTTTGATTCATACGACAAATATACAAAAAACATTCTTATCGGTATGTTTTTAAAACGTATATTACTTAATTGATGTTGAGAATGGCTATCTCTTTTTGTGAAGTATTATGAACATTATGTGTATTAAAGACGAGTTATTGATCGATAGGTTTATGAGTGCTTATTGCAATTCTATTCCATGCATTTATATTTATTACCGCCATTATTATTTGGGATAAATACTTTTCATCAAACTTTTCAATAGCTTTTTGATATGTTTTGGTTGTGATAGGCCAAAAAGTCTGTCATCCGCCAATTCTCAATGGCAAATTGAATAGTTCGTTCTGTTCCTTTATCATTGATATAAAACATTTGAAGGCACCGTCTACTACAAAATGATTGAAATTACATGTATCTCCTATCTTAACAATAATTTCTTTTTTGTTTACGCTACGCAAATCAAAGAAGGTTAGTATTCTTTGAAAGTCTTTTTAGCCGACTTTGACAAACTTGTTGATATGTTCAAAAAAATGCTTAGCCATTTTGTTTTCAATATTAAGTTTGCTAATTACTTTACTAAAAATGATAGAAAATTTTCTTGTCTTATTAGTTAAAGGCTAAAAGGTAGTTGGTTTAAATCTACATTTCCTCCTGAAATAATAATACCTATTTTCTTATTTTTAAAACTATTTTTCTCTTTTAGCATGGCAGCCAAGGCTACAGCAGAAGATGGTTCTGAAACAATTTTTAAGCGTTCCCAAATTAGTCTCATGGCCTCTACAATTTCTTCTTCTGTAACTCGCGTTATCTTTTTTACATATTGCTGGATTATAGGAAAATTTTTATCTCCTAATTGTACTCTAAGCCCATCTGCAATAGTATTTGTGGTCAAATTAGACTCGATAACTCCGCTTTGTAAAGATCGATATGCATCATCAACTTCAAAAGGTTCTCCTCCGATTACAGTACAATCATTTCCAAAATGAAGAGCAGATAAAGCTGTTCCTGCAATTAAGCCTCCGCCACCAACTGGTGTAAATACATAATCTAAATCAGGTTGTTTTTCTAATAGTTCTTTACAAGCTGTTCCTTGTCCCAGGATAACGTTAATATCGTTATAGGGGTGCACAAAAGTGGCTCCTTCTTTTTGTGAGATTTCTTTAGCTGTATTTTCTCGTGCTACTAGTGTAGGTTCGCATTCGATGATATTTCCTTGATAGCCTTTAACCGCATCTTTTTTAACTTGAGGAGCGTTAGAGGGCATTACTATAAATGCTTTGATACCTAATTTTTGAGCGGCAAGAGAAAGTGCCTGTGCAAAATTCCCAGAAGAATGCGTAACGACACCTTTTTGTTTCTGTTCCTCGGTAAGTTGCATAATTGCATTTGTAGCTCCTCTCATTTTAAACGCTCCTGTTTTTTGAAAGTTTTCACATTTAAAATAAAGAGTTGCTCCTGCTATTTCATCAATTAATTGAGAGCTAAACACAGGTGTTTTATGGATATATGGCTCAATTCTTTGGTGGGTTTGAATCAGGTTTTCTTTTTGCATAAGTTTAGTATTTAATTGCGGTTACTTCAATTTCTATAAGACACCCAAAATGTAATTCATGTGTGGGAATAATAGTTCTAGCAGGTTTGTGATGTTCAAAAAATATACTATATATCGTTTACTTTTGCCCATAACTTAATACTAGAGATGTAAATGCGTGCTTGTAACACCATCTTTCTAGAACTTCCAGCTTCTATTAGTATAGTTTCTACATTTTTTAATGCTACATCTGTTTGTTCTTCTATTGTTTCTGGAATATCTCTGGTTAATGGATTTATAGGAAGTTGCCCCGATAAATACAAAATACCATTATGTTCTACGCATTGGGAATAATGACCATTACTAGCAGGTATATTAGGGTGATTTACAATTTGCATGATGAGGTTATTTTTTCTAGCTCTCTAATATAATTATCTTTATATGAAGATAAAATGCAAATATACACATAATTTATCTTTACATAAAGATATTTGTTTTGTAATTTTGCTTTAAAGATTATTTACAATTTGGTATGATAGAAAATAATGACATTATAGATATCCTAGTAGCTGAGTGGAAGCAAGAGAGGCCAGAACTAGATGTAGAGGCAATGCAGGTAATAGGACGTATTATAAAACTGGGCAAAATTCTTGAAAAAAGTGCAAGCCATGCATTGTTAGATAGTGGTATTCATTATACCGATTTAGATGTTTTAGCCACGATAAGACGTTCTGGAAAACCTTATGCATTGCCTCCAAAACAATTAATGAAATCAGTTTTAATAACTTCTGGTGCTATGACGGCATTATTAGATAGATTAACAAAATTAGAATTAATTTATAGGGCTCCGGATATAAAAGATGGTCGAATAAAATTGGCCGGATTAACAAAAAAAGGAATGAAAATTATAGATGAAGCTATAAAAATAAGATTTAGTGAAGCAAAATCAACTGTAAAAGTTTTTAATAAAACCGAACATGCGACACTTTCGAAGTTGCTCAAAAAATTGTTATTATCATTAGAATCAGAAGATAAGATATCCTAACCCTGTTTCCTGGTTCTTAAATTAGGTAAAAACGATCCAGTATTTTTAGCCTCATTTCTTATACGAATTGATTTGGTTGTAGATGGGATTAAAAATAAAGTACTTTTATAATACGCGATACTTTTTTATCACACAATCCCCATTTTCTTTAATAAGAATGAAGCATTCATGTTCTGGCAAACTCCATCTTTAAATTTATAATCAAAGAATAACTCGTCATTTACAATTTGAGCATCAAAAAAACGGTTTTCTACTTGACGTAATTCTGATGCAATTTCACAAAGACTTAGATCATGGGTTGCTATAATACCTGTTGCTTTTGCCTTAACCAGTTTTTCTACAAATTTACGGGATCCTGCTGCTTTGTCTTTACTATTGGTACCTTTTAGGATTTCATCGAGGATGATAAAGTACTCATCTTTTTCCAGGGCATTTACAATTTTTTTAAGTTGTGTTAATTCTGAAAAGAAATAAGAGGCATCATCACTTAATGAGTCTGATGTTCTCATGCTACTAATCAATTTGATAGGACGATATTCGCATGATTTTGCACAAATGGGCAATCCTATGTTCGACATCACAATTTGTAAAGCAACGGTACGCAAAAACGTACTTTTCCCAGCCATATTAGCTCCTGTGATGATTAAAAACTGCTCTTTGTCTACCGTAATGTCATTATCTATTCTTTTATGAGTATTAAGCATAGGGTGACCCAGCTCTTTGGCTTTGAGTATACTATTGTTTGATGTTATCTTTGGATATATATAGTCGGGGTGATTAAAAGTAAAGTTTCCAAGAGAATTATAAGCATCAAAAAAGGCAATAACCTCGAACCATTGTGCTACTTTATTATGATTTTTGGCGATCCATTGTTCGATACGATAACTCTGTAGAATATCCCATAATAGTAATCCGTTGGCAAGAACCCCGAACATCATATTATTACGTTGATCAAAGGCATTTAGAATACTGGCAAACTGTTTTAGGGTTTGCGAAGCTTTTTCTCGTTCGCTAATTACCAATTGTTGCTTTTCTTGTAATAAGACAGCCTCAAAATTTGCATGTTCAATTTTATCTACGAGCTTATAATACTGTTCAAAGGTATCTTTTACTTTATTGGCATTGCTATATAGCTTGTTGATTTTTTTAAGCTGTGTCCCGGTTATCCCCAAGCCAATAAAAAACCAAACCAAAAACATAGTAAAAGTGATTATATCCAGAAATAGTAATGTTAATAATATCAACGAAATACCAGAGACTATTGCAGGAAGTATACGCATAATTTTGGGAACAAAAGCGCTGTAATTTTGCAACCACTTTTGTATTAAAGAAACAGAAACACTTACATTAACCAGTGATGCAATGGCACTAAATTCTTGTCTCCATTCGGGGAGTTCTGAGACATTTTTTATAGCCTCTTGTTTTTTCTCAATATGATCTATAGCATTGGCGCTAAGTATGGTTGCTAGTTTATTTTTTCCAGCCAGAGTAGTTGTACGGTTGGCATATTGAAAAAAAGATTGCTCTCCAAACAGATCGATATCATGACTATAAGGATGTGTAGCATCGATATACTCTTTTCCTGGAGTAAGGTTGGTTACGTCTCCTTTAAAAACGTCAAGCTCCAGTGTATTGATATCAATTAGTTTTTGCAGTTTATTTTTAGAATACGAGAGATCAGTATGTCGGTTTACTAAAAATATAAAAGCAGCAGTCCCTATAACAATACTACCAATGATAATCTGGGTATTAGGGTACCCAAAATATATGCCGGCTACTATTGCCAAAAAAACAAACAGACGTATGGTACTAGAGATGGTGAGTTGTTTTTTTATTTTTTTTAGCGATACAGTATGAAGAGAAATTTGCTCTTTATAAAATTGTTGTGGGTCGTTCATTTTGTACTTATCAAATAAGAGTATTGAATACCTCTCTATAAAAAGGGTTGGGGGTATAAAACTCCCTTATTATCCCTAGAGATGATTATCAATGATTCTACTATTTTTTTACTATTAAAGATTTTCTAATTCTTGTTTTACCTTTTTGGTCAAACCACTTACTACTAGGTCATAAGAGTGATTGATTAATTCGAGTATCATATTAGTAGGTAAACTACCAGAAAAGTTAACAGTATTCCAATGTTTTTTACTCATATGGTATCCTGGAGTTATTTCTGGGTGATATTCGCGAAGTTCGATAGCACGATCAGGATCACATTTTAAGTTTACACTAAAAGGCATTCGATTTAACCCTGTTAAAGCAAACATTTTACCCATTACTTTAAAAACCAAGGTGCTTTCATCAAAAGGGAATTCTTCTGTAACTCCTTTTTTTGATAAACAATATTCTCTAAATGCTTCGATGTTCATTTTTAAAGTTTATATATTTAATTTTCCCATCACCCACGAAGGGTTATCTATATTATCAAACCCAAATTGTTGATATAGTTTATGAGCATCTTTTGTAAGTAGCATCCATCTTCGAATGACTTGTAGTTCGGGATGATCCATAATTACTTGCATTAATTGCTTAGCATATCCATTTCCTTGTTGCTGTTCTATGATAAATACATCCATTAAGTATGCATATACTACATAATCGGTTAACACCCTTGTAAAGCCGATTTGTTTTTGATCGAGATATATCCCAAAACACATCGAATGTTCGATAGTGGTTTTTACTTGTTCTTTAGTTCTTCCTGTTGCCCAATACGAGCGAGTTAAAAACTCATGGATAAAATTGATATCTAATTTCTCTTTATCTGTAGAAATAATTATACTCATTGTTCTTTATTCTAACTGTTTTGCGTCTTGATTATTGTCGTTGATTTTTAAAGCAGAGTAATCTAATGTCCATCCAATAGATTCTGCAAGAGTTTCCATAAGCGAAATAGCTGTCAGGGCTTCCTTTTTTGCAGATTCCATAAGTCCACTTTGAGGGATTTTATCTTTTATAAATTGTTTAGCCTCTTTATTAAGATCTGTAAGATCGGCAGAGGTAAAGGGGTTTAACCAACCTTCTTTTTTGTCATAGTACTTAAAATCAGTTTCTATAGTTAAGAGTTTTGGTTGCGGAAAATGAGTAAGGATAATTCGTTTATTTTTGGTATCACTCTCTAGTGCTATCTGGGATAAATCAAATCCTACATATGCTTTGGCTTCAATAATAATTAATGCTTTTTTTGTTCCCGATAGTAATTTAAAAAATTTTTCTTTTACGCTTTCATAATGGTAGATTTCAGCAAAATCACCTTCGACAGTAACTAGTTTGCAAACGCTTTTAATTTTTTCTTTAAGTACGACAGATTGTGTTCGTACAGATGATTTATTTTTTGCAGCACTAAATCTTGCAAAAATAAAATATGCTACAACAGCACCTCCCAAAAGTCCAATAAACAATAACTCCATGGCGTAAAGATATGAAGAATATCGTTTAAGAAAATAAAGGTGTTTATATTAATTAGCCATTAGAGAAAACCCTTCTTTAATCAAACGATCGACATGATTTTTGCCTACTTTTATAGTAATTGTAGGACCAGAACAAACCTCACAGGCTTCGCACATTGCTATATCTTTTGGAGTAATATTTTCGAAATCTTTAAGCTCGATATTTAGGTCTTTTAGGTAGTTGTAAACTTTATTTTCTAATGTATTTCCTTCTGCATGCAACCAGGGTTCTTTGCATTGCTTAGTCGTTATTTTAAGTTTTGCCAAACCGGTATTAGAATCTGTTTTTTTGGCATCATCACCAGAACAGGAGAATGAAAAAGTAGTACATAAAAAAAGAATACTAAAAAATTTTAGTAAGTAAGGAAATGATATTGTTTTCATGATTTTTGAACTTTGATCTATTACCTAGATGAAATGTTATCAAAAAAGTTGTCTGTAGAAGTTGTTATATTTTAGTTAAAAACGCTAATCTAATCTTTTTTACCTATTTCACCCAGATGTGTGAATTTGAACCCTTTTTCATATTTTAGACCATATCCCAGAATCCTGTCGAAAGCAGCGTGCGAAAAAAGAATAATTCCTGAAAGCTGTATTAATTCGTTAAAGAAGTATATTCCTATAAGATATATCAAAATTGCAATCCCTTTATGATGAAATATATTATAAGTGAATGCTCCAACCTTATTATTTATAATGTATCCTAACATTCCAATGTCTGGTATAAGGAATAAAGCTAAAAATAACCACCAGGAGTAGGGTAATAAACCAAATAAATATACTCCTAATCCGAGCATTGCAATTTCTTCAAGTTGTAGTGTTGTTTTCATTTTTACAACATTTTATACAAAACAGGTTTACTTGGTGAGGCGTCATTTACAAAAGATGCTATTTGAAGATTAAGAAGATATTGCCCATTTGGGATTTTGGGATCTACATAAATCATTTCTGTGATAGTGGCATGATATCGGATTGCTTTGGGATAGTCCCAGAAAGCCTTGTGGGCTAATAATTTTCCATCATCTTTTTCTTTATCGACCGACGGCAAATCAATGAGAAGATGTTCTACATTCAACGTTCTTATATACCTAGCTGCTTCTTCTGTAAGAAAAGGCCAGTTCGTATTAGAGTAGTGTTTATTGCATTTATTCTTTGTATTTGGAAGCGTTCTTATAATGAGTGCTTCGAGCTGTACAGAAGTTATCGCATTTTCAATATGATCTTTGGTAATTATATGATCTTCTCCTTGCTTTTCTGGTAAAATAGAAATGACTTCAGCGATAAAAAAGTAGTGCTTTAATGCATCATTGATGTTATAGAATTCGGGAGTGATATGGCCAACGCACTCGGTATGAGTACCATGACCATGAGGATTGAAATAAATATTATTAAAGTTGGTTGAAGCTCCTTCAGATACTTTTCCGATCCATTCTCCATCTTTTACGGGCTCAATTCTTGGGGCATCAATATACCATGCGTTTACATTTTCTTGCGATGCTCTTAAAGGAATGGATATATCTAACGGTTTTGAAAGATCAATTTTGTAAGACTGATTATTGTGTTCTATTGTTGTAATCATATGTCCTTCTAACTATTTTTAAGGAGAAAATTACTCTAAATTTAGTAAGAAAAGATCACTTGCAATACCATCGCTTAAAAACTTTCCTTTTTTGGTTACCAATAATGTATCGCCATTTAAACATAAAAGATGAGTATCCATATGTTTTTGAGCTTGTTTAAGGAGGTATTCTTTGTATTTTTCTCCGAAATCCTTTTCTGTTTTTTGCAAAGACACTCCCCAAATGGTACGTAATCCTGTCATGATATATTCATTGTAGGTATCGGCAACAGTTAAATCTTCAACCTCTCTGGGGAATTGATTTTGTTGTAACGCTTTGATATATTTTACATTGTTATTAATGTTCCAGCTTCGTTGTTTTCCGTTATAGGAATGTGCAGAAGGCCCAATACCTAGATAACGTTTCCCTTGCCAGTAAGCGGTATTATTTTTACTGAAGTATCCAGGGGCACCAAAATTAGATAATTCATAATGTATAAAACCTTCTTTTTCTAAGGAATCTACGAGGATTTCAAAATGTTTTTGCGCCACATTATCATCAATCGAAGGGATTTCTCCTTTTTCGATCAATTTTGGTAATGCAGTGTTAGGTTCTACGGTTAAGGCATAGCAGGAGATATGCGGTACTTTAAAATCTAATGCTAATTGTATATTTTGTTTCCATCGATCTATTGACATATTTGGGATGCCATAAATCAAATCTATCGAGATATTATCAAAGTAGCGACTCGCCACAGAGAGACATTTTTTCGCTTCTTTGGCATTATGAGCACGATTCATCATTTTGAGATCTTCTTCAAAGAAAGACTGAATACCTATACTCAAACGATTTACATTACTTTTGGCTAACAATTCTATTTTCTCTTCGGTAAGATCATCTGGATTTGCTTCGATTGTTATTTCTGCTTTTTCAGCAACCTGATAGTATTCATAAATCACATCTATAATACGTTGTAATTCATCTATTGATAATACAGTTGGTGTACCACCACCAAAGTATATGGTTTTGATGATTTCATTGGTATCAATTTCAGGTTTTCGTAATTTAATTTCATTACATAGGGCAGTAATCATTTCATTTTTTTTCTTCATCGAAGTCGAAAAATGAAAATCACAATAGTGGCAAGCTTGCTTACAGAAAGGAATATGGATATAAATACCGCTGATATTGTTAGATTTTAGAATTAGGATTTATAGATTTAAAATCATCAAAAATCATAATTTATAATTATTTTTTTATCCGTTTTTCGTTCTGTTTTACAAAAGCCGCCCAACCTGTATAGCTTTTGCCTACGATGTTGGCTCGGCCCATATTATAAAAATGACATACTGCTGCGGCCAGACCATCGGTAGAATCTAGGTTTTTGGGTAAGGTTTTGAGTTGTAAGAGGCTCTGTAACATTTTTGCAACCTGTTCTTTAGTAGCATTACCATTACCAGTAATTGCCATCTTGATTTTTTTTGGAGAATACTCGGTAATAGGTACTTCGCGACTCAGACCTGCCGCCATGGCTACTCCCTGGGCTCTCCCTAGTTTAAGCATTGATTGTACGTTTTTGCCAAAAAAAGGAGCTTCTATCGCAATTTCATCGGGGTGATAGGTATCAATAAGTTCTATAGTACGTTCAAAAATAAGTTTTAGTTTTATATAATGATCATCATACTTGCTAAGTTGAAGCTCATTTAATTGTAGAAAAGACATCTTTTTATTTTGAACTTTAATAAGTCCAAACCCCATAATTGTGGTTCCGGGATCAATACCTAGTATAATTTTTTCGCTACTCAAAAGAAGAGATTGTTTTATACTACAAAACTAAGCAATTCGAAAATAAGTACAGCTTTAATCGATATGTATTACCAAAGGAAGTTTATAGAGTGTAGTTACAGGTGTACTACGTGTATGAGCAGGTTTAATTTCTGGTAGAGAGCGAATACTTTTTTCTAAACGGTCTTTTAGATCAGGGATTTGCGTTTCTATATCGAGTGGTAAACTAAAATCCTCGAGTATGATTTCTCCCTCATTGGTTATAAGTAAAGGAACCCATATGGTATCATTAACAGCGTCCTTTACAGTAATCGTATGTTTTATAAGATCGTTATGTATATGCTGTGTGATTGTATTCTGAAAGCACTGTTCTAGCTCTTCTTCAGATTTTTGTTTACAAGCTGCAAATAGTGGGGGTTGTTCTACCTCATTCCAATTTAGTTTCTCTAACCCTTCTTTTATGATATCGTCTTTATGCTCTTTTTTAAGCACAAAATCTTTACATGAAAATACCGTAAAAACCAATAGACCTATATACCAATTCCTTACACTCATTATGCGTAGACTATTTCGGATAGCCAAACTACATAAAATTTTTAAGAGAGAGAAGTATTAGTTGTTTTTGGTTTTATTTTGAATTTCTTCTTCTAATTGGGCTATTCTTTTTTTGACAATCATATTAAAATAATCTTTTTTATCGGTATCAAACTTTTTCAGATAATTGTTGTAATACTTTAGTTTAATTTCAGGATCTTGATAGTGAGCATCTGCAAACATTGCTAATTGATAGTGGGCTCTATCATTATTTGGATCTTCTTTAATAGCTAGTTTGGCATACTGTATCGCATTTTTCCATTTTTCCTGAAACCGATATATTAATGCGATAGAAAGAAGGTCCTCGTCTACGGGTATATCTTTTAATGCAAGTGCTTTTTTGTAATATTCTAATGCATTGTCATATTTTTTGAGCTGTTGATAAGCGTATCCTAGTAATGAATATGTATTCGGAGATTTGTTATTATATTTTAGTACTTCATTAAAATGAGAAATTGCCTTTTCATATGCATAGGTTTTACTGTAACATAATCCTAATTTAGAATGTATAAATTCACTTTCCTGATTTAGATCAAACAGTTTTTGAAAATAGGGGAGTGCGGTATCATAATCTTTGCGAAATAAAAAATTCTGCCCCAAAATGCTTATGAGTTCGACATTTTCTGGGTATGAATGCAAACCTATATTTGCTGTTTTCCAGACCATGTCATAATTTTTTTTCTTCAGGTAATTTTTAGAGATTTCAAAACAGCTTTTCTGATGCGTACTGTCTAGACGAAAAGCTTCTTTAAAATAAGAGATTGCCAGTGTGTCTTTCAATCTTTTTTTGATTACACCTAACCGATATTGAAAATCAGGATTTTTGGGATGCTTCAAAACAAGGTCTGTATACATGCTATCTGCTTTTTTTAGTTTACCCGTGATCATTAATAATTTGGCGTATTCTAATTTTACAGAAGTGGTAAGGTTCGTGGTTTTTAATGCTTGTTTGTAGTACGATAATGCATCTGTATAAGTTCCTTTGGCTCTATGTGATTTTGCGATTTGTAATACTATATATTGATCTTTAGGTACTATTTTCTGGTACTTTTTAATTGCATTAGAATAATCTCCAAAACTATATAAACTATCAGCTATGGTCAAGGCCGAAGACTGAGCATTGGCTTGATGAATGATCATGCATAAAATAAATATTAGAGCTCTATTCATGTTTTTAATATCAGTTCTGTATAAGAAAAGTAATGTGGTTAAAAGATACTATTTTTTTGGTGCAACATAAGTTGAATAACCAAACTACGTAAAATTTTTATGAGAGAGAAATGATGATATTATTAAAGCCGAAGTTGTGTGCTTCGGCTATCTACTCTTGATCGGTATTAGATTTATCTTTAAAAATTAATGAATAGGATCATTGTCATTTAGATCTAGAGTAATATTATAAGATGGAACATTCTTACCTTTATCAGTTTTGATAACTGTAAAGTCAAGAATATCTTCACCAATTTCATTTGCTTTCTCATCTTTAAAGTATGCTATACAAAGCCCATCAACGGTTTTTTCACCATAATTGTCACCATATGAGATAATAAGCTTATATTTATTTTCAGGTATATTTCTAACAAAATACTTTTCATTTCTTTTTATATAGACTGTTCTGATACTTTTTTCTGTGTCTAACGTAACAATTTGAACTATGACTTCAGTAGTATTACCAGTCGTAATCCTTAGATAATTATCTAAATTTTTATCGTATTTAGAATTTTGATTCGGACATTTAGGCTCAGCCTGTTCATAATTATCTCCATTAACAGTGGTGTTTGATTCTTCAGAAGACCCATCAGGTAATTCTGATTCTTTTTTTAGCATATCTATAGATAGGTTATAGGACGGTATATTTATTTCTTTTTCCGTTTTTAGAATATTGAAATCTAGAATATCATCACCAATTTCATTTGTTTTTTTCATCTTTAAAGTAGGCTATACAAACTCCATCTACTGTTTTTTCAGCATAATTGTCACCATATTTGATATTGATCGTGTATTTTCCTTCAGGTATATTTCGTACAAAAAAGGTTTGATTTTTAAAAAAGTGAATAGTTCTTATTCTTTCTGAAGTTTCGGTGGAAATAATATCAAGAATAGCTTCAGAACTTTTTCCATTTCTTACTTTTAAATAATTGTCAAGGTTTTTGTTGTATGAAGATTGTTGATTAGGACATTGAGGTTCATGGCTTATTGATGAATTTGAGTAATCAGAACTTTCATTATTTTTTGAATTTTCAATAGTGTTAGTTAACTGGTTTGATTCTTCATTACAGGAGGTGTAGACAAGTATTCCTGCGATTACCGGAATCAATAGTAAGTACTTAAATTTTGCAATAGTCTTAGATTTGGATTTTTGTAACATAAGGATTCTTTTTTTTATTAAGGATTGATTAAAAAATTGATTAACAAATGTGATTTCCTGTGTTTGAAAAGTCACATTTAATAATTGTTCTATATAGTTTTGTTTATCTATAGTTGCAATAACAGTTGCATCTGCGATATATTCATGTAATATGGTAATTCTAGATTGGTAGATATGTATTATTGGATTCCACCACAATGCAATCTTAAGTAGTTCAAACCATACTTGATCTAATGAATGTTTTTGTTCGACATGTACAATCTCATGGATTAGGATTTGCTTTTTTTCTGCTTCACTCAAAGCATCTCCCAGATAAATACTATTCCAAAAAGAAAAAGCTTGATTACTGTTTGGGAGGGTGACTATTCTCTTATTATTAAGGTCAGTTTTAAACGAAACAGTTTTCAAAACGTTAAGTTTATAAAACTTTAATATAAGTAACAATAAACTTAACCCGGCGCCGGCACAATATAGTACTAACCACCAGTTCGTGGGATTCTGATCGATTCCTGTTGTGCCTAAAACAACTAAGTTTTCTGAAGAAATTGTAATAACTCTTTCCAGTTTTGTAACATACACTTGAGATGTTTGATTTCTAAAGGCCTCGATTTTTATAAATGGCAACACTAATGATAAGAGTGGTGTAATAATCAAATACAGCCTATTCCAAGTAAAGAAGGTGTCCTTTTTATGAAAGACATCATAAAGAACCAAAAACAGGACTTGAAAAATAACAGTTTGTAGGAGGTAGTAGAGCATGATTTCTATTTTTCTTTATCTAATTCTTTTAAAATCTGTTCCAGGTCTTTGATATCCATATCATTCTTTTTTACAAAAAAAGACACCATATTTCTAAAAGATCCATTAAAATAATTGTTCATCAGCTTGTTAAGAGATTGATTGCTATATTCTTCTTTTTTAACAAGAGGAAAGTAGATGTAGCCTTTGCCTTCTTTACGATGAGAAACAAATTCTTTGTTTTCCAGAATTCTGATGATGGTTGAAATAGTGTTATAAGCAGGTTTAGGTTCAGGCATTTGCTCAATAATAGAAGCAACATTGGCTTCTTCTAATTGCCATAACCATTGCATTACTTCTTCTTCTGCTTTTGTAAGTTGTTTCATCTATTTGTTATTAAATATTTCGTTTCAGTAAAGTGAAAATAGTTTAACTAAAAATTTAGTTCTATGAAGCAAATATAACTAAAAAATTAGTTTAAACTAATTTTTTAGTTGAAAAAATCAGAAAGTTGACTGTGTATATTTAAAAAAGAAGGATTCAGAATTTTTCAGAATTAATCGTTACCCGTTATTCTTTTTTTTGAAGATAGATTGATCTCTGTCGCTTGTATTTCGAATACAATAGGCAGGGTGTATACGTTTTCAAAAACTTCTTTCTCTTCTGTAGAAGTCTTTTCTGATCTTGGAATCGTATACGGAAAAGATTGTAGCGTTTTTATGGCTTCCAGTTCTAGCTCTATAGATGATGATTTTGCCTGGATATCAACTATTCGACCAATTTGATCAATTTTAAATCGGGTGTATACTCGATTAGAACCTGGCTTCGCATGGGATGTTATTGCTGCGATATCATAATTAGCATCTACAAATTCCTGAATTGTATTAATGATACAATTTCTTCTTATGCGTTCGTTTGTTGAATTGTTACATTTTATAGAAGGATTATCTTGAGAAAAGGATGTAGAAAACATTAGTAATCCAATAGATACTATTAAAATGGATCGCATAATTTTGGGGTAGTTTTATAATCAATTAATGATTTATTTGTATTTGTGTGAACAAAAAAAATAAATAAAAGTGTATTAAAATGTATATAAAGAAACTAATAGATGAAAGGCATAGTTAATTGATATTGGCGTAACAAATCAGAAACATTATCGTCATATAAATAAAGAACATGGATATAGCATTAATCATCATAGGGTTTTTATTTTGCCTTCTGGGTTTGGTAGGAAGTTTTCTTCCTGTGTTACCTGGGCCATTTACTTCGTGGATAGGATTATTGATTATTCACCTTACGGATGCAATCCCACAAAACTGGACTTTTTTAGGAATTACACTGGGGATATCGATAGTAGTTTGGGTTCTTGATTATATCGTTCCCGCATTAGGTACAAAACGATTTGGTGGTACTAAATATGGAATGATAGGTAGTTCTCTTGGTCTTATTATCGGGATCATATTTATGGGACCCTTCGGTATTATAATAGGTCCTTTTGCTGGTGCGTTTATTGGGGAGCTTATAAAAGACAGTAGCGAATCTTCGAAAGCATTAAAGGCTGCTTTTGGTTCTTTTATTGGTTTTTTGGCAGGGACATTTCTTAAGTTTATCGTATCTGTTGGATTCCTCATCTTCTTTTTTGTAAAAGTATGGGAGAGTTGGGGAGAATTGTTTTAAATTCTTATATCAATACCATAGCTTTCTGAGCGATAATCTTGATCATAAATATTCATTTTGATATATAAGCCTATATATCCTATATAATAATACCCCCATATACCGGTTATCTATAAATATAAGATATGCAAAAGATGTATTACAGGTTTTGTTGCGTATTTGGTATAAATTTTGTGAAAAAAATAAGTATTTTGCAAAAACACACACAAAACTCAACTTTTTTTTATGGACACGATATTTATTTTCTTTTTAGTCTTGGGTATACAATCCCTGATAGTTGCTTTAATCTTACTTTTTTATAAATCCAAAAAACAAAAGGTAAATAGATATTTAGGGTTTTTTTTCATTTTTCTTAGTATAGAATTGTTTAGCTACGTTTTGATGCGAAATACTGATCAATTTATAGCATCTTATAACCCTTTTCGGTTTAATTTCTTGAACATGGTTTTTATTTATTTCTATGCTACAGAGACTGCAGGTATCGAGATTAGGAATAAGTATCGATATTATATTCCTGCTGTACTAGAATTCTTTGTTCTGTCCTTGGTTTTTGTTAAAGTAAATGATACCTCGGATTTAGTATATTCCCCTAAAGCCATAATATTTTTATATTCGTATGTAATTTCTGCCTCGGTTTTTATAGTGTATATGTGTATCAGAACACTGTTGGTTATTAGGAGTCATACTGCTTTTTTGCCTTTCTTTTATACAGATACAAAATATAAATCTCTATTGTGGTTAAAAATATTTTGTATTTTATTTATTGTTTATCATGTAATAGCATTAGGAACTGTGACCGTTTTGTCAGGTGTTACATATATGACAACAGTATCTGATAGTTTGGCTTCATTATTATTGTATTATTTTACCATAGGATGTTTGATACAAATTAACATTGTTAATATCACATCTAAAAGTGAGGTAGAATCATCAAAACGTAAACAAGAAGAAAATAAGGAAATTTATAAACGAGTTTCCAAAGTAATAGAGCGATTTATGGTAGAGGAAAAAGCTTTTCTGGATCATGATATGACTTTAAAAACTTTTGCAAAAAGAGTGGGAGAGTCGAGCCGTCTCATTTCTAAAACTATTAATGAGATGGAGTATAAAAACTTTAATATGTACCTTAATCATTACAGAGTTGAAGAATTTAAAACACTTATAGAATCAGAGAAGTATCAAAAATATAGCAATACAGCATTAGCTATGGAAGCTGGATTTAATTCGAGAGCTTCTTTTTATAAAAATTTTAAAGATATTGTGGGTATTTCTCCAACAGATTATTTTGAGAGTCTAAATTCTGATGTTGTCTAATTTTGAAGAGAATTGACCTATGGGTTTATTCAATGATAGATATATAGTATTTATGTTTTTGATGATCTTACTTAAGGCTTGAATGTCATCTTGATTAACTAAGAAATTAAAATTAAATCGCCTGGAAATATTTCCAGGCGATTCTTTCTGCTAAAATCTAAGTTGAGTTAGAAGAGTTAGCTGATATTCATAACTACACAAATAACTTACTATTTAATAATTACTTTCTTTACATCTTGATTTCCTCTCTTTACAAAGTAAATTCCAGAGTTTAATCTAGATACATCAACCTTTATGGTGTTGTTCCCTAAAGTTGATTTTACTTCTTTGTTGTATACTACTTTTCCTAGTATATTAACAATTCTGATTTGAGAAGATACATTATCTAAAGATTTGAAAGATATATTAAGATCTTTCGATGCAGGGTTTGGGTACACATTAAATCCAGTAGTTTTGTTTAGGTCGTTTCCGAATGCTGAGGCAAAAAAAGTAGCGTCACAAGAACCAATAACTACCCAACCTGTAGCAGTTAATTCATATATGGTACCAAAGTATTTTACTTTAGACCCAACAGGATACGTATTTCCTGGTTGATACTCTGGGATGTTATCGCAGTTATTACCATTGGTGTCTTCTAGGGTGGTAAAGCTTATCACAGCAGAATAAGGAGCATCTACCTGATTACCACCAGTTGTTCCACATTGACCACGTTGTTGCCAACCTGTGTTAGTAAACTCAAATAAATACCCCTGGTACGTAACCTTATCACCAACTTTATATGGGTTTCCTGCTTGATATGCTGGTACACCAGCACAAGGATCTGTACCACCATCTGTAGAACAGGTGTATTTTACTCTTGCTTCATATTTGGTATTTGCTGCTAGACCTGTTAGGTTAGTAGTAGCGCCAGAAACTGTAGAAGCTGTATACGAAGCATCTGCAGCTTTTTTATACTCAAAAGTATAGTTTGATACTCCACTTATACTTGTCCAGCTTACAGTTGCAGAGTTAATAGTTATATTAGATGAATTCACACCTGTAACGGCGTTGCAGTCACCTCCACCACCATCTGCAGCAGTAGTAAATTTCACTACGGTTGAGTATGGTGCAGTTTCACCATTGGTGCAAGCATATTTTAAACGTACTTCGTATGCAGTATCCACTGTTAACCCATCTAATGTTTTGCTGGTACCGGTTACAGAGGATGCAATATACGATGCATCTGCAGCTTTTTTGTACTCAAAAGTGTATGTAGAGATACCTGTAACTGCATTCCAGTTAATTGTAGCACCGTTTTTAGTAATATTAGATGCGGCTATTCCACTTACAGCAGAACAGTCACCACCGCCACCATCACAGTTAGCATTACCAGTAAACTTAGCACCAACACCTACAGCATTCATAGCGTTAGTTACGACTTTTACTTCACAAGAGTTAGCCCCGTGTAAATCTTTAGCGGCATTAATTACTGCATTTCTGGCATCAGCATATTTTGAGCTTCTTGTTAGGTAATTTGTTAGAGAGCGATAAGCAATTTTCCCTGCTTTTTCGATACCAATACCTTCTACGTCATAAGCTGTTCCGCTATCATTAGATCCTTTGGCTCCTTGAGATACAATATAGAACCAATGGTTCATTACACCACTATTAGTATGCACACCTCCATTATCTGCAGAACCTTGCGCAGTTGATACCCATTTAGTACCTCTGTACGTATCAGGTTGGTTATGCAATTTAGGGTTAGAAAGATCTCTTTTAAGTCTTTGATCTGGATGCTTATCTGCTAGTTTCCAAACCTTAGCATCTACTACTTTATTAAATGTGTAATACTCTACCAAAGATCCAAACATATCACTATAAGATTCATTAAGTGCTCCAGATTCCCCTTGGTATACCATTTTACCTGTTTCTTGAGTAACCCCGTGTGCCATTTCATGACCCACTACATCTAATGGAGTTACTGGTGTACCTTGAAGTTGTTTGGTATTTCCAAAATACATCCAGGTACCAGACCAAAAAGCATTATCATCACCATATCGACCTGCTCCATTTACATATATGTTAATATTACTTCCTCTATTGTCATAGCTAGAGCGGTTAAATTCGTTTTTAAACATATCCCAGGTTTTCTCTGCTCCCCAGTATGCTGCAGTTCTGTGGTTTTGTTCTCCGCCAATTTTAAAATCTTTAGTTTGGCTAGAATAGATAGAACGAGTGTTTGTAGGTTCAATTATTGCTGTCTGAGTAGCATTAACTTGTAGTTGTGCTCCTTGCATATCATACAAAGCAAGCTTTCTGTCACCAGATTGTCTCATTTCATATCGACCTCCATTTTGTGTAACCGTTATGTTTTGAGGACCATAGTATCCTGTATCTGTAGTACCATCTACATGGTGTATCTTTTCTTCAATAAAAAGAATTTCACCATTTGAAGCATCTACAAAAACTTCTTTACGTCCAAAAGGCTCTATAGAATACATATCGAATTTGTAAGCTAATCTCAATGCGTTGGCATTCATTGCATTGTTTTTAGTGATGTATACTAATTCGCCTTCGCCACCTACTTCCTCTCCTCTGAAAGTTTTGTTATTAGCTCTGGGAGCTCTAGCTTCCCAAACATATTGCTTTGCTTTGATTACATCTTTTGCTTTTTGTAATGCCTGAGCAGAAGATAACGTACTGCTTTTTGCAAAAGATTTAGCTGGTGTTGCTGTAAACCATTCTCCGTTGGCAGAAGTTACCTGCCCGTTTTTAACATGGATTAGGTACATAGAACTCTCTACAGGAATCCCATTGATAGATTGTTGTAAACGGTAATGTGTGAAACCTAATTCGTCTTTTACAATTTCAGAAATAATAACTCCTTGTCCGGGTACTTTGTCAAAGTGCTCTGACATAAAATTCTCTGGGGATGAGAATGATGATTTTTTTGCTCCGTTTTGAGCAGCATCAAAATCGATCGCTCTTGGAGCCATTCCGTTGCCCCCTTTTTGAACAATGTTATACTTCTCCTGTCCATAAGAAGAAAGCATAAGCATCATTGCAAATGCAATTAAGATGTTTAATCTTTTTTTCATAATTGTTGATTTTGTGTTTGTATATTAAGCAGACGAAAGTATCCTAAACGAAGCCTTGTATCAACAAACACCTGTCCTAAACTATGGTTAAGACGGCTTATGTAAAATATTGAGACATCTTAATGTTCTTATAATTAGATGATTATGAATTTTTGATAGAAAATGAAGAGAAAACGGTTTTCGATAGTTTGTTAAAAAGAAATGGTGTTAAATCCCTGATATTTTAACATGTTTTGCAAGAATAATGTCAATTCAGAGCATCTGGATTTGTTTTTCTGTAAGAATATGCAGATTAATTTCTTACTTTCTTATATCAATATAACTACAAAAAATCATTTTAGTGTGTAGATGAGTTTTGTGGTAATAGAAGCTGTCTTTTCTCTAGAAGAAGTGTTTAGTGCCCCACCCCAGGAATGATCTTCTCCAGAGTATTTACCAGTTATTTGAAAAATACCCATTTTGGCAAGAGTTAGTTCTCCAAGTGTTGAACCAGAATTCTTAGCTATTTTTTCTGCTCTTAGTTGTGCGTTTTCGGTTGCTTTAGAAATCATTTCGATTTTTAACTCTGCCAGTTTTGTATAGTAATATCGTGGTTTTTTTGAAGAAAACTGAACTCCTTTGTTTAATAATATTGTGATCTCTCTAGATATTTTTTCAACCTTTTCGATTTCACTAGAGTTTATTTTTATGGTTTGTGATAGTTGATATCCTGAAAAGCTTTCACCAAGATAATTACCTGTACTAGAGTAATTAGGTTTTGTAATACGATGGGTTGTCACAGCATCAAAAACTACAGTTTTTATATCGATACCATTAGCATTTAAATAATCGGTAACCGTTTTTTTATCTTCTTTTAGGTCATTGTACGCTTGTTGCAAGTTGGTATTTGTTTTGATGAATTCTCCCTCCCAAACGATAAGATCCGAAGTGAAGTTGGTGGTACCATGGCCTGTTACTGCAATTGTTCTCTCGGGTTTATTGCGATTCATATACGCATTTCCTAAAACTATAGAGGAAATAACTATGGCTAACGAAAATAAAACAGAACTAATATTGGTTTTCATTTTTTTGAAATTTTATATAGGCACTAAGATATGGATAAAATGGCTGCTTTAATCCCTTGAATTCAGGGAGATATTCGTGTTTTTAATACATTTATATGAACACAATTTTTGGACTTGATTCACTAAAAAAAATCACTAAAATTAGAATTCTTATTTCATACATTAATAAAAATAATATCATTCATTAGACCTATAGTGTTGTGTTAAAAAGAACTCGTTAGATCTTAATTTCTATATTTCCATTAGAAATTTAACTAATCATCTTTAGTTATTAATTTTCCATAAGCGTCATATTTTTTCTTTCCAAATAGATATGTTTTTTTAACTCCTGATCCATTAGTATTATACCCTCCACTATTTGATGTTGCCAATATGTTACCTTTTTTATCAATAAGATGGAATTTATGATCAAATCGAATTATGGCAATACCATTTTGAAAAGAATCTGCACTTTGATACTTAAAAGGAAGTTGTATTGTTCCTTTTTTGTCAATATACCCATAGAATCCTTCCTGATTTTGAACCACAGCCAGACCCTCAGAAAAAGCTTTCGCTTTTTTATAATCAAAAGGGATTATCGTCTTGCCAGAAGTATCCAAAAACCCCATCCGATTATCCTTTGATACAGAAAGTAGTCTCCCTTCAGACAATATTATAACTTCTTCAATGTTTGGTAAGGTTTTTACATTTCCAATAGTATCAATAATATAATTCATTTTATTTACCCCTTGAGCATGTACATACGTATTATCAAGGGCATATATATTGGTGAAAAATAGATCCGACAGTTGTTCATTTTCAGCATTCACCATTACATAAGGTGTATCGCTATCTTGTTGTATAAAACCTATACCATTTTTAGCCTCAAATATATTAAAGGCCGAAAGGCTATCTAGTTTTTTTTTTGATAAGTTTAAATGATAAAATGTTTTATCTTTTTGATAAAAACGAGCACCTAAACTAGTAATAGGAATAGCATCTAATCGAAAAAGCTCTTTCATATTATGGTCGAAAAAGATGTTTTCAGTGGGAGTGGGCATATGAATAATAGCTGGGAGCTCAGACTCTTTGGTAATAGAAAATAGAATGGTTTGAGACACAAAATCAGTACCAATATATAATTTAAGACTAGAAATATTACCTTCAAAAAAATAAGTATAATGATAAACACCATCAGTATCTTTAAACGTTTTGGTTTTTTTTTACGGATTCGAATAAATACTTTCGAAAATCTGGGACAGTGGCAAACTTATCTTTATATAATTTATCCTTCGCGTCCTCTAAAATATTAAGTATCTCTACCATA
The DNA here is from genome assembly GCF_943373825.1 of Aquimarina spinulae. Classification (NCBI taxonomy): domain Bacteria; kingdom Pseudomonadati; phylum Bacteroidota; class Flavobacteriia; order Flavobacteriales; family Flavobacteriaceae; genus Aquimarina; species Aquimarina spinulae. The sequence goes on along the minus strand of NZ_CALSBP010000002.1, from coordinate 1,907,967 downwards.
CCAATATTTGTTTTTTTTGGGAGAGTATTACTAGAAGAACTACTTCTGAAATCCAATATTTTACCTTCCTCATTTAAAGCGCGCACATATATTTTATCAGTAAAAGCATCACTTACTGTAAAATAGATGTAGTTGTCCTTTAATGCTTTTACTTTTATAATACCATCCTTATATTTGATCTTTTTTGTTTTTGAGGTTAAAGTTAATGAGTCATATTTTTTTGCATAATTAATATGGTATGCTACTGCGATACTATCTATAGGTTTGGCTTCTCCCCAGTCTTCTTCCCAAATGGCACGAATCACATACGAAGTGACCTTATCTGTTTTTACTTTACCGTCATTATAATATATACATACGGGCTCTAATTCCTCTTCAATTCCTTCGGGTAAGTTAATTTTACTCCAAAATTTTTCTTTCTTAATAGTAAACTTAAGTTGTGTAGTGAAATCCTTAAAAACCTGAGAGAATTCCATATTAGAGAATTGTTTTATTGCTTTTTTCACTATTGATGTATCTGTTTTAAAAGGAGTTCCATATTTTTCTTTTATCTTAGGGATATTTTTTGATTCCTCGTCTGGTACATTAAAAAAAATAGAGAACGTTTTAATTTCTTCTATGACTTCATTAATAGATATTTTTATCTCTTCTAATGTATTACCTTCCATTTTCTTTAGAAATGAATCCATTTGTGGATTTATTTCTTGAGCATTAGAATAGAAACCACATACTATAAGCGTTACAAATAAATATTTTTTCATTTTTTATGATGTGCTAAATTTACTCCTTAATTAAATTATAATTAGACAAAAAAACGGCTCGGAACATAGTATGAGAAAACAGTGTAAGTGTAGCATGATGTTCAATAGAAATAACTGTCCTAACTACTATTATTTATAGTTTGAGTTTAACATAACAAACCCTTTTATAGCTTCATTTACTTTATGTAACATAATATTCTAATGTCTCAGTTTCATTTTTTTAATTTTACCAGACAAAGATATAGATAATGAATGCGTTATGTTTCCCTGAATTCAGTGGTATTTCTATTTTTAAAATTGATTTTGGCGCGTAATTTTGGTGAAGAAAAACTCTCTGAATTAAAAAAAGCCTCTCCAAATTTATGGAAAAGCTTCTCATCGGTTTACTACTAAACCATTCTCACATTAAGCGTGAGACAACACAACATTTTCTTGCTAAAAAAAGCCTCAATCTTTGTTGAGGCTTTTTTGCAATTTTGCGGTCTGGATCCCGAGTACTCGGGAAACCCACGATCTCAATTTCTATTTTGAATTAATTTGAGGTAGAAATTTCTATTTTTTTGTTTTTTGAGAAAACGTTCTCTTTTGATTGCATCGCTTTTTGAAGAAAATTCTTCGGTGTAGACTAATTTCCATGGAATTTTTTTGGAAGTATATCTGCTGTTTCCACTATTGTGTTTGTTCATTCTTTCCTCAATATTTGCAGAGTACCCAATATAAAAAGAATCATCTTTCAAACTCTGAATTATGTAGACTGTGTATATTGGATTCATTTTTTATATTGAATTAAAAAAAGCCTCTCCAAATTTATGGAAAAGCTTCTCATCGGTTTACTACTAAACCATTCTCACATTAAGTGTGAGACAACACAACATTTTCTTGCTAAAAAAAGCCTCAACAAAGATTGAGGCTTTTTTGCAATTTTGCGGTCTGGACGGGACTCGAACCCGCGACCCCCTGCGTGACAGGCAGGTATTCTAACCAACTGAACTACCAGACCAAGGCCTTATTGCGGATGCAAATATACACCTCATTTTATTACCCGCAAATGTTTTTTTTGTTTTTTTTGCCTTTATAATATTTAGCTTATGTAAATTTCTGTCTTTCAACAAAATAAGTGGTTAATATTTTATCGAAATCTTTGGTGGTATCAGCCTCAACATATTTTATACCATATTGTGCACATTTCATTTTTAGATCATAAAAATAAGAAGATACTGCTTTTTGATAATTGTCTTTTATATTATCTGCATATAGGTTAATATGATCACCTGTTTCTACATCTACATATCGAGTAGGTCGGTTGCTAAAATCAAAATTTAATTCTTTCTCGCTATCAAATGTATGAAAAAGAATAACCTCATGTTTGTTGTATTTAAGATGTCTAAGGGCTTCAAATAATTTTTCGGGATTAGAGGTAGCCTGTAGCATATCTGTGAACAAAAAAATCAATGATCGACGATGTATTTTTTCGGCAATCAGGTGTAGAAACTTAAACGTATCTGTATTTTTACTTTTGGATGTACTCGCTATAGTATGATTTAATTGGTTAAGTAGCATTTGATGATGTCTCTCACTACCTTTTTCTGGAGCATAATAATCATATTCATCACTATAAATGCTTAATCCAATAGCATCACGTTGTTTTTTAAGAATATTCATCAAACAGGCCGTTGCTAATATCGAAAAACTAATTTTGTTTAATGAGCCCAAGTGATGCTCCTTTACATAAGGATAATGCATAGAAGAAGAATTGTCGATAATAATATGACATCTTAGATTTGTTTCTTCTTCGTACCGTTTGGTAAATAGTTTATCTGTTTTGGCAAAAAGTTTCCAGTCTATGTGTTTAGTGCTTTCTCCGTTATTATACACTTTATGTTCTGCAAACTCTGCAGAAAAACCATGAAAAGGACTCTTATGCATACCAGAGATAAAACCTTCTACGACTTGTTTGGCAAGTAGCTCCAGGTTAGTAAACCCTCCAGTTTTATTAATCTCTTTTTGAATGTCCATAAGTAATGTTCTTTTATAAAAAGCGAAGATCTATATCCTTAATATGTTAATGATAACAATATACGTATTACAAAATTAGTATTCATAAAAAAAGGTTTGACCATATGTCAAACCTTTTTAATTTTTTAATACTATTCTTCTACAAAAGAGAGTCTAATGCTTCTGCATATACATTCTTAGGAGAAACTCCTACCTGACGTCCTACTACTTCTCCGTTTTGAAAAACCAATACTGTAGGAATATTTCTTACACCGTATTTTGCAGCAAATTCTTGATTCGCATCAACATCCACTTTACCAACAACGGCTTTTCCATTATATTCTTCACTAATTTGTTCGATGATAGGGCCTACCATTCTACATGGACCACACCAAGCTGCCCAAAAATCAACCAATACAGGTTTGTCACTTTTAAGTACTACCTCGTCAAAAGTAGCATCTGTTATTTCTAGTGCCATAGTTATTTATTGTTTAAAAATTCTTATTATTTTAATATTCACAAAATTAGTCAATAATTCTGCCAAAGCTTACATCAGTAATATTTGTTTTGACTATAGGGTTATTTGGTTTTCTGATACCAAATATAATATGAAAGTATTACTTTATAGCAAATTACATCTCAAAAATGAGTGATATAAGCTTAATTATTTTAGAATTTTAAGTTGTTTGGATAGATATTGTATTGAAACCAGATGAGAAAATAATACAATAGGAACTACTACTGATGCTAACCAAACGAATGGAAAATACAACAAAGCAACATTAGGCTGATCAAAACCAAACTGCTGAAACGGGAAAGGAAAGGAGAGTATAGCATTTACCACTATAAATAATAATAAGAATAAGCACACCAAATTCCATCCTAATAGAAATTTAGGAGATGCGATTTTATGTATATATCCAAAATAGTATACAAATGGAGCTGTTATTCCTGCAAGAATATCAAAATTTCTACCCGAAAAAGTCATGAGCTCTGGTATAGATTGGTGTAAAAATAACCAGTATAATACGAACTCTACTGGTATTCTTATAATATGGAGTAATGTGAGTATTTTGATATCAAGCTTACTAATGAATGTCTTTCCTTTTTGTATAAAAAACAAGAGAATGATAAATAACACTGGAAGAATAATAGCTAAGCCAAAGCGAGGGGGTAGTGAAGTGTCTAAATAAAAAGATGAATATCCTAATATCGCCTGTATACTTGCCCATATTATAATAAGAGACAAAGCCGTTTTTGAACTATGTGATGCTTTATAAAATAAAAAAATAGTAATACATGTAGTGATAATAAAAATAATTGAAATATAAGGAGCTAAATTTTCTAACATAACAGAGTTTTATACCTAACAAAATTGCTGTGTATTATATAGTGTTATAAGCAATTGTACTTGGTGTTATTTGAGTACATGTTCTTTATTGTAATGTTGTATACTCACAACAAATGTAATAGGTTCTCAAATCAAAATTCTTGACTTATGACAAGAAAAGTAATAAGCAAGAAGTTTCTGATAATTTTGTAGATATAGGAAAATTATGTTCGACTTAACGGTTTTTCATTATCAGTTTTTTTCATAGATCACAAGCTACTTATACGTATATATAGTTTAATTTAACTTATAATAGATAGATTCATCTTCAAGAGCTACGAGTAATTCTTGAGAAATGTTTACTTTTTGTTTTCGACTAGGCATGTGCAGTTTTAATTGCTCGGCCATTTCGTAGATTACAAAATTAAGTGTGTGATTTCCAGAATGCTCTGTTAGTAATTCTTTTAGGTTGTCTATTCTAGAATCAGAAAGTTCATTAATATCCATTTGAATTGTAAGCTTTCTTGCGTAGGTTTCCATCACATCGTGTAGTAGTTGGAAACTATTAAACTGTATCCTGGGATCCCCTTTTTTACCTGTATCACGATTTACCCAACCTTCTTTAATAAAAGCTTTGGCGTATACAAATGTACTTTTGACCAGGAAAGGACGGTGTTTTAAATACTCTTCACCAAAAATTCTGAATTCATGGGCTGTATTATAATCTTCTATCACAAATGTAGCCCAGCCTTTACCGTTTTTAGATGTGCGATGTTCTACGTTAGAAATCACTCCTCCAAAAGAAATTTCACGATTAATGTTGCTTTCGAGATCTGCAAAATTAAGCAAGGTACCATTACAGAAATATTTCATTTCATATTTAAAATCATCTAGCGGATGACCAGAGAGATATATTCCTACTACTTCTTTTTCACGGGCTAGTTTTTCCATTGTTCCCCATTCTTCACAGGGCGGTACAATGGGTTCTGGGATTTGTACATCGCTCGATTCTCCAAATAAACTAACTTGCGAAGAATTTTCACTTTCCTGAAATTTGGATCCATATCGTACTGCTTTTTCTAAGAAAGTGACGCCATCTCCTTCTTCATGAAAATATTGTCCTCTATGGGTTTCAGAAAAGGAATCAAAACCTCCTGCCAAAGCTAAGCTTTCAAATGCTTTTTTGTTAGCTGCTCTAAGATCGATACGTTTAGCTAGGTCAAAGATTGATCTGTATGGTCCATCTTCTTTTCGGCTTTCTACTATGGTGGCTACAGCGCCAGTTCCTACTCCTTTAATGGCTCCCATTCCAAAACGAACGGCCCCATCTTTGTTTACCGAAAATTTACGGTAGGATTCATTTACATCGGGTCCAAGAACATCTAGCTTCATGCGTTTACATTCTTCCATAAAGAAAGTAACCTGTTTGATATCGTTCATGTTATTAGACAGTACGGCAGCCATATATTCTGCAGGATAATGTGCTTTAAGATATGCTGTCTGGTATGCAATCCAGGCATAGCAGGTAGAGTGAGATTTATTAAATGCGTAAGCAGCAAAAGCTTCCCAGTCTTTCCATATTTTTTCTAGTTTGTCTTCTGCATGGCCTTTTTCTGAAGCTTGTTTTATAAACTTAGGCTTCATCTTATCAAGTACGGCTTTTTGTTTTTTACCCATTGCTTTACGAAGTACATCGGCTTCACCTTTGGTGAAATTTGCCAGCTTTTGCGAAAGCAACATCACCTGCTCTTGATATACTGTAATTCCGTAAGTTTCTTTTAAGTACTCTTCGCAAGCTTCGAGGTCATAAATGATTTCTTCTGTACCGTGTTTTCTATTGATAAAACTAGGTATATATTCTAATGGTCCAGGGCGATACAAGGCATTCATTGCAATAAGATCGGCAAAAACAGTAGGCTTAAGTTCCTTCATGTATTTTTGCATCCCGGGAGATTCATATTGGAACACCCCAACAGTTTCTCCTCTTTGGAAAAGAGCATAGGTTTCTTCGTCGTCAAGAGGGAAATTTTCGGGATCTAATTCTACTCCATGCTTTGCTTTTACAATCTTAACGGTGTCCTTAATCAGGGTTAGTGTTTTTAACCCCAGGAAATCCATTTTTAGTAACCCTGCGTTTTCTACCACAGAGTTATCAAACTGTGTGCAGTACATATCAGAATCCTTAGCTAATGCTACAGGGACAAATTTGGTAATGTCGTCTGGTGTGATAATAACACCGCAGGCATGAATTCCCGTGTTTCTAACAGAGCCTTCTAATACTCTGGCCTGGTTAAGTGTTTCTGCTTCAAGGTCACTACCTTCGGCAATATTAAGGAGTTCGTTAACTTTTTCTAACTCATCACTTCTAAATTTTTTCTTTAATATAGCCTCGTCCACACCAAAAATCTTTCCGAGTTTCGACATGTTAGGAATAAGCTTTGCAATGCGATCTGCATCACCAAGAGGAAGGTCTAGTACTCGTGCAGTATCTCGTATAGAGGATTTTGCTGCCATTGTACCATAAGTAATGATCTGTGCTACCTGATTTGCGCCGTATTTTTCGATTACATAATCCATAACACGACCTCGACCTTCATCATCAAAATCAATATCAATATCGGGCATACTTACACGATCTGGATTTAAGAAACGCTCAAAAAGTAAGTCGTATTTAATAGGGTCGAGATTAGTGATCCACAGACAATAAGCTACTGCCGACCCTGCTGCCGATCCACGACCAGGCCCTACAGAGACTCCCATATCCCGGGCGGCACGAATAAAGTCTTCTACAATCAGGAAATATCCCGGATATCCGGTTTTTTCGATTACTTTTAATTCAAAATCCAGACGTTCATCTATTTCAGGGGTAATTTCATTGTAACGAATCTTCGCACCCTCATAGGTGATATGTCGTAGATATGCATTTTCCCCTCGTTTGCCGCCATCGATTAAATCTTCTTCAGATTGAAACTCTTCTGGGATATCAAAAGCTGGTAACAATACATCTCTGGCAAGCTCAAAAGGTTCTATTTTATCTACAACTTCCTGAATGTTTATGATGGCTTCAGGTAAGTCTTTAAAAAGACTTTTCATCTCTTCCTGAGGCTTAAAATAGTATTCTTGATTGGGTAACCCGTATCGATACCCCCTGCCACGACCAATAGGGGTGGCTTGTTTTTCTCCGTCTTTTACACATAAAAGAATATCATGGGCATTAGCATCTTCTTTTTCGCAGTAATATGTGTTGTTAGAGGCAACGAGTTTAATGTTGTGTTTTTTTGCAAATTGAACCAATACCTGGTTTACTCTATTTTCATCTTCTTGGTTATGCCGCATAATCTCGATATAGAGATCATCTCCGAATTCCTGATGCCACCATAGTAATGCTTCTTCAGCTTGTTTTTCTCCAATATTGAGCACTTTACTAGGAACTTCACCATACAAGTTTCCGGTAAGAACAATAATATCTTCTTTGTATTGTTTAATGACTTCTTTGTCAATCCTGGGAACATAATAAAATCCATTAACAAAAGCGGTAGAAGACATTTTGGCCAGATTGTGATACCCGTTTTTGTTTTTGGCTAACAGTACTATTTGATATCCGTTATCTTTTCTGGATTTATCTGTGTGATTTTCGCAAACAAAGAATTCACAGCCTACGATAGGCTTCATTTCTATCCCTTCGGGTTCTTGTTCATTTTCTATTGCTTCAGCATTAGCTGCTTTTACAGCTTTATTGTGATTAGAGACCCCCTGAACAAAATGAAAAGCTCCCATCATATTGGCATGGTCTGTCATGGCGACAGCATTCATCTTATGTTGTGCAGCCACTTTTATTAAATCAGGGATACTGGTTGTTGATTGTAATACCGAGAACTGAGTATGATTATGCAGATGGGCAAAGTCAACTTTATCCAGAACAGCAATATTATCATCGATCTCTTGTTGAGATAAGTCAGAATCTCCTTTTTTTGTAAGAGCTTCCTGGATTTTTTGAGAAGCCTTTTTGAGATTTATGTGTTTTAAACCTATTAGCTGAATCGTTTGAGGATTAGCCTCTACGAAATTTTGAAAATAATCTGGTGCTACATCAAGTTCTTCAATGGTAAAAATTTGTTTACGAATCAATTCAAGAAAACATCGGGTAGTAGCTTCTACATCGGCAGTAGCGTTATGTGCTTCGCCAAAAGCGGTACCAAATAGGTGCTGATGAAGTTCTGTAAGTGTAGGGAGTTTAAATTTTCCTCCACGACCTCCTGGGATTTGGCATAATTCTGCCGTGACTTCGGTACAAGTATCCAAAACAGGAAGCTCCTGTAAATTATTTTCTAGGCCAAGGCGGTAGAATTCTGCGCCCATAATATTAACATCAAATCCAACATTTTGTCCGACAACAAATTTGGTTTTGGATAGGGCGATATTAAATTTATCTAATACTTCTTGTAGTGTAATCCCGTCTTGTGTTGCTAACTCAGTCGAAATACCATGAATTTTTTCTGCATCATATGGGATATTAAACCCATCAGGTTGTACCAGGTAATCTTGATGTTCGATACAGTTTCCCATAGCGTCGTGTAACTGCCATGCGATTTGTATACATCTTGGCCAGTTATCGGTATCGCTAATAGGGGCATCCCATCGTTTGGGTAAACCTGTGGTTTCAGTATCAAAGACTAAGTACATAAAAAGAAGTGTTTCAAGAAAATTATCCCTTACAAAGGACTTTCAAAAATAACCAAAATGACACTTCGATTTTCGAAAAGTTATTCAGAATTATTAACTATAGTTTTATGTGTTATCGATACAAGAAGGTAGGTGTATGAAAAAAGCGATCATTTCATAAATGATCGCTTTTTATGAGCAAAGTCGAGTAGGGTAATTATTTAGGGGTAATAAATATTAATAACCAAAATCAAAGGAACCTTGTGATATTTGAGAACCACTTCTGGTTTCAAATTCAAAACTTCCACTAATACATTTGGTTTCGATATCGTGACTCGTAATAATAAGAGTTCCTGACAATGCAGAGGACTTATCATTATTTACTTCGTAAGAAGCACTATAATTTCCAGATCCGGTTAATGGGTATGTGCCTGGTGCTACATTAGCCATAAACACAATATTTACTTCTTCGGTTTCATTGGTAGCAGTAATGAGAATAGAAGCATCATCTACACCAAATAATTTGGCAGTATGATTATCAGTAATCATTTCTGTATTATTCACCAAGGCAGTTAAAGATGCATTAAGCAAACAAGGGTTAATTTCTTGAGTTACCTCTTCTTCAATTGTACCATTTTCTAATGGTAATCTATAAAACCATCCATTATTAAAATCTACTGGATTACCATTGTCATCTTTAAGGTCTTTAAAATGAAAATTACCAGAAATTTCATTGTTATATATTTCTGTTATCGACACTTCGCCTTCGGTTTCTCCGTCTTTAGAAATGAATTTTGTTTGATTTTTTTGAAAACTAACCTTGCTTATAGTTTGAAGAGCTGTCTTATACGTTCCGATATTAGTAGATGTAGTCGTAAAGCTTATCGATTTGTCTCCCGAGCTTCCTGATATTACTAATGTACCATCTTCATAAATAACAGCTTTTTTAATAGATGATCTAAATAACTCACCATCAATTTTTGCTTGTAAAGCAGGTGTGTTTATTTCGATATCTGTAGAGCATGAAGTTAAAAAAAGGCAGATTACTGCCAATAGAGGGGTAATTTTTTTAATCATAGGCTTGGGGCTTTAGTATGATTTTCTTACGGAAAAACCGTAAAAACATGTTTACACCTACAAACATAAGATGAAAATATTAAGAAAACAATTTTTTCATCGAAAAAAAGCATATTTTATCGATGAAATACACAAAATATCATTTTGTCCTAATAAAATACGGGATTAAGAAGTGTTTTTTATCATAAAAACAGAGTTTGTAAACCTGCTTTTTTGTATATTATTTCTATAAATGATTATTTTACAGAGAATAAACTTTTATTTGTTGATTCGAATTGATTAAAAATAGTTACCTTTGCGCCCTTAATTATGAACAGGGTCGAGTACCCAAAAATTAATTTATATGCCTGTTAAAATTAGATTACAGAGACATGGTAAAAAAGGGAAGCCTTTTTACTGGATCGTAGCAGCAGATGCTAGATCAAAAAGAGATGGTAGATTTCTTGAAAAATTAGGAACTTATAATCCTAATGTAAATCCTGCAAGTATTGACTTAGATATTGATGGAGCTGTAAAGTGGTTGCAGAATGGTGCGCAACCAACTGATACTGCAAAAGCTATCTTATCTTATAAAGGAGCATTATTAAAAAATCACCTTGCTGGTGGAGTAAGAAAAGGTGCTTTAACAGAAGAACAAGCTGAAGAAAAATACCAAGCTTGGGTATCTGAAAAAGAAGGATCTGTTGATGCAAAGAAAGATGTATTAGCAAAGGCTGAAGCGGCGGCAAAAGCTAAAGCTTTGGAAGCAGAGAAAGAAGTAAATGCTAAACGTGAAGCTGCAGCAAAAGCTGAAGAAGTTGAAGAAACTGCTGCTGAAGCGGAAGAAGCTGCTACTGAAGAAGTTGCTGAAGCAGAGGTAACAGAAAAAGCTAGCAACGAAGAAGAATAGTTGCATTATTGACGATGAAGAAAGAAGAATGCTTCTATCTAGGTAAAATCGTAAGTAAATTTAGCTTTAGGGGTGAGGTATTGGTTAAATTAGATACCGATGAGCCCGAAAGTTATACGAAAATGGAATCAGTATTTGTTAACTATAACAATAATCTGGTTCCATTTTTTATTGAAAAATGTTCACTCCATAAAAGTGATTTACTACGTATAAAATTTGAGGATATAGATGCTGAAGAAGATGCAGACGATCTCATGAAAGCAGAACTGTACTTACCACTTACATTATTACCAAAACTTGAAGGAACTCAGTTTTATTATCACGAAATAATTGGTTTTACTATTATTGATACTGTTTTTGGAGAAGTAGGAGTCATTAAAGCTATTAATGATACAACCGCTCAGGCTTTATTCGAGGTTGATCGTAATGGTGTCGAGATTCTTATTCCTATGAATGATGAATTTATTGATAAAATTGATAGAGAGTCGAAAACGATTACAGTTCGTACTCCCGAAGGACTCATTGATTTGTACCTTTAATCTTATTTTACATCCCGATAGATATTAATAGTATGACTAAGCCTTTTGTATTTAAAGACTTTACGGTTCATCAAGATCGATGTGCCATGAAAATAGGTACAGATGGAGTCCTGCTTGGAGCCTGGGTTCCTATTAATGATACTGTAACCTCAATTCTTGATATAGGAGCAGGAACAGGAATCATAGCTTTAATGACAGCACAACGTTCTCAGGCAGAAGTGATCGACGCTATAGAAATTGATGTAGATGCTTATGAGCAAGCTGTCGAAAATTTTGAGGCATCGCCCTGGGGAGACAGATTGTTTTGTTATCATGCCTCTTTTCAGGAGTTTGTATCAGAAATTGACGATCAATACGACTTGCTAATCAGTAATCCCCCATTTTATGCAGAGGACTATAAAACGTCGGATATCAAACGAGATATGGCTAGATTCGAAGATGCTCTTCCTTTTGAACATCTTTTAATCGGAGCATCAAAACTGTTATCGCATAAAGGGAAATTTGCAATGATTATCCCATATAAAGAAGAAATACGTGCTATTGATATAGCTGCACAGGTAAATTTGTTTCCGCAAAAAATCACAAGAGTAAAAGGAACACCAGCTTCAGAAATAAAAAGAAGCTTGTTGTTATTTGGTCGGGATCAAATGAATTTTGAAGCTAATGAATTGGTCATAGAAACGAAACGACATCACTATACAGATGCATATATAAACCTTACTAAGGCATTTTATCTAAAAATGTAATTCATAAAAAAAGGAAGACTTACATCTTCCTTTTTCTAAATTCAATCACTCTACAGTTTAATTTATATCACCAATAAATTAAACCTTTTCTTATATACCATTAAAGGTTTATCCCTTTTTAGAGATCCATTTTCCATCAGCATCACAGAAAACTTCCATTTCCTTATCACCTTGTTTCAATATTAATCTAAATTCTGAAGCATCTTCTTTAGCTCCAGCACTTTTGATAGTCGCACCAGCATAATCTTTTGCAACTGCATCAAGAACAGGTTGAGGTAAGTTTTCTACAGCTAGATCTATATATTTTTCCTGAACAGGAGTAATTACTTCTGTATCATCATTAGAAGCTACTTCCTGAGCATTCATGTTTTGAGTTCCTACTAATAGTCCAAAAGCTAATACCGGTAATACAAATAAATTTTTCATTGTTATTATAATTTTAGTTTTAATAAATTTTAATGCTATTATGTATTTATATATAGAATAATTATGCCAGAAGAAACAAGAGAGATTGTTTTAAGTGTAGGTAACTGATAAACAATTGTTTATGTGTTTATTGAGTAGATATTTTCTCTTTTAAGTGGTCTTGTTTGTGTAGAAAAAAGAGGTGAACTGCGGAAATTATACACAAATTTTTTGGTAGACAGATACGATTAATTTTAACCTCTGTAAAAACTAAATTGACTTTTGTTATTGAAATGAATACAATAAAGTAACGTATTTGGATGTCTTTTTGGTCAAAAAATATTAAATGTAATAAGAGAATGATCAATCTCTTTAAAAATGTCAAAAAAATTGCTTGCTTTTTTAGCATTACCTACATTTGTTTTGCACTTATATGCAGTAATTTAGAAAATATTTTAAAAAATGAAACCAGATTTATTCCAGGCACCAGATTATTACCAAATTGACGAATTATTAAGTGATGAACATAAAATGGTTCGTGATGCTGCTCGTAGTTGGGTAAAACGCGAAGTATCTCCTATTATAGAAGATTTTGCACAGCGAGCAGAATTCCCTACACAGATTATTAAAGGACTTGCAGAGATAGGAGCATTTGGGCCTTATATACCCGAAGAGTATGGTGGTGCTGGATTAGATCAGATTAGCTATGGTTTGATTATGCAGGAGATAGAGCGAGGAGATTCTGGAGTACGATCTACATCTTCTGTACAATCTTCATTGGTGATGTATCCAATTTGGAAATACGGCTCTGAAGAACAACGAAAAAAGTATTTACCTAAGCTGGCATCTGGAGAATTTATTGGATGTTTTGGTCTTACAGAACCAGATCATGGATCAAACCCTAGTGGGATGACTACTAATTTTAAAGATAATGGAGATCATTACTTGCTTAATGGTGCTAAACTTTGGATTTCTAATGCACCTTTTGCTGATATTGCAGTGGTTTGGGCAAAAAATGAAGAAGGAAGAATCCATGGCCTTGTAGTAGAACGTGGTATGGAAGGATTTACAACTCCAGAGACACATAATAAATGGTCGCTTCGTGCATCTGCAACAGGAGAGTTAATCTTTGATAATGTAAAAGTGCCAAAAGAAAATATATTACCGGGTAAAAGTGGTCTTGGTGCACCACTGGGATGTTTGGATTCTGCACGATATGGTATTGCCTGGGGTGCAATTGGTGCGGCTATGGATTGCTATGATACTGCTTTAAGATATGCAAAAGAACGCGTTCAGTTTGATAAACCTATTGGAGCAACCCAATTACAACAAAAGAAACTGGCAGAAATGATTACAGAAATCACCAAAGCACAATTATTAGCATGGCGATTAGGAGTGTTGCGTAATGAGGGTAAAGCTACTAGTGCACAAATCTCTATGGCAAAACGTAATAATGTAGAAATGGCGATTAATATCGCAAGAGAAGCCAGGCAAATTCTTGGTGGAATGGGAATCACTGGTGAGTATAGTATCATGCGTCATATGATGAACCTCGAAAGTGTGATTACCTATGAAGGAACACACGATATACATTTACTAATTACAGGAATGGATATTACCGGAATGCCTGCTTTTAAATAAGAAACACTGAAATTCTTATATCGAAGTTGTCTGAAAATAAATAGCTATAACTTATTAATCTGAACCAGTCAAGGACCATTTGGCTACCCACTTTCAAATGGCTTGGACCGGTTCAGTGATACATAAACTTATACTGTATTCAGTTTTTTTGTAAAGAATGACCTGATTTAATAGATCATAATCTTATTATCCAACAGAAGAGTGTAATTCCTTTGTACTTCTTTCTTTTATAAAGAATCCAAATTTAAAACCTACAGATTTTACATAAACATAACTTTGTAGATCGATATCATATTCTAAAGGAGCATTTAGTTCCTTCATAATGTTGATGATGCGATAGAGCTTTGTTTTTGAAATTCCCAATCGCTCTGCTAGTTCTACAGGGTTCCCTGTAGCTTTTAAACGAATTAGTTGGTCGATTCGATTCATAAGCTCAACGTGTTTGATGATAACATTCATAATTATTTCTTTAGAGTGAAGATTGAATTATTAGATTAATCAATATATATGGGGTTCATATATTTATGTCATGACATAAAATTTTGTTACCTCGTATATTCTATTTTTTTAACGGGTAATATTTTTTTAGCTTGATTAGTTATAAATGTTTTGTTCTGAGTACTATAGTTATGAATACGATGTGCCGAAAAACAAATGTTTTAACTATAGTATATAGTGAGAGAGAAAAGAGATAAGTGTTTTATAGAATTGTGTTGATTTTGTTTCAGAATCCTTTCTTATCTATACAGTTCAATATAGGTTGTTATGGAGAAAAATATTATCTGTTTTTTTCTAAGACATTAAGTAGCCTTGTAGCTTTATCTTTATATGCTCCATTGTAAGTAATGATTTCTTTAAGAAGTGGAATACTTTTTTTAGGAGTATTTAATTTTAAATAGGTGAGGGATAAATACCATTTCGCAACTTCATAATACTTACCGCTACTTTTAATGTCTTTAAATAAAGAAACAGCTTTTTCTTCCTGATCAATATTTAAGTAACTATTGCCCAGGTATAGTTGTAGTTGGTTGTCTAAATTTGGGTGTTTTTCTAACACAACAGCGACAGAGTCATAAGCACCGTTAGCATAGTTTTTTACAATACTCTGCATTTCTTCATTATTGGCATTACCTCTCATTGCGTCTTCTACAGGAAAAGGCTCATAATAGGCGCCATATAAATCTTGAGTATTATTATGCTGATTGATATAGGTGTACCATAATAGCATTCCTACACCCAGTAGTATAGTAATAGATGCTGCAATTTTCCAATAAGGAGCAGATGTCTTGGCAGAAGGACTGTATTGTTCCTCTTTGATAGTAGCGCTAATCTGCATTAATTTTTCTTTAAAACCTAAAGTATCTTGATCACTTAAGGTTTTATGGAGAACCCTGTGCTTTTCAACTTCTTCTTGCAGTTCTGGATTAGTAGCTAATTCCTTTTCAAAAGCAATTATTTCTTCTTCAGGTAACGTATGTGAAAGATACCCTTCTATTTTATCGAATATTTCTGGAGTTCTTTCCATACTATAATTCTTTTTCAGGGTTTAGTTGTAATTCTTGATAGGCGTGATCCTTTTCGATCATTTCTATTAGATATCGTTTACATTCAAATTTTTTCTTTCGGGTATATCCTTCAGAATATCCGGTGATATGTGCAATATCTTTCATGCTATTTCCTTGAAAAAGTAAGCTCAATACTTCACGACATGTATCACTTAGCTTTAAGAAGTGTCTGCGATACACATGCTCTCGTTCTTTATATTCTATATCTTGGATCACTGTAGGGGTAATTATTTCTGCATCTTCAGGTAATTTTTCTGTGATGATCATTTTTTTGTTTTTTCGTAATCTGTTTCTCCACATATTTTTACAAACCCCATAAAAATAGGTTCGTAATGAAGAATGTAACTCCAGAGAATCTGTTTTTAATTTCTGATATATCAAAATCAACGCATCCTGAAATACATCTTCGGCATCCTCTTCATTACCAGAATTTTGTAGGATGTATTGCCTTATATAAGGTAGGTTTTTTCTATAAAATGTAGTAATAACAACCTCATTTCCGGTGACGATACCTTCCAAAATTTTGTGATCCTCGGTAGTATTCATAGGTTCATGTACTATAATAACAGATTGTTACCTTTGGGTGATGTTAAATTGTTGTAAAAGTAAGAATTTTAGTTTCTTTGATATCAATATAATAACATATAATTAAAATGTAAAATAATAAATATGCTCTTCGACAAGCTCAAAGGGACATAAGTGAAAATATTAGGGCATCATAGTGGAGCAGGTTTTTAGTCACCGAAAATACATTAGAATGGATCACCGAAACCTTGTGTTATAAAGTAGATGGTGTCGAGATTGATGCATTGTTGTAAAAGTAAAGAATTGGTAGTTACTCATGATGAAATTCTGGATAGAACTATCAATGGTAAAGGAAATGTATTATAATATACTTTACAGGAGTTGCGACAGTTTGAACAAAAGAGAGATTTATGATACCTACATTGAGCGAAGTGCTGAATATGATCGATAGGTAATGCGAACTTAATATAGAATTGAGCAATCAAAATCATGGAAAGTTGAGGGTATCATCACAGATTTTCCGAATTTTGCATGATGAACTATGATTTAATAATTGTTGGTGGCGGTGCAGCTGGTTTTTTTACAGCTATTAATGTGGCAGAAAATGACCCAAAACTAAAAATAGCTATTCTGGAACGAGGAAAAGAAGTGTTGTCCAAAGTTCGGGTATCTGGCGGTGGGCGATGCAATGTAACTCATGCAGAATTTATCCCTAACGAATTAAGTAAAAATTACCCAAGGGGAGAAAAAGAACTCAAAGGACCTTTTCATACATTTATGACAGGTGATACGATGGAATGGTTTGATCGTCGTGGAGTAGCACTTAAGATAGAGGATGATGGTAGGATATTTCCAGTTTCAAACTCTTCAGAAACGATTATCGATTGTTTTCTGTCGGAAGCAAAACGATATGGGGTTGAAGTTTTAAAAAACCATGCCGTTAAAAATTTCTATCAAGAAGATGAACAATGGCTCTTAGAAACCAGTCAGGGAGATTTTAGGACTACCATGTTAATGATTGCCACAGGGAGTAACCCTAAAATCTGGAAAATAGTTCAGGGTTTAGGACATCAGACCGTTGATGCAGTTCCTTCGTTATTTACTTTTAATAGTAAAGATCCAAGAATTGCAAATCTACCAGGTGTGGTAACAAATGCGTCAGTACAGGTCAAACATTCAAAACTATCGAGTGAGGGGCCATTGTTAATTACGCATTGGGGGATGAGTGGACCAGCAATTCTAAAACTTTCGGCCTGGGGGGCTATAGAGCTAAATGCATGCCAGTATAATTTTGAAATTATAGTGAATTGGCTTCAGAACTATTCACAGCAGGAGGCTTTTGAGGAACTTAAAACGTTAAAAAATCAATATCCGAAACAACAGATAAGTAAATACACTCAATTTGAATTACCAAAAAGACTTTGGCAGAGTTTAATTTTGGCTTCGGAAATAAGAAATGATACACGCTGGGCCGATGTGAGTAAAATTCAGCTTAAAACATTATCAGAACAGCTTACACAAGGAGTTTTTATGATAAAAGGGAAAAGTACATTTAAAGAAGAATTTGTAACTGCAGGTGGAATCGATCTTAAAGAAGTTAATTTTAAAACTTTTGAAAGCAAGAAATGTCATAATTTATATTTTGCAGGAGAAGTGTTAAACATAGATGCAATTACAGGAGGGTTTAATTTTCAGAATGCATGGACCGGAGCTTTTATTGCAGCAAAAGCAATCACATCTGGATAGTTTTTGAAAAAATGAAATATAATACCATAGTCGAAAACTTTAAAAACAGTAATTAAGTTATTGGAATTAAGTAATTTGAGATAAGGAATAGTGCGTTAAAATTAGCGATTCTGAGTAATTTTTCGTACCTTAATAAGGTTTAACTAATACCCCATCACTATGAAAAAAATTACTTTTATTCTTATCCTTATATTTTTATTTAGTAGTGTTCACCCAGTTAAAGCATTTAATGAGAATGACCCTATAAAAAAGTTATTGGTAGATTATATCGATAAAATGAATGCATTAACCCAGGGAACCCAAAAAGAAGATGTACTGAATTTGTTTGACGAAAAATATAGAGGAAATACTGTCTATGTTAATCTATCTGGAACTCTAGTGAGAAAAAACTACACCAAAAAAGATGTTTCTTCTCAATTAAGTGATATTGTTAATGATAATAATTATCAATTTAGATTAACCATAGATAAAATCGTTTTTCAAAGTCAAAAAGAAAGAGCAGGAACTATTTCTGCAGTTATCAGTTTTGAATCATTTGTCGATAAAAGACTAGCCGAAAAGGGAACTATGTTAATGGATGTGGTTGCTATACGTATTAATGGCGGATGGAAGATCGTGCAAAATAATATGATTCGGGTCTCTGAAGCAAAAGATATAGGAGAATGTGTTTGCTATTTTTATGAGAAAGGCACTACTAAGTTTATTGCCGAAGTATATTTCCCATCTGGCCTCGAATATAGCCAGGAACTCAATGCTTTTCAAGTAATGATCAAAGACAAAAAACGTATTATTAAATCTGATAGTAAAGAGTATTATTGGAATGAAAATACAGGAAAACTTACCTATAAAGGAGGGTTAATTGGGCAAACGAGTAATTCTCGAAAAGCGGTAGAGTTTGCGCTTAAAAACCTATATAAAGAATCTTGTGTAAATATTGTATTTAATTAAATGCATGAAACGAGTTCAATACTAAGTTGAACACATCCTGCTTTTCAGTAGGATGTGTTTTTTTTTGTAATAATTTCTATCGAATTAATTTGCCCTAAATAATTGTTTGATCCTTTAGAAAACCTCTCCAGGAAATCTCAATAGCTTGATTGATATGTTTTTCCTGTAGTTTTACTTGTTCATTCTCATGAATCTTTACCAGTGATACCACATTGCCAAAGAAGAGTTCTTCCATGATTAGAGTGTTATAAGATTTAAAAACCTTTTGTTTTACTCCTTTTTTGAAATAGCTTTCGATTTCTCCATAATATTGCCTTGCTTTATCTTTTAAAGATTGAGGAATTTCTGGAGAACGTGCAATCTGTTCAGAAAATATAAAAGCAAGAGGATTATTGACAAAATAATAGAACAGATTAAGCCACATTACGGTAAATTGTTTCTTTATGTCGTCTTCTGGGGTATTACGCATAACAACAGTGCCAAAATCCTGGGTAAGCATTAAGTAGAGTTCTGTAATGATCTCTTCTTTGTTTTTAAAATGATGATATACAGTTCCGTTTGCTACGCCTGATTCTTTAATAATTTGAGAAAGAGAAGTGGCATGGATACCTTGTTTAGTTATTAATTCTAGAGTAGTCTGTAAGACTATTGCTTTTTTACTCATAAAAAATCATATTCCTTATTCCTGGTTTAATTTAGTTGCCATATGCCAAAATTTAAAGCAGTCGCAAAAGCAACCCAAACAACATAAGGGATAAGTAGGTAGGCAGCGGTAGAATTTACTACGGTAAACCATTTAATGGTAAACAGTAATAGGATAAATAGGGCAATTATATCCAATAATGCAATCAATGGATTTTGTAGTCCAAAGAAAAAAATAGACCACGCTGCATTGAGTAACAATTGAAATCCAAAGTGATATAACGCAGTTTTTACCCATTTATGATAAAAGCCTTTGCTCCAAACAATTCCGGCCGCAATTCCCATCATAATATACAGCAGAACCCACATTGGTCCAAAGATCCAATTTGGTGGAGTAAAAGAAGGTTTATTTAAAGCAGCATACCACGTGTTAACAGAAGTTTGGGTAGCAATACTACTCAAAAATCCGATCAAACCACATACCAATACCGCAATACCAATACGAAATAACTTTTTTTTCATTGAAACAAGTTAGCGCAGTACTAAAATAGCAATTTATTTTTACTACCAATGCGCTTAAACCCGCTTTATGCATTAGAATTTTAAAAGTACAACACATACTCGTGTTTTATTAATTTTAGTATTGCACGATTATCGATAATACCTGAATTAAATTAAAAAATAAAATAAAGCAATAATGTTTCAAATAATTTCGGTCTATAACAGATTTTCTAATACATAAAACAGATTAAAATATAGGATACACTTATCTTTGCTTAAAATCATTGTATACTATGTCGGATTATCCAGAATTTACCTTACCTATAGTTTCAAAATTACCCGAAGAAGGTGTAGTAACTTGTACCTCACCCAGTAATATTGCTCTAGTTAAATATTGGGGTAAAAGACCTGTGCAATTACCTGAGAATGCATCGATTAGCTTTACGTTGGATAATTGTAAAACAACAACAAGTTTAGCATATAAAAGACGAGATGATGCAGGAGAGGATTTTGATTTTGAACTCTTTTTTGAAGGAAAACCTAAACCAGATTTTAAACCTAAGATTCAAAGTTTTTTTGAAAGGATTCAAGAATATCTTCCTTTCCTAAAGCAATATACGTTCAGAATAGAAACCAGTAATACATTTCCGCATAGTAGTGGGATTGCATCATCAGCTAGTGGGATGAGTGCACTGGCATATTGCTTAATGCAGTTAGAAAAAAAGATAAACCCGGATATTTCAGATTCAGAATGTCTTCAAAAATCTTCTTTTTTGGCTCGTTTGGGCTCGGGGAGTGCATGCCGAAGTATAGAAGGACCAGTTACCGTTTGGGGAAAACATTCAGATATAAACCAGAGTAGTGATGCATATGCAATACCGTTTCCGTTTCCAGTTCATCAAAATTTTGATGCTTATCAGGATACAATCTTATTAATTGATAAAGGAGAAAAACAAGTAAGTAGTAGTGTAGGTCATAATCTAATGTACGGTCATCCTTTTGCAGAAAAACGATTTGAGCAAGCAACTGGCAATGTTACTAAATTAAAAGAGATATTAATTTCGGGGGATTTAGACGCCTTTATCAAGATAGTAGAAAGTGAAGCGTTGACACTACATGCAATGATGATGACTTCTTTACCTTATTTTATATTAATGAAACCTAATACGTTATCTGTTATTCATAAAATTTGGGAATATCGCACAACAACAGGATCAAAAGTTTGTTTTACACTAGATGCCGGAGCAAATGTTCATGTGTTGTACCCAAATACCGAAAAAAATCAAGTTTTAGATTTCATTACCAACGAGTTAGTTGCGTATTGTCAGAATGGACAGTATATTTGTGACAAAATAGGATTAGGTGCAAAAATAGTGTAACTTTATCCTGGTAAGGCGACAAATTAGATATAACTATTTATAGAGATGATAAAATGAACTCGATTAAAAAATCTTTAATCATACGAAGTTATGATTATTGTAATCGTCAAAGATTTTATCTAACCTCTAAAACAATATAAATAAATAGATGAAAGGACCGTTATTTTATTCTAAAATACTTCTGTTTGGAGAATATGGTATTATTAAAGATTCTAAAGGTCTTTCTATACCTTATAATTTTTTTAAAGGTGCATTAAAAGTATCAGAAACACCTGATCAAGAGGCTATACAATCCAATGAAAATCTTAAAAATTTTGCAACCTATCTCGAAGAGATTCAAGATAAAGGAATTGTGAAATTTGATTTTGAAAAACTTCATTTAGATATCAATTCTGGGATGTATTTTGATAGTAGTATTCCTCAGGGATATGGAGTAGGAAGTAGTGGTGCATTAGTAGCGGCGATTTATGATAAATATGCAGCTAATAAAATTACTGTATTAGAAAACCTTACTCGAGATAAATTATTAAAACTGAAAGAGATTTTTGGACTTATGGAATCTTTCTTTCACGGAAAGAGTTCTGGACTGGATCCTTTAAATAGTTATCTTAGCCTACCTATTCTTATTCATTCTAAAGATAATATCGAACCTGCAGGAATTCCTTCACAAAGTGTAGAGAATAAAAAAGGCGCCGTTTTCTTATTAGATAGCGGTATAGTTGGAGAGACTGCCCCGATGGTTAGTATTTTTATGGAAAACATGAAGCAAGAAGGCTTTCGTAGTATGCTCAAAAACCAGTTTGTAAAATATACAGACGCTTGTGTAGATGATTTCTTAAAAGGAGATGTTAAATCTCTATTCTTTAATATAAAAGAGCTTTCTCACGTGGTTTTGGATAATTTTAAGCCAATGATACCAAAGCAATTTCACACCTTATGGAAACATGGTATAGAAACCAATGATTATTATCTTAAGTTATGTGGCTCTGGAGGCGGCGGTTATATTTTAGGATTTACGCAGGATTTTGATAAAGCACAGGCTTCACTTAAGGATTATAAGTTAGAGGTAGTCTACAATTTTTAATAAGCATTGTTATGCTTACCAGAAAAAATAAACTCATTTTTCTCAAGTTATTGAGTTTATTTTCTGTAGTTAGAGGGTATAATATCTTGATTATTGTATTTGCGCAATATCTTACCTCAATATTTATTTTAGCACCTCAGATTAGATTACGACATGTTATTCTGGATCCAAATCTATTTGTTATTGTATTGGCTTCTGCCGGTGTGATTGCAGGAGGGTATATCATTAATAATTTTTATGATAAAGAAAAAGATTTAATCAATAGGCCGCAAAAGACCATGCTGGATCGATTAGTGAGTCAACGTACAAAACTCACGGGATATTTTGTCCTTAATTTTCTCTCTGTGGTATGTGCCAGTTATGTTTCTTTTAGAGCAGTTATTTTTTTCTCTTTATATATTTTCGGGATATGGTTCTATTCTCATAAACTAAAGAAATTTCCTGTTATTGGAAATATTATCGCTTCTCTATTGGCAATAACTCCATTTTTTGCTGTATTCATTTATTATAAAAACTTTGACGAAGTTATTTTTGTTCATGCAACGTTTTTGTTTTTGATGTTGATCATGAGAGAAATGATTAAAGATTTAGGAAATTTAAGAGGAGACCTTGCTCAGAACTATAAAACGATACCTATTGTGTATGGTGAATTAGTCTCAAAAAGAATAGTAAGTGTTTTGGTTTTGGCTTCTTGCGTTCCTATTTATTTACTGCTCACTCGATATGAGATAGGATTTATGTACCTGTATTTTTATGCATGTATTATACTCCTTTTTGCATTTTTACTTGGCTTATGGAGATCAAAGGGAAGAACACACTATGTTTGGCTACACAATATTTTAAAACTTATTATTGTTGCAGGAACATTTAGTATTATTCTAATTGATGTGCATATGATCTTGGATAGAATTCTTTGGTAAAAAAAAGCAGCTGTAAATACATACAACTGCTTTCTTAATCATGTATAGACAGAAAGTTTATACTCTTTCTGACTTTAAGATTTTTAAAGAAATCTTAAATACTTTGTTTCCTATGTTTGATATTTTTGAATCTACTTTTTTGTAGTTCAATCTTGATTTTACAAAACTTTTTACATTTAGATCTTCCGAATCTACGGTTAAAACTACGATCTCTCCTTCACCATTTAAAGTAAATTCGATATTAGCCTTAAGTTGTTGTTTGTCTACTTTAAACCCTGGGTTTTCTAGAAGAGTTGCTATTTGGTTTCTTAATTGTTGTTCTGAATTAGCAGGGTTATTTGAAGCAAAAATTTGCGTTGACCCTAATACGAATACTGCGAATAAAATTGTTAACTTTTTCATTTTTTTGTGTTTTAAGATTTGAGCTTGAACTATTATTTGTTTTAATTGTACAGGACAAATGTAGAGTCGAATACTCCATTATTTTTGTTTTTTATTTTATTAGAATGTATTACAATGATTACGATTATGTTAAAAGGCATATGTTTTAACGTAAATTAAACTTTGCAGAATAAATACTTTTTATATGTTTACTTTTTAAGAATGGATATAAAATTGGTTATAGAATAGTAAATCCTTAATATTTGTATCATAATAATGCCGATTTATAGGTTTTTAATAGAATTTTAATGTTACCATAAGGTTAAGTTAAGGTTTTACCATATCACTTTTATGATGTTTAATGTGTTGCAAATCAATTTTTTATATGTTAACTATTTGTTAATCATATTTTGAAAATCTCTTAAAAACAAGTGATCATTAGGAATAAATATATACTATTAATACATTTTCATGAAAGATCAATTACTAACAGTTGCATTGGCTCAAATCTCTCCGGTTTGGTTAGATAAAACAGCTACAATTAAAAAAATTGAAAATTCTATTACTGAGGCAGCTTCTAAGAAAGCAGAGCTTATCGTTTTTGGAGAGTCGCTGTTACCAGGATATCCGTTTTGGGTGTCATTAACAGACGGTGCAAAATTCGACAGTAAGATTCAAAAAGAGATTCATGCACATTATGCTCAGAATTCGATTGTTATCGAAAATGGAGATTTAGATACCATATGTGAACTTGCTGCCGAATACAATATTGCAATATATTTAGGAATCATTGAACGACCGATGGATCGGGGAGGACATAGTTTATATGCATCATTAGTATATATTGATCAAAAGGGAGAGATTAGATCTGTACACCGTAAATTACAACCTACATACGAAGAACGACTAACCTGGGCACCGGGAGATGGTAATGGATTGCTGGTACACCCATTAAAGGCATTTACCGTTGGAGGATTAAACTGTTGGGAAAATTGGATGCCCCTACCCAGAGCAGCATTATATGGGCAAGGAGAAAACTTGCACATAGCGGTATGGCCAGGTAGTGATTATAACACCAAAGATATTACTCGTTTTATTGCCAGAGAATCTCGCTCGTATGTGATTTCGGTTTCTAGTTTGATGCGAACAGAAGATTTTCCTAAAACTACGCCGTATTTGGATGAGATTTTAAAGAAAGCCCCTGATGTTTTAGGTAATGGAGGCTCATGTATTGCAGGTCCCGATGGAGAATGGGTAATAGAGCCTGTAGTAAATCAAGAAGGACTCTTAATCGAAACCTTAGATTTTAACAGGGTATTACAAGAGCGCCAGAATTTTGACCCTGTTGGGCACTATTCGAGACCAGATGTGACCCAATTACATATAAATAGAAAGCGCCAAAGTACAGTTCGGTTTGATGAATAATAGTTGTTGTACCTATGCTTTAAACAATTATCTTTGCACAAAATTTAAGATATGAATCGTGGAGATAATTCTGGTAAAGGGAAAACTAGCAGAAAACAGGAAGGAAAAGGAAAGAGTAAATCGAATGCACATGATAAAGGTAAATCTAATTATGGAAATAAACCTTATGTAAGAGGTAAAGCATTAGCAAAAAAAGCTAGTAATGCAGCACCAAAAAAACTCACCGATTCTGATGAGATAAGACTTAATAAATATGTAGCTAATTCTGGTGTTTGCTCTAGAAGAGATGCCGATTTATATATTAAAACAGGAAGTGTATGGGTAAATGGTAAGCCCATTACCGAAATGGGATATAAAGTAAAACTTACCGATGAGGTTAAGTTTGATGGACGACTCATTACCCCTCATAAAAAAGAGTATGTACTCCTTAATAAACCTAAAGGTTTTGTAACGAGCACTAGTCCTGAGAAAACTAAAACGGTAATGGATCTAGTAGCAAATGCATCTAAATCTGTACTAAAACCGGTAGGTAGACTAGAAAGAAATACAACCGGATTATTACTCTTTACCAATGATGTAGATTTAGAAAAGAAATTAACACATCATAAAAGTGGAATTCGTAAGATATTTCATGTAGAATTAGAACGTAACCTAAAATTTGAAGATCTTCAGAGAATAGAGAATGGAATCAAATTGGAAGAAGGTTTTATAAATGTAGATGAAATCTCTTATATAGAAGGTGCTTCTAAAAACGAAATAGGGATTCAGTTACAATCTGCTAAAAATGGAATTATTCATAAGCTTTTTGAACACCTTAATTATAGTGTAGTTAAATTAGATAGAGTAATCTTTGCAGGATTAACCAAAAAAGATTTACCTCGTGGTCATTGGAGAATACTTACAGAACAAGAAGTAATTAATCTTAGGATGATGTAAGGCGTAGTTTATATCTTTTTTAATGAACACATTCTTTGATAATCATGTTTATGTGGCATAACGAAAAAGTGTTCTTTGTTGTTTTCTTTGAAATGTAAAGTTACGTCATCATCTAATAGTTCAAAAATTTCATCACTTAAGAAGGAATAAAAATAGACAATATAGACGTGATCATAATGGTGTTCTAGTTCAAATTCGCCATAATCGACCTCTTTATTGTTTTGATATAAAATAAATCCATCTTCTTTGATTTCGATTTGATAATCACATTTTTCTTTGTTAAGGTTAGGACCACAATAAGCTCTAGGTTGGACTCTTTTACACATTAACCATTTTCCTTGTAAAGAATTTAGAACAATTTGTGTGTTCTGAGAGAACACATTATAATTTATTATGAGAAGAGCAAGAAGGAGTAAGTTTTTACTAAAGTTAATCATCTTCATTTGTTAGGGGATCGTCTTAAAAGTATAAAATATAATTTATTTAATACCGCTCTAACAGATTTTTGAGCTCATCATAGTATTGTTTTGTGATATAGATACCATTATGACCAGCACCCTTGATCATTGTATGTTTAATTTTATCTGGATATAACGCTTCTAATCGTTTAGAATTTTCTTCTGGTTTAATTAGAAAATCATGAGTGCCATGAAAAATTCGAATAGGACAGGTTACTTCTTTTAAGAATTTATACGAAGGAATCTCATAATTGATAAGCATTTTTGGTACGGGAGCAATACTTGCTATAAAATCATTCCAGGCATAGTACGGGGCTTCCAGTATAAGAAGTTTTGGGTTGTTTTTTGCTGCAGTATAAGCAGCAAACCCTGTTCCCAGAGAAAAGCCTAAAACAATAATGTTTTTTTCGTCATATCGTGTCTTTGCATAATCATAGACTTTTTGCGCATCGTTATATAGTTCTGATTCTTCTTCGTAAAAACTATCACTTTTTCCGTAGCCTCTGTAATCAACAAATAGAATGTCAAACTTGTTTTCGGTATATAAAGAAGCACGTGTTCCCCATTCATGAATTGCCCCGGCATTACCATGAAAATATAGAATAAGACCTTTACTGGTCGTATTTGTTTTAAAAAGCAATGCGTTAAGAGCAACATCCTTTTCTACATCGATATTGATCTCTTCAAAAGGTTGATCAAAAGAAAAAACGTAGTCTTTCTCCAAAATTTTTGGGTTAAAGAAAAAACGTTCCTGCCTTAGATATAAAAACAAGTATCCAGAAAGAATAAGAATAACAATAAATACTATAAATCTTGCGAATCTACGACCTATTTTCCTGAAATTAATTTTCAAAATTGATATGCTTTTATAAGTTGTTTTCTAATGTATTATGGATTCTGTTTTGATAGGCCTTTATAATCTCTTTACTAAAGATAGTGAAAACAAAAAGATACTCTAGCCCTACCATCCATAGGTTTTCTTTGAAATCAGGATGAAGATACGCGGTATAACTGAAAATAACCACAAAAGACCAAACGATAGGAAATTTGTAATTTGTAAATACACAAAGAGATAATGGTACAGCAATATACCAGGGATGTACTGTAGTTGATAAGAAATAGTAGATGCAAATACCTAAAAGCATGCCTGTAATTAGTTGTGGAGTGCTTCGGTTGTTTTTAAAGAAGGTTAGCCCTAAAAGAATCACTATGACTACCAGAGGTAAAATTTTACCGGTAGTTTCAATAATATTCCATCCTACAACCTGAAATCCAATCCAGCGAATAATAAAATAAATACTGGCATTAAATTCGAAAGTCTGAAACCAAAGGGTGATTGTTTTACTAAAATTGGCTAAGAATTCTCCTGATAAGAAAGGAGCAAAAATTAAAAGACATGTACCAATAACTATACTATAAAAACCAAGTAGTTTTGGTAATCCTATAGTAAAACTGGATGTATTGAAACTCTTATGTTTATTAAGAATAAATTTCTGAAAAAATAGAGGTAAAAATAATAGAGGAACTAGTTTAACTGAAACAGAAAGTGCCAGAACAACAGCAGCCCAGTACCAATAGCCTTTATGTAAAAGGTATAATGACCATATGATAAAAAATACCATCACAGCTTCAAAGTGAAGGTTGCCTGTAAGCTCTATAATGATAAAAGGATTAAGAATATACCAGAAGATTCTTTTTTCGGGAAGATTAAATGATTGTAATAATTTTCTTCCGAAGAAAAATGTACCGATATCTGCTAAGATGATAAGTATCCTAAATACCATTGCAGATCCCAAAATACTTTTACTGGCAAATAAAGCTGCAATAAAATAACAAAACTGACTTACGGGAGGATAATTGGTATAATGACTTCCGTTAAGTGTGCCCATACCAGTATACAACTCTTGTGCTTGCGCAATTGGGGCATCTCCTTGAGCTATCCATACCTCGGGAAGGGATAAGTAAGGATTAAAGCCTTCGAGAAGCATACGTCCATCCCATATAAATCGATAAAAATCCTGCGATAAATTAGGTATAGCAAACAAAAAAACTATCCGAAACAATAATGCTGTAATGGCCAGTAGTTTCCAATTACCAGGATTGAGTTGAATAATTTTATAAGAAACAAAAAATAAGGCAGCCCAAAGACTGATCATTTTAATAAAATCTGTTCGTTCTAACTGATAAGAAAAACTCCAGTAAAAAAGTAAACCAGCTACAATAAGGAGAATGGAAAATCGGTTATATTTCCATTGCTGAAACATTAAAATTTAGATGTTACAGATTTAAAGAATACAAATCCAAATCCAAGAAATAACATAATGTGAAACAAGAATAACCCAAAATCCTGAAGCTTAAAAGCACTGTATAAAGCAAAACCAAAATATCCCATGAGTAATGCTTCTATAATGGTGTTTCCAGAGATGTTCTTGCTTACATACTTATTTCCTTTCCAGGAATCTTTTAGCGTATTGATATTAAATTTTGGAGTACGTATAAATTCGCTCTTTTTTCCAAAATGGCCTTCGAGAACTGCCATAGAATTATGAACAGAGAAGCCCATTGCGATAGAGAAAAAGGTGAAGAACATTTTTATGTATTCCATAAAATTCCAGAACCCTTTACCATGAATCTTTTTAAAAGTAAACCAATAGCAAAAGAAAAATATGACTGTACTTAAGGCAAAAAATGCAATAACATTAAAATACCAGCTAAATAATGGATTACTATTCTTAATATACATTACCGGAACGCTTAATACGGCAACCAATAACACTAATAAGAACATGCTACTGTTTAATAAGTGAAAAAAGCTATGAAATTTAGTTTTAAAAGGAACGGTTTTATCCCTAAGCATTTTCCAATATAACTTCTGGAAGTTCTCTGCGGCACCTTTATTCCATCTAAATTGTTGTGACCTGGCTGCACTAATAACCACGGGTAATTCTGCAGGAGTCTCTACTTCTTCGAGGTATTTAAACTTCCATTTTTTTAATTGCGCCCTATAACTTAGGTCGAGATCTTCGGTTAACGTATCTCCCTGCCAGTTTCCGGCATCTTCGATACAGGTTTTTCTCCAAACACCAGCTGTACCATTAAAATTAATGAAGTGATCTTTATAATTACGACCTACCTGCTCCATAGTAAAATGAAAATCCAAAGCAAATGCCTGAATTTTGGTAAGCATCGAGTAATCTCTATTAATATGCCCCCATCGGGTTTGTACCACACCTATATTTTGATCTTTAAAATATGGGATAGTTTGCAGTAACCAATTCTTACCAGGTAAAAAATCTGCATCAAAAATAGCTATAAATTCACCTTTGGCAATCTTAAGTCCTTCTTTTAGGGCTCCGGCCTTAAATCCGGTTCGATCTTCACGACAAATGTGTTTTATATCTAAGCCTGTTTGTTGTAACTTTTCTATATGTTTTGCAGTAGTAATAACAGACTCATCTGTAGAATCGTCCAGAACCTGGATCTCTAATTTATCTTTAGGATAATCAAGTTCGGCAATGTTATCCAATAAACGATCCATTACATATAACTCGTTAAATACTGGTAGCTGAACAGTAATATGCGGAATTTCTTCTTTTTTAGAAAAATCAAAAGTTGGAGAAATATCAGCTTGTTTTCGAGACTTTAGATAGTTGAAAAGCAGATTGAGCTGTGCCAAACTATACATAAATATGATTAGTAAGGCTAGTGTGTAGGTTATGATGATAGCAATATCCATTACGTAAAGCTATATTTAAAAATCCAACTTAAAATCTTAACGCCTGCAAATATAGCACCTTTTATGGTTCCTGAAACTTTTGAGACGCCAATTCTCTTTTTGTAATGCACTGGGACTTCGGTATAATTATAACGTTTCTTTAACACTTTTAATTGCATTTCTACTGTCCAACCATAGGTTTTATCAACCATCTCAAGGGCTAATAGTTTATCATACTTAATGGCTCTAAAAGGTCCGAGATCTGTAAATTTTGCACCAAAAAAAAGTTTCATTAATCCTGTAGCCAACCAATTTCCGAAAATTTGAGGAGATGTCATAGAACCAGCTTCTCGTAGATGTTTGACTCTAGATCCTATAACTAAATCCATATTTTGCTCTATAATAGGTGCAACTATTTGAGTAAGCTCTGCAGGATAGTCACTATAATCACCATCTAAAAATACGATGATATCTGGTTTAATATCTTTTGATGCTATATATTCCATTCCTTTCAGACATGCATAACCATATCCTTTTTGCTTTTCTTGCAGCACTGTTGCTCCTGCTTTTTTTGCAACATTTTCGGTTTGATCTGTAGAGCTATTACTTACCACAATAACTTCAGAAACGATATCTGGTATTTCTTTGATTACATGTGCTATGGAATCTTCTTCGTTAAAAGCAGGTATGATTACGTTTATAATGGGAGGCATTTATAAGGAAGCGTTAGGATTGTCTCTTTTAAAACTAAAAATATCAGTCCATTCACCGGTCTTCTTATCATTGATATATCGTTCGGCTTTAAAAAGTTTGTTGTTTTTATACAATAGACAGTATCCTTCTCTTTTATTATTTTTATATTGATATTTTCGAGTTATTTCGGCTGCAATATCGTAAATAATCCACCATTTCTCAGCTTTATCGTTTACAAAATGCCCTTCTTTCAATAATTTACTGTTTTCTGAATAAAAATACCAGTATCCGTTTTTTTTATTATTTCTGAAATGTCCTTCTTTTGATACTTTTCCGTTAGGATGATAAAAATGCCAAAAATCTACTTTGTACTCTCCTAATTTCCACCCTTCAGCTTTAAGTATACCATTGGGATAGTATTCATAATGGTATTCTTTTGTAGTAACCTGATTTCCGGTAAAGGAAAACATAAATAAAAGGATACAAAGATTCTGAATCATGGTAACAGTTTTATATGGACTCTTAGACGAAAGTAAATACCCATACTAACATTTTTTTAAAATTATTTGATAAAAAAACTACATCAGAGTTTGAACTCTGAATATAATCATTTAATATTTGAAATGCTTTGTTATGGTTTCATAGATTTACAATTATAAAAAACTATACATATTAGTTGTTATTTTGACTTTGTATAACGGTGAATCTATATATGAACTGATGATTTCGAGAGATTTTTTTGGGATCACACCATAGAATCAGACTTTTATTCTAACTCTATGATGTGACAAATACTACTTGTTTTAATGTAAATACGTATCAAATAAAAATTGTATTTCGGGATCTTTTTCCAAATGAGAGTACTCTAAATATTTTTGCATAGGAATTTTATTGTCTGGTATAATTCCATGTTTTGATGTTGTGTTCTTGTCAAAAAATAACTCTGTTATTGGAATTCTTACCTGTAACTTTGTTTTTGGGAGTTTATAAGTTAAAAAATACCCTGCAAAGGTTGAATTTTCATTACCTCCGGTTTCTTCTCCAATAATTTTTCCTCTATTGTGATCTTTAAATAGTTTAGCAAAATAAACAGCAGCAGAAAAAGTTTGCCCTCCTACAATTAGATATACATTACCTTTAAAATTATCTTTATCTGCAGGGAAATTTTCTAATACTCCTTCCTTTAGTCTATCATTACCAATATAGAGGCTGTCTTTTGTTTCGTTAAACCTTTGATATAAGAAGTTTTCAAAACCTCGTATTTCATCTTCTCCGACTGGATTACCGTAATCGTTAAGCAAGTTTTCTTTTTCAATTTTAATACTAGAAGCTCTATAATTAAATATATTTTTAAAACTAGAATCTGTAATAAATGAAAATAACAAAGCAGCTATATTTGGATTACCTCCTTCGTTATTTCTTAGATCAATAGCAACGTTATTGTACTTTTCTTTATTAACTCGCTTAAAAAACTTGCTAAACTCATCATACGCATAAGTTTCTGTAAGATCGAAAGTATTTACGGTGAGTACACCAAATTTTTTCTCTTTATAATAATGAGGGTGTATGGTACTCTCCTTTTCTAATTTATTAATAGGTAAAATAGATAGCTTGTCTATTCTGTATAGTTCGTAATAATCGATAGAGGATAAGGTTATCGTTTTTACATCTTTGGTCTTTATATCTAAATATTCGATTTTAAATGTTTTTGGGTTTCTCTCAATAAGATTAGAGAAGTACAAAGGGAACGAAGAAGTGAGTTCTGACGCCGTTTTGGTCACATTATAATTATCTCCATGAATATGTTTATTCATTCTGTCTACTAATTCTTGTGTAGCAATATTTTGAATCCTGGTTATTTCTGTACCATAAGGAAGTATTTTGCTCTTTATATTGGTAAATATTCTATGGCCTTTGACAAATACAGGGAAAGGGAAAAAAGATGAATTTTCGATCATGTCGTAGGTAAACTCATCAGGGGGACCGTATGCCAAATGCCCATCACCAATTCTATTGATACATTTTAGGAAATTAGGATATGAAGGCGTTTTTTTTAATAGAGCTATAGCCTGTTTTTTTTCCTTTAACTGCTCTTTTTCAGAGATTATTTTATAAGGATTTGGATGTTGTTTTTTTATAAGTTGATTTAATAAAGACAAATCAGAGAGGTAATCATCTGATGTTAATTCGTCTATTTTTAAGGTTTGCGAAACGCAAGGAATAAAACATAAAAAAAGAAGTAAGAACAGAGAATTTTTCATAGGGTATAATACATATTTAAATTAGTGAGAGGAATCCTCAATAATTATACCAATACACATTATAGAAGTCGATTGTTCTATAATATATAAACCTCGTTATATAGCGAGGTTTATATATTTTGATGCTCTATTATTTACCATACGTAAGTAATGTATGTGATATTATTTTTTATTTACAAAATCCATTAAGTCTACATCATTACCTAACAAAATCTCATTAGAATTGATACGGCCGTCTAATGTATCATTCTCAAGTTTTAGTACCCCTCGTGGGCAAACTGCAGAACAAACTCCGCAACCTACACAGCTGGATCGTACTATGTTTTCACCTTTTTGAGCATAGGAACGTACATCGATTCCCATTTCGCAATAGGTAGAGCAATTGCCACAGGATATACATTGCCCACCATTGGTAGTAATTCTAAATCTAGAAAATAAACGTTGTTGAAACCCAAGGATTGCCGCCATAGGACAACCAAATCTACACCAGGCACGGTTACCCAAAATAGGATAGAAACCAGTACCGATAACACCAGAAAATATAGAACCAATGTATAAGCCATATGCCGATCTAAGACTCCCGGATTTGATAAAAAATACTTCGTTTGTAGTACCGGTATAATGCATTACCAGAAATGAAATTATAATTACAAAGTATCCAATTGCACCGTATCTGGCATCTTTACCTAACTCTTTTCTTTTAAAAACCATTACTACCGCAAAAACAAGAGTCAGAATAGTGGCCGCCCCTACGAGGAAAGTACCTCGGGTTAACCAGTATTTATTTGGATCACTACCCAGATATGTATATATCATGGCCATAGTCATCACTACAGAAAAGACTAAAACGGTATGGATTAACCAACGTTCTAGTTTCCAGGCACTCATTTTTTTACTTGATAATTGTCTAAAAGAGTCTCCTGCAGTCTCTGCTAATCCACCACAACCACAAACCCAGGAACAGTACCATCTTTTTCCAAATTTGTAGGTTAAAATAGGGCTGATTACAAATATAGTGACCACCCCAAAAATCAACATTCCCAGACCAAGGTTTTGTGATGATAAAAGGCCATCAAGAGACCATCCATCAAATAGATAATAATTAAGAGGCCACATACTTTTTAAATCGTAATAAGGAAGATTGTAGTCTGGACTAGTGTTTAATCTTGCCATAAACTCTGGAATCAGGAATGCGAATCCAAGTTGAAAAAACATTACCGAAACAGTTCGTATCTGTTGATAGCGATTATGTCTGTATTTTAGAATGAATTTATATCCAAAAGCAATGATGGCAATAGTATACAATGTTCCGTATACAAACCATTGGCTTGCAGGGTTGCCACTTAAAATTCTACTTAGAGGATCGAATAAAGCTACTAATCCAGTATTGGCTTCACCATTAGTGCCTAATCCCAGCAATTCTGCATAAAAATATAATACAATATAAAAAGCGGTTAGTCCTACACCTGTGAGCCATCCCAAAATACCTCGAGATGAGATAGACTTAAACCAGACTCCATCATTTTTGATTCCTTCTAATTTTTTTAAATATAAATCGTTTGCAAATAATAGGGTACCTGCTGTAATTAACACCAGAGAAAGGGTTAAAAATACTCCTTGATTTGGGAAATTAGTATTAAAAATGGCAAGAGTCAGAATGAAGAGTCCAACCAAACCTATGGCCAACGCTATTTTTTGCTGTATTGAAACCCCTTTGACATTGGGAGTTGCAAGAGACATGCTATGATCTAATTTGTTACTCATCGTATATTTTTTAGTTGGACTTCACAAGAAATATTGAAAAAGGTTGGTTCAGTAAGTCTATGAAATCTATAATTTATTTTTTAAGCGGTTTGAAGCTGTGATTTTTTATAAGCCGAAAGAATATCAGACTCATAGACCGAATAGAATTCTGGATCAAAATTGGCTTCTGCAAGATGTTGCATCACATAATTCACATCTCTTTTTTCTGTAAGCCAACGATCAAAAACTTCGTGTCGCATTCTGATTCCGAATGTATTGATTCCTAAAAACTCTGCGGTTTCTTTATGATAGGATACTGTAATGCATTTGGTATCATCCTCGTGTATCCAATGAAACTGCTGTTCGTATTCTTTGGGTCTACCAAATACCCAACCATAAGTTTGATATTCGATATCAAGAAATTTTGCACTATTAAACCAATGTCCTGGTTTGTATTCGGTTTTGTTTCCGCAGATAGTCTGTGCTAGTGTTTCTCCCATCATACGACCGGTATACCACACGGCTTCAATAGGACGGCGATTTCCTATGGGTTCGTGTTGTTCTGCACAATCACCAATAGCATAAATATTAGGGATATTGGTTTCGAGAAATCTATTCACTTTTACACCTCGACCTAATTCGATACCAGAATCTTTTAAGAAATCTACATTAGGAGATACACCCGGTGTTAATCCAACGACATTACAATCAATGACTTCTCCTGTTTCTTGTACGACTACAGCTTTAACTTTACCGTTATCATCTGCAACTATTTCTTTTAAGTTTACACCTAATCTAAGGTCTATATGATGATTTTGGATATGCCTATTAATCATTCCGCTTTCACCAGCAGGTAAGACAGCATCCCAAAAACTATTTTCGCGTACCAAAAATGTAACCGGAATATTACGAGAATGAAGCATTTCTGCCAATTCTATACCGATTAATCCTCCTCCAACAATTACAGCACGGTTACATACTTTATTATTGGGGGCGTGTTTTTCTAGATTTTCAAGGTCTTGTTTATGATACATACCCATGACTCCATCAAGATCCTGACCCGGCCAACCAAATTTATTGGGTTTAGAACCTACTGCAATAATAAGTTTATCATATGCCATGACCTCTCCGCTCGCAAATACAAGTTCATTAGCCTGATGATTAACTTCGGAAACAAAACCATTTTTAAGTTCGATTCTGTTTTTCTCCCAAAACCAGTTTTCATAAGGTTGAGTATGTTCGAATTTCATATGTCCCATATAAATATACATAAGAGCAGTACGTGAAAAGAAATATTCGGTCTCGGCAGATATGATAGTGATTCTTTTGTCAGACATTTTACGTATATGCCTGGCAGCAGTAACTCCTGAAATTCCATTTCCGATAATTGCAATGTGTTCCATAAAAGATAATTGTTGGTTGTCAATATTTACTAAGAAGTGAACACTTCGGTCAGTAAGTCGTATATAAATATAAGAACTTAAGTAGCTGGATTAATTTAGAATGAATCTAAAAAATGGTGACTTTGTAAGGGTTACTACTTTATATCGAACAGGAGGGATGTGTTTTTGGTACCACAAAAAACTGCCTGAGAAAAAGCTTCTCAGGCAGTTTTACTTTTTTTGTTTACCCTGGGTTTTAATACTTCTTTTATTGCTTTGCTATTTTACGAGTGATCACTCGATCCTTGGTTATTATTTTTATAGTATACAATCCTGTTTTGTAGGCACTCATATTAATAGAGACTACACCTTTACTATTTGGAATACGTTTTTTAGTATTACTTTTCCCGTTGTTTAATGCTGTTAAGGTTATAGTGGCAGGTGATTTTTCTACCTGACCAGTTTGTATGTACAGTATATTTTGAACCGGATTAGGATAGGTTATGCTCTCTTTTTGATACAGCTCTTCTTTTTTTGCTGTTCTGGAAATAACTATGGGCTTTTTTTGGCAAAATTCTGTTTCAGGATCTTTTTTCCATGTAGCTCCATTTGCTGGATGGCCCAAGATACAATCAATAGAATTTTGTCGAGCATCCATATAGTTTAATTTACTATTATTGGATGCTATCAGGACAGTTAGGTTATTGTCTTGGCAATATAGTTTCTCTAGTTTAGTGTTCTTTCTTACGCTTAAACTTTTTATGTTATTGGTATTACAGTCTAACTGTTTTAATTCGATATTCTTATCTGTATTCAAGTGGGTTAGTTTATTATTAGCACATATAAAATACTCCAAAGAAGTGTTTTTACTTACGTCAAGACTTGTTAATTTATTAGTAGAAGCATATAGTTGCCACAGTTTAGTGTTCTTTCTTACGTTTAAGCTTTTTAATTTGTTATCACTACACCCTAAGGATTTTAATTTGATATTTTTATCTATACTTAGATTTTCTAATTTGTTATCATCACAACGTAAACTTTTTAATTTGGTATTTTTACTTAAATCTAAGTGCTTTAGTTTGTTTTTATAACAATACAATACTTCTAATTTATTTAGATTGTTTAGTTTTAGTTCGGTTATACTGTTATTATAACAAGTCAAATATTCTAATTTTCCGCTATTAGGTAAGCTCAGCTTTGTTAACTTGTTACCACCACAGCGTAGTGTCTTTAAGTTGGGGCTGAGTACCGTTAGAGATCTTAGGTTATTTCTGTAACAATCTATGTAATCTAATTTTGTGTTTTTACTTAAATCTAAAGTAGTTACGTTGAAGTTTTTATAGAATACTAATGTTTTTAACTTAGTGTTTTTGCTAAGATCAATTCTTCTGATGCTGGTATTTTTAATTGATAAACTTGTAATATTTTTAAAAGCATTAATGCCATTAATATTGAATATTAAATTGTTATTAATATAAATAAAATCTGTATATGCCTCGGCTTCGCTAATTTCTATTTTACCATTGTTATTGGTGTCAATATTGTGATCTTCTAGTAATGCTTTTTTAAAAAGGGGATTAGGAATAATAACTTCCTGGGCTTGTAGCGAGAGGGTAAGTATAAGTAATGCAATACAGCATATCCATTCTTTGTGTGTTGGTACTATCATGATTTTGGTTTTAGTACTTCTGGGTATTTTTATTAGTGAAACTCAGTTTTGAAAAGCTGCAGAGCAATGCATTCAAAATAAATAGTTGAACTAATCCCTCTCAATGCTGAAACAAGTTCAACATCGAGAGAGATCTTAGGTTTAATACCTTGTTTGTTTCGAAATTCTAAAAAATTATTATTGCTTTACTATTTTACGAGTGATCACTCGATCCTTGGTTATTATTTTTAGAGTATACAATCCTGTTTTGTAAGCACTCATATTAATAGAAACTACGCCTTTGTTATTTGGGATACGTTTTATAGCTCTACTTCTCCCATTTTTTAA
Source organism: Aquimarina spinulae (assembly GCF_943373825.1). Classification (NCBI taxonomy): domain Bacteria; kingdom Pseudomonadati; phylum Bacteroidota; class Flavobacteriia; order Flavobacteriales; family Flavobacteriaceae; genus Aquimarina; species Aquimarina spinulae. The sequence continues at coordinate 1,869,622 of NZ_CALSBP010000002.1, read as the reverse complement.
TGTTGTTAACGCTATGGTTACAGGTGATTTTTCTACCTGACCAGTTTGTATATACAGTATATTTTGAACCGGGTTAGGATAAGTTGTGATCTCTTTTTGATGCAGCTCTTCTTTTTTTGCTGTTCTGGATTTTTCTGGACAAAATTCTGTTTCAGGATCTTTTAACCATGTAGCTCCATTTGCTGGATGTCCTACGATACAATCAATAGAATTTTGTCGAGCATCCATATAGTCTAATTTACTATTATTGGATGCTATTAGGCTGGTTAATTTATTGTTATCACAAAGTAATTTCTTCAATTTGGTATTCTTGCTTATGTTTAAGCTTTTTAATTTATTGTTAAAGCAATATAATTGCTCCAATTTGGTATTCTTACTTATGTTTAAGCTTTTTAATTTATTGTTATAACAATATAGTCCTTCTAATTTAGTACTGTTACTTATATCTAATTGTGTTATTTTATTCCTAGAACAAGAAAATTCTTTTAATTCTTTTTGTCTGCTTAGTTTTAGTTCGGTTATCTCATTATCTCTACAATATAATTTCTGTAATTTTCTGCTATTAGGCAGAAACAAGCTACTTAGTTTATTAAAGTTACAATTTAAGAAGATCAAATCACGGCTGAGTATTGTTAGTGATTTTAGATTATTTTGGTTACATCGTATATCTATTAATTTGGTGTTCTTGCTAAGATCTAAATCGGTTACTTTATAGTTTCTATTAAATGCTAATGTTTTTAATTTGGTGTTTTTGCTAAGATCGAGTTCTCTGATACTGGTTTTGCTAATCGATAAACCCGTAATATTTTTAAAAGCATCAATACCAATAAGATTAGATATTGGACCGCCAGAGACAGTTATTGTGCCGGTATACGCTTGAGCTTCGCTAACTTCTATTTTGCCATTGTTATTGGTATCAATATTGTGATTTCGTAATAATGCTTGTTTAAATTTAGTATCAGGAATAATAACTTCCTGCGCTTTTAGTGAGAGGGTAAGGGTTACTAATGCAATACAGCTGCATATCCATTTTTTTTGTGTTAATATGATCATGATTTTGGTTTTTTATGTTTAGATACTTCTGAGTGTTTTTTAATAGTGAAACTCAGTTTTGAAAAGCTGCAGAGCAATGCATTCAAAATAGATAGTTAAACTAATCCCTCTCAATGCTGAAACAAATTCGACGTCGAGAGGGATCTTAGGTTTAATACCTTGTTTGTCTCGAAACTCTAAAAATTATTATTGCTTTACTATTTTACGAGTGATCACTCTATCCTTGGTTATTATTTTTATAGTATACAATCCTGTTTTGTAGGCGCTCATATCAATAGAGACTACGCCTTTGTTATCTGGGATACGTTTTATAGCTCTACTTCTCCCATTTTTTAATGTTGTTAACGCTATGGTTACAGGTGATTTTTCTACCTGACCAGTTTGTATATACAGTATATTTTGAACCGGGTTAGGATAAGTTGTGATCTCTTTTTGATGCAGCTCTTCTTTTTTTGCTGTTCTGGATTTTTCTGGACAAAATTCTGTTTCAGGATCTTTTAACCATGTAGCTCCATTTGCTGGATGTCCTACGATACAATCAATAGAATTTTGTCGAGCATCCATATAGTCTAATTTACTATTATTGGATGCTATTAGGCTGGTTAGGTTATTGACTTGGCAATATAGTTTCTCTAGTTTAGTATTTTTACTTACGTCTAAGCTCTTTAATTTATTAGTAGAACAATATAAACTCTTCAATTTAGGACTCTTACTTACATTTAGACTTGTTAATTTATTCTCCATGCAAAATAATTGCTCCAATTTGATGTTTTTGCTTACGTTCAGGCTTTTTATAGAGTTACGACTACATGCCAGAATCTCCAATTTGGTGTTTTTGCTCACGTTTAGACTAGTTAGATTATTATCATTACATGATAATAGCGTCAAAGAAGTATTTTTACTCACGTCTAGATTCTTTAATTTATTGTTAAAACAAAGTAATTTATTCAATTTAGTATTCTTACTTACATTTAGACTTGTTAGGCTATTGCTGCCACAAGACAGGTAATTTAACTTAGTATTCTTACCTGCATTTAGGCTTGTTAGTTTGTTAAAAGGACAATAAAATTTCTCTAATTTAGTATTCTTACTTATATCCAACTGCTTTAGTTTATTGCTACCGCAAAGCAGGTATTTTAATTCTTTTTGTCTGCTTAGTTTTAGTTCGGTTATCCTATTATTATTACAATATAATCTCTGTAATTTTCTGCTATTCGGCAGAAACAAGCTGCTTAGTCTATTATAATTACAATTTAATGTGATCAAATCACGGCTAAGTATCATTAGTGATTCTAATTTATTATAGCTACAATCTATATCTATTAATTTGGTGTTCTTGCTAAGATCTAAGTCGGTTACTTTATAGTTTTTATAGAATACTAATGTTTTTAATTTGGTGTTTTTGCTAAGATCGAGTTCTCTGATACTAGTTTTGCTAATCGATAAACCTGTAATATTCTTAAAAGCATCAATACCAATAAGATTAGATATGGGACCACCAGAAACAGTTATAGTGCCTGTATATGCCTGGGCTTCGCTAACTTCTATTTTGCCGTTGTTATTGGTGTCAATATTATGATTTCGTAATAATGCTTGTTTAAATCGGGCATCAGGAATAATAACTTCCTGCGCTTGTAATGAGAGGGTAAGCATTAGTAGTGCAATACAGCTACACACCCATTTTTTTTGTGTTAATACGATCATGATTTTGGTTTTTTTGTTGAACGGCGAATTTAAATAGGGGAGCGATGATGTATGTCCTGATTCCTTGATTATAAAAGAATCAGGACACATTGAGATCTATGATCTGAGAGCTGTGTAGAAAAATAAAATCTAAAATTGTTTGTAAGTTGATGATTTACCATTCGACTGAATGCCCATTACCAAGGTAAATTTTAACAATATAAAATACGATGAATTCAGTTTTTTGATTGAACTGATAAAAAGGTAAAGGATGAAAAAAATAACAATGCTATTAGTTCTTCTCTCAATTCAATTTGGGTTTTCACAAAGTAGTACAGCGTTTTTTACTAAAGCAGATAGCTTTTTTAAAACCTATGTATCTAATGGGAGAGTTAACTATAAAAGTATTAAAAAGAATCCGTCTTCATTAAACGAATTATTAGAGATGGCTGCAACCATAAAAGTTACTACAGGCAAACCAAAAACCTACCAGGCTTTTTATATTAATGCGTATAACTTAGCAGTAATAAAAGGGATAGTAGATAAATACCCAATAAAATCACCATTAGACATCAAAGGTTTTTTTGATAAAACGACCTATACATTAGGAGGCAAAAAAACAACACTTAATGATCTGGAAAATAAGATCCTTCGCAAAAATTTTCCTAAGGAAGCTCGATTTCACTTTGTGTTAGTATGTGCAGGCCTCGGGTGTCCACCGATTATACCTTCGGCATATAAGCCTTCAACATTAGAAGATCAATTACAACGCCAAACGGTAAAAGCTTTAAATAACCCTAATTTTATTAAAGTGAAGGGTAATAAAGTACGGTTATCACAAATTTTTGAATGGTATAAGGGAGATTTTACTCAGAATGGATCAGAGGTAGATTTTGTAAATAAATTCCGAAAAGAGAAAATTCCGGCAAAGGCCAAAGTATCATATTACTCCTATGATTGGAGTTTAAATCAAATTAAATAATCACAATTATTTCAACATAATCTTTAACAATAAATAAGAATTTTCATCAAAGTTTTTATATCAAAGCTACTTTGAAAGAGGATACTTATGTAAAAAAAAGCAATAATGAAAACCAAAAGAATACTAATAACAACAATAAGTCTTTTTATTCTGGCTATAGGATTTGCGCAGGACGAGGATTCAGGAAAATCAAATATCCAGGAATTTACACCCTCAAAACTTTTAAAGAAAGGACAATGGGATATTAAGTTTTTTAATAGCATATATACACAAACAGAACAAACCGACTCGGGATCTAAATCGGTAACTATAGATAGGCAAACTTTTTTTACCAATACTACTGAAATATTTACGGGAATTAGTAAAAATTCGAGAGTAAATGTTGGACTTATTTTTCAGGTTAGAGCAAATACTTATGGAGGAGCGGGAGCATTGGAAGTACTGAGTTTTAAAGATAATACTACAGATGCCAGAAGCGGACTTACTACAATTGCACCATCAATAAGAATTCAACCTTTTAAAAATGTGGCCAATTTTTCTTTTACCAGTTCGTTTTTTATCCCTGTGTTTGAAGATGTTCCAAATGCACCTTATTTAGATAAAAGAAGTTTTTTCTGGGAGACTAAGTTTTTCTATGATAAAACTTTTGGGGGTAATAAATGGCAGATTTTTACAGAAGCAGATTTCGGATATAATTTTGGAGAAAAGTCAGTAGATGCTGATCCAGCTAGCGAAAATGTATCAGAGCGATTCGCAAATAATAGTTTGTTTGTACCATTAAGTGCTTTTTTAAGCTATTTCCCAAGTTCAAAATCTACGATTTTTGTAAATGCTCAACAAGCTTTTTTGTTTGATTTAGGAAATGATTTTGATCAGGATTATACGCAGTTAGGATTTGGGGGTAAATATCAACTTACCGAAGTTCTTAACTTAGAAGCATCCTTCGGTAAGATTGTTAGAGGAAATAATTTTCAGGGATTAGGGCAAACATTTAGTTTAGGTTTAAGAGCATTATTCTAGAATACTAGTATAAAAATTGTATTTTCAGCAGTAAAAAAAGAGAGCATGAAAACTATTTTTCTACTGTTGTTAGCCTTTATTTTTTGTACGTGTTCTGGGCAAGGACCTAAGATTAATGGAGTTAGTTTTGTAGGTTCCCCAGAGGAGATTACTGCTGCAGAGGTTGATCCTGTTGTAGAAGTCAATGCCAATTGGGCTGCAGTTATGCCTTTTGGATTTATAAAAAACTTAGAGTCTCCCACTGTAGTTTTTAATATCGAGAGGCAATGGTGGGGAGAGCGAAGAGATGGAGCCAAAAAAACGATTGAGTTATTGCAAGATAGAGAAATTAAGGTGATGCTAAAACCTCAAATTTGGGTGTGGAGAGGAGAGTTTACTGGTAACATTAGTATGAAATCTGAAAAAGACTGGAAAACACTCGAAAAATCATATGAAGATTTTATACTACTCTACGCAGTATTGGCAGAAGAAATGAAGGTTCCTATACTTTGTATTGGTACAGAGTTGCATACGTTTGTTCAGAAAAGACCTGGGTTTTGGAATCAATTGATCCCTAAAATACGATCGGTTTATAAAGGAGAATTAACCTATGCAGAAAATTGGGATCAGTTTGATAAAGCACCCTTTTGGGATCAATTGGATTATATAGGTGTAGATGCCTATTTTCCGATTTCTCATAGTAAAACACCAACGGTAGAAGAGCTTAAGAAGGGATGGCAAAAACATAAAAATGATATTATCACAATACAAACCAAAATGAAGAAACCTGTTTTATTTACAGAATACGGTTATCGAAGTGTTCATTTTACAGGAAAAGAACCCTGGGATTCTAGCCGTTTTGATGGTAAAGTTGATCTCGAAGGGCAAAATAATGCATTGACTGCTTTGTATCAGGAATTCTGGAACGAACCTTGGTTTGCAGGAGGATTTCTTTGGAAATGGTACCATAATCACAGTAAAGTTGGAGGAGAACGTAATAATCGATTTACGATACAAAATAAACCTTCAGAACAACTAATAAAAGAGTTTTACTCAACAAAAAAATGAATTTTTCTCGAATAGCTTTTTTCATATTTTTTACTACTTGTGTTGCCTTTGGGCAAAATAGAGTGGTTTCCGAAATTCATATACAAGGAAATAAAAAGACCAAAACTTCGGCTATCACAAAACTCACCAATATTGAGCAAGGCAAAGCCCTAGATTCTTTACAGATCGAGGCAGATATTAGAAGATTAAAAAGATTACCTTCTATTGCACATGCCTATTATGAGGTGTATGAAAAAGAAGAAGGCTATGAGGTAGTTTACGGAATAGAAGAGAATTTTACGATCATTCCTTCTGCCAATCTCTATACAACCAATAATGATGAGTTCGCTTTTAGAGTAGGATTATATGAGTTTAATTTATTTGGCCAAAATATAGTTCTGGGAGGATTGTATCAAAATGATATTTATAGCTCTTATGGAGCAAATCTAAGAGCCCCATTTTTATTTAGTAAGAAATTAGGGATCGCCTTTAATTATAGTAATCTTACTACCGAAGAACCCGTGTTTCTAGAAAATGGTACTGCAGATTATAAGTATAACAATACCTCGTATGAAGTATTAGGGTTATATCAGTTTAATCTTCAGAATCGTATTGAATTGGGTGTGAATTATTTTAATGAAGATTATACGTACAAACGCGGTGCTACTGAAGCAGGAATACCACAAGATTTTGATGTTAATAAGCTATTATATAAACTAATATACGAATATGATAACCTAGATTATGATTACCAATATGTATCGGGATTTAAAAGCACATTAAATGCACAATACGTAGTGAGTACCGAAAACGTTTTACCCGATTTTCTTATCGGGTGGAATGATTTTTTATACCATAAAAGAATAGGTAAAAAAGGAAATTGGTCTTCCAGATTACGATTAGGATTAGCAAGCAATGATGATTCCCCATTTGCGCCGTTTGCAGTAGATAATAATCTTAATATTAGAGGAGTTGGTAACACTATTGATCGAGGAACGGGAGTGATTGTCCTTAATACCGAGTATAGACACACATTATATGAGAAAGATTGGTTTGTGTTGCAAAGTAATGTTTTTGTAGATGGAGGAAGTTGGCGTAATCCCGGAGGAGATTTTGGAGATTTTGGAGATTCTCAAAATTTTAGAATATATCCTGGTGTGGGTTTACGTCTTATGCATAAACGAATTTTTAATGCCATTTTTAGAATTGATTATGGGCATGGAGTTACAGACGATGCTACCAAAGGATTTGTATTTGGGATAGGGCAATATTTTTAATAACCTGGTTTTATCCAATATAGAAAAGGGCTTGACTTTAAGCAAACCAAACCCTATTACTTAGTGGGATAATAAGTAGTTACTAAAAATCATTTAAGCATTGATGCACTAATGGAGATCCCATACAACAACCATTAAATAATGAACCACCACCACAAAAGGTGCATATTTCAGGAGGGTATGTTGGGCAATTTCCTGCTCGACCTCCATGAACAGATTGCTGCTCATCTTTGCTTAATCTTTGAGCACCGCTTAAATTCAAAATGTTTTTTAACATAATTAAGGTTTTAAAAATATAATTTTCCTGAACAGTTAAAGACATTCAGGCTTATGTCTATTCTTGCAAGAATTTTTTTGATGTTTTTATAGGCTGAAGTTTTAGTTTATTAGTGTTTAAAAGAAGTGAATTTTTGATTTAAAATCGCCTTTTTGTACCCATACACACCTATTCGTTAAAAAGAAGTTAATTAATTACCGAACGTTTGGTAAAAAACTATGTATCCTTATATTTGTACTCGTATTAGAAGTTAAATCATAGAACAATACAAACACCAAAACCCGAATTATTATGGAACAAAAATTTCCGTTACCTCCGTTTTCAGAAGAAACGGCAAAACAAAAAGTACAAATGGCAGAAGATGCCTGGAATACAAAAGACCCAGAAAAAGTTAGCATGGCCTATACTATAGATAGTGAGTGGAGAAACAGGGATCAATTTCTGAAAGGAAGAGATGAAATCGTTACGTTTCTTTCTCAAAAATGGGAAAAAGAACTTACCTATACATTAAAGAAAGAGTATTGGGCACATGCAGATAATCGCATTGCGGTAAGATTCGAATATGAGTATGAGAATAAAACGGGAGATTGGTATAGAGCATACGGAAATGAAATGTGGGAGTTTGATGCAAATGGTTTAATGAAAAAAAGATATGCAAGTATTAATGATATTGCCATAACCGAAGGAGAGAGAAAGTATATTTAGAAATTATCATGGTAAGAAACAAAATAGATCTCGGTGGGTTATCAATAACGTAAAACTCGTTAAGGTAAAACAGAAAAAAAATATAGTAGGATTACTATTTTTTTATATAGAAAAATTACCGAACGTTCGGTAATTAAAATAAATTACTAACATTACACTTTTGAAATCATGAGAATAATAAAAATCACATTAGGAATTGCAGTACTTGCAATGATTACGTTAACCATGTATTCGTTTACTAAGAGCTTAGAAACTGGAAATACGGATACAAAATCAATACGTACATCAACACTATATAAAACTGTTGAAGTAGATGGAGTAGATATATTTTACAGAGAAGCAGGATCAAAAAATAAACCTACCATTGTATTGTTGCATGGATATCCCACATCATCCCATATGTTTAGAAATCTAATTGTAGATCTTGCAGATGATTATCATATTTTGGCACCAGATTATCCAGGATACGGAAGGTCTGAACAACCATTACTATCAGAATTTGACTATACTTTTGATAATATGGCTACCATTATTGAAAGCTTTTTGGCCACACAGGAAGTAAAGAAGTTTAGTATATACCTTATGGATTATGGAGCTCCTGTAGGGTTTAGAATTGCTTCTAAATATCCTAATCGTATAGAGTCATTAATTATCCAAAACGGTAATGCATACAATGAAGGTATAAGAGAGTTTTGGGATCCTCTTAAAACATACTGGAATGACCCATCGATTAAAAATGGTAAAGCTTTAGAAGGTTTTCATAAGATAGAAGGGCTGAAATGGCAATACACTCATGGTGTTCGGGAAATTAATAAGATTAGTCCTGACAATTGGGAAATTGATTTGCAGCATTTAACACGAAAAGAGAATAATGAGATTCAACTAGCTATGTTTTATGATTACCGTACCAATATTCCATTGTACCCCAAATGGCAAAAATACTTACGAGATTACCAACCACCCACATTAATTGTTTGGGGTAAAAATGATCATATTTTTCCGGCAGAAGGTGCATATCCCTATAAAAGAGATTTAAAAAATATAGAATTTCATTTATTAGATACAGGACATTTTGCACTAGAAGAAAAAGGAGATGAAATAGCAGGTTATATTCTTAATTTTTTAAAGAAAAATAACATTAAATAGAGTGTTTAAATCAATAAACGACGCAAAACGACTTTTATATTAATCTATATAAAAGTCGTTTTTTTTGTTGTATGTAGTGCAGTTCGATTGTTGTTTTGGTATTTGGGTATACGCAACCATTTTTTATATCTGTTATCTACTAAGTATAAAAATATATACAGATGAAATCGTTTTACCTTATTTTAATTTCCTTTACTTTTTTGTTTTTGTCCTGCAATAACGATGATGATACTACCATAGAAAATACTATTGAATCCTTAGTTTTTGGTAAATATGCTGGAGAATGCCTTGAAGATTGTTTTACTGTATTTAAGATAGATGCAGAAAAAATAACAAAAGATACTACAGTAAAGTACTATTCCAATGACTTTACATTTAAAAGCTCATTTGTGTATTCAAAAGAAGTATTTGAAAAATACAATTCATTATTATCGAGTATTCCTAATGAGTTAAAAAATGGTACTGGCAAAACGTATGGGTGTCCGGATTGTGCAGATCAGGGAGGGTTTTGTTTTATATTACAAATGTCTGATGGGAAAATAAAGAAATATAACGTCGATGTAGCTAATACAGAAGATCAAAGTACAGAAATAGTAGTATTTAAAAATAAGATTACCAATACTATTGAAGAACTAAGAGTTATAGATTAACAACTTTTTCTTTATAGTAACGATATAGATCTTCTGATGAGGCTCCCATCCATCTTCGCATATGAATATTTAAAAAGTGATATTGCAAACGCCAGACACCAATCTCTTCATAACGTCTGGCAGAAGTAATCACGTATTTGGGGATGATTACAAACTGTTTGATGGCAAACAGTCGGTCGACAAGGTCATTATCTTCATAAACGATAAAAGATTCATCATAACCGCCGATTTGCCGAAATAGAGTTGAGGTTATAAATTGACTCTGATCACCACCTCGACATCGCTTACTTTTAAATTGTGTTAACCACCCAAGAAAACGCAACCACCAATGATTAGAATCAAATTTCATCCTAAAACAACCTGCATTATTTCCTTTTTTAACTTCTGCTATGATATCAGTATCAAAACCTTGCGGAGGAAAAGAATCTGCATGAAGAAAGTACAGAATATTACCTTTTGCAGCATTACCTCCCGTATTTAATTGTTTAGCACGACCTTTTTTTGATGTAAGAAGCTTAATCAAAATTGATTCGTTCTTTATTATGGTATTCACAATATCTCGAGAATCATCAACACTACCACCATCTACAATAATAATTTCTTTTATATTTTCTTTAGTATCACAAGATCTAATTAAGTGAGAAATCAAACGATTAATTGTTTTTGCCTCGTTTAAAATGGGAATAATAATAGATATTTTCAATTTTACTAAGAATTCGATTATACTGTAAATTTACTCATTTAACCTGCATTATGCATTAGAACTTCGTTATGAGGCTTGAAACTACTAGAAAATATGACATTTTCTTAGTTTTAGCATAGCATCGCTACGGTTAAATTGAAAAATGTAGTGCAACGGTATATTTTGAAGTGGTTTCAATACGTAATAGATTTTCTAATGTATAATGCGGATTTAAACTCCAACCATATTCTTTATTCCCTTTTTTGTTTTCTAATCCAGTACAACTGCCGAAGGATAATCTTTTGACTGTTCATTTAATCCCCAGTTGTATTCTTTATACCCTTTTTTTGATTGTTTTTCAATTTTTATCGCAGCGTATCTGTTAATAAAATCCTTAACATCACCACCATTTACTTTAAAATCTCTTTTATACCAGCTAAATATTTTCGAAACTATGACTTTGTCTTTTGTAATTGTATTTCGGGTAGGGTCGTTAATAAATTTTTCAGTTTGGCTATCCAAAGCAGTATTAAGGTTGTCTGCAGTATAAGCTCTGTTCCATACCACGGGGCAAGAAATCGATGCACAATTAATAGCAAAGTGAATTCTTGGATCCCCAAATTTTCTTAAAATCTTGTGTTCTAACTCACCCAAACTATACCATACTCCATCAATTTTGAAGAATTTTTTACCCCAGGGATCTTCAAGGTCTTTGATACTTTTTAATGGGTAGCTATCTATAACAAGTTTTATAGTATAAGCATTGTAAGCATTAATCCAATACGCTAATTTCTCTTCTCTTGTCCAACTTTCTTGAGGCGGGTTATCAGAAAGTTGTTTAAAATATCTGTATAATTGAGAGCTATCTCTCATAAATCCATTATAATCCACTAGTCCGTCATCAGATACATTTAGGAGTAATGCTTGATCCCAAAGGATGTGATCAAAACTGTTTTGTGATTGAATCTGATTTAAAGATAATATGGCAAATAACACTAATATAATTTTGGGAGCTTTCATTTTTTTAGGTTTTAGATGGTTATTATTTAATTTTTAGTAACTCTTCTTTTAAAATCTATGGTTTTAGTAGAGAATCAAGAAATGAACTTACAGTTAAAATTTAGTTTCAGCTGATTTTTGGGTGAATGATTAGAAGTGCAACGTATAAGGAGAAGAGGTAGCTTGTGATTAAATAGCAGGTCTTAAGTATTTGATTATCAGTATTTAATAGCGATAATGGTTTTTTGAATAATTAGAGTAACTCTGCCAGTATTAGATTAAGGTTTTTAGGTAAACTTTAACTTTTTAAAAAGCCAGAATCAACTATTTATTTTCTCTGAAATTTTGGATTGGAATAAAAGTCAGACAAGAAATGAGTAAAATATTGTGGTGTTTTTACTATTCATTTAAGTTCCAATTGTATTTTTTGAAGCTCTTTTTTGCATTAGAATTAATAGTAATTCTAGAGTATTTATTTAAAAAATGAATTAAAGAACCCTCGGTTTTAAAATCTTTTGCAAACCAGGTAAATATTTTAGAGAGTTGAACACTGCTAGGAGTTATTGTATTTCGTTTAGTATCATTGATAAAGTCAATAGTTAATTTTTCTAACTCATGATCCACATTTTGAGCTGTGAATGCTTTGTTTAATAATGGAGGGCAAGAAATAGAGGCACAATTGATACCAAAATGAATTCTGGGATCTCCCATTTTTCGTAAAATTCTATGCTCTACATCATTAAGAGTATACCATTTGTTTCCTAGCTTAAAAAAACGCAAATCCCAGGGTTCCTTAATGTCTTTGATGCTTTTTATAGGATAATTGTCTAGGATTAATTTTACAGTAAATGCATTATATACATTTATCCAATATGCTAAGACATCAGATTTGCTCCAGTTTTCTGCTGGGATATTTTTACGTAATGCTTCTAGATATGATTTTAATACAAGGTAATCTTGTTTAAAACCGATATAACGTACAGTGCCAGTAGCAGAAACATGTTTCTGGAGTAAATCATTCCACGATTGATGATTAAATGCTTCAATGATACCAGTTTTTGGATCTTCTTTTGGTGTCATTGTTTCTTTTTGTTGCGGTAAAACTTCTTCAACTTCTTCTTCGGGTTCTACTTTTTCAATCGTTGTATCTGGTGCTTTTTCTTCTACTGGAACAGTAACTGTAGGAGGATTTTCCTTTTTTTTAGTTGTAGTATGCTCATCGGGAGTAGTATTCTGAATAGCTTTTTTACTTCCGCCGCAGGCAACAAATACACAAATTAGTACGATAAAAAATAGGTTCTTCATTCGACAATCACTTTTTAATTTAACTAAGATACATTTCCTGTCGGATAAAACTCTGAGTACGATGAAGATTCTTTGAAAAACTAAACGTGATGTACTTTTTGGTGTTTTTTAATTCTGAAATTCGTCAATTCAAGTGCTTCGATTTTAGGAGAAGAAGCACTCAAATCGACACTTTTTACCTTAACTCTACGAAATATAGAACTATAGATTATCAATCTGTATGAATCTCTAAAGGATCGACTAAGTTATCTGAAGTATCATCATTAGGATTTGTTCTAACATAGAACCCAAAATCGGCCTCTACGCCATGTACATTAGGGATCTCCATAATACCTTTCTTTAATAACCTACCCAATTCTTCGGGATGAAGTCGATATCCGCTAGCCAGGTTAATCATTCCTACCGAAGAACCGTGGGCTCCTTCTATTTCGAATACATCGTGTTCTACATTATCTATTTCATCGCGATTAAGTCCTGAAAAAGCAAGAATACTATGTGTGTAATGCCCATTAAGAACCCAGGAATCTTGTCCAAAATCCATAAAGGGAACTTCATCTTCTCCAGAAAGCCCTCCGACATTACCAATCATGTCCCGAAGTGCTTCGCCAACCTCTTCTCTAAAAGCTCCTCGTACAAGATCTGGCGCTTCGTCTGCTTCACTTATTTTTGGAGCAATCAAAGTGGCGTCAAGTATCCAGCCAATAGGCCCTAAAACAAATAAAAATGCTCTCAACAGTTTAATATACCAAGGGATGTCTACATCAACATCAATTCCACTAGTAAATACATTTACAAATCCATCATGCCAGCGAATAGAGCCTTTTACATTGTAAAATTTTCTAAAAAATAGAAGTAAAACACCATCCCATTCTATGGTTGCTCCCGATTTTTCGGCTTCACCACTTATCTCAATTCCTAAATCATGCATACTCATTTGCATCGCATTTATGGTGGCTCCTTCGATACTTTCTCCTACTTTTTCTTCTGCTTTTTTGGCCAATACGGTATCCATAGCATCTCTGGATATAACAATCTGAATTCCGGTATTTTCTGGAACTATAGAATGATTTTCAGGCATTTGAGCAGATTCCCCGGGTAATGCTAATGTGGCGATTAATGCAGGAGTAGTGTCCAACATCGTACTATCGCTTACGTGTGGATTTTGTGGCTGTCCCGGTGGGAATCCAACCTGTACATGTTCTATTTGTGAGATAGCTCCTAGATAGAAATCAGTATTCCAGGTGGATCGGTTAGGAATTTCATCTTCTTCAAAAACAGACCCTTCTATTCCTCCGATTAGCGAATTATAAATGGGAATATCCATATTTTGTAAGATATCATCGATTAAACCAGTAGCAAATGTACCTACAAGTCCACCGATATCTTCTGGGGTAGCTTCTTCTACCTCTTCAACAGATAATGCAGCAACGGGAGATGAACCAGAAACACTTCTTACAAAAGGTCTAAGTTTCATCCAAATATCAAATGGAGAAGCATCAGAATCTCCATTCTTAAACTCACCGGTAATATGTAAACCTAGCCTGGCATTGTTAGTGGCAGGCTCTCTAACCTCTATTGTTGGTTCGTTGATTTGAATTTGAATATCTCCAAATTCAAATGATGAAGGAATAACTTCTGTAGCATATAAATGAGTAACAATTCCCTTAATAATATCTACGTTGATACCAACTGCAATTTTTACTTCTCCTAAGTTCATACTCGTTTTTTTTGTTGTTAATATTCGAACTTAAAATAAAGTATTATACAAACAGTGATCAAGGGGTAAAAGACTAATGTTTAATGGGTTAATAGACTGTTTATAGTGTGTTATGTGATTTGTTTCTTTAAAAAATGATGGCTTTAAATGTAACATCTAATCTATAATAATATTATATAAATTACTCATAAAGACTGGCTAACGCCTGGGTGAAAAGAGTAACCTCTTCGATAGTTCCTGTACTTATTCTACACCAATCAAAGAAAGGAGGAAACGGTCTACCAATTAAGACTCCTTTTTCTAACATTTGTTTATGTAATGTGCGTATATCTTTTCCAGATTTAAAGAAGATGAAGTTGGTATGCGATTTTACATAAGGTAATCTAAAAGTATCCAGAGTTTTATAAATCATTTCTTTTGCTTCCCGGGTTTTTTGTAGACTAAAGTTATAAAATTCCTTGTCATTCAATGCTTCTTTAGCTGCGGCAATAGCAGGAACATTACTATAAGCCACCATATTTCTTCTAAGTTTTTCTGCTAAAGCTGGTTTTGCAATAAGATAACCAATACGAAGCCCTGCCATACCATATACTTTTGAAAATGTTCTGGATACGATGACATTTTTTTCTTGTTTTACGAGTTCGACCATCGAAGGATAATTAGGATCTTCGATATAGTCATAATAAGCTTCATCACTAAATAAAATAGTCTTATTACTAATAGCATCACAAAAATCTATTAGCTTTTTTGAAGGAAGAATAGTAGAAGTTGGATTGTTGGGGTTGCAGAGAAAAACTAGTTTTGTTTTTGAAGAAATTCGTTTTTCGATCTCGGCCATATCGTACCCTTTATCATCACCCACCGGTACCCAGTTTACGGCTGCTCCCCATTGCTTAGCATACGTCATCATCGCTAGAAAAGTAGGCTTCCCCGCAATAATTTCTCCTCCATTTGCGGCAAAAGTAAGTCCCGTGATTTTTAAACCTTCTGTAGAACCACCACAGATGATAATATGATCTTTGGTTACTCCTTCTTTTTGAGCTAAAATTGCAGCTAATTCATCGGCATATGCATATGGATATCTACAGCTATGATCAAAAGCAGCTATGATAGCTTTTCTTACCTTTTCTGAAGGGCCATAAGGATTCTCATTAGAACTTAATCGTATATGTTTTGATAGTGATCTGGGATTGAATGTATTGATTTGGTCTAATGTTAATGCATTAGTGATCCCGATACCTCCAAATAATGCAAAACTGCCTCCCAACGAAGTAGATTTTAACCATTGTCTTCTATCCATGATGTTTTATCTTTAAAATGATTTGCTTTCTAAAGATAACAATTTATTGATTTTAAAGCTCTTATGGATTTAATTAAACTTCGTAAGTTTTGAAATTTGACTATAGTATACTTTGAAGTAACTTAAATAATAATCCGCTAGCAATAGCCGCTATCGGAAGTGTGAGCACCCAGGATAATAATATTTTAGAAATCATCTTAGGATTTGCTTTTTTGGTTACGGTACCAATTCCAAATATAGAACCGACAGATACATGTGTTGTAGAAACGGGTAAGCCATGAATACTTGCTGTGGTTACTAATAGACCAGTGATCATGTTAGCGGTAAACCCTTGGCCAGAATTCATAGGAGTGATTTTTTTACTCATAATGACACCAACTTTTTTGGCATTTATGAGCCCTCCTAATGCCATTGTTATAGCAACAGCAATCATCCCCCACTTAATATCCAAAGCATTAATGATTAACAGTAAGCCTACAATTTTAGGAGTATCGTTAAGTCCTCGTGCAAAACTAACAATCCCGGCACTTAGGTAATGTAAACTGTCTAATATTTTCTGTGAATTAATACCTAATAGTTTTCCATTATAGGTCTCTACTTTAGTGTGGTGAATAGAAGTTGTGATCTTGGTCTCTGTAGCAACTGTGTTCATATGATGTGCAGACACTGGTATCGCTTCTGCTTCTTGTTTTTTATCAATATAGATACCACTGTTTTTTGTAATATTTAATTTTTTCCTGACATGTCTAAAAATGATATACAATAATAAACTTAATACGGCTGCCATTAATGGACTTACTATAAGAGGAACTAAAAACGTTTTCCCGAGTTTTGCAAAATTAAACTCGGTACCAATGGCCATTACTCCGGCGCCAAAAAGAGCACCTACAAGGCTATGAGTTGTTGATATAGGCATTCCTATTTTTGTAGCAATAAATACGGTAAAAGCAGCTCCAAGAGCAATAGAGATTGCAAAAATTGGCATCTGGATTAATTCATTAGGTACCAATCCTTTTCCAGAAAAGTTTTTTACCAATTCTTCTGCTAAAAAGATAGCAGCCACAGAACCTGAGAATGTTGTTATTGTGGCCCAATTTATTGCTTTTTTGTAATTCGTAGTTCCACTTCCGAAGAGTGTAGCAACGCCTTTAAAATTATCATTTGCACCATTACTATACGCCAAAAAACAAGCAGCAATAAAAAGAAGAATCAATATCATCGGGATGTATGTAGTTAAGAATTAATTGTCCATAATCCGACGTATTGTTTTGGGTTACCTTACAGTCTCCATAAAAGAAAACAAAAAAAGAAGCCGAAGACAAATATTTGTCTTCGACTTCTCAGGTTATAGTTAATTAGCCCTCGCTTTTAACAGCACCCACCTCCATCATAATGGTAGGTAGACTCGCTAATAAATATATCATCTCTGTTTAAATCAGCTATGGCACTAGCAGTTTTATCACATATTGCTATGGGTTGATTTTTTAGTAATACGTGTCCTTTTTTATCATCAAAATAATCTTCGTCTCCATAGTATATAGCTGCTTTTCCTGTAAATACACAAGGACCATCTTTTGGCATTGGATCTTTGATTGCTGCTACTTCTATAGACTCAATGTAGATCAATTCATCGGTATCATAATGTTTTGGATCCAAAATTCTGTAAGGCTTACGAGCTCTGATTTCGATAGTACCAAAACCTACATCGGTTAGTGCTTTTACATATTCTGCAATAGGTAAACTTCCGCTTAAGCATAAAGCTCTTAATCGCTCGTCGTTACGTAGTGTATCATTCATTGGTTGTTCACAAGTTGGATCACTCATAACCAATCTTCCATGTGGTTTTAATACACGATACATTTCTTCGATTGCTTTTCGAAGATCATCGGCTTTAAAAATATTAAACAAACAATTTTGTGCAGCAACATCAATACTGTTATCTTCTACAGGAAGATTAAGAGCATCTCCATACCTTAGATCAACGAATTCACTTTTAAACCAGTCATTTTGAGCTTCAGCTTCTTCAAAATTCTTACGAGAAGCGTCCAACATTTCATTCACAACATCTATTCCTATAACACCACTTTTCTGACGAGAAAAATATGAGAATTGTAATAATTCCATTCCGCCCCCAACGCCAACATATAGGACTTTGGGAGAATTAGTTAAGTCACGTGCATTTACCGTACTACCACAGCCATAATTCATTTCCTGCATAATTTTAGGAATCTTAAGTCCAGGTAGTTCCCAGATAGGGTTGGTAGTACAGCATAAACCTATATCTGGAGTTAATGCTGCTTCTTTATACACATCGTGAGTGGTATTTAAGTAGCTCATATATTAATTTTTGTCGTTTCCTATTAAGAAGGAAATATAAGTTATTTTGGGTTATAATCAGTTTTGTCGGAAAGTGAGAAAAAAACTTTCACTACTACTTACAATGACTTTATTAATTCTTTAAATAATAGTATCATTTCTGGCTCTGCTTTTCCTGCCATTGCAATAATTTCATCGATATTTATCGGTTTTAAATTATCGGGATCGCATTCGTCGGTAAGAACAGAAACAGCGGCTACAGACAGATCCAGATGATTAGCAACAATCACTTCGGGAACCGTACTCATTCCTACTGCATCTGCACCGATGATTTTAAGATAACGATACTCTGCACGAGTCTCGAGTTGAGGTCCCACTACAGAGGCATATACTCCTTTATGAAGATTGATGTTATTTTCTCTGGCAATAGATTCGAGTTTTGCATTTATATCTGCATTATAAGGAGCACTCATATCTGTAAAACGACTTCCTAATTGTTCTACACCTTTAAAAGCCAAAGGCGAACCTCCTTGTAAGTTAATATGATCATCGATAAGCATTAATTCTCCTTTTTTAAAATCGAGATTAACAGCTCCAGAAGCATTAGAAACTAATAAGGTTTTGATTCCCAGTTTATGCATGATACGTACCGGATAGGTCACATCCTGAAGCGAATATCCTTCATAAAGATGAAAACGCCCTTGCATAACGATTACATTTTTACCTTCCAGTTTTCCATAAATTAATTTTCCTTTATGAAATTCTACAGTAGCTGTCGGGAAATTAGGAATATGATTATAACTTACTTCTTTAATGACCTCTATTTCATTAATTAATTGTCCTAATCCTGTTCCTAGTATGATTCCTATTTCAGGATTTTCAAAGCCTTTTTTCTGAAGGAATTCTGTGGTTTCTTCGATGTATTTGATCATATTGTTTGTTAGCTTAGAAATTTTTGAAAAACGGCAATGTCTTTAATATCTTCATAATAATCAATATCATTGCGTTCTTCTAATAATTTTAGGTTTTCGTTTTGAATATTTTTTAATGTATCCTTAAGAACAGTTTGTGTTCCCCAGGTTTTGTTTTTAAAAACTTGTGAATTTAAGGATTTCATTCCAAATAAATAGTATCCTCCATCTTCTGCGGGGCCAATTACATACTCATGAGATGCCAAAGCCAGAAATGCATTTTCAATATCTTTTTGGGTTACATCATACAGATCACTTCCGATAATGATAATATTTTGATATCCATTAGCAAAACCTGCTTCAAAAGCATACTCCATTCGCTGTCCCAAATCATCTCCAATCTGCTGTTTTTTGGTATAAATATTAGGACTCCAAGAGTCATTATCTCTTATTTTTACAGAATAATGAACTTCTTTATGAACGTCTAGATTTTTAGTAATATCAACTGTATGTTGTAGCAGAAATTTATAGATATCCAAAGCTGCCTGATCCCCAATAGTCGCTGCCAGCCGGGTCTTACATTTACCCAATTCTGGATTTCGGGTAAAGATTAGAAGTAGGTTTTTTTCTTTCAATTTGAATAGATTTTTTTTCCTTTAAATAGCCATTTACTCCATTCTTCAGAATAGGTATGGACTTCATTTGTTAATTCTTCTTTAGCGTTTAGAATAGGCAAGCCTCTATTTTTCCATTCAAAAATACCTCCATACAGATTATAAACATTAGTATATCCAGCTTTTTTAAGCTGTTCTGAGATATCTTCTGATCGAATGCCAATACTGCAATAGACGACTATATGTGAGTTTTTTGGAATCGGTTGTGTTGTAATAGAATCTATTTTGAAATTATTATACCCAACATGAATTGCCTCTTTTAAATGACTGATCTGATATTCTTTTCTCTCTCTTGCATCCAGTACTAATACTGTATCCTGAATAGTTTTTAATGTTGAAACCGAAATATAAGGAATACTTTCGTTATTGTATAGACGTAGTAATTCATCTAACGAATTCTGAGCACTAGCTATAATAGAAAAAAAGAATGATATTGAAAGTATAAAAATCCTCATTTTGGGTTTCAAGAAATATTAGGCCACTGTTCCCTGGCAACTACTTCCTGCTCCGGCTGTACATCCATAACAATGTTGCGAAATGATAATATTTCTGTCCTGAAGTAATTCTTCGTTATACTCACTTATATGTTTTACTTTACTGGCTACTTTAAGATCTAGCATCTGATTAAAATCACAATCATATAACCATCCATCCCAACTTACAGAGATCGTATTAGTACACATTACATTTGCTACAGCAGCCGGATTATATGCTTCTACCAAAGCGTACATATAATCTTCATAATTTTCTGAAGCAATTAGGTAATCCAAAAACCTACTAATAGGTAAATTGGTAATTGCAAAAAGATTATGGAATTGGATATTGAAATCTTCTAACAAAGCCTTTTTAAAATCTTTCTCCATTGATACCTGATCTCCCGGTAAGAATGCTCCCGAAGGATTGTATACCAAATCTAGCCTTAAGCCACTATCTGGCATACCATACCCTCTGTCATTAAGCTCCTGAAGTGCTTTTATAGATTTGTCAAAAACACCACTACCACGTTGTTTATCTGTTTTTCCTCTGGTCCAGTGGGGCATAGAAGAGACTACATGTACATTATGTTTTTTGAAAAAATCAGGAAGATCATAATATTTTTTATTTGCTCTAATAATCGTAAGATTACTACGTACAATAAAATCTTTGATTCCTGCTTTACTTGCTTCTTCTACAAACCATCTAAAGTTAGGATTCATTTCTGGGGCTCCTCCTGTTAAGTCCAAGGTATGCGCTCCGGTTTTTTTAATGACATCCAGACATTGCTGCATGGTTTCCCTAGTCATAATTTCTTTACGATCGGGGCCTGCATCTACATGACAATGCTCACAAACCTGATTGCACATATATCCTACATTAATTTGTAAAATTTCTAGCTTATTAGGGCGCAAAGTAGAATGACCAATTTCTGCTATTTTATCAGCAAATCTAGGGAGTTCACCACTAGCAAAAATACCATTATTCAAGATTTCTAATTGCCTGTTAGCATTTGCTAACTGATCATTTCGCTTATGTAAAGATTGTTTTGTTCTAGCTTCTGACATCTTCCGTTCTTGGGTTATATTTCTTTTGGGACTATCTAATTTGGGTAACCTTTTTTGATTTCACTTACCTCAATATAAGCTAGTATTTAAGCTTATAAAGCTTTGCTTCTATAAGGTCATATTAACCTACATAGAAAGCTTATCATATTTATTCATCATCTGTACCCCATGAACCAAGGTGGCACCACTTTCTATAGCAGCACCTGCATGTACTGCTTCCATCATTTCTTCTTTTGTAATCCCTCGTTGTAGTCCGTCCTTGGTATAAGCATCGATACAATAAGGGCATTTCACAACATGAGAAACAGCAAGTGCAATTAATGATTTTTCTCGGGCACTTAGCGCTCCTTCTTCAAAAACCTTACCGTAGTAATCAAAGAATTTAGTACCTAATTCTTCACTCCATTCAGTGATTTTTCCAAATTTTCTTAAGTCGGCAGGGTCATAATATGTTTTTGACATATGGGATTGTTTTTTTGAGTTACAGACATGCAATATTATGTCGTTGATGGTATGTTATACTTACATTAGAAATTGTTTATTTCTTTAAAAAGTATGTAAATTCTTAAAGATATGTAAGATAAAAAACCCAAATTAATAAATGAGCTATTTTTTTGGCAAAAATATAGGAATTACACTACAAACTCATCACTATATTAATATTACGTTAAGAAAAAAGCTTAATTTAGGCGTTGAAGTTCGACAGTTCTTCTTCTAATACTATGAAGCCAAAATTGAAGCTATGAGGAAAAAAGTAACCCTAAAACAACTTGCCAGAGAATTAAACCTTTCTATTTCTACAGTTTCAAAATCGTTAAAAAACGACTCAGAGATTAGTCAAAAAACAATTACCAGAGTGCATGAACTTGCAGATTTTTATAATTATAAACCAAATGCACTGGCAGTAAGTTTAAAAAGTAATAAAACCAAAACTATAGGAGTAATATTACCCGAAATCCTCAATCATTTTTTTGCAAAAGTCCTTTACGGAATTGAACAGGAAGCTTCAGAAAATGGATATAAAATTGTGACTTGCATTACAAATGAATCGTATAAAAAAGAAGTAGAATATGTAGAAATGCTAAACTATAGTAGTGTTGATGGTTTTATAGTGTCGCTAAGTCATGAAACACAAGTTCTCAATGAATTCGAACATTTCAAAGAACTAAAAAGAGATAATGTGCCGATAGTAATGTTTGATAGAGTAACAGAAGAGATCGAATGTGATAAAGTGATTGTTGACGATAAACAAGCTTCAAAAACAGCTGCAAAATATCTCATTGATACAGGTTGTAAAAAGATAGCGGTAATTACAACAATTGGCGGTCTAAGTGTAGCCAATTTGCGTTTAGAAGGAGCAAGAGAAGCTATAGGTGTTAATGATCAGCTATCCTTAATAGAATTGGTGGTAAAAGACTCTAATAACAATGAGCAAGAAATAGAGAAATTTCTTAAGAACAATGATATTGATGCGGTTCTTGGACTAGATGAGACGGCTGCTGCTATCACTATAAATATGTCACATAAGTTAGGATACAAAATTCCTGAGGATATTTCCGTTATTGGATTTACCGATGGTTTGTTGTCTAAGTATTCGTACCCAAAACTTACAACCGTTTCTCAACATGCCGAGGACTTAGGAGTAAAAGCTGCTCAGATTTTAGTAAACCAACTGGATGATTTTGTTGAAAACCACAAAACCAATACCGAAATCGTTAAAACATCTTTAATTTTAAGAGACTCTACTCATTAAAATATGAGCAGAGGAAAACATCTAAACCATTATAGTAAACAAAGATAAGGGTATCGCAAAAGAAGAAGATTCGATTAGATTTTCGGTTTTAGATGGTGCTATGCAGTCGCAAAATGCAAAAAACGAATGTATGATCTTGTTGTGATCGGAGGAGAAGTTACAGGAGTAAGAACTGTATTAGATGTTGCCTCTAGTGCCCGGTAGAGAAAATGATTTTGCCTTTGGTATCAGTAATAAATTTACTTAACTTATTCATAGTGGACTTAGATATCTAAAATAAACGGAAATCGATTTGATTAAAGAATCAGAAAGGTCTTATTAAATATCTAAATTGAGATAAAACCCGACTTGAAACCGAAAACACATATCTGGACTTACTATTACAAGAGGCTGTTACATATTATGAAAAAGAATTTGTGTAAAATAAGTTAAAACCTACCAACAAGGCCTATTTGGCCTACACCTACTCGTAAATTCCATCGAATTTTATGTTTTTTAGAGCCAACAGCATAACGCTTATCCTTCTTCAAATAATTATCAACACTGTCAACAATAAATACACTCATTACTAATCCAAGTGTTACATCGGTCAACCAATGTGCACCATCCCACAATCGCGAAATAGGAGTGACCAAGCCTAGAGCATAAATTCCACCCTTCACAAATAAGTTATCAAATTGTTTAGCAAATGCATGTGCTGTAGTAAATGCCAAAATTGCATGCCCAGAAGGGAAGGAGTGATATCCAGCTTCATTAGACCAAAAACGGAAACTTAAGCTCCCTTCACCTTCTAATGGTCGTGCACGACCCACAGCAGTTTTACCTAATGTTTGAAGAAGTCCTCCTGCAGTTGCAGAGGCAATAAGAAGAACACCAGTTCGTCTGATTTTTTTATTTTTTGTAATAAGCCCTAAAGTATAAACACTAGTCGTTAAACCATAGTTTAATAGAGGTTTTCCAAACCTAAAACCAGCTTCTTTTATAACATCAGGAACCCCATCTCCTTGTTTTCTGAAAACATCGTTGGCAGGCTCGTCTACTGCCAAAAGAATAGCATTCCCGGCGATAACTCCACCAAAGGTTAGCCAGTCTTTTCCTTTCCATCTTAATGGACCTGTATAAACATGTTTTACACCACCATATACAGACATACCATCATGCTTGATCATTTGCCAGGTGGTCATTTCGGACTTAGTGTCTAGTGTATCTCCAACATTTTGAGAATCTTGCATGTCATTAGAATCCTGAGCGTAAATAGAGAATGTAGAGGTTAATAAAATGCAGATTAGCAGTAATTTAGTGTATTTCATAGTAGGGATTTGCAATGCAAAAATAGTAACTTATTCATAAATAAATCATACGACCGGAAATATTTGAGCAAAAAATCGAAATGTGATGCAAGAATAAAAACTTAAGTTTTTTTTAGATACATTTTTTGAAATTGAGAAGGAGATATACCGCTTTTTTGTTTAAATAATTTTGAAAAATGAGAATAGTCATCATATCCTAAATCCCAGGCGATCTCTGTTAGATTATTTTCTGAGTATAGAATTTGTCTTTTAGCTTCCAGAATAACTCTTTCTAAAATAAGATCTGTTGTCGTTTTTCCGATGGTCTCTTTGCATATTCGATTTAGGTGTTTCACACTTATATTCATGGATTCTGCATAGGCAATAGCAGATTTTTCTCTCTTATATTTTTCTTCTATCAATTGCTCAAACTTATGTAGTTTCATCGTAAGATTTTTAGAATTTACCAGGTCCTCAAAATTGTCCTTTAGAACAAGACGTGATAATTCTATATAAATGAGATCAATAAGGTTAACTAGTTTTTGTTTTTTTAATAATGCATTAGATCGAGATTCATTTAAAATAGAAATGAAAAGAGGTTCAATCAATGTCTGTGTCTTTTTATCCAGATAGATACAGGGAGAGTTTTGATTTGAGAAAAAAAACGGAAAAATAGAAAGGTTTTTATTCTGCCCTCTGGTTTCGTAAAATTCCTTAGAATGAAAAATAATATACCCTTTTCCTTTTGTATTAAATTTCCAAAAATGAGTCTGACCAGGCCTCAAAAGAAAAACACTACCGGGTTTAATTGGATACGATTCAAAATCAATTTCGTGAACTCCAGTTCCTTCAATAAACAAAACAGAAAGATAAAAATTATGCTTGTGCGGATGAGATATGATATCTCGATTATTTAATAGATGAGTTGCAAAGTCATTTGCATAAAAATTTTCAACACTTCCGGTATCGTGAAATTGCGTAATATCTAAAATAGGAAGATTCATAGAGTGTAATAAATGTCTTAATTATACAAATAAAAGTGTAAATAATGAAATATAAAAATATCAAAATGTCCATATTTTGCAGTAAAAAGAATAGTTTTTATGAAAACCGTGATAAATATCCTAAAGGGAAAATGTTCAAAGTGTGAAGAAGGAGATGTTTTTATTAAAAAAAGAGGATTGTTTACATTGCGATTACCTAAAATGAATGAGAAATGTCCATGTTGTAATCATAAATTTTTGATTGAACCTGGTTACTTTTATGGAGCAATGTATGTGAGTTATGGTCTAACCGTTGCCGAAGGGATTGTAATTTATTTGTTAAGTAGTTTTTTTGTAACAAGACCAGTTCACTTCTTTATTATTTTATCTGTGAGTGCTGTATTATTGAGCACTACAAATTATAAATATGCCAGGATATTTTGGATATATTTGTTTACCAGAAAAGCACAAAATAAATCAGAATTAACTAATTCGTTTATTAAAGAAGGTACAAAAGAAACAGAATTACCATAATTTACTTTATATGATATTTTTAGGAAACATAAAGGAGTATCTTCAGTTAGAGACCATTAATAATCAAAATAGTAAAATAATAAATGAAACTATAGAAAGCAGTCTAACTATTTTATGGTTTGAATCTGATCACAATGAACTCATAATTGATGGAAAAAAGCAGACATTCTCTAAGAATGAAATTGTTTTCTTAACAGAGTTTCACAATGTGGTAATCGAAAAAATTGACTGTATTAGATTTTTAAGATTTAATAGACCTTTCTATTGTATTCTTGATCACGATACCGAGGTAGGCTGTAAAGGTATTTTATTCTTTGGGGCGTCACAATTACCAATCATTCAAATTCCAGAAGAAGAATTAGATAAATTCGAGACATTATGGAAAATGTTTACTATAGAGATGCAATCTAATGATAGTTTGCAAATAGAGATGTTGCAAATGATGCTTAAAAGATATTTGATTCTTTGTGCCAGAATATATAAGTCAAAAGAGAATTATCCCAATGAAAAAGCAGACTTTGATATTGTAAGAGAGTTTAATTTTTTGGTAGAACAGTACTTCAAGACAAAGCATCACGTATCTGAGTATGCCGAGTTATTATATAAGTCCCCAAAGACATTGTCTAATATTTTTTCAAAGATGGGCTCCAAAACACCATTGCAATATATACAAGATCGTAAAATGCTGGAGGCAAGAAGACTTTTACACTACACAAGTATGCAAATAAAAGAAATCGCTTACGAAATTGGGTATGAGGATGTCCAGGCATTTAGCAGATTTTTTAAAAACCAGGAAGGGATTTCTCCTTCAGAATTCAAAGAAAAAGTAAGCTAGGAAAAATTGCCAACACTTCGGGAATAGTTACCTAACAAAGACTTGCTTCTCTACACCATCTTTGCATTGTCAAATTAAGTATTAATCTAAAGAATAAGACAATGAAAAATTTAGTAATAATAATAACGTTAATTATATCAGGTTTAACAAATGTATATGCACAATTACCTGATCCGGGATTTACTGTAGATCAAAATACAGCCATCGTAATTACAGATCCTCAAAACGATTTTTTAAGCCCTAATGGTGTAACCTGGGGAGTAGTAGGAGAAAGTGTTACAGCAAATAATACTGTTGATAATATCGAAGCATTATTTAAAGTAGCGCAACAAAAAAACATTACTGTTTTTGTTTCTCCGCATTATTATTATCCTCATGATCATACCTGGGAAATAGAAGGAGCACTAGAAGCATTAATGCATAAAATTAATATGTTTGATAGAAAAGATGCATTATCTACAGAAGGTTTTGAAGGCTCTGGAGCAGATTGGTTGGATAAATACAAAAAATACATTAAAAAGGATAATGTAATTGTAACAAGTCCTCACAAAGTATATGGACCAGAATCCAATGATTTAGCCTTACAATTACGCAAACATGGGTATAGTAAAGTAATATTGGCAGGGATGTCTGCGAACCTGTGTACAGAATCCCACATGAGAGATCTTGTAGAGTCAGGTTTTGATGTAGCTGTAGTAAAAGATGCAACGGCAGGAGCTATTTTACCCGGTTTAAATGCTTATGAGGCAGCAGTAGTAAACTTTCAGATGATCGCTAGTCATGTTTTTACTACCAAAGACATTGTTAAAGAAATCAATAGTTCTAAATAGTAAACTATTAGGATTACAAAAAAAATGTGAAATGTGATTATTTCATAATTGAGGATTGATTTTTTTATGATAGGAACCCTTGTGAATAATTACTCGCAAGGGTTTATTGTTTAAAAATGAATTTTAATAGTAGAAAACAAAAGAGGATTCTTTAAAATCTTATTAAATAATTCTTACTTTGGATCTATGGTTATAGAGTTATCTTTTTTCTCAGTTTTAGAGCTTCTTACCTTTTCTGGGGCTCTAATGTTGGGACTTCTCTTTTTTACAATGAAATCTGCTAATAAAAAAGCCAATATTTTTTTGGGGCTATTTCTTTGGATCTTTTCACTAAATATTTTTGTTGATTTATTAGATTATGAAATAGAAGAAGATGCTCTTCTTGACCGTGTTTTTTTTCTTATTTCTTTATGTATTGCCCCACTTTTATACATGTATACCTATCAAACGATAAATAGACCTTACCTAAAAATGTTGAAGTATGTGTTTATCCCTTTGTTTATAACCTATTTGATTATTCTATTTGTTATAAACTCTGAAGAAATGATCTGGACTATTGATTTAATGGAATATGCAATTGAGATTGTATTATATGTATTGATTTTGAAAAAATTACAAGGACTTAAATTAGAGTTAAATAATTTCTATTCAGAATTAGAAAATAAGAGACTATCCTGGATAAAAACTATCATTTATATTAGTCTTGCATTTATTGTATTCGATTTTGTAGAAGGTTTTATAGGTTTTGAAGAAGAAACGGTGGATCCGTATCTTGATTCGATTTCGATAGTACTTTCATTTGTAATGGTGTATTGGATAGCCTACAACGGGTTTTCTCAATCAGAGATATTTAAAGCATCTCTTTTTATCCATGATTCGCAAGATTTGCCTTCAGGATCATTCAAAGCACATACGATTACAATTAATGAAACTAGTGCTGAAGATCAAAAACGATTTGAAGAAGTTAAGAGTACAATCGAAAAAGAAAAGTTGTATGCAAATTCTGAATTAAATTTGCGAACAC
This sequence comes from Aquimarina spinulae, assembly GCF_943373825.1. Lineage (NCBI taxonomy): Bacteria > Pseudomonadati > Bacteroidota > Flavobacteriia > Flavobacteriales > Flavobacteriaceae > Aquimarina > Aquimarina spinulae. Next base: position 1,841,110 of record NZ_CALSBP010000002.1, on the reverse strand, counting down.
TCTCCGAATCTCTTCAAATAAAAGAAAAAGAACTCTCCAAACTTATAAATATTCATGCTAAAACTAATTTTTACCATTTTATAAATGGTTTTCGGGTCACCGAATTCAAAAGATTAGTACAAACCCCAATGGCTCAGCAGTTATCGATTTTAGGGATAGCTCAGGAAGCAGGGTTTTCTTCTAAATCAACATTTTATAACACCTTCAAGACTCTAGAAGGTGTGACTCCTAAGCAGTATGAACTATCGCTAAAAAAGTCCGAATAGAAGCAGCTGGACTTGTTGAGTGAAACTATGCCTGGATAGGGGCGTTATTTTGTATGTACCTAATTTTTATACATACAATTTATGAAACACCTATTTTTGATTTTTACTTTTTTTTCTGCCTTTTATACGTTACAGGCGCAATCTCATAGTATTAGTGGATCTATTAAAGATAGCACTACGGGAGAGACACTATTGGGAGCTACAATCTATGATAAGCAATCGGGAAAAGGAGCTGTAACCAATGAATATGGATTCTTTTCTTTAACGCTTAAAGAAGGAGAACATACGTTAATCATTTCTTATCTGGGTTATGAGGATATCATTCAAAATATTGATCTAACGGGAAATAAAAAAATAAACATCGAATTAAAGCCAATTAGCAATAATTTGGATGAAGTTATTATAACAACAAATACAAACAACAAAAGTCAGACAGGAAACATTATTGCCGGTTCTATAAATCTGAAACCTCAGGATATAAAAAAATTACCGGCCTTATTAGGAGAGCCAGATATAACCAGAGCTATGCTTACACAAGCAGGGGTTTCCTCTGTGGGTGAAGGGACGTCTGGTTTTAATGTAAGAGGAGGTAATATTGATCAAAATTTAATTCTTCTGGATGAAGCACCCATTTATAACTCTTCTCATGTATGGGGATTCTTTTCCATTTTTAATTCGGATGCGATAAAAGACATGAAATTATACAAAGGAGGAATCCCGGCAAGGTATGGCGGCAGAGCTTCTTCGGTATTAGATATTAGACAGCGTGAAGGAAGTAATAAACAATTTAAAGGAGAAGGAGGATTAGGGCTTTTATTTTCTAGGTTAACTCTCGAAGGGCCGATTAAAAAAGATAAACTAAGTTATTTGGTCTCTGGTAGGCGTTCTTATTTTGATTTAGCATTTCCGCTTATAAAAAGTTTAAAAGGAAATAAAGTGTATTTCTATGATCTAAATGCTAAACTCTCCTGGGATATCAACGAAAAAAATAAACTATTTGCCTCTGGATATTTTGGAGCCGATGTGATGAAATTAAAATTTGATGATACCGATGAGGATCAACAGAACACCCAACAAAACACTAATGAAAGTATAAACTTTTCCTGGAAAAACAGTACAGCAACAATACGATGGAATCACATTTTTTCTGAAAGATTATTTATGAATTTATCAGGAGTCTTCAGTCGTTATAATTACTCGTTGTCATCAGAAAATAGTAGTGGTGGGCCTGCCGGATCGGCTAGTAATTTTACCTGGAAATCGGCTGTAGAAAATTGGATACTTAAACCCGATTTTACATTCTTTCAGAATACAGAGACCAAAATTCGTTTTGGAGTTAATAGTACATTATATCGTTTTACTCCTGCAAAGATTACAGGAAATGATACTTCTATAAATACAGTGAACTTTGGCACAGAAAAAGGCCTGGAAATAGCACCTTATGTTTCTTACGAAAAGAAATTAAATAAGTTTTCTGCAAATATAGGCCTCCGATATTCCTGGTTCGGAAACTTAGGACCAAATAAAGTATCCTTTTATGATACACAGGTGCCACAAACTGTGAGTAGTATTACAGGATCACGTAGTTATAAAAGCAACGAAGTGATTAAAAATTACCATGGTTTTGAGCCCCGATTAGCACTTAAGTATGATCTTAATAATAGGAAAGCTATAAAATTGGGATACAACAGGATGTTTCAATATATACACCTGATTTCTAATAGCTATTCTACACTACCCTTTGATATATGGAAACCTGCAGGATATCATATAAAACCTTTAGAAGTGAATCAGATTTCTGCCGGATATGCTTATGATACTCCTAGTAGGAAATATAATTTTTCTGTAGAAGGATATTACAAGACTTTTAAAAATCTGGTAGAATATAAAAATGGGGCAGATTTGTTTTTGAATGAAAACTTAGAAACTCAGCTATTAACTGCAAAAGGATATTCATATGGCTTAGAATTAAGTGGGTATAAAACAAAAGGAAAGCTCACAGGAAATGCGAATTATACGTATTCGGTAACCAAAAGAAAGACTACAAGTTCATTTAATTCTGAGAATATTAATAGCGGAAATTATTATCCTTCTAATTACGATCGTCCTCATATTTTTAATATTACTTCTAATTATGAATTGTCCAAAAAATGGAGTGTCGGAGCTTTTTTTACATATCAAACAGGGAGACCAACAACTTATGCAACAGGGAAGTTTGAAGTAGGCGGAAACCAATTTTTTACCTACTCAGACAGAAATGCATTTCGCTTAAAACCTACTCACAGATTAGATATTTCTTTTACATATACACCTAAAAAGAAACCAAACAGAAGGTGGAGTGGCAATTGGGTGTTCGGAGTCTATAATGTATACAGTCATAAAAACCCATTCTCGGTGTATTCTTCTGTGAGAAATAATCAACTAAAAACATTTCAATATTCTGTAATTGGTGCACCAGTACCTTTTATAACCTATAATTTTAAATTTTAAGTAAGATGAAAAGTATATATATAAAAATCATAGCAAGTAGTTTACTTATACTTTGTATTTCTAGTTGTACCAAAGAAATAAGTGTTGATGTACCTCATGAGCCTCAGACTATCATTTTTGGTTCTATTTCTAATGAGACTGCTCCGGTTTCGATACGTATTCAACAATCGGTTCCTTTGCAGGATTCTTCAACTTCAAAACCTGTAAATGATGCTTCGGTATCGTTGTATGCAAAGGATACTTCGGGAAATACAAATCTAGTTACAAATGATTTTGTGATTGATCAAGGCGTCTATACTTCAGCTCAATCTATTTCGACTACAATAGGTTATTCGTATTGGATAGAAGTGCGATTAAATGATGGAACTCTATTTAAATCAAAAGAAGAGCTATTAAAGCCTGTTGTCCCTATTACCAATGCAAAAATTAAAAATTTAGATATTTTAGAAATAGAGTTTAGTGATCCAGGTAATGATACCAACTTTTATAAGTTTACCGTAGCGTTATTTAATGAAGGGCAATTAATCTCATCTAATACATCACAATCTAATGATGTAGTGTTTAATGGTAAAGAAAGTGCATCTGTAGAAGTTGATTTATTTAGGTTACAGGATGACGAGGATATCGAAATCATATATAATGAAATACGAATCACGTTTTGTAATATCAATTTTAGTTCGTATCAGTTTTATTTAAATCAAAGTCTACAATTAGAAGCAAATGATAGTGAAAGCTCTGGAGATCCGAGCCAATTGTTTGCAACACCTCCCGTAAATCTCTTGGGGAATATTATGAACTCAAACTCAAATAAAGTTGTCTTGGGCAATTTTACTGTGAATGCCATAAGTGCTTTAAATCAACCGAGCAGTAATTAAAAAAGTCCAGATAGAAGCATTCGGACTTGTTCTGTGGAATAACTTTTAGGGTTTAGCTGTATTTAAATGTTGTAGATATAAACGATAAAATTTTAGAATTATGAAAATGAAAAGAAATCAACTTATTATTCTGTTTTTAATCTCTGTAAGCTTTTTGGCGTGTACTAATGATGATGATAACAATGTGGCTCAAAGTGATTTTGGAATCTTTAAGTCTATAAATGATACAACAGCCGAAATGAATGGTACGATTACAAGCACTACCCCTGTTCATTTTAATAACCTATTGGCAAAATACCCCAGGCTGAAAAGAATAAATATGCTGGATTGCCCTGGTTCTAATGATGATGATGCTAATTTGATTGTTTCCAAAAAAATGCATGATAGTGGTATAGAGTTTCACTTATCTGCACGCTCTGTCATTGCCTCAGGAGCAGTAGACATGTATGTAGGAGGGATAAAAAGAACACGCGAACAAGGAAGTCGCATCGGGGTACATTCCTGGGGAGCTGGTCCCGGAGAACCAATAGCCACTTCATATCCTGTAGGTCACGCCGTGCATTTACCATATATCAACTATTACAAGTCGGTAGGATTTACACAGAAAGAAGCCGAGGATTTTTATTATTTCACTATTAAAGCCGCTCCAGCAGAAAGTGTACACTGGATGACTGAAGAAGAGATAACCCAATATAAAATAACAAAATAATAAAGTATGAAAAACCATTTTAGAATAGTAAATGTGATAGCAGTAACCTACACCATTTTAAGTTGTGTAGCCTGCTCAAATGACGATGATATTGCAACAATACCAACAACGGGAACAGTTACTCCAGGTAATGACCCTAATTTCAAGATTGTAAAAAATACAGATGCTGGATTTGGTGCATTTAACAGAAAAGTTACGGTTTTTGATATTCCAATTTATGCTGTAGCTGTGGTAGAAGATGTTAAACTGTTGCATGCTGCTAATTTAATGGCTCAGTATTTAGATAATGATGAAGATGGTTCGATTGATAATACAACGATTCACAATTCGATGAAATCTAACAAAGCTTTTTTGTTTATGTGGAAAACAGAAGCAGATAGAGATAATTTTAACCCTCCCGCCGGGTTTGAAGTTGGGCAAGATTTAGGAGCAGACGAAACCGTACCGACATGGCATACAAATGGGCATACGGGATCATTTGATGCTGCTTTAGAAGAGGTATGGCATATTATTACTAATGGCGGGCATGAAAGAGCCTATCCTAATGTCTTTAGTTCTCAATCTGGATCTGAAATCAGTAAAGCAATGGATGTTGCCCGTGGAGGTAACTTTCAATCTCCTCCAGCTAGCTATCCTGCCAGCGCTTGGTATACTTATGATGATACTACCTGTGACTACAATTGCCAGGTTGGCGAATATTTATATTGGATAATGAGTTCTATGCTTGGAGCACAAGAAAATAGATTAGGTGAAATTAACAACGAATGGAGGTTAAACACCAGGGGCAAAGTAGAAGGAACTGATACAAAAGCCTGGGCAATATTTACAAATCCAACATATAAAATGCCAGCAAAATTGCCAGATGGTACTTATAAAAGATAATAAATGCAATTAACCGAATACATCTGGTTTTTGATTACAACCTAGATAAATTGAAATGTTTAAAAAGATGTGTTCGATTTTTAAATTACTAAAAGAAAATAACGATGAAGAATATATTTAGATTGCCGCTATTAGGTTTTTTGTTGGTATTGATTATTGGTTCTTGTAATAAAGATGATGATGTAATAATACCAGATGGTAATGGTACTTTAATAGAACAACAAAAGGTATTTAAAGAATTTTGGGAGATCTATGATAGACATTATCCTTTAATGCACAGAAAAAATATAGACTGGCAGAATGTGTATGATACATACTATCCAAAAATTACAAGTACAACTTCGGATAATCAATTGTTTGGAGTTTTTGAAACGATAATGGGGACTATTGTCAAAGATGGGCATAGTAGTTTAACTTTTAATGCCAATCAAGAAGCAGGGTTTGAACCAGAATTTGATAGGAATATTCAAAATATGGTCCAAAACAATACTGCTGATAAAGTAAGTATTGTCTCGAGCAGTACCAATAATCCATATTTGTCGTACGGTACTATAACCAGTGATTCTAATATTGGATATATCAATTCCAAAAATTTTGAACCAGTAAACGAAAATGATAGCGAGTTTAATAATTTTAAAGCTATTGTTGACGAAGCATTAACAGCACTGCAAAATAAAGCAGGGATTGTTATAGATGTTCGTACTAATGGAGGTGGACAAGGACCATTTGCATATTATTTGGCGGGTAGATTTTTTGCAAACAATACCCCGATAGAATTGATACAACAACGTATAAAGACATCTGCAGGAAGTACCGTTGCTTCTCTTGGTGAATGGGCAACAAAGGAGTTCGAAGGATATCCCGATGCCAGAGTAGAAGGAGGCTTTGTAGCAGGAGTTTTTCCTGAAGATAATACCATTGTAGCTTCGGGGACATTTCAATTTACCAAAAAAGTTGCAGTACTAACTTCAAAAGGAACGGCAAGTGCAGCAGAGTATTTTACAGCTGCTATCAAAACCCAATCTCATACCAGAACAATAGGAAATACGACTTTTGGGATCTTTGCAGGGAGCGATATTTTTACCTTAACTAATGGGGGAGGAAAATGGAAAACCCGGGTTTCAACTCACGATGTAGAAATTAAATATAATAATACGTTTCAATCTTTCGAAGGAATTGGTATAACTCCCGATATATTATCTATACCCACCACTGCCCAAGTTACAGCAGGAGATGATATTCATTTAGATGCTGCTGTAGGGTATATTAATAAAAAATAGGGTAAAATAAACTTTAGTTGTTGTTTATATATAACATTTTGTAACATCTAAATGTATTTCAGTCTTTTGAGAGAGTAGGTAATAGCAAGGGGTGTTATTCATAGTAAATGTTGTAATAGAAAATACAGATTAATAAAGTGTTGTGGGGCGTTTCTATATTATAGTAATGTAATTACGCCCCTGCAACCACAAATTATGATATTATGGATAGAAAGAAATTTTTAAAAAATGGAATGGCAGGTATAGGTTCTATTATAGCAATTCCAACGTTAATAACATCTTGTAATAAAGATGATGATGCAGGAGGCGTAGTAGATGATGGATCATGTATTGTCTCCCCAGTGGAAACAGCAGGGCCGTTTCCAATAAAAACACCAGCAGATTTGGTAAAAGAAAATATAATTGGTGATCGTACAGGAATTCCTTTAAAAATAACAATACAGGTGCAAAATGTAAATGATAATTGTAAACCATTAGCAGGAGCGGTTGTAGATATCTGGCAATGTGATGCAAAGGGAAATTATTCTGAGTATTCTGGTCAGTTGGATGGGGATTTTACAAGTCAAAAATTTTTAAGAGGAAGGCAAACTACAGATGCCAGCGGTAATGCTTCATTTATAAGCATATATCCAGGATGGTACCCGGGTAGAGCACCTCATCTTCACTTAGAAATTTTAAAATCATCGGGGCAATCATTACTTATTACTCAAGTTGCTTTTCCCGAAAATATTTCCAAAGCAGTCTATGCTACTACAAATTATAAGGGAGATTTTGATACTTCGAATGCTCAGGATGGTATATTTTCTGGTGATATTAATCGCAGTATAGCGAATTCTGTAACAGGAAATATAACCGATGGATATATTCTTACAGAGATAATAAAGGTATCAGGTTGAATTTGAAATGCCCGAAGTTTTTAATTTTTGTTGTAAAAATGGTTTTGCTGTATTTTTTTGATGAATTTAGATTAGTCTGCCTTTTAATATTTTTTTAATATAAATCTTAGGGAGTTTATATAAATATCATGCAAAAATTACAGCTAATAATTCTTGGTCATGTCATCTTTTTTTGCATGATCACTTCAGGACAGAATAAAGATTCAACAGCTACACTATTTGATACAGACGATTCAATCTATCAGATGCCTGTAAAGGAGGTTAAAATGCTGATTTATAAGACTTACAGTTCTGATAAAGATTTAGCATTGCAATATAGTATTGGTTTTTTAGAACAAGGAATACATCAGGGAAACTACAATATACAACAGTATGCCAGTATGTATATAAGCTATATTTACTATAATAAATCAAAGTATAGGAAAGCACTAACATATACTGAAATATCGATAGAAGCAGCTACCAAAATTGAAGATTCTCTTAAATTGGTAGATAGCTATATTCTTCAGGGAGGAATTTATATGAGGTTGGCTAATTATAATGAATCTCTTAAGTCCTATCTGAAAGCCGAAAAAATAGCTATTGATAAAGGTTTAAAAAACAAAGAATTAATTTGTATAGCTAATATTGGCTTTGTTAGAATTGAATTAAAGCGATATTCTGATGCTTTAGAAGTGTTAGAGAAGGTTATATCAAAATTAGAAAAAGAAGAGTATAGAGATACAAAAAAGCAATTTGAGCATACCTATATTAGGGTCATTTTGTCTAAAGGGCTTTGCCTGAAAGAGCTCAATAGATTAGACGAGGCTTTACTCACATATCAAGAAGGTACCGAGTTGGCAAATACGTATGACTTGAAGAATATAAAAGGGAATTTTTATATTAATACTGGAGATGTTTTTTATGAAAAAGGAGAATATCATAAAGCCTTAGGATATCTAAATGAAGGTAAAAAAATATTGAAGAGTGTACAGTCTTCAAATTTTTCAAATATTTTATTAGCAGAATTTTATAGTGCACGTTGTCTTTTCAAGTTAGAAAAACTTAAAGAGGCATTGGATTTATTGATATATAACTTTGGTGTAATCAAAGAAAATAATATCCAAAAAACGGATAAGCTGCATGAAATGTATGAATTAGCTATTCATATAGCAGAACAACTAGAAGATAGAAATTTGATAATATCACTTAATCAAGATTATAGAGAAACATTTAGTAAGATTAGTGAAGATCAGCTTAAAGCTAGAGATGTGCTTTATAATCGAGATATTTCAAAACTTAAAATAGATAATGAATCATTAGTGGCCAGATACGATAAAAAGAAGTATGCTACTGCAATAGCTATTGGTATTGCTTCTATTTTATTGCTTGTATTGGTGTTTATGTTTTTTAGATTTAAAATAAAATCAAAAGAGAATGAAAAGCGCTTTCAAAAACTTGCGAAAAGTATTAAAGAAAAATCCTTTGATAATCACCAGAAAACTATAAAAAAAGATAGTATTAAAGATGAAAAAGTGAATAGTATTCTCGAGGAATTAAATAAGTTACAGGATTCACTTTTTTTTCTTTCCGAAGAATGTAACTTGTATACTACTGCAAAAAAAATAAACACCAATACAACATACCTCTCTAAGACGATAAATACATATAAAAAACAATCATTCAACCAATATCTAAATGAATTGAGAATCCATCATGTGATTTTAAGATTACATGATAATGCAAAATTCAGATCTTATACAATAGAAGCTATCGCTCAGGAAGTAGGATATAAAAGTAGTAACACATTTGTTAAAGCATTTAAAGATAAAACAAATTTAAATCCTTCCTTTTATATAAAGTGTCTTGATAAAAGTGAAAACTTCCAAAGCACTTAAATGTAATTGTATAAGAGTTGCCATATTTTTTAAAAACCTCAAATTTATAAATTTGAGGACAAGGATGATAGCTTTACAGAGAATACCCAATATTTTTGAAGTTCAAGAATCAATTTGTAATTCTTTAAAAACAAAATATTATGATCAAAAAGGTACTTTTTTTTCTCATACTTTTATTTACATTAACTATTCAAGGGCAAGGTCAATCTGGCCCTGGTTTCGATTATTTAATAGAAGTTAATATTGATATAGTAGACGCGGATAGATATACATTATATGTATCTAACCCTATATCCGATGAATTATATCGTGATGAATATGTAGGGTTTAAATTTATAATATGTAATGAGAACAATATAACCCCACCTTATTTTAAGGTGCAATATGATTTTTTTAATCAAAATTCCAGGGCATCTGTTGTACATATTGATGGGGCGCAAGATCCTATAATAACCATTCCGCCGCCTCCAACAAGAACACCTTCTACTGCCAATTGTTATGAGTTTATTCCAGATCATCATTACCTTCAATTTAATCTAATTAGTAATGATTATGCTTTAGAAATGACTTCAGAATACTTTTGGAGTAATTTACCCGACCCAAAATATTATCCAATTACAAGCTCTATATATAAAGAGATTATTGTTAAAGACCCTGCACCTGACCTTGAGGTGTTTCCGGTTAATGCTGAGTTAATTATTGGTGATGGTATTTTGGGGCAAATACAATCTACTTGTGTTGTTAGTAATGTTGGTAAGAAAATTTCACCTCAGACTGTGATCAATCATTATATTTCTACAGATACTATTATCGATAAACAAGATATTTTTTTAAGTAGTAGAGAGATTTCTTCTTTAGAACCAGCACAAAGTCAGGAAGTAAGAATAGGGTATCGTCATTTACAAAATAATATGAAACCAGAAGTTGAATACTATCTGTTATACAGTGTAGATCCAGGCAATATGATATTAGAATTGAATGAATCAAATAATGTTTCATACTTGCCTCTTTCGGGTAATAAGCTTTTACAAAAATCGATACAATTGTACCCTAATCCTGCTAGGAATGAAATATCAATCTCTGAGATCCCAGAAAAGATACAGATATATGATATGTATGGTTTGTTAATTGGTGAGAAAAAATATAGCGATAGGGATTCTAATATGAAAACGGTATACACACATGATATTTCAAAACTTAACTCTGGGATGTATTATTTCCATATCTACAAGGGTAAACAAAGGATTATTAAAACTTTTGTCAAAGAATAATTTTTTACCTTCATTAGGTAGAGTTTAACATCTTTTAAAAAAATAAAAAGAATGTTGTTGTAAAATATTGATTATAATATGGTTGATGTAATGTGTAAAAAATGGGGTTTAATTTTTTAAACCCCATTTTTTAAATAAACATTATAATTTGTGTTTACTTTATCATCTCAAAGCAACGTCCAGTAGCACTACAACTACCGCCACATGTTCTAATACAGTCGTAGTATTCTTCTCCGTACATTTCATCGTGATCACCAGCTTTTAAGGATTTTTTTTCTTCATGATTTAATTGTTGAACTCCTTCTAAATTTAAAATGTTTTGTAACATAATGTGTTTTCTAGGTTAAACTTGATTTATAAAATTTTTGATATTAATTCTTTATGTGTTAAAGCACAAAATAATCTTTTCCATCCTTTCCTTTTAGTACAAAATAATCCTTGCCATCTTTTCCTTTCAGAACAAAATATGTTCTACCATCATCACCTCCTCTAATAGTACTTAAGTCATTTTCTTTTTTTAATACCTGTACTCCTTTTAAATTTGAAATGTTTTGTAACATGATGTCTTTTTTTAATTAAACTTGATTTATACATTTTGAAGCTGATGAGTTGCTTCGATATAAAAGTAGTTGAAACGATGGTTCGGTTTGTTTAGCACTTCATCAGATTTATAAATTTGAGGATTTTTAAATTTTATAAAGAGCTTGGGTTGCTTTTGTATCAACAAAAAAGAGGTATAATTGAAGTTATAAAAACAAAAAACCCAAACAGATGTTTGGGTTTTTCATGGCGTAATTCCTTCAGATAAATATCAACATGTATTTTACTCACAAACTCAAAATGATTTTTGAAGGCACCTTTTCTTATCGATTATATTTTTAATACACCCAGCCAGTTACTCCTTCATATTTATATCCGGCGTTAATACCTTCAGAATAATTTTTGGTATACAGGTGATCAGAATGTTGAGTATTGTAAAAACGATAGAGTTTTTTTCTTCCGTTACCTGGTTTTTTATGTATTAAAACAAGTCGGGAAACATCTTTCCAGCCTTTACTGATTAAAGTTAAAATTTCGGTAGGGCTAGTTGTTAAAACGAAATCTATTTTTCTCGGATGTAACAAAAAGTATAGCTCGTTATATGTATTAAAATCGATTTCCCGGCGAGATCTGGCTACGTCGGTCCTAAAGGAAACCCCTTCTCTACGGCCTATTCCAATACCTTGACCTCCTTGTGTTTTATAGGTATGAAGAGATGCAGATCCCCCGCTATAATATCGATACACATTTTGAGAACTCAAAGCCCTTGATTTTGTATTGATATTGTTTTCAGTTGTATTAGAAACTTGCTCTAGAGGTAACTCTTCATTTTCTGACTCACAAGAAGTCAATAGTAAACATATTGCAAAAGTCAAATTTAAAATTGAAACTAAGAATTTGGTTTTTTTCATGGTTTTAAGAGTTTTAAAAATTAGTATTTGATGAAATTTAGTTTTAAGATTGGTATGTATTCATCCCCTACAGAATTCAAAAATATGACGATGAGTACATGAAATACAAAGTAATATTCTTGATATTTATAAATTTAAACCGATACTTTGTGTATGTTGTAAGAGTTTGGTTTTTGCTATTGTATATCAAACTATGTGTTGAATAAATTATTCACATTGTTTTTTTTGGTAGTTTTATTTCGTATTATTTTTTATGTCATTCACTTATATATTGAATTAAAAGATATGGTTTTCGAATTCTGTTGAGCAGTTTTCAAGAACTATAAAAATCACTTTAATGATCAGGAAGTATTCATTTTTAGGTTATCTGCTAATTTTATTTGTTTTTGCGCAGCAATTACGCGGACAGGTTAAAAGGCCTAATGGTGCTCAGGATTCACTAGATTTTGATGAATTAAAAGAGATAATTGCAGAGCAACAAGAAGACTCCCTAAAATTAAAAATAGCACAGGGCTCTCTCGATAAAGCCATAAATCGATTAGATACATTGCGTATGGCCGATGCATATTATTTTTTATCCAAACTAAGTCGTTCTAATCAATTACGTTATGCAGATAGTCTTATTGCAATTACCAAGAATAAAAATTATGAAAGATATCCGGCATTGGGTTATTTACGCAAGGGTAATATGCGTTATGAAGAAGGAAACTATAAAGAGGCTTTAGAACTTTATCTCATAGCCTCAAAATCTGCAAAAGAAAATGGGAATGAGCTGTTATATCTAAAGTTGAAATTTAATATAGGATTATTAAAAAATACAGCTGGAGAAAGGGAAGAAGCTCAAGCTATTTTTTTGGAGTATTTAAGCTTTTTAGATCAAAACCCTAAATTTAAAACCTCAAGTACGTATAATAGAGTGCTATTTGCTCTTACTGATTCATACATTTATAGTAATCAATTTAAACTGGCCGAAGATTATATTGATAAAGGAATTCGGGAAGCATTAAAAACAAATGATATATCTATATATTCTAATTTTGTTGTGTATTCGGGGATGTATGAATATTTCTCTAAAAACTACAATCAGGCAATTGACAGCCTTGAAAAAGGAAAAAATTTAATACAAAAGTCTGATGAGGTAAAAACAAGAATTGCTATCTGTGATTATTATATTGCGCGTTCATATCAGGATCAGGGTATGGCAGAGCAGAGTATACAATATTTTAGAAATGTAGATCGTATTCTCAAAGAAACTGAAGATGTTATTCCTGAATTAATCGATACATATGATTATTTGATTGCTGATTCTAAATCAAAAAAAAATCTTGAAAAACAAATTGAATATATCAATACACTATTAAGATTAGATAGTATAAGACATGCTAATCAAATATATTTAACCAAAAACATTAACGAGAGATACGATACTGTAGAATTAATTTCTGAAAAAGAAAAATTAATAGATCAGTTGCAACGCGATAAATTCTTAAAAGAAGAAACGATAACTATTCTAATTGTATTTCTTGTTGTTTTGATCATACTTGCTACATATGGTTTTCGAAAAAGCTATGTAAATAAAAAACGTTTTTTAAGATTACTTGAAGATCAAAAAACCAAAGAGCATAATCTACTAGATTTTGTTGATATCAATACTAATATTTCAAAAAAACAAGATATAGATATCCCAAAAGATGTTGTCGAAACGGTATTAAAAAAGCTTCATAATTTTGAGAATTCGGTTAAATTTTCTAAAAAACATTATACGCTTAACTCATTAGCCAAAGAGCTAAATACAAATAGCGCATATTTATCAAAGATTATAAATGTGTATAAAAATGTGAACTTTGCAAATTATCTCAATAATTTAAGGATTGATTTTGCAGTAGATGAGCTTACATCTAATAAATCATTACGTTCCTATACCATTAAGGCTATTGCAGAAGAGGTAGGGTTTAAAAATGCACAATCGTTTTCTTCTGCATTTTATAAAAAAACAGGTATTTATCCATCCTATTTTATTAAACATTTAGAGGTATAACGTAAAGACTTATAGTGTCTAATTCAGTGCTTTTATAGCTTAAATTTATAAATATCAACTAGTATGCTGCATTAGGAGTTAGTTAAAAACTATATTTTTAATATTAAGAACACGTAAATCGAAATTGTTATGAAAACAAATAAGAAAATAAAATCATTTAAGTTAGAAAAGATAAAAATTACCAAATTGGTGAATGCAAATACAATCAAAGGAGGTGATAGTATACCGCCTGCCTCACAAAGGTTGTGTAATACAGAGAAGAAGTGTTTCACGATACTAACAAAAACAGTTCCGGTAGAAGAATAACATAAAACCTTTTAATGATATGTAATAAAAAAACCCGAACATTTGTTCGGGTTTTTAAGGTGGTGCCTCCAGGAATCGAACCAGGGACACAAGGATTTTCAGTCCTTTGCTCTACCAACTGAGCTAAGGCACCTTGCTGTAAGCGGATGCAAATATAGAACGCTTTTTTTAATACTCAAAAGAAAAAATTAAAAAAATCGTTTTGTATTTTTACGACTTACAAATAAAAGTATGAATCTCATTATTGATGTAGGGAATACATATACCAAAATAGGAGTTTTTGAAGAATCAAAAATTGTCTATAAAAAAAGGATTGAACAATATCATTTTAAAGAGGCAATTCAAAATATCAAAGAAGAATACCCTTTGATCACCAATGCCATAATTTCTTCGGTATCTACTATAGAAGAGAATCATATAACATATGTTAAGCGTTTGTATAATACACTTATGTTAGATCACCAGGTAGAAATGCCATTCAAAAACCTGTATAAGACCCCAACTACACTAGGAATAGATCGATCAGCTTTGGTAGCAGCAGCAGTAGATCAGTTTCCTAATAAGGATGTGTTGGTAATCGATGCAGGAACTTGTATAACATATGATTTTAAAAACAAAAAAGAAGAGTATCTTGGTGGTGCAATTGGACCGGGAGTGCGACTTAGATATGAGAGTCTTCATAATTATACAGCAAAACTACCGTTGTTACAGGTAACTGATCCAAAAAATTATATAGGAAACAGTACAGAAGAGGCAATACATTCGGGAGTAGTTTTTGGAATTTTGCATGAAATTGATGGAGTAATTGAAGAATATTGCAACATTTATACTGATTTAACAGTTATTTTAACTGGTGGAGATGCACATTTTTTGTCTAAAAGATTAAAAAATAGCATATTTGCCACTTCTAATTTTTTGTTGGAGGGATTAAACCGCATTTTAGCTTTTAATAATAGTAAATGATAAAGAAGATTTTAGTGATCATATTGGTACACGTTGCCATAATATCTTACGCTCAGGAAGGGACTTCGTCTCCGTATTCTTTTTATGGAATAGGGATTCCGAAGTTCAAAGGAACAGTAGAAAACAGATCGATGGGGGGATTGAGTATTTATACAGATAGTATCCATTTAAACCTTCAAAACCCTGCATCCTATGGAGATTTGAGACTTACAACATATACGGTAGGAGCATCATATCGTAGATATAAGATTAGTAATGCCAATCAATCATCATCTGGAGAAAATGCCTCATTAGATTATTTGGCTATTGGTATTCCAGCTGGTAAATTTGGTTTTGGTTTTGGAGTTATTCCCCTTACCTCTGTAGGATATGAACTTAATAGTGTTAAAGATGATGGAAGCGAACTTCGATTCACCGGGAACGGAGGATTGAATAAGGTCTTTTTGGCAACAGGGTTCAAAGTTAACAAGAATCTGAGTGTAGGTATAGATTTAAATTATAACTTTGGGAATATTGAAAACAAAACAATATTACGAAGACCGGGTGTTCAATTTGATACAAGAGAAATAAATAATTCGGATTTATCATCCTTTAGTTTATCTTTCGGAGTGACGTATAAAACTATGATCACAGAGAAACTAGAACTAGTTGCTTCTGCAGTATCAACACCTTCTTTTGAATTAACCGCAGATAGTACGAGAGAACTTGCTACTGTTATAATTGATAATAGTGGTAGAGAAGGAGTTATAGAAAGACAAGATGTTGCAGTAGAAAACAAAGAAATAGATCTTCCTGCCGAATTTAAATTTGGTGCCGGGATTGGGGAACGTAAAAAATGGTTTGTAGGCGCAGAATATATATACATGGATTCTGGAAAATTTACTAATCTTGTATCTAACCAGGATAATGTTGTATATGAGAACGCCTCAAAATTTAAAGCGGGAGGATATTATATTCCTAATTATAATTCGTTAACAGGTTATTTTAGCAGGGTGGTATACCGCGCTGGATTTCGTTATGAAGAGACAGGGTTAAATATTAATAACGGTTCGATTAATGAGTTTGGCATATCTTTTGGAGTAGGCTTACCAGTTGGTAGATTATTCTCGAATACTAATATAGGTTTCGAGTATGGTCAACGGGGAACAACAAATTTTGGGCTTGTTAAAGAAGAGTTTTTTAATATCTCTTTAAGTTTGTCATTAAATGATAAATGGTTCAGGAAAATAAAATTTAATTAAATACAATAATTACTACAGCTATGAATACTAAAGTTTTATTTATAATAGCAACAGGATTAGTTTTAAGTACTACGAAAGTAAGTGCTCAGGCTACAGACTGTGCAACTACAGCATCCATCGCTTATGAGCATGCTAAGGTAAAGAATTATACTGCTGCAGAGGAACCTCTGTGGAAAGTAAGAAAAGAATGTCCTACATATAGCGTCGCAACATATCAATTTGGACAAAAATTGTTAGTAGCTAAGTATAAAAAAGCTTCTGCTGCAGAGAAATCTACTCTTGCAAATGAAATCATTACATTATGGAAAGAGCGTTTTCAATACTTCCCGGCAAAAACTAAAATTGGGGATATGCATTCTGATATAGGTCAGTTAATGTATGATAACAAAATAGGAACCAAAGAAAGTCAGTTTGTAGAGTTTGATAAAGCATATACAAAAGATAAGAAAAACTTTAAAAGACCTAAGAAATTATATACCTATTTCTCTCTTTTTGTAGATCTTCATGGTGAAGGAAAAAAAGAACTTCAGGAAGTTTTTGATCTATATGATGATATTACAGAAAAGATAGAAAATGAAGAAAGTAGATTGGCAAAAATAATAGCAGGTCTTACAGAAAAAGAAGAAGCAGGGACTACATTATCGTCTAAAGAAAAAAGAAAACTGAAAAATTCTGGAATCAACTTAACTGCTTTTAGTAAGGTAAAAGCAGGAATTAACCAGAAACTTGGAGAGTTAGCTGATTGTAAAAATCTAATACCTCTTTATGCTGGGCAGTTTGAGTCTAAAAAAACAGATGTTAGCTGGTTAAAAGGTGCTGCAGGAAGAATGTCGGGAAAAGACTGTACAGGAGATCCACTGTTCTTTAAACTGGTTGAGGCTTTACACAAAGCAGAACCATCAGCAAAAACAGCATATTATTTAGGGATCTTAGCACAAAAAGATAGAAAAATGACTACAGCAAGGAAATACTATGACCAAGCTGCAGAAATGGAAGAAAAACCTAGAGATAAGGCTAAAGTATATTTCAAAATTGCAGAAATGCTTAAAAAGCAGGGAGCAAAGGGTAAAGCTAGATCCTATTATAGAAAAACACTTAAGCATAGACCATCTATGGGAGTTTGTTATCTTAGAATTGCAAGTATGATAGCAAGTAGTGCAAATAGTTGTGGAGCTGATGTGTTTAGTAAAAGAGCAGTATATTGGTTGGCAGAAAACTATGCTAGAAGAGCAGGAAAAGTAGATCCAAGTTTAAGATCTACCGCAAATAAGTTTGCAGCTAACTATCGTGCTAAAGCACCATCAAAAACTGATATCTTTAATAACCCAGAAAAAAAATCTATAAGTATTGGATGCTGGATTGGTGAAACGGTTAGAGTGCCAAAGCTATAATGCAGAATAAAAAAATATATACAATAATGAACATTGTCACAGTATTTGCTGTGACAATGTTTTTTTCATGTCAATCAACATCAAAAAATGATCTGGGAGATTTAGTTATAGAAGATGCTCCTATTGCAGAGGGGTATGAGATAAATCTTAAATATACAGATTCAGGAAGGCTTACAGCAATACTTAAAACATCAAAAATATTAGATTATTCTAACAAATCTTTTGTGTACCATGAATTCCCAGAAGGTATCGTGTTAGATATCATTGATAAAGAAGGAAAAGTAAGTGTAGTTACTTCAGATTATGCAATTTCTTACCAGCAAACGGGTCTAATCGATATGAGAGGTAATGTAGATATACAAACTGCCGATAGTACTCATTTACAAGCCAAACAGTTATATTGGGATCAAAATATTAATTGGATATTCACAGACCAACCCTATAAAAGTTATTTGCCAGATGGGACAATTAATGAAGCAGATGGTTTTGATGCTAATCAGGATTTTACTATCTTGAATTCAAGAATAAATGATGGGGTAATGTTTATAGAGGAGTAATCCAGTACTATGATGAAAGTATTTAGATTTTTTGAATATGCCTACTTGGCTATTATGTGTTTTTTTATTTACGAAGCATATGTAGAGTGGGGACAAGAAGGTGGAAGAAGTATGCTTTATATTTTCTTTGCAATCGCCGCAATTTTTATGTTTTTCTTTAAAAGAAACTTTAGAAAACGATTTGACGCCAATAACAAAGACTAATTCATGGAATTACACATCATTGTTATTATTCTTTCCCTTATTCTTTCAGCTTTTTTTTCAGGTATGGAAATCGCCTATGTTTCTTCTAATAAAATACACATAGAGATTGAGAAAAAACAAGGAGGATTTATCTCAAATATCCTAGCTCGATTAACAAAAAAACCTTCCAAATTTATTGCAACAATGCTTGTAGGTAACAATATAGCATTGGTTGTATATGGGTTTTATATGGGCGAAATACTGATGAAAATAATAGCCGGATATTTTCCTGAAATAGTAGGTAGTATTACATTACTACTACAAACAACTATTTCGACTTTGGTGATTCTAATTACAGCAGAATTTTTACCTAAAGTATTCTTTCAGATTTATTCTAATACGTTACTCAAAGCCTTTTCATTTCCGGCATATGTTTTTTATGTTGTATTTACACCTATTTCATCATTTGTAATATGGGTTTCTGATTTTGTACTCAAAAAATTTCTGAAAACAGATGGAGATCAGGTTCAACTTGCTTTTAGTAAAACAGAACTAGGGGATTATATAAATGAGCAAATGGAAACTATCGAGGAGCATGACGAAATTGATAGCGAAATCCAGATTTTTCAGAATGCATTGGATTTTTCAGACGTTAAGTCGAGAGAAGTAATGGTTCCCAGAACAGAGATAGTAGGCGTAGAGAAATTACAATCAATAGAAGAAGTAAGTACCTTATTTATAGATACAGGTCTGTCAAAAATAATTGTGTATAACAATACTGTAGACGATATCATTGGGTATGTACACTCTTTCGAGTTATTTAAAAAACCTAAATCGTTAAGATCAATTCTTTTGCCAGTGGTTTTTGTGCCAGAAACAATGTTTGTTAAAGATGTACTTAATCTTCTTACCAAAAAACATAAAAGTATAGCAGTGGTGATCGATGAGTATGGAGGTACCAGTGGTATTATTACAGTAGAAGATATTGTAGAAGAGCTTTTTGGCGAAATTGAAGACGAACATGATTCTGTAGAACTTATCGAAGAACAATTGTCAGAAAATGATTATCGATTTTCTGCAAGAATAGAAGTAGATCATATCAACGAGTCCTATAAATTAAACCTTCCGGAAGATGAAAATTATGAAACATTGGGAGGGATGATTGTAAACCATACCGAAGAAATTCCTCAACAAGGAGAAGAAGTGAAAATAGATGGTTTCAAAATTAAAATTATAGAGACTTCTAATACCAAAATTGAGATTGTAGAATTACATGTGATACCAGAGGATTAATAATACTATTGCGATGAGCAAAAAAACACGAAACCAGGGGATTGTAGTATTTGTTGTAGCTTACATTATTATTGTGATATGTGATCTGGTTTGTAGTAGTAATGAAGCGTATTCGGATTTTAGAAATATTACAAAACCTTCAATTCTGGGTTCATTAATCATCTTTTTTTTGGTGCATAGAAAGGGACTGGGTATTTCTGTATTTAGATTAATGATATTGGCCTTGTTGTTTTCTTTGGCCGGAGATATACTACTTTTATTTGTTGTACAATCTCAACTTTTCTTTATTGCAGGTTTAGTTATGTTTTTGTTGGCACATATAATGTATATTTTCTTGTTTCTTAAAAAGCATAATAAGCACAAAAAAAACAAGATTTTTCTTATGCTAACTGTTGCTTATGGAGCAGGTTTGTTCTATTTGTTATATCCTGGGCTAGGAGATATGTTAATCCCTGTGATGGTGTATATGATCGTGATTTTGTTAATGTCAAATGCATCATATTTAAGAGAGAAACGAGTCTCCCAAATGAGTTTTCTTATGGTTTTTATAGGTTCCCTGTTTTTTATGATCTCTGATAGCCTTTTGGCATTTACAATGTTTTATCAGCCTTTGCCTATGAGTAACGTATGGATTATGACTACATATGCAACAGCTCAGCTTTTGATTGTTTGTGGTGTTTTAAGGCAAAAAAATCAAATTTTTTAAAGTAATAAAAGTACGTAAAAACCACACTATTCTATATTAAAAACCGAAAGAGTTAAAACTTCATACAGACTTTCAGTTTTTTAATTGGTATTATTACAATAAAATGGTACTTTCGCCCACTATATTTTGAATAAATTATAATATACCATGGCAGTTTTAAATAAAATCAGACAGCGTTCGGTTTTTCTAATTGTAATCATTGCACTAGCACTTTTCTCTTTTGTGTTAGCAGATTTGATTCGTAATGGAGGGGCTATTTCCCAGAAAGCTGAAAATACAATTGCAACAATAAACGGAAAAGATATTGATCGAACAGAGTTTGCTAGAAAAGTAGAACTAGCATCAAGAAGTTTCGGAGGAGGAACATCAAGTATCCAAGCTGTAAATTATGTATGGAATCAAGAATTGAGAGAAACAGTTTTTGAAGAGCAATTCGAAGAACTAAATATTAGAGTAGGAGAAGATCAGGTAAACCAGTTGTTAGAAGAGTCATTAGCAAATAACCCAACGTTTTTGAATGAAGCCGGAGTTTTTGATAAAGCCAAAATGCAAGAATATGTTGCTAATGTAAAAGCTACTTCGCCACAAGCATATCAACAATGGTTGGATTTTGAGGTTTCTGTTAGTAAAGGTGCTAGAGAGCAAACTTATCTTAATATGATTAAGGCTGGTGTAGGATCTACATTAAAAGAAGGAGAGCTGGCTTATAAAATGGAAAATGATAATGTAGATATCAAATATGTACAGCTTCCATTCTCTAGTATTGAAGATACAGAAGTAGAAGTGACGGATGCAGAAATTAAAGCATATATCGATGCTCATAAAGATCAATATAAGGCAGAAGCTTCGAGAAGTATACGTTATGTGTTATTTAATGAAGTTCCTAGTCAAGAAGATGAAGATCAAATAAAAGCAGAAGTAGCTGCATTATTAGACGATAAAGTAGAGTTTAATGAAGTAACTAAAACGAATGACTCGGTTTTAGGATTCAAAAACATTGATGTAAAAGATGCAGAAGAGTTTGTAAATCAAAATTCTGCTGTAAAATTTGATAGTGGATTTAAGTTTAAAAAAGATTTACCAACTACAGAAGCAGATACGATTTATAATCTTGGTATAGGAGACGTATATGGCCCATATAAAGATGGAGATTATATTAAAATTTCAAAAGTAGTTGCGCAAAAGCAAATGCCAGACTCGGTTAAAGCAAGTCATATTTTAGTTTCTTGGGCTGGATTAGGCACTGCAGGTGATATAAAACGAACTAAAGAAGAAGCAAAGACCTTAGCAGATAGTATTATTGCAGTAACCCAAGCAGATAATACAAAATTCTCAGCGCTGGCAACACAATTCTCTGCAGATACTTCTAGTAAAGATAAAGGAGGAGATCTTGGGTATTTCTCACCAGGTAGAATGGTTCCTGCTTTTAATGATTATTGTTTCGAAAACAAAACTGGAGATCAGGGAATTATAGAAACGCAATTTGGATATCATATTATAAATATAGAAGATCAAAAAAATGAGCAAAAAGCTATAAAAGTAGCTACAGTAGCTCAAAAGGTTGAGCCAAGTGAAAAAAACGATTAATGCTATTTTTACAGAAACAACCAAGTTTCAGATTTCGGCTAGAGACAAAGATTTTGAGGAAGTTTCTAAAGAAAATGAATTAACAGTACGACCTGTAAATAAAATCAAAGAATTAGATGAGAATATCCCTGGATTAGGAGCTAGAAGAGCAGTTGTGCAATGGGCTTTTAATGAAGAATCTAAAGTAGGTGAAATAAAACGTTTTGATATCCCTGAAGGATATGCGGTAGTTCAATTAACTGAAAAAGAAGATGAGGGATCAATGAAAGTAGAAGATGCAAGTTTAACTATAAAACCTATCTTAGTTAATAAAAAGAAAGCAGAAAAATTAAAAAGTAAAATTTCTGGTAGCGCACTAGATGCAATTGCTCAAGGTCAAGGGCAAACTGTAAAAATCGCTTCTGCATTAACTATGAAAACTCCAACTATTAGCGGAGCAGGAACAGAGCCAAAAGTAGTGGGGACAGCCTTTGCTTTAGAACCAGGAAAAGTATCTGGTCCTATTGTTGGTAATAACGGAGTATATGTTATAGAAGTAACTAAGAAAACACCAGCTAGTGGTTTAGATACATATATGAGTTATGCATCACAAGTTTCCAAAGCTCAGACAGGAGCAGTGAATACCAAAGTTTTTGAAGCGCTTAAAGAAGCTGCAGAAATAGAAGATAAGAGATCTAAATTCTACTAAAAAGTAGATTAGATTGATATATTAAAAAATTAAAACCCTGAAGAATAACTCTTCAGGGTTTTTTATATACTAGTTCTAGTTTTTGTGTCTAGCTTCTAACCTTTTGTTCCCATTTCCAGGCAGAAGTAAGAGAATCATCTAAGCTGCTTTTTGCTTTCCATCCTAGTTCACTATTTGCTTTAGTAGTATCTGCATAAGCTGCTGTAATATCACCTTCTCTTCGTTCTACAATTTTGTAGTTTAGTTTTTGTTCAGATACTTTTTCAAAGGATTGTATCACTTCTAGAACAGAGCTTCCTGTACCAGTGCCTACATTAAATACTTCGTAATTAGATGCGTTCTTGCTGTCTAACAATCGTTGTAAGGCTACTACATGAGCTTTTGCGAGATCTACGACATGTATGTAATCTCTAATGCAGGTTCCGTCTGATGTGGGGTAATCGTCACCAAATACAGACAATTGCTCTCTTAGCCCTATTGCTGTTTGTGTAATAAAAGGAATCAGGTTTTGAGGAACCCCAATAGGAAGTTCTCCAATTTCTGCCGAAGGATGCGCTCCAATTGGATTAAAATAACGTAATGCAATAGCTTTTAAGGCAGGATATACTTTGCAGGTATCCCTTATGATTTCTTCTCCAATCTGTTTTGTGTTTCCGTAAGGAGACTCTGCTGCTTTAACCGGGGCATCTTCTGTAATTGGTAACTCATCTGCCTGGCCATATACCGTACAAGAAGAGCTAAAAATAAAACTAGCCGATGGTTTATTAGCTAATTGCTGAAGGATATATACCAGAGTCGATAAATTATTCTCATAGTATAATAAAGGTTTTTCTACGCTTTCACCTACAGCCTTTGATGCTGCAAAATGAATAACTCCTTCTATGTCATTATGACGGTTAAAAAACTCTTGAACCTTATCTTTCTCTCTAAGGTCAAATTTTTCGAAAACGAGATCTTTCCCTGTGATTTCACAAATTCCTTTAATCACATCGGGTGATGAATTCGAGCAGTTGTCGATAATAACAACTTCATACCCTTTGTTTTGTAACTCTACAACGGTGTGAGAACCAATAAACCCCAATCCCCCCGTGACTAAGATTTTCATATGTAAAATGATTTAATATTTGTACCAACGAAGGAACAATAATTAAAGGATTTTAGCAACTTCTTGATTTACAAATTCTAAAAATCGTTCATCTTTTTCTGTAAAAGGATCTGAGCTCTCAGAGTCAATATCAATCTGCCCAATATTTTCTCCATTCTTGAATAGAGGGATTACGATTTCTGATTTAACAGTTAGACTACATGCGATATAATTGTTTTGTGCCTGCACATCAGGAACCACAAAATTCTCATTAGAAATAGCAACCTGACCGCAAATCCCTTTTCCGAAAGGAATAATATCGTGATCTGTTTTTTCGCCAACATATGTGCGAAGTTTTAATTCTTCTTTGTCTTCATTTTTAAAATAAAAACCAACCCAATCATAGTGGCTTATGTTGTCTTTAAGTAGTTTGCAAATCATATACAGTCTATCTGTAACAGATTCGTCATTGTCCTTAAGTATATGAGTAACCTGGGGTTTTAAATCTTCAAAAAGCATTCCTAACAATTTTTCCCGGCAAAAATATCTAAAAAAAATATAAAAGCCTCTTATTTAGAATGGTATTGTTTTGTTAAAAAATCACTTAAAAAATAAAAATGCATTGGCGATTGTTTTATATATAGAGTATTTTTGACATCTTAATGGTGAAGAAACTAGACTAATTTTTAGCGTATAATTGCATGTGCAGTAGTATTTTGAGAACAACAGGAAGATTTTTTATAGTAATAGTATTTATAACTTTGGCAGGTGTATCCTGTAATAAGGATAAGAAACCCGAATCGGTTACTGTAGATGATAGTGTAAATGAAATTGCCGATTATAATAAGACCGATTCTAGATCAGAAGTTAAGTTTTCTGATGTAAAAATTCAAGAAATATATGATTTGTATCTATCTGTAAAAGCAGCTTTAGTAAATTCAGAAAGTAGTATTGTGCAGGCAGAAACAAAAAAAATAGAAGCTGTTATAGAGGATTCAAAAGAGAATGAACAGCTTAAAGCAGTTTCAAAACTCATTTCACTAACCAAAGACATCAAAAAACAACGTGATTTTTTTGTAACATTAACTAGTGAAGTAGAAAAACTGATTGGTAAAGCAGAAATTACATCTGGCGAAGTGTATAAGCAATTTTGCCCTATGGCATTTGATGGAGAAGGAGGATATTGGTTATCTGATTCTAAAGAAATTAGAAATCCATATTATGGAAAAAAAATGCTTGCCTGTGGAAATGTGGAAAAAACTTTTGAATAGCAGGTGAATTCGTGTTATTTAGTACAAAATATAAAATATATTTCCAGTATAGGAAAGTAAGAAAATACTTATAATAGAAATATTGATTATATTTATAAGGAATCAAGTGCGTAAATAAACTTAATTTTGAGGGAAATTTAAGACATTAATACGTACTGGATTAGTATTGTAATTGGGATAAAACAAAAAGGATATGATTGAGAAAAAATTAATCTTGTTGATTTTTTCTGTACTCTTTTTTTCCTGTAGTGAAGCAAAAATGACTCCTGGGCTTACGGTTCGGACAATTGCTCTTATAGAAAAATCTAAAGCACTACAGTTACGGGGGAAAAAAGTAGAACAGAGTATGCTCAGAAAAAAAGATTCGATAGTAATGCTTATCGGCGGGCCGAGCATAGAAGTTACTTCGAATGATAAAGATTTTATAAATATAGAGAGCTTGTCTGATGAGTTTATTTTGGATATGAAATACGCTACCTCTGATAATTTTTTAAAAGAAAAAGTATATTCTTGCGCCAAATGCTTTGTTAGAAAAGACGTAGCAGAAGCACTTATAAAGGTAAATAATGATTTGCTTACTCAAGGATACAGAATGAAATTCTTTGATTGCTATCGACCATATAGTGTACAGAAAAAAATGTGGAAGATCTTTCCTAATCCTGGATATGTAGCAGACCCAAAAGGAGGATCCGTACATAATAGAGGGGCAGCTGTAGATATAACTTTGGTTAGATCAGCTGGTGGACATGTCGATATGGGAACAGATTTTGATCATTTCGGAAAAGAAGCACATCATTCGTATAAATCGCTATCGAAAACAGTACTTGGGCATCGTAAGTTGTTAAAAGAAACTATGGAGAAGCATGGCTTTAAGACCATTAGAACAGAATGGTGGCACTATAATTTTAAAGGAAACACAAAGTATAAAATATCAGATTTTAGGTGGAAATGTGATTGATACCTTATCGTTCTTTAAAGTGAGTGGTACTGACTAAAAAAAACGACACTCACCTTAATGAGTGCCGTTTTAAAGCACAATAATTGTAAAAATCGGAAAAAATCATGCTTTATATTTAGAATTGCTCGACTTCTGTACTGCCTTCCATAGCTACAGTCGAAGCTTTACCTGCAGTTACTGTATTTTGTACAGCGTCAAAGTATGTAGTGCCTACAAATCCTTGATGTTTTACAGCACGAAATCCGTCTTTTTGTAGCGCAAATTCTCTTTCTTGTAATTCAGAATAGCCAGCCATTCCTCTTTCTTTATATGCTTTAGATAACTCAAACATACTTGTGTTTAATGCATGAAATCCTGCAAGAGTAATGAATTGAAATTTGTACCCCATAGCGGCCAACTCCTCTCTAAATGTTTCCATTTCTGAAACAGAAAGCTTTGCAGCCCAGTTAAAAGAAGGAGAGCAATTGTACGCCAGCATTTGATCTGGATATTTGGCATGGATAGCTTCGGCAAATTTACGAGCTTGTTCTAAGTCGGGATTACTGGTTTCCATCCAAATAAGATCGGCATAAGGTGCATATGATAGCCCTCTGTCTATACCTTGCTCTATTCCGTTATTTACATGAAAGAAACCTTCATCGGTGCGTTCTCCTGTAACAAACTTTCTATCCCGCTCATCTACGTCGCTAGTCAATAAATTGGCTGCATCGGCATCGGTACGTGCAATAATAACTGCGGGTACTCCCATTACATCTGCCGCAAGGCGAGCAGCTACTAATTTATTAATAGCTTCCTGGGTAGGGACTAATACTTTTCCGCCAAGATGACCGCATTTTTTTGCAGAACTTAATTGATCTTCAAAATGAACTCCGCTGGCACCCGACTCAATCATAGATTTCATCAATTCAAAAGCATTTAGGTTTCCTCCAAAACCAGCTTCGGCATCTGCGACGATAGGAACCAAATAGTCCTTTTTATTTTTCTCGCCATTTACTACTTGTATTTGATCTGCTCGTAGTAATGCGTTATTAATTCTCTTTACAACTTGCGGAACACTATTTACAGGATATAGAGATTGATCTGGGTACATTTGTCCGGCAAGATTTGCATCGGCGGCCACTTGCCACCCGCTTAAGTATATTGCTTCTAATCCTGCCTCTACTTCCTGTACAGCCTGGTTACCTGTTAATGCTCCTAATCCCGCTACAAAATTCTGAGTTTTTAGTTTCATCCATAGTTTTTCAGAACCTTGTTTAGCTACGCTATGCTCGATTTTGTATGAGCCTTGTAACTTTACTACCTCTTCTGCAGTATAAGGGCGTTCTACATTTTTCCATCTTGGATTTGTGGTCCAATCGATAATCAATTCTTCTATTCTTTGTTCTGTGTTCATGACTTATTGATTTTACTATATATTGATTTACTTTATATGTATTGATATGCTCTGGTGGTAAGAAATTCTTCAAACTCATCTGAGGTTACCAGTTGTTCGAAAATCTGGATGGCATTTTGATAATTTTCGGTTTTGAAGAGTGCGTTTCCTACCTGCTTTTTAATTACCTCAAGTTCATCTTTAAAAAGAGTAGTGAATAATGAGTTATTAAGTGTTCTGCCATCTTCTAAAACTACTTCCTGTTGTAGCCATTGCCATATTTGAGTTCTGCTAATTTCTGCAGTAGCGGCATCTTCCATAAGATGATATAATGCTACTGCTCCATTCCCTCCCAACCAGGTGGCGATATAATGAATTCCTACATTAATGTTTTGTCGTATTCCTTTTTCGGTAATCGTACCTTTTGGGATAGCTAAAAGATCATTTTCGGTAATGTATATATCATCACGTTTTACATCCATTTGATTAGGATTTGGCATATGAGTATCAAATACGCGCATTGCCAGTGCTACCAATCCCGGATGTGCTACCCATGTGCCGTCATGACCGTTTTTTACTTCTCGCTCTTTGTCTGCTTGTACTTTGGCATATGCAATTGCATTTCTGCCTTCGTCTTCTTTAATTGGGATTTGTGCAGCCATACCGCCAATTGCCAGGATATTTCTTTTGTGACATCTTTGAATTACCAGCTTGCTATATGCATCCATAAATGGACTGGTCATTGTTACCTGGGCACGATCAGGAACTACAAAACCTGGGTGATTTCTTAGTTTTTTGATGTAGCTAAAAATATAATCCCATCTTCCACAATTCAGCCCAACGATGTGATCTTTTAATGCATAGATAATTTCATCGAGTTGAAAACTTGCTGTAATAGTTTCTACCAAAACCGTCACTTTTACTGTTCCGTGTTTGATGCCTAAGTAGTCTTCAGAAAAATCAATTACATCGTTCCACCATATAGCTTCAGTAAAATGCTCTAGTTTAGGGATGTAATAATAAGGCCCGGTGCCGTTTTCTTTAAGCTGTTCATTGTTATGAAACAGGTACAAAGCAAAATCAAATAGAGAAGCAGATACTTCCTTACCTTTTGATAAAAGATGTTTTTCATTAAGATGTAAACCTCTGGGTCGTACGATTAATGTGGCTGTCTTTTCGTTAAGTCTGTAGGTTTTATCTTTTTTAGGATTATAAAACGAAATAGTTTTGTTAATCGCATCTTTTAAATTTTTTTGCCCTTGAAGACAGTTTTCCCAAAGCGGAGCATTGCTATCCTCGAAGTCGGCCATAAATGTTTTGGCTCCAGAGTTTAAAGCGTTAATAACCATTTTTCTGTCGACAGGTCCTGTGATTTCGACTCTTCGATCTTGTAGATCCATAGGAATTGGTGCAGCTGCCCATTCGCTATTGCGAATCTCTTTGGTGTTTTCTGGGAAAGAAGGATGAGTTCCCAGATCAAATAGTTGTTGCTGGCTTTGGCGATTTTTTAAAAGGACTAATCGTCTTTCGTTAAAACGATCTTGTAAGGCCTCTAAAAAAATCAGGGCTCCATCGGTCAATATTTCTGGATGGTAGTTTTTAACTTCTTTAGTGAAGCTAATTTTCTGATTAAGGTTTGTCTGTGTTTCCATAACTTATATCGTTTGAGTGAACAATATTATAAAAAAGTTTTTTACAAAACAAGCGAACGTTCGCTAAATGTGAACTTTTTGTTTTTTCGTGAATTACGCAAAAATGGTTACTTTTGAACCTATGGCGATAGCAGAAGAATATATTAGGTTGATTTTTGGACTGAAAATCAAGCAGATACGAACAGAGAAGGACTTGTCTCTTTTCGGATTGTCAAAGTTATGCGGGCTTTCTAAATCGTATTTAAATGAAATAGAAAAAGGAAAAAAGTACCCTAAGACAGATAAAATTATCAAACTTGCAGAGACATTTGATGTTCCTTATGATAATTTGGTTTCTCTAAAATTAGATAAAAACCTAGCGCCGATTGGTGAAATTTTACAATCTGGAATACTAGATGAAATTCCATTAGAATTATTTGGGATACAGCAAAGCGATTTAATTGATATTATAGCTAATGCGCCATCAAAAGTAAATGCGTTTATAAGTACAATTATTGAAATTGCACAACATTATAATATGAGTCGTGAAGGTTTTTACCTGGCTTCTTTACGATCTTATCAAGAAGCGCATAACAACTTTTTTAAGGATCTAGAAGATAAGGCTTTGCGATGTGCTAACTCATATCAGTTGGATTTAAGTGGAAAAATTACTTCGGCTGATTTAGAAGATATTCTTAAGGAAGAATATGGGTATACAATTAATGTTGCCGGGATTCCTAAGCAGGAAGAATTGGATAATCTGAGATCGGTATTTGTGCCCTCTACAAAAACACTATTGTTATCAGATCGAGTAGATGAGGCTCAAAAAACGTTTATTTATGCCAAGGAGTTGGGATATCAATACCTGGAAATTACCGAAAGACCTTATACCTTTTCATGGATAAAGTATGATAATTTTGAAGAAGTGTTACATAATTTTTATGCATCGTACTTTGCTGGTGTCTTAATTATTCCTAGAGCTCATTTGAAAGAGCACCTTAAAGAATTATTTTCAATGAAACGATTCTCTGAGAAAGCTTTTCATAAGATTATGAAATTGTATAATGCTTCTCCAGAATCTTTTTACCAACGTCTTACTAATATATTGCCAAAAGATTTTGGTATGCAAAATGTATTCTTTCTTCGGTTTACTCATAAATTAGGGGCAGAGAAGTTTAATTTGGTTAAAGAATTACATATTACGCACCAACAGCAACCTCATGCTAACGAGGTTAATGAGCATTACTGCAGACGATGGATGGCTATTAAGATTTTGCAGCATACGGCTACTAAAGATTTGGAATATGCGTTTAATATCCAAATCTCTGATTATGTAGATACGGATCAACAGTATTTGGTGTTTACTTCGGCGACAAAGGATCCTTTTAAAAAAGACTATTATCGTAGTATAGGGATTGGATTTTTGAAATCTTCTACTCTAGAGAAAAAAATCAATTTTGTTAATGATCCAAAAATATTAAAAGAAAAAGTGGGGGTCACTTGCGAATCATGTTCGCTATTAGATTGTGAAGTTAGGATGGCTCCTCCTAAACAACTATTGGCTAAGGAGAAACATAAAAAGACGGCAGAGTTGGTAGAAGGTATTATGAAGCAATATTCTTAGTGTTAGATAAGTTTAAAGACTGCCTTTTCGGTAAAAGAAAACCCCATCCTGAGTTTTCAGAATGGGGTTTTGTATTCTTAACAAATTTATATTCACAAACTTGCTAAATATTTTTACTGCCGCCGGGCGACTACATCATTCCTGGCATACCTCCGCCCATTGGTGGCATTGCGCCTCCGGCAGGAGCATCCTCTTTAATGTCTATTAGTGCACATTCTGTAGTAAGGATCATACCAGATACAGAAGCTGCATTTTCAAGAGCTATACGTGTTACTTTTTTAGGGTCGATAATTCCAGCTTTAAGCATGTCTACGTAATCTTCAGATTTGGCATCATATCCAAAATTATCTTTACCTTCAAGAACTTTAGAAATTACAACAGATCCTTCGCCTCCTGCATTTTCTACAATAGTTCTAAGCGGTGATTCGATTGCACGGTTTACAATTTGTACACCTGTAGCCTCGTCAGCGTTCTCGGTTTTTACTTTGTCTAATACAGCCTTAGCTCTTACCAGGGCAACACCACCACCGGCAACAATACCTTCTTCTACAGCAGCACGAGTAGCATGAAGTGCATCATCTACACGGTCTTTCTTTTCTTTCATCTCTACTTCAGAAGCAGCACCTACATATAGTACAGCAACACCACCAGCTAATTTTGCTAAACGCTCCTGTAGTTTCTCCTTGTCATAATCAGAAGTAGTAGTTTCTATTTGAGCTTTGATTTGATTTACTCTGTTTTTAATTAAATCTTCTCCACCAGCACCATTAACTACAGTCGTATTATCTTTGTCGATAGCTACTTTTTCAGCAGTACCTAAGTGTTCAATAGTAGTGTTTTCTAATGTAAAACCACGCTCTTCAGAAATTACAGTACCTCCTGTTAGGATGGCAATATCCTCTAGCATTGCTTTACGTCTGTCTCCAAAACCTGGAGCTTTTACAGCTGCAATTTTAAGGGCTCCACGTAGTTTGTTTACTACAAGTGTAGCTAATGCTTCTCCGTCTACATCTTCTGCAATAATTAAAAGTGGTTTCCCAGTTTGAGCAACAGGCTCTAAAACTGGAAGCAGATCTTTCATAGCAGAAATCTTCTTGTCATAAAGTAAGATATATGGTGTTTCCAGATCAGCTGTCATTTTTTCGCTGTTGGTTACAAAGTATGGAGAAAGATATCCTCTGTCAAACTGCATTCCTTCTACGATATCTACAGTAGTATCAGTTCCTTTTGCTTCTTCTACTGTGATTACTCCTTCTTTACCAACTTTCTCAAAAGCTTTGGCAATAAGGTCTCCAATAGTTTCATCATTGTTAGCAGAAATAGCTGCTACCTGTTTGATTTTATCAGAAGAGTCACCTACTTCTTTTGTTTGTTTCGAAAGGTCTTCTGTGATTGCTTTTACAGCTTTATCGATACCACGCTTAAGATCCATTGGGTTTGCACCAGCAGCTACATTTTTAAGTCCTTCTTTTACGATAGCCTGGGCTAATACAGTTGCGGTAGTAGTACCATCTCCTGCAAGGTCATTGGTTTTAGAAGCTACTTCTTTTACCATTTGTGCTCCCATATTCTCAAGAGCATCTTCAAGTTCTACTTCTTTAGCTACAGAAACACCATCTTTAGTTACTGTAGGGGCTCCAAAAGATTTACTGATAATTACGTTACGACCTTTAGGTCCTAAAGTTACTTTTACCGCATTAGCTAATGCATCTACACCACGTTTGATACCATCACGTGCTTCTATGTCAAATTTTATGTCTTTTGCCATAATTAATTTTTTGAAAAATTAAAATCCAAATCTCAACATTCAAAACTTCCTTTTCATAGAATATATTGAATAAAGCAGTGGATTTGTTTTTTGTGATTTTTAAATTGATACTTCTTATACGATAGCAAGGATGTCATCCTCACGCATGATTAAATAATCCTTTCCATCTAATTTTAATTCGGTACCAGCGTATTTACCATAAAGTACGGTATCACCAACTTTAACAGTCATATCGTGATCTTTTTTACCGCCACCTACAGCAGCTACTTTACCTTTTTGTTGTTTTTCCTGGGCTGAGTCAGGAATAAATAATCCTGATGCTGTTTGCGTCTCTGCAGGAAGTGGCTCTACAACCACACGGTCTGAAAGAGGTTTGATGTTTACTCCCATTATGATTTGTTGTTTTTTTTTGTTAAAATTAAAATGAAATCTTCGATGCTTCTTATTTCAGAAATTATGCCAGTGGGACGATACTGACAAATTGAAACAAAAAATGCCGACTATATGACAAGTCGACATTTTTGTTGTTGTTTTTTTTAATAGATGTTATTCTTTGTCATCATTTTCTGTTGCCGGAGGAGTAACAGGAGTTTCTATCTGAACATCCTCGGTATTAACTTTTGATTCGGGAATAGAGCTTCCACCCATTAAATCTATATTAGATAACAGGATTAATACCAGTAATAGTGTGGCTAAAGTCCAGGTACTCTTGTCTAAGAAATCTGTAGTCTTTTTTACACCACCTAGTTGTTGTGTTCCGCCGCCACCAAAAGAAGAAGATAATCCACCTCCTTTAGGGTTCTGTACCATAATTACTACTACCAGTAAAAAAGATACGATAACGATTAGGATTAAGAATATTGAAAACGTTGTCATTATATTGTTATTTATTTTCTTGTAATTTTTTTATCGCTCGAATTTGGTCTGCAAAGAAACCACTTTTTTCGGGATTTTTCAAAATTAATATGTTATAAGCCTGAATTGCTTTTTTATAGTTTTTCTGAACCAAATATACTCTGGCCAAAGTTTCTGTCATTAATTCGTCTGAAGGAACTAGATTTTCCTTAGCCAGATTGCGCGCAGGAGTATTCTTGGCAGCAGGTTGTATCTTAGGATTGTTAGCGATAAACTCATCTATCAAATCGAATTTATGTTTTTGATCTAATGATTTAACAGGTTTTTGTTCTTCAATTTCAGGGCTCGGAGCTTTGATTTCCTGATCAGAATCTCTGTCTATTGGGTGTAAAGAGGTTAGTTTTAACCATTCTGCAAAAGAATGTGTTTCTTTTTTATTAAAATCCAGAGGTTTATCAATTTGTAAAGTTTCTTCTGGAGTTTTGTTTTTATCTTGAATGTTTTTTGGTTGATCTTTTTCTGTTATATCAGGAGTTGCAGACTTAGCAATTTCGATTTGTTTAAGAGTGCTGTTTTCTTTTCTTTCAGAAAATAATTTGGGATCCAGAACATTTTCTGCTTCTTTCATTTTCATTCTTACAGCATCATCCATAGCTATTCTCGGAAGCATTTTAATCTCTTCTGGATCGATAACTGTTATATCAGACTTCTGTTTCTTTTTTACTTCTTCGGTAATGTTACTTTCTTTAAAAAGATCAGAGGTGATAAAATCAAATAATACACTGCGATCTGTAGTGTATGCTGCGGTGGTCTTTAATTCCTGGTTGTACCTAAAACTTTCCTGATCTTTTAAGGATTTTAATACCAATGCTCGTGCTGACTGAAAATAAGGAAATGTTCTTGTGATTTTTTCAAGGGATTTTGCCTGCTCCTTATTAAGCTGGGCAGGATTTTGAAGTAGATATGAAAACTCTTTAATATTCAACTAGTACTAATTATATATATTTATTATTCAACTCTTTGATAGAGTTTACTATTGTTTTTACCATCTGGCCAGTGTGGCATTAAACATATCTTGCGTGATTCTTTCAAAAATTACATCCAAGGCCTGATCTCTTATCGTGTTTTCTGATGAAGAAGCGGGATAATCAAAGAAAAAAGAAAAACGTTGTTCTAGATCTTGAGTTGGGTCTTTTGTGTCATAAAACCTCATGTTTATGGCAATCGTTAATCGGTTTTGAGCAGCTGTTATGTTTGATGTTGCTGTATTTGGGGAAACATAATCTTGTACGATTTCTCCTTCGTAGATGATATCTCCTCCAGAAGTAGATAAACTAAGATTAGTTTGATTAAGGATTAAATCTTGTAGCTGATTCGTAAAGGTTTGATCGGCTCCAGGGAAAATTCTTGGGGATTGGTTTTGGAAAAAATTAACTTGAAATGTTTTTGTATCGGGAGAAATATTTGTTCCGGTAAAGGAGTATGCTCCGCATCCTTGAAACAAGACTATTACAATTAGTGTCGCTGCTATATATTTTAATTTTCTCATCAATGTTATAAATCGTATTGTTTTATTTTTCTGTATAAGGTGCGTTCACTAATTCCTAATTCTTCTGCCGCTGCTTTACGTTTACCTCTATGACGTTCTAGAGATTTTTTAATCAATTCCAGTTCTTTATCATGCAATGATAATGTTTCTTCTTCTTCAATTTCTTCAGCAAAATGGTATTTATCATCTTCTTGTCGCTGAATTGCAATTTGAGGCGGTATTTCGAGCACTTCAGAGGTTGTTGCTGGTCTCGGAGGTTCTTCAAAATGTGTTTCTTTTTCCTTCTCCTGATAAATTTTTTGAATTAACCTTTCATTATCTTTTTGTACTTGTTGTGTATTACCACTTTGCATTAGCTCCATGGTTAGTTTTTTGAGATCATTAAGATCACTTTTCATATCAAAAAGCACTTTGTATAATATTTCTCTTTCGTTACTGAAATCACTTTCTTTTTTATCTGCAGAAATCACTGCGGGTAAATTACTTCCGATATTAGGTAGGTACCCATGTAAGGTAGCTCCTGTTATCGTTCTGTTTTGTTCAAGGACTGAAATTTGCTCTGCAATGTTGCGCAATTGTCTGATATTACCACTCCAGTGGTATTTTTCTAGTAAGATAACCGCATCCTCACTTAACCGAATTGTAGGCATCTTATATTTGGTAGCAAAGTCGGAAGCGAATTTTCTGAATAGTAAATGAATATCTTCTTTACGATCTCTAAGTGGAGGTAAAAGGATTTCTACTGTACTAAGGCGATAGTAAAGATCTTCTCTGAATTTACCTTTCTTAATTGCATCAAACATATTAACATTGGTGGCTGCTACAATACGAACATCTGTTTTTTGAACTTTTGACGATCCTACTTTAATAAATTCACCATTCTCTAATACTCTTAATAAACGCACTTGTGTAGTAAGCGGTAATTCTCCTACTTCATCTAAGAATATCGTTCCGCCATCGGCTACTTCAAAATAACCATTTCGGGTTTGTGTAGCTCCTGTAAAGGCTCCTTTTTCGTGACCAAAAAGCTCACTATCTATTGTGCCTTCGGGTATTGCTCCACAGTTTACAGCAATGTACTTACCGTGTTTACGATGAGACAGAGAGTGTATAATTTTAGGAATACTTTCTTTACCTACACCACTTTCTCCGGTTACTAAAACCGAAATATCGGTAGGAGCTACCTGGATCGCTTTTTCCACAGCACGGTTTAACTTAGGATCGTTTCCTATGATTCCGAATCGTTGTTTTATGGCTTGAATTGATTCCATTTATGGAGTTTGTTTTTTGTTTTAAATGTGTGTCTATAAAGTTATCATTAATTATTGTCAGAATATCCAATTGCTTCACCAAGTAAGGTTGCACTGGTACACTCATCGATACGAACCATTACAAAATCTCCTATTTGATATTCTCCTTTTGGGAATATAGCTACAATATTTTTTGTAGTTCTCCCGCTCCAATGCTGATCAGATTTTTTAGATTCTTTTTCAATTAATACTTCAAAAGTTTGTCCGATATAACTTTGATGTCTATAGGCACAGTGCGTTCGTTGTAGAGCAATAACTTCTGCGAGTCTTCGCTTTTTTACATCTTCGGGAACATCATCTTCTAATTTACGCTCGGCAAGTGTTCCTGGTCTTTCAGAATAAGCGTACATATATCCATGCTCATATTTTACATATTCTAATAGAGACAATGTATCTTGATGATCTTCTTCTGTTTCTGTAGGAAAACCAATAATCATATCCTGAGTAATTGAGCAATCCGGGATTATTTGTTTAATATTATCAATCAAATCCATATACTCTTGTCGCGTATGTAAGCGATTCATTTCTTTAAGAATACGATCACTACCACTTTGTATAGGGAGATGGATATGCTTACAGATATTTTTATGTTTTGCCATAATTTCTATCACATCTAATGTCATATCCTGAGGATTAGATGTAGAAAAACGAATGCGTAATTTTGGATGTCTCTGGGCTGTCATATCCAGCAGTTTGGCAAAATCTACTGCTGTAGCTTTTTGAAAATCACTAGCTTTTTCAAAATCTTTTTTCAGGCCACCACCATACCATAAATAACTATCTACATTTTGTCCTAGTAGAGTGATTTCCTTAAAATTTTGAGCTACCAGGTCATCGATTTCTTTTGAGATGCTTTGGGGGTCGCGACTGCGTTCTCTACCTCTGGTAAATGGCACTACACAAAACGTACACATGTTATCACAACCACGAGTAATAGATACAAAAGCAGAGACGCCATTGCTTTGTAAACGAACAGGTGCAATATCACCATAAGTTTCTTCTTTAGAAAGGACAACATTAACCGCATTACGTCCTGCATCTACTTCTTCGATCAGGTTGGGGAGGTCTTTATATGCATCTGGCCCAACAACAAGATCAACTATTTTTTCTTCTTCAAGGAATTTACTTTTTAGGCGTTCTGCCATACACCCCAGAACTCCAACTTTCATTCCTGGATTGATTCTTTTTACTGCATTATACTTTTCTAGTCTTTTTCTAACTGTTTGTTCGGCTTTTTCTCTAATAGAACAAGTGTTTACCAATACCAAATCAGCATCTTCAAGATGTTGTGTGGTGTTAAAACCTTCTTTGGCCAGAATGGAAGCAACAATTTCACTATCACTAAAATTCATCTGGCAACCGTAACTTTCTATAAAAAGCTTACGTTTATTTTCTTTGTTCTGATCAAGAGCAAGTGACTGTCCCTGTATACTTTCGTCAATAATCTTCTCCATAAAATAATTCCTTACCGATTGGGGTCAAATAGTGTGCAAAGATACTTTTTAATACGATTTATGACAAAGTGGCAGGGATTTATTTTCTAAAAAATCTATATTTGATAACTTTCAACCCATAAATGTAGATGTAATGACAAATACACTCTTTGAAAAAATAGAAAATAGTAAGGCTATTGATTTTGGTGATATTTTTAATAAAAGTATTGAACTTTTTAAAAAAGTATGGCTTCAGGGCTTTGTACACTTGCTTATTTCGATGTTGGTTATGCTTCCTTTATTTTTTGTGATGTATATTCCTATTATTGCTCTTGCGGGCATATCAGGATTCGAAAATAGTTATGAAAGTTATGGTGACTATGGGCACCCTAGTGAAGAATTATCGGTAGGTCTAATGTTTTTATTTATTATACTGGTTTTGATAGTGAGTATGATTGCATCTGCACTTCAATTTGGGATTACCGCACATTTTTATAGAGTTTGTAAACAGGTAGATTTAGGTTTGCCAGAGACATCTTCGTATTTTATGTTTCTTAAAGGGAAATATTTAGGAAAAGTGTTTACGCTGGCAATAGCAATATTTGGGATAGCAATTTTAGCTGCACTGTTATGTTACCTTCCGCTTCTTTATGTAATGGTTCCGCTGCAGCTATTAGGTGTTATATTTGCTTTTAATCCAGAGTATAGTGCTTCAGATCTTATAAAAGCTAGCTTTAAATTAGGTAATAAAATTTGGGGAGTTTGTTTTGGCTTAATACTAGTGGCATCTATTTTATCTCAATTAGTAGGAATGATATTATGTTTTGTGGGGGTGTTTTTTACAGCCTCTTTTGTTTATCTGCCAATCTATTTTATATATAAGGATGCATTGGGTTTTGAAGATGACGAATTTGAAAACAAAGAAACATTATTTGTAAAATAAAAAATAAGAAACCTGCTGATCAGCAGGTTTTTTTTGAACTAATTTTTTTGATAAAGAATCTTGATATCAAAAAATTGATATACTTTTGTCGTCAGAAATTAAAGGACTATGGCTAAGAATTTAGTGATTGTGGAGTCGCCTGCTAAGGCCAAAACGATAGAAAAGTTTCTTGGAAAAGAATATACAGTTGCATCCAGTTTTGGACATATTGCAGATTTACCTTCCAAAGAATTAGGGGTTGATGTCGAAGGGGATTTTAAGCCCAAATACATTATTTCCAAGGATAAGAAAGATGTTGTGAAAAAGCTAAAAGATCTTTCTAAGAATGCTGATATGGTATGGCTGGCAAGTGATGAGGATCGAGAAGGAGAGGCTATTGCATGGCATCTTGCAGAAACTCTTAAATTAGATAAAGATAGAACACGTCGTATTGTTTTTCATGAGATTACTAAAAATGCTATTCTTAAAGCAATAGAGAATCCTCGCTCTATAGATTACAACCTTGTAAATGCGCAACAGGCCAGACGTGTTTTGGATCGTTTGGTTGGGTATGAACTGTCTCCTGTGTTATGGAGAAAGGTAAAAGGAGGGTTATCTGCAGGAAGAGTGCAATCTGTTTCAGTACGATTGATAGTAGAACGAGAGCGTGATATTTTGGGTTTTAAACCTGAAGCTTCATATAGAATTGATGCAGAGTTTTCTAATCAGGCCGGTAAATCTTTTAAAGCTAAGCTTCCTAAAAATTTTAAAACCAAAGAAGAAGCAGAAGCATTTTTAAAGAAAAACCTAGGAGCATCGTTTAAGGTAGCAGATCTTTCTACAAAACCTGCAAAAAAATCACCAGCTCCGCCATTTACAACATCAACATTACAGCAAGAAGCTTCAAGAAAATTGTACTTCTCTGTGAGTAAAACAATGACGATGGCGCAACGATTGTATGAAGCAGGTTTGATTACTTATATGAGAACAGATAGTGTTAATCTATCTACAGAAGCTCAAAATGGTGCAAAGGCAGAAATTGATTCGGCTTATGGTAGTGAGTATAGCAATCCAAGACAATATAAAGGGAAATCTAAAGGAGCACAAGAAGCTCACGAAGCAATACGCCCTACAGATTTTTCAAGACATAGTGTAAATGTTGATTATGATCAACAACGTTTGTACGAATTGATTTGGAAACGAGCTATTGCTTCGCAAATGAGTGATGCCAGATTAGAAAGAACTAATGTAAAGATTGATGCTAATACACATAAAGAACAATTTGCTGCCAATGGCGAAGTGATAAAGTTCGAAGGCTTTTTGAAAGTATACTTAGAAGGAAATGATGATGAGGATGAAGAACAAGAAGGAATCCTTCCTGCAATGAAAGTGCAAGAAAGCTTGTTTAATAATTATATTTCTGCAACAGAAAGATTTACAAGAGCACCAGGGCGATATACAGAAGCTTCGTTGGTTAAAAAATTAGAAGAACTGGGAATAGGAAGACCATCAACATATGCTCCTACGATTTCTACAATTCAGAATAGAAACTACGTAGAAAAAGGAGCTAAAGAAGGAGAGGTTCGTAATTATATTCAAATGATTCTCTCGGGAGATGCTGTGAACGAGAAAAAACTATCTGAGAAAGTAGGTAGCGATAAAGGGAAATTAATCCCAACCGATGTAGGGATGGTTGTAAATGATTTTTTGGTAAATCATTTTGCTTCAATTCTTGATTATAATTTTACTGCAAAAGTAGAGCAGGATTTTGATGAAATAGCAGAAGGTCAGGAAGATTGGACTCATGTGATGAAAGAATTTTATCAAGAGTTTCATCCAAGAGTAGAGGATGTATCGCAGAATGCAGAGCGAGAAGTGGGAGAGCGTATTTTGGGAGAAGATCCGGCTACAGGTAAGGTGGTAAGTGTGCGATTAGGTAAATTTGGACCAATGGTTCAGATAGGTACTGCCGATGATGAAGACAAACCAAAATTTGCTAGTTTACCTCCTGGACAAACATTAAGTGGTATTACCTATGAAGAAGCAATGGATTTGTTTCAGCTGCCAAAAGAACTTGGTGTGTATAAAGGAGAAACTATTGTAGTTAATAATGGTCGTTTTGGACCCTATGTGCGTTTTGGTGAAAAATTTGTTTCCTTAGAAAAAGGAGAAGATCCGTTAAGCACTTCTTTGGATAGGGCTATCGAATTAATCGATGCTAAAGAAAAAGCTGATGCTCCTATATATGTATATGAAAACCTTCCTGTTCAAAAAGGAAAAGGTCGATTTGGCCCCTTTATTAAGTGGAACGGAATGTTTATTAATGTAAATAAGAAGTATGACTTTGATAATCTATCTGATGATGATATCGTGTCACTTATAGAAGAGAAGAAGCAAAAAGAAATTGATAAGGTTATTCATAATTGGGAAGAAGAAGGGATTCGAGTTGAAAAAGCCAGATGGGGTCGTAGTAATATCATAAAAGGTAAAGTTAAAATTGAACTGCCCAAGACCGTTGATGCTTCAAAATTAACGTTGGATAAAGTAAAAGATCTCATAGAGAAAAATGCTCCCAAGAAAAAGACTGCAGCAAAAAAGAAAACTACAAAAAAGACCACTAAAAAGAAATAAACCAATATATGTCTTTCGAATTTCTTATACCAGTTAGTGATTTAGTTACTGCTCATACTAATTTACTTTCTGAACATGCATTAGGAAATCAAATTAAAATTCATACAACAGCTAGCGGAGTACCTGATCTGGAAAAAATAGATGTTGCTATTCTCGGTATTCGTGAGAATAGGAATGATATTAATTTTTTGGGTGAAAACTTAAATTTTGATACTATTCGTAAATCGTTATACGAGCTTTATCCCGGTAACTGGAGTACTAATATGGTGGATCTGGGAGATATCACTCCAGGTAATGAAGTTAGCGATACTTACTATTTGGTGCAGGAAGTATTGTCTGCATTATTGGTAAAAAATATTATCCCTATCATTATAGGGGGGAGTCAAGATTTAGTCTATGCGCAATATAGATCATTCGATATTTTAGAGCGAATGGTGAATTTGGTTAACGTAGATAGTAAATTTGACTTAGGAAATTCTTCTAAGCCGATTACGAATACTTCATTTGTAGGCAAAATTATTGTAGAACAACCGTATAACTTGTTTAACTATAGTAATATAGGGTATCAAACGTATTTTAATACTCAAGAAGAAATTGATCTGATAGAAAAATTATATTTTGATGCGTATCGTTTGGGAGAGGTTATTTCAGATGTAACTGTTGTAGAGCCAATTATGCGAGATGCCGATATTGTTTCTATAGATTTAGGAGTTATTAATTCTACAAGCTTAAGTGGGTATGCTGCTTCTCCTAATGGTTTTGATGGTCGCGAAATTTGTGCGATTTCGAGATATGCAGGAATAAGTGATAAGGTTAAAAGTTTTGGAATTTATGAATTTAAAAACTTTAAAAACGAAGAAACGGCTTCCTTATTGATTGCTCAGATGATATGGTATTTTGTAGAAGGAATCAATTACAGATCTAACGAAATTGATATTAAAAATTTAAAAAGTACACTGCATTATAATGTGCCGATAGAAGACGAAATTTTGTCTTTTTATAAAAGTATTATGACCGGAAGATGGTGGATAGAAATACCATTTATTTCATCTGGTAATAATAAATTGAAAAGACATACGTTATTACCTTGCACATACAACGATTATGAGCGTGCTTGTAATCAAGAAATACCTGAAAGATGGTATAAGGCAAAACA
Source organism: Aquimarina spinulae (assembly GCF_943373825.1). Classification (NCBI taxonomy): domain Bacteria; kingdom Pseudomonadati; phylum Bacteroidota; class Flavobacteriia; order Flavobacteriales; family Flavobacteriaceae; genus Aquimarina; species Aquimarina spinulae. Next base: position 1,798,596 of record NZ_CALSBP010000002.1, on the reverse strand, counting down.
AAAAAACGAAGTTTAACATTTTTATTAGGTCGATTTAAGGTTTTTTTTAGAAAAAAATTGTTTTTCTGGAAATAAATAAATAGGTTTACGTCCTTAAATCTAGAAGATCTTAACCTAAAACACGTTATGAAGAAATTTGTATCACTCTTTGCTATTTTAGCAATGCTCTACAGTTGTGGTGGTGGAAACCGAGGAGAACTGGTAGGAGCACAAGGGAAAAAATGGCACCCGCAAAAACCATATGGTATGGCCCTCATCCCCGGAGGTTCATTTATTATGGGTAAGTCGGATGATGATAAAGCAGCACTTGCAAATGCCCCTACAAGAATGGTTACGGTTCGTTCTTTTTACATGGATGAAACTGAGGTGACTAATAGCGAGTATAGACAATTTGTAAATTGGGTTCGCGATTCTGTTATTAGGATGAGGCTAGCAATAATGGCTGATGAGCTGGGTAAGACCCCAGGTGATGACGGTATTGGAGAATTTGCATTCCTGGATGCTGATACCGAAAACATGTCCGTCTATGAAAAATATATGTACGATAACTATAGTGGTACAGGAGAAACTGGCTACGAAGGTAGAAAACTTAATAAGGATGTAGATATCGAATGGGATATAAATGATTATCCCGATGAGTTTTATGCCGAAGTTATGGATACTATGTATATTCCTCTAGAAGAATCTTATAATGGTAGACGTACTTTAGATGTAAGTAAATTTGAATTCAGATTTACATGGATGGATATTCAGGCAGCTGCACGTGCTAGAAAAGGAGGAAGAAAAGATTTTGTAAAAGAAGAAGTTATAAAAGTATATCCAGACACTACAGTTTGGATCAAGGATTTTAACTACTCATATAATGAGCCTATGCATAATGACTATTTTTGGCATAGTGCATATGATGACTACCCGGTAGTAGGTGTTTCTTGGGAACAAGCTAGAGCCTTCTGTCGTTGGAGAACTATCGAGAAAAATACCTACCAAAAGAAAAAAGGTAAAGAATTTGTGAATTACTTCAGACTGCCTACAGAGGCAGAATGGGAGTATGCCGCTAGAGGAGGCCTCGAGTCAGCTACGTATCCATGGGGAGGCCCATATGCGTTAAATGATAGAGGTTGCTTCTTAGCAAACTTTAAGCCTCTTAGAGGAAACTACGCAGCAGATAACTTTTTATATACTGTAGAAGCCAAAACATTCGACCCTAATGATTATAACCTATATAACATGGCCGGTAATGTTTCTGAGTGGGTACAGTCGTCTTATGATCCCGCAGCTTACGAGTATGTGTCATCAATGAACCCAAATGTCAATGATGATGAAAACAAACGTAAAGTTGTACGTGGAGGATCCTGGAAAGATGTTGCTTACTTCCTACAGGTAAGTACCAGAGATTACGAATACGCAGATTCTGCGAGGAGTTTTATCGGATTTAGAACAGTTCAGGACTACATGGGTACTGAATCGACTGGAGAAGCTAATACTCAAAATCAAAACTAAGTCCCAAAATTTTCTATCAACTTAATTACTAACCCTTTTTTAAAACTTAAGATTTAAAAAAAACAAAACAAATTTATTATGGCAAATTCAAAAGCAAGCAAGAAATTAATGAACATGGTCTACGGTCTGGGAGCAGCCGTTGTAATATTAGGTGCACTTTTTAAAATTATGCACTGGCCATTTGGTAATGAAATGCTTATTGTTGGTTTGATCACAGAAGCATTAGTATTTACTGTTTCTGCATTCGAACCTGTAGATAATGATCTAGATTGGTCTCTAGTGTATCCTGAATTAGCAGGAGGAAACAAAAAAGACAAAAAAGAGAAAGAAACTCCAGAAGGATTATTGTCTCAAAAATTAGACGATATGCTTAAGGAAGCTAGACTCGATACTAATCTTATGAGTAGTCTTGGTGATAGTATTCGTAATTTTGAAGGAGCAGCAAGAAACCTTGGCCCAACAACAGATGCTATAGAAGGAACTAAAAAATATAGTGAAGAGATGGCAAGTGCAGCGTCGCACCTTGAATCTTTAAATAGCTTATACAAAGTTCAGTTAGAATCTTCTGCACGTCAGGCTGAAGCTAACCAGGCTATTGCCGAAAATGCAACTAAGCTTCAAAGTCAAATGGAAAGCCTTGCTAGTAACCTTTCTTCGCTTAATGGAGTATATGGTGGTATGTTAACTGCAATGAACAGAAGTTAACATTTTTTAATTAAATATTTTATAATAACTACCAAAATCTAAAAAGAATATGGCAGGAGGAAAATTATCCCCAAGGCAGAAGATGATTAACCTGATGTACTTGGTTTTCATCGCGATGATGGCATTAAATATGTCAAAAGAAGTATTAACTGCATTTGGTTTAATGTCAGAAAAATTGACAGAATCAAATGAGTTGGCTACTCAACGAAATACTGGATTTATGGCAGGTCTGGCCGAAAAGGTTTCAGAACAGCCAGAAAAATATACCCCATTAAAAGAAAAAGCAGATCAGATAAGTGTTTTATCTAATGAGTTTAACTCATATCTAGATCAACTTAAAGCAGAATTGGTTGACGATAGAGAAGATCCTACGGATTATGAAACTATGGATAGACCAGATAGATTAGACCAAAAGTTTTTTGAAGGTGGTAAGGTTACTGCCGGGGCTCAGGAATTTTTGGATAAAATCACAAAATACAGAGATGGTGTATCTGCTGCAATCAAAGAAGTAAAAGAAGTAGATGCTTCGGTTGCTGATGATGTGATTAAAACCTTTTCTACAAATGATGTAAAAGACAGATCAGGAGTAACTAAAAAATGGTTAAACTATAACTTTGAAGGATTTCCTTTGGTTGCTTCTTTAACTAAGCTTACTCAAATGCAAGCCGATGTTAAAACAACAGAAAGTAAAGTGCTTTCAGCTTTATTAGCTGGACAACAAGCATCTGAACTTTCTTTTAGTAACTATGAGGCGATTGTAGTTGCAGATAAAACAGCTTTCTTTAGTGGAGAAAGTTTTAAAGGTAGAATCGTTCTTGGACGTTTTGATGCTACACTAAAACCAACCAAAGTAACGGTTAATGGTAAAGAGCAAACAGAAGTTACAAACGGACAAATTATGTTAGATTTCCCTGCAGGAAATGTTGGAGAAAGAGATGTGGCTGGAGAACTTCAATTTAAAGAAGGAGATTCTACAGTAACGATTCCGATTAAGAGTTCATATACTGTAATTCCTAGACCAAATTCTGCTGTAATTTCTGCAGATAAAATGAATGTGGTGTATCGTGGAGTTAATAACCCAATGACAATTTCTATTCCTGGTGTACCAGCTGTAAATGCTTCTGCCCCTGGATTAAGAAAAGTTGGAGGAGCAGGAAAATATATGATGAATGTTACTGCTGTAAAAGCTCGTGAAGTTAATATCAAAGTTAGTGGTAAACTAGCAAATGGTACTACAGTAAGTGATAGTAAGAAATTTAGAATTAAAGGTATACCAAGACCTGTAGGAACAGTACGTGGTGAAGATGGAGCAATCAAAATGGCAAGAAATGCCTTAGAAATTTCATCTGTAGGTGCTATTCTGCCTGATTTTGACTTTGATATTAAATTGAAAGTTACTGGATTTAAATTTAAAGTAGAAGGACAGCCAACTGTAAGTGTTCCTGGAGGAAGGCTTAATGCTAAAGCAAAATCAGCTTTGCGTAAAGCAAAAAGAGGTTCTTCTGTTCAAATTATTGATATAAAAGCACGGTTAGCTAATAGCTCTGGATATAAATTGAAAAAAATATCTCCGGTTATTATTGAGTTAACGAATTAAAAAATAAACTTACGTAGTTATGAATTTGAGAAATTTTGTATTAACCGTTTTTGGTCTATTGGTTTCTTCTCTTTCTTTCGGGCAGGCAAATGTTTTAAATGCCAATAATCCTGATGAGATTGGAAAGAAAACTCAAGAACAGATTTTATATGACAATGATCGTCCCTTAGAGTACGGATATGTAGATAAACGTGATGTATTGTGGGCAAAAACCACTTGGGAAACTATTGACCTTGATGAGCGAATAAATTTCCCATTGTACTATCCTATTGATACATTTAATATTGGTGCCAATCGTCGATCTTTATATGATGTATTGGTGACAAATATCAAAAACGGAAAAATCAAAAATATTTATTCAGATTCATATTTTACTGAGACACGTACTTTTGAAGATCTTCAGTCTACAATGTCTAAAATCGATACTACCGATTTGGGATTTGAGCAGTATAATGCTGGAGAAGAAGTAGATCCTCAGTATATTAACAGAAGAGATATTACTTCTGCAGATATATCAGAATATAAAATAAGAGGATATTGGTATTTTGATAAAAGACTAGGAGAATTAAGATACAGATTGCTTGGATTAGCACCTGTAGCACCCGATGTTAACTTTATCGATGATGATGAACCAGATATGGTAGCATTATTCTGGATATGGTATCCTGATGCCAGAGAAATATTTCATAATGCAATGGCATTTAATAGGAAAAATACATCAATGCCTTTTACGTATGATCATATCCTTAATGCAAGACGCTTTAATTCTGTAATTTATAAAGAAGATAATATTCAAGGTGACCGCGAAATTAAAGATTACGTTATTGATAACGCCTTGATGCAACTTCTTGAAAGTGAAAGGATTAAGGAGAGTATTCGAAATTTTGAAATGGATATGTGGAGTTATTAACGACTTTACTATTCTTCAATAAATAATAGACGAAACGCCCAACTATAGTTGGGCGTTTTGTTATTTTTGAACTATGCTAATATGAGTTTGGGATCATAAAACGATTTGATCTAAACGATTTTTACGAATTAGGTTATAATCTCAAACTTATATTTTATGATTGTATTATTTATTAATGAGTATTGCCAGTTAGATAAATTAAGAAGTTAAATGCTATTAGATTATATTGTTGTAGGGTTAGGATTATCGGGATTATCTTTTGTAGAGGAATTAGAAAGTCATAACAAATCATATGTAGTTTTCGAAGACGCTTCACAGAAATCATCGAGAGTAGCAGGAGGTCTGTATAACCCCATAATTTTAAAGCGCTTTACGATGGCTTGGCAAGCCTCGCAGCAAATTGAAACAGCAGTCTCTTTTTATAAAAATGTAGAAACAAAACTCCAGAAAACGTTAGTTTCAGAACTTCCGATATTACGAAGATTTAATGCCGTAGAGGAGCAAAACAACTGGTTTGAAGCTTGTGATAAACCCCTTTTAGGAGAATTTCTTTCTTCAGAATTGATCCGAAATACTAATCCGGCGCTAGATATCCCATTTCATTATGGAAAAGTAAAACATACCGGAAAAATTGATATCAGCAATATGCTTTCTGCCTATGCAAAAAACCTTAAAGAAAACGATATTTTAATCGATGAATCCTTTGAGTATGATAAAATCACTGTAGCAAAAGATTATATTCAATATAAAGAAATAAAATGCAGGCATATTGTATTTGCTGAGGGGTATGGAGTAAAAAAGAATCCATTTTTTAATGATCTGCCATTATATGGTAATAAAGGTGAATATATTATTATTAAGTCTGAAGCACTTAAGCAAAAGGAAGCAATAAAATCTTCGATATTTATTATCCCGCTGGGAGAGGATTTATATAAAGTAGGGGCAACATATAATAACGAGGATAAATCTCCCGAAATAACAACTACTGCCAGGGAGGAATTGCAAAAAAAGCTGGAAAAATTTTTAAAAGTGCCCTACAAGGTAGTAGATCAGGTAGCAGGAATACGTCCTACAGTAAGAGATCGAAGACCTTTGATAGGAACACATGCCAGATATGCTAATGTGCATATTTTAAATGGTATGGGGAGTAGAGGCATACTCTTGGCTCCTACTATGGCAAAAGAACTATATAAACATATAGAAAAAGGAACTTCTTTAGACAAAGAAATAGATTGTAAACGGTATAGTGACCTATGAAGAATGCTCTTCTTTTTTGTAGTGCATAAAAAAGTTGATCCATATATTTCGGGATAACCTTAAAATAACAGGCAAAAAAGCAATCATCGTTATAGAAATTATAATAAAAGTAGCCACTAGATCCAGCTTAAAAATGAGATTACTAATCACAAAAGCTGCAACCGCAAAAGCAATCCCTACAGGATAACTCACATACATAGCTCCATAAAAAAAAGAAGGTTCTATTTTGTATTTGGTGCCACAATGACTACAACGGTCCTGCATTTTTAAAGTTTGGCTTAATTTATAAGGATTCGATTCCTTATACATACTTTCTTCCTGGCATACAGGGCAGCTACCAGTTATAATGCTATAAATTTTTGTTCCTTTTAAGAAGTTCATGAGCGTTTTTATTCTAACGCAAAATTAATCATCTTTGCACAAAATATTCAAAAGCAGATGTTAAACATACATAACTTATCGATTTCGTTTGGAGGAGAATACCTTTTTGAAGAAATAAGCTTCAGATTAAATGCAGGGGATCGAGTTGGATTGATAGGAAAGAATGGTGCAGGAAAATCTACCATGCTTAAGATTTTGTCCAAAGAGCAAGAACCAGATTCTGGTCAAATAGCTATGGATAAAGAGGTGAAGATTGGTTTTTTAAAGCAAGATATAGATTTTGTATTTGGGCGTACAGTTTTAGAAGAAGCCTATGAAGCCTTTATAGAAATTAAAAAAGCAGAACGAGATATCGATGCAATTAATGCTCAACTGGCAGAACGCACAGATTACGAAAGTGAAAAATATAACCAGCTAATTACCGATTTAAGTGACCTTACACACCATTATGAGATCATGGGAGGGTATAACTATCAAGGAGAGACAGAAAGGGTTTTACAAGGCCTCGGATTTGCTCGTGAAGATTTTAATAAGCTTACAGATACATTCTCTGGTGGATGGCGTATGAGAATCGAACTAGCAAAGTTGTTATTACAGAATAACGATATTTTACTATTAGATGAGCCTACAAACCATTTAGATATAGAATCTATTATCTGGCTAGAGAATTTTTTAAAAAATTATGCCGGAGTAGTAGTTATTGTTTCGCATGATAAAATGTTTCTGGATAATGTAACCAATAGAACTATAGAAATCTCTTTGGGACGTATTTATGATTATAACAAGCCTTATTCTAAATATTTGGTGCTTCGTAAAGAGATTAGAGAGCAACAATTAGCTACACAAAAGAACCAATCTAAGCAGATAGAACAGACCGAAAAACTGATCGAAAAGTTTAGAGCCAAAGCTTCTAAAGCTTCTATGGCACAATCTTTAATTAAGAAATTGGATAAGATTGATAGAATAGAAGTAGATGAAGATGATAATGCAGTAATGAGTATTAGTTTTCCTATACATGTACAACCAGGAAAAGTAGTTATTGAAGCCGATAGTGTAAGCAAAAGTTATGGTGATAAAGAAATTCTAAAGGACATTGATTTACTGGTAGAGAGAGGATCTAAAATAGCATTTGTAGGTCAGAATGGTCAGGGTAAATCAACATTGGCTAAGATTATTATTGATGAAATTGCTTATACAGGAGAGTTTAAGTTGGGTCATAATGTACAGATAGGATATTTTGCTCAGAATCAGTCTGAATATCTAGATGGAGAATTAACTGTTCATGACACAATGATCCATGCAGCCGATGAAAAAACACGAACCAAGGTTCGGGATATGTTAGGATCCTTCTTGTTTAGAGGTGATGAAGTGGATAAAAAGGTAAAAGTACTTTCTGGAGGAGAGAGAAACCGATTAGCACTATGTAAAATGCTCTTACAGCCTTTTAATGTATTGGTGATGGATGAACCAACAAACCACTTGGACATCAAGTCGAAAAATGTATTAAAAGAAGCTCTGAAAAATTTTGATGGAACCCTGATTTTGGTGTCACATGATAGAGATTTTCTGCAAGGATTAAGCAATACAGTTTATGAATTTAAGGATAAAAAAATCAAAGAATATCTCGGGGATATAAATTTCTACTTAGAAGAAAAAAGAATAAATGATCTAAGAGATATAGAAAAGAAAGATAAGCAAGAGAAAACAACTTCTGATACCAAAGAAACAGCAAAACAATCTTATCAGGATCAGAAAAAAGTGAAATCACTTGGCAATAAGTTGAGTAATATAGAATCTAAAATCAATAAGCTCGAAAGGGAAATTAAAGAAATTGATGTAGAACTGGCGGTCAATTATGATGAAACGATTGCTCAACCCAACTTTTTTGATAATTACCAGGCAAAAAAAGATCTCTTATCCTCGCTAATGGAAGATTGGGAAATATTACAAGAAGAAATGGATGCATTAAACGATGCATAAGGGGTTGTTTTATATTGTCTTCTAATTTTTATTTTTATTATCGTGACTCTATATAGTTAAACCTATTTTATAGTGTAAAAGTCTCTCGTGTTAACTTTTATGAGTTCTTTAACTGCATCCCAAGGGTGTGGTTGATAGTTTTGTAGCGATTCTACAAAAAGTGTGGTTACCGATATACTATGAGAAAAATTATACTTTCAATCCTAGGGATACTTTTGATTGTGGCAGCTTATTTTGGTGCCAGAAAAATAATAGACAGTAAAAAAAGATTTAGACCCAAATCTGCAAAAGTGATAAAAACTGTTTTTGTAGATACTGTAAAAAACAAAACGATTCCTATTCAAATTGCAGCAAATGGTAATTTAATAGCAAAAAGAAGGTTAGAGCTATATGCCGAAGTTCAAGGTATTTTTAAAGGAGGAACTCACTTATTTAAACCCGGTCAAAAATATCAAAGAGGACAGGCATTGATAAGGATCGATGCATCAGAATATTATGCTAGTGTGCAATCTGCCAAGAGTAATTTATACAATCTGGTAACTTCTATTATGCCGGATTTGCGATTGGATTATCCAGATATTTATGAAAAATGGCAAGGGTATCTCAATACCTTTGATATGAGTAAAGCCACACCAAAACTACCAGAAGTTACTTCAGAAAAAGAAAAATATTTTATAACAGGAAGAAATATTTATACCACCTATTACAATGTAAAAAACCTGGAGCAGCGATTGGCAAAATATACCATCTCTGCCCCTTTTAATGGTGTACTTACCGAAGCCCTGGTCACCGAAGGAACTTTAATTCGGCAGGGACAAAAATTAGGAGAGTACATCGACACCAAAGTATATGAAATGCAGGTTGCAATAGGCAAGGAATATGGAGATCTGCTTCGTGTTGGAGAATCGGTAGAACTTTCTAACCTTAACAAAACAAAGACATTTACAGGAAAGGTGTCCAGAATTAATAGTAGCGTTAATCAAGCCACCCAGACCATTACAACTTTTATTGAAGTAGCAGACCCATCCCTTAGAGAAGGGATGTACCTCGAGGCCAATCTTGATGCTAAGAAAGAAGAAAATGCTATCGAAATCGAAAGAGGATTGCTTCAGGAAGGAGACAAAATATTTGTGGTTAGAGATAGTATTCTTGATGTTATAGATGTACAACCCGTATATTTTTCTGATAAAAAAGTAGTACTTAAGGGAGTTCCCGAAGAGACCATAATTTTATCTAAAAGTGTTCCGGGAGCATATGCAGGAATGCTGATAAAGATCTACCAGGGAAAGAAAGAAAATAATAATGTGCATAGTGATAGTTCTGCTAGTACAGCTAAAAAACAATAGTGATGCGTAAAATTATTGCTTTTTTTATTAAATATCACGTAGCGGTAAATGTGATTGTACTTGCGTTTTTTGCATTTGGAGTTGTAGGAGCACTATCCCTAAAATCTTCCTTTTTTCCGCTAATTGATTCCAAAAACATCACTATAAATATTACGTATCCAGGAGCTTCTCCATTAGAAGTAGAAGAAGGGATTGTGCTTAAGATAGAGGATAACCTAAAAGGATTGGATGGAGTAGAGCGAGTAACCTCAACTTCGAGAGAAAATAACGGAACAATAAATGTTGAAATTGAAAAAGGAAAGAACATCGATTTCATGCTGTTAGAAGTAAAAAATGCAGTAGATCGTGTACCTTCATTTCCAACAGGTATGGAACCTTTGGTAGTCGCAAAACAAGAAGCAATTCGACCGACCATCAATTTCTCTATAAGCGGAGATAATATACCATTGGTTACTCTCAAAGAGATTGCAAGACAGGTAGAAAATGATCTTCGTGGGATAGAAGGGATTTCCCAAATTTCTGTGAGTGGCTATCCTGCAGAAGAAATTGAAATAGCCATAGATGAAAAAAACTTACTTGCATATAACCTTAGTTTTAGCGAAGTAGCACAAGCAGTAAGTAGAGCCAATATTCTAACTACCGGGGGGACCATAAAAACAGACGCAGAAGAATATCTTATTAGAGCAAATAATCGTTCGTATTATGGTAATGAACTTTCTAACCTAATCGTACGTGCAGATGCTTCAGGAAGTGTGATACGTCTTAAAGATGTAGCAGAGATACGTGATCGTTTTTCAGAAACCGCTAATGCTACCTATTTTAATGGAGATTTAGCTGTAAATGTTGAAATCACAAGCACAAATACCGAAGACCTTATTTCTTCTGCTGAAAAGGCAAAAGAGTATATAGCAGAATTTAATCAGAAGTACAATAACGTACAACTTAATGTGATTAGTGACCGATCTATTACATTAGTACAACGTACAGAACTTCTTACAGAAAATGCTATCATAGGAATGTTGCTGGTACTCACTTTTTTATCCTTATTTCTTAATACACGCTTAGCATTTTGGGTAGCTTTTGGGCTTCCCGTAGCTTTTTTGGGAATGTTTATTTTTGCAGGTTCATTTGATGTGACTATAAATGTATTATCTCTGTTCGGAATGATCATCGTAATTGGAATTCTGGTAGATGATGGTATTGTTATAGCAGAAAATATCTATCAACATTATGAGAAAGGAAAAACCCCTGTACAAGCGGCTATAGATGGTACTATGGAAGTAATACCACCCATTATTTCCGCTATTATTACTACAATACTTGCTTTTGGTATTTTTCTGTTTTTAGATGGTCGTATAGGAGAATTTTTTGGAGAAGTTTCTGTAGTTGTAATTCTCACATTATCAGTTTCTCTGATCGAAGCTTTGATTATTCTACCGGCTCATTTGGCACATTCCAAAGCGCTTAAACCACAAGATTCAAAACCTAAAACAGGAATTGGACAACTATTTGCAAAATTACGATATATCAATACGTTTGGAGATGCTATTATGAGATGGTTGCGAGATAAAATGTATAGCCCGGCATTACGCTTTTCATTGCAAAATAAACTCTTTACGTTTTCGCTTTTTATTGTTCTCCTTGTTCTTACTATAGGTACCGTAGGAGGAGGAATCGTTCGAACCTCTTTTTTCCCTCAGATAGCAAGTGATCGAATATCAATTAATCTGGCAATGCCCAACGGAACCAATGAAAAGATAACGGATAGTATCATCTCTTTGATCGCAGAAAAAGCCTGGGAAACTAATGAAGAACTAACAGAACAGTATTTAAAAGGACCCGAATATGCAGGTAAGAAATTATTCAAAAATGTGATTACCAATATAGGTCCCGGGTCGTCTTCGGCTTCACTAGTCGTTAATTTACTACCAGGAGAAGAGCGTCCCGATGCGGTAGGGTCGGCTATGGTTACAGATCTTATAAGTGAAAAAATGGGAGAAGTAGCTGGTGTAGAAAGTCTGGTGTATGGTAGTGGAGGTAACTTTGGAGGAAGACCAGTTTCAGTTTCATTATTAGGAAATAATATAGCAGAGCTGAAAGCTGCTAAAGCTGAGTTAAAAGGAGCATTAGTGAATAATTCATTACTGAAGGATGTTACAGATAATGACCCAGCAGGAATTAAAGAGATTCGCATAGAATTAAAAGAAAACGCATATTTACTGGGGTTAAATCTTCGGGATATTATGACACAGGTTCGTGCAGGGTTTTTCGGAGTGCAGGCACAACGTTTCCAACGTGGACAGGATGAAATTAGAGTTTGGGTTCGATATGATAGAGATAATCGTTCTTCGATATCTAATCTGGATGATATGCGTATTACTACAATTAGTGGAGAACGAGTACCACTTAATGAAATTGCAACCTATAGCATAGAAAGAGGTGATGTAGCGGTTAACCACCTCGAAGGGCGTCGTGAAATACAGATTTCTGCCGATTTAAAAGATGCAGAAACTACCAGTGCAACAGATATTTTACAAGAAATTCGTACGGTAACTATGCCAGAGATTATTTCTAAATATCCAACGGTAACACCGTCTTATGAAGGACAAAATAGAGAAGCAGGTAAGCTTTTGGGATCTTTAAGACCTGTGGGACTTACCGTACTTGCATTGATTTACATAACCATTGCATTTACGTTTAGAAGCTATAGTCAACCATTATTACTCTTGTTACTTATTCCATTAAGTTTACCAGCAGTAGCTTTAGGACATTGGGCACATAATTTTCCTATCAATATATTATCCATGTTGGGTATTATTGCTCTTATAGGTATTATGGTTAATGATGGCTTGGTACTTATTGGTAAGTTTAATAGTAATCTTCGGGAGGGGCTGAGTTTTGATGAATCTATTTACCAAGCTGGGAGATCACGTTTCCGAGCTATTTTTCTTACCTCACTTACTACTATTGCCGGGTTAGCACCTTTATTATTAGAAAAAAGCAGGCAAGCACAATTCTTAAAACCTATGGCTATTTCTATTGCTTACGGGATTGGTTTTGCAACTGTATTAACCCTATTGCTATTACCGTTGTTTTTATCGTTTAGTAACAATGTGAAAGTAAGAACCAAGTGGTTAGTTACCGGAAATAAGATCACCAAAGAAGAAGTAGAACGCGCCATTAAAGAACAAAAAGAAGAGAATGAAGAGCATCATGAATTGCAAGGGTAGTAGCATACTAAAATTAGTGTTCTTTCTGTTTTTGATTTCTGGAAATGTAATCAGTCAGCAATTAACAAAGCAGGAAGCTATACGACTTACCTTAGAAAATAACTTTGGGATATTAATTGCTACCAATAACATAGAAGTAGCAAAAAACAATAAAGGAGTTCTTAATTCTGGGTATTTACCTACATTAACCGGTAATGCAGGAGCAAATTATCAATCGGCTACATCGAATACTAATTTTCAGGGAGCAATAGATCAAAACACAGGAGAGCCACGAGCAGATATCAAGATCGAAGATGCCGAAACGCAACGGTATAATGCAGGGTTAAATCTTAATTATACTTTATTTGATGGGCTCGGGCGTTTTTATAATTATAAAAGATTAAAAGAACAATATAATCTTACAGAATTACAAGCCAGAGAGACGATAGAAAATACAATCTTGCAATTGTTCTCTGTATATTACGAAGTAGCCAGGCTGTCTGAAAATGTAGAGATTCTCGAAGAAACACTTCGTATTTCGAAAGAACGTATTTTAAGATCTAATTATCAGTTTGAGTATGGCCAGAATACAAAACTTAATGTACTTAATGCAGAAGTAGATGTCGCTAATGATAGTATTAATTTACTAAATACACGGCAACAATTAATAAATACAAAAAGAGATCTAAATGTAATTTTGGATAATGACCTGGCATATGAATTTGAGGTAGATACCATTATAAAATTTATTCCAAAACTGGAGCTAGAGGAGTATCTATCAAAATCGACAGAGAATAATGTGACACTTTTACAAAATGAAAGTAATATTCGAATTAGTGATTATGATATTAAAGTGAGCAAATCTGGGTACTTACCTTCGATTGGATTAACGGGATCTTATGGTTGGAACCAAAACCGAAATCCACCATCAACATTCTTTCCTGGTAATATTTCGGATACCTATACACTTGGAGCAGGAGTAAGCCTTACCTGGAATCTTTTTGATGGAGGGGCTACAATCACAAGAGTAAAAAATGCTAAAATAGCATTGGATAACCAGGAAATTATAAAAAGTCAGATAGAGAAAGAGGTAAAAAGAGATATTGCCAATGCATTAGGAAATTATGAGAACCGTTTAAACGTGTTTAAGATTCAGCAACAGAATGTAATCACGAATCAAAATAATTTTGAGCGTTCGCAAGAGCGTTTTAAACTAGGACAAATCACTTCTATAGAATTCAGGCAGGCGCAGATCAACCTGATTTTGGCAGAAACCAATAAGAATTCAGCAAAATACGATGCTAAAATTGCAGAACTTCAGCTATTGCAGTTAACAGGGCAATTGTTGAATATAGAATTCTAAAGAACAAAATATTAGAGTATACTCCTGTTTTTTTCTTTTTTAAAGCATCAAATATATAAAGTATTTAAAGACACCTTTTTGGTGGTTTTGTGAGGTTTTTTAACAAAAATTGTTAAAATTAAACTCTTGATTACACAAAAGAATAAGAGGTATTATATTTAATTTATGTTCGAACACTATTTTCAATGTCCATATTGCTGGGAGGAGATTTCGATGCTTTTGGATTCTTCTGTACCGTACCAGGTATATGTTGAAGATTGCGAAGTATGTTGTAACCCTATGGAGTTGCATCCTCGATTTGAGAACCAGAAATTAGTATCTTTTGAAGCATTAAATATTGAACAATGACACTAAGTAGCTTACTTAAAGGTGGTTATGATATTTTTACTTTTTTTTAATAAAAATAGTATTGTTTAAATTAAAAATGGTTGTATATTTGCACTCCGATTATGAGATGAGTTATGACAAGGGATAATCGAGAGTTCTTTACAAGATAAAATTTATAAATCAGACTTCTGATTTACATGATATACATCGCGGGATAGAGCAGTAGGCAGCTCGTCGGGCTCATAACCCGAAGGTCACAGGTTCGAGTCCTGTTCCCGCTACTAGTAAAGGCTAAAACATTGATTTAAAATGTTTTAGCCTTTTTTTTACTTCTATTTTACTTGAAAACCTTATTTTTTACTATAAAAAATATACAATCTTCCTGTTACCTACCCGAAGATCACAAATATTAATTTTACAATAAATAAATAGTTTAAAACATTGATATTGAGTTTTTTATAATCTATTTTGAAAAATAATCGTGTTGTTTTTTTGGTTTTGGTGCACGGTATTGGTGCGCGGTATTTTTAATTTTAAAATCAAAAACTATAGATTTTTGTGGTCATAAGTATAAAATTGAACTGTAGTTTTCTAATCTTTTTTAATGAATAAGAATTCTCATAGTTATATTTTTAAACATCTTTTTTGATTTTTTATTGATTAATATTGATTTCAATAGTTGAGTTTATTGGTTCTCCGAAATCATTTGTAGAAATAACTTCTATAAAAATAGACTTGGAATCATTTATATCATTAGTATCTGTCTTGAAAACTACCTTAATCAGTCCATTTGAGTCTGAACTAGCATTAGAAAGTCCAGTAAATCTACCAACTTCAACTTCAGAGTTATCATCAGAAATTTGATAACTTCTAATTGATATGGTACTGTTTAAGCTCACAAAACCAATATTTTTTTTCAGAAATATATCTATTGGATTACTTGAATTTAATGGCATTGAAACCATTGATGGTTCAATTAGAATAAAATCTGGATGAGAAGGAACTAGAATTAACTCTTTGTTGTCAAAATAGTTATTAGAACTACCTACCCTGGCAGAAAAGTATAGTTTTTGGACAGATTTGGGAACTATAACATCAATATATGCATTGTTTTGCTCATCAGTATTTACTGGAGAAGTTCCTTGAAGATCTCCCATTGAAGTTGTAAACGTTACTTGATTGAAAACATTTCTGTTATGATTGATAGTAGCCTTTAATTTTACAATGGTAACACCATCTGCCCTTATAGGATCGGTAATAGTATTTGCCATGTTGTTTAGAAGCGATAATGTTACTACTTCATCAACTCCAATAAGATCAATGGATTTTGTACTAGAAAATGTTTCATTGTCGTTATTAATATAAGCCGTTAAGGAAACAAGTTGGTTGTCCAGAGGAAGCCTCAAATTTACTTGTGAATAACCTTCACTATCTACCGTTTTTTCGTGAGACATAGTACCTGTTAAAGTGAAAGTGCCACCTGTTGATTCAAATTTAACTGTTTTAAATGCAGAATTGGAAGGTATTTTTGCTTTCAGCTTAATTATTGTTTCACCATCACCCAAAGCTTCATCAATTGTTTGTGTTTCATCGAAATCCAAAACTTCTAATTTTATGATTTCATCTGGGCTAAAAGTTTCAGAATCTATCCCGTTACAACTTAGAAACAAGAAGCAGTAAAATAAAAAAATGTTTATTTTGGTAAATAATTTCGAAAACATATCATATAGTTTTAATGTAAGAAGTAGTACTATCTTGCCAAGTAGTACTTGGTGTAGGAAGTTTTAAAAATAGCATAAATGGCATATTGTCTATTTCCGAAATTTGTAAATGAGTATAAAACTTAATTCTTCGGTGGAAAATATTGTTTTCTGTGACGGAAGGATAAAAATTTAATTGTCTTGTGAGTTTATCATTCCTGTTTATGAAAAATACATCCAAATTTCTTTCAAGAGAAAGGAGAATAGAAGTATTATTACCTACTGAGACATTGACCTCAAATACAAAATTTACAAATGGACTTATAGATTCATTAGAACTGTAAGCTGAAAAAGGGATTTCTTCAAGTTCTTCTTTGTTGATAATTTTTACGCTCATATTAATTTATAGTTTATGTTACTTTATCCCGGCTATTGTTTTTATAATATCTTTAAAAGATGCATCTACTGATAACGATAAAAAGTAAGTGTGATTAACAGAACTTTCTGTAATTAATGGATGTTGATTATCTACTTTATACCACATTATTCCTCCATTTAATCTGAACCCTTTATGGAAACGCCAACCTGCACCTACAAATGGAGAACCAACTCCTATTAATTCTTTGTAGCTATCATCTTCATAAGAACCAATTCTTTGTGCAATCCCCAGAAAAAAACTTAATTTTTTCCAGATCCTATCACTATGTTTTAACTGAGAAAATTTTGTATGCCTGTTAACCGGTCTAATATGAAAATTTACTCCTTCAAAGAAAAAAGTAGAGCCAATACTTGGGGCAACCATTAAACCAATATCAAAACCAAAATAATTTGACTCTTTTGTTTCAATGTTTTCGATTGTATGTATCGGTAATGTTAATTTATATTTAGTATAAGCATTCGTGTATAAGTCTTTAAAATTGTTAGTCAGATTACTTAGAATACCTGTGTTTTTATCAATATTATCTATATGTACACACCATTTTTCTAGATTTGAAATAATATCTGATAATGTCTTTTTATTTATTACACTTGATTTATTGGAGTACCTGATATTTTGTAAGTTGATAAAAGTAGAAAGTAAGAGCTGACCACTTTTTAAATCATATTTTTTGTTGGTGTTTTTAATGATGTTTCCAACTATTTTTCCTCTACCCATTAATATTTCCAGAATATAACTGTTAGAAATATAAGTATCAGGGTTCTGAAACGATGTGGAAGACCATCTGTATAAATCGTCTGAAATAAAACTTAGCATACTTTCCAAAGTAGCTTTTTCATCTATTACTGAATTTGTTGGTTTTTTTATTTTTTTTTCGAATTCTTTTTTGTCTAAAATGTTCGAAATTGCACTCAAGATGGTGTCCCGTTTTTGATCTAAAGAATTCATCAATTCTTCGATTGAAAAAGCATTAAAATTGCTTTCATATTTTAGTTGCTCATAAATTGCATAAATGATATTATTTTTCTTACTAGCTGTTTTAAAGACTGCATCTATCTCAAGGTTTTCGCTGATCTGTTGCTGTAAGTTTATTGGTTCATTAGTTTCATCATAGAGTTTACCTGATTTTAATTTTTTAATTACAATTTGTTCTAATTTTTTATTTAATTCTTTAAAATCTCCTCCATCTATTTTATTTTTCTTTGGATCATAAGTTTTGTTAATCTCGGAAAGGATTTCTTGTTTTAATGTCTTTTGAACTTTCTCACCTAGAGCTACTTTTTCAAAGAATGTAAATTCCAGAATATATATTTCATTATCGTGCAGAGGGTCCATTAAAATTTCAAAAGTTTTGTTTTCGCCAACTTTCGTCTTTGGGAACTTTATATACCCATCAGAATCTATAGGATAGATATTATCTGTGAGATAGTAGTGATCTTTCTTTTTGTAGTAATTACATTTGATAATACTATCTTTTCCAAGTTCAGTATTATCTCTTTGTTGTTTAGTATCATTTTTCTTCTGGTCGTTATTCTTTTTACAAAAGCCTTTTATTTTATATTTTAATTGTACTGAACTGACCTCTCTTTTCGTGAAGGTTCCTGTTATATAGAAGGCTTCATCAAATGGAATTTTAAGCTTGTCAGCATCACTAATTTTACCCGTTTGTGTATTTAATGTGATGGTTTTATCTGTTTTCCTTTGACCAAAGCCTACAAAAGATGATAAAATCAATAATAACATTACGCTTTTGTTCATAAGAATAATTTTTTTTGAAATTATATGAATGTTTCAGTGCAATGATGACGACAAAAAAATGTATAAAACAGAAATGTTTAATACTTAATTGATTAAAACAAATTAGGTGGGGATTTTGTGGGTGTTATAAATATATTAATTTATTAAGAATTAACCTTATATATTTTATGATTTCTTCAATGATAATATATCTTTTGATGGGGATGGAGATATAGATTTTGGACAATAAAAATGATGAAAACTTTATTTGAATAACTACTCCATAATTTTAAAATTTGTCATAATTCAGGTGGGAGGTTTATGTGGTAGTTTTTTTATTTTGAAGTCAAAAATTATAGATTTCTATGGTTATAAAAAGAAAATTACACAATTCAATTTTTTTAACATAACTAATTGTAAATAAGGTGATTGGGTTTAGTTTAAAAAAGGGTTTAGCTACTTTATCAAGCGGTTGAGGGTGTGTTTTTATTTGGCTTAAAGTTGCTTTTTAAATAAAGAACCGATTCTTTTTAAGTTTATTTACTTTAATCCGATTCATAAAAATTTAGCTTCATCAAAATATTTGCTAATTATGTGTCTTGCAAGTCCAGCATATTCTTGATTTATGTCTTTAAATTTCTTAAGGATCTTCATTTCTTCACGCATTATTCCCTCGAACCAAACTTTTTTCTCGTCAGTTGTATCTAAATTGTCACTATAATTTTTTACTGCAATTTCTACTCTTCGAATTTGTGCTTTAATTTCAATTACTTTTTCTTCTCTTGCGAATGTTAGAGGTAATCTGTGTAATGCGTATGTGAAAATTGATGTTTGCGCTCGTTTTTCTTCTGTCGGATTTAAATTGTCGTTAATTATTATCGCACCATGATCATCATATTTAAAATACTTCTCAATATTTTCATCCTTACAAGGGTTTAGCAATAACCTTTCTGATTCCTCTTGGTCAAATGATTGAGAATATAATTCTTTATTAGAAAAATAAGTGGTTCCATGAGTGTGATTAAGTCTATGATTTTCAGACAATAAGGGGAATTGATCTAATTTGCCAAACACAGCTTCTTCAACTTTTTCGCCGTTTTTGAATTCGTGTGTATTAGTTTGGTTACAAAATGGGCAAGCAAATAACAAATTTTCCCATTCTGAAGCTAACCAAAAATAACCTGGTTTGGATGGGCTAGCTTCTTGAATTTTACCTTTAGGTCTAAAATGTTCAATATCTCCATTATAGATTGCTGTTATTTTACTTTCGCAATACGCACATTTATCATGAAACATTTTTTTTAGTTTATTTCTAACAGTTTTATGAGTATATATCGAATAACTTTGTTTTGTCCTATCTCCTTTTTTTCCTGTCTTTTTGTATTTTTTTTGTAGATTTCCCGCATCTCGATAATATTCTATGGCATCTTTGGTTTCCCACTCACCTTTGCTTTCAGGGTTTGCATTGGTTTTTAGAATATCTGGACATCTTAATCTTTTAACATTAATCATTATCATCAAGATTTAAATTCTTCCAAACTTCTTTTACTCTTCTAATAGCTTCCTCTTTTAAGGTATCTCTATCTATTGAATTTTTATTAAAAGAGACTTTTTCTGCTAATAATTTATCTATTACAGCATACATTAATTCCTCTCTTAAAGAATTGCCTAATTGTTTTTTATTTCTTAAAAAATCTTTTAACTGGTCTATCTCTATCTTTTCTTCATCCTTAACCTTATCATTCTTTGCTAATAATTCATAATATCTATTAAATTTAGCTTCTATTTTGGGATCTATGTGGCTACTCAAGCCAAAAAACTCTGAAGCTAAAATCTGATCAACTCTTAAAGTCGCTGGATTTGGTAGTTCAGAATCAGCTATTACTTGATTTTCTATATTCTTTAATAATAATATTTCATCTTTCTCAGCCCCTCTTAAACAAAGAGGATGATGTGTAGATATAATAAAATTTATATTAGGAAATACTTTCCGTAACTGTTTTACAATTCGCATTTGCCATCTTGGGTGTAATTGATTTCCTAATTCATCAACAATTACAATTCCGGACATTTTATCCATATCGGAATGAGCGCCTGAGAGTTTCATCATCATATCAATAGCTAAGATTATAGTACTCTTATATCCATCACTTAATTCACCAAATAATGAGTCTGAATCACCAAGAATAATATTATTGCTTTTAATTGAGAGTGTATTATCCAAATTGTCATGTGGCAATAATTGTTTTATTGAAAATGCTATACGATCAAAAAAATCTTTATCCTTTTTATGTATCGATCTAAGCCATTTAGTTACATCGTTCAAAGCTTTAGTTGGTTTGAATAGATTTTGGTAACTAATTTTTGAGGTATCCTTTTTTGAATTACTTTCTATTTCATCAACTGAAAGTCTTAATGAACCATAGCCAATTAAATAAGAATTAAAACTACCACTTTGTTCAACTGTACCCGATTTACGTACTAGCTTAGTTTTGATAATATTTTCACTATTTCTTTCCTTGATTATAATTTCAGAAGTTTGTTTCCCTTTCTTAATCAAAGAATGAATTATATTTTTATCTATATTTTTTTTATCTAGCTTTAAACCAACAGCTATTGCCTGAAGTATAGAACTTTTTCCAACTCCATTTTCACCAAGTAAGAATAACCAAGATTTTTTATTTAACTCATCATCTTTAAAATTAATTCTGAGGTCATCAATCGATTTAAAGTTTTTGATATGTGCATATTCAATAGGAAAATAATCACTAGTTATAACATCAGCTTTGGAAAAAGCTTCCCTCGAAGAAGAATCAAATTTTTCAATTAAACTTTTTTCATCTGTATAATCCTCCAGACCTAATAATTCCCCTAAAAAAGGGGTTGAATCTATTTCATTTATTAAAACCTGTCTTTTATAAGATAAAAATTCCTCAGTAAGATCTTGTAATTCAAAGATATTACGCAAACGATTTTTAACTATCTTATTTGATGTATCACTAATAAATAATTTAATTGATTCAGCTATTTCGTTTTTTGCCGTTATTCTACCTTCAATAAGGTTTGTTCTATTCAGACGTAATAATTCTATAGTTTGATTACCTACATCCGAAATTGCATGAATATGATAAGGTTTCCCATGTATTTGGTATCCTAGATGGTTGTTAGGTTCATCTAGATGTGGATTTAACAAAAGTCTGTGTTCACTTTTAAAATTATTTTTTCTGTCTAATGCTCTGACTCCTTTAATGGGAAAATAGTTTCCTTTATATTGGTTACATTCCTTACAAGAATAGATTAAATTTTCCCAATTAAAGTTTAACCACCAATATAAATCTTGATAGTATTCCTTTTTGTCTCTTACTCCATTATTGGGTCTATATCTATCAATTGTACCTAATTGAGGAGATTGTATTTTAATTTCACAGTATCCACACTTTCCATGAAATTCATTATGAAGATGACTTTTTAGCTGGTTATCTATTTCTTTATTAAAAGGCCAATTATATCGTTTTTGACTTCTATTTTTAGAAGTGAAAAATTCCTCCATTTTTTCCTTCGCCAACTCAACAGTTTGCGAGGATAGAAATTCCGGCTCATTTTGTTTTTCAATCTTTATCATCTTCCCATAGATTTTTTTGCAAATCGCTCCAATATATCTGTGCTTGGATGATTGGTTAGTGAGATAAGTTTATTGGCAATAGCAACTGGAATTATAGCGTTTTCATAAATATCACATCTTAACTTATCAATATTCATAAGAATTTCTTCAATATTGTTTAAGTCACCTAATTCTGGTTGATCGTAATAAGTATTGTGATTCTCAACGGGTAGGGTTAAGACATATATTCTTTCATCAAATGATTTATAAATAAATTTGCCACTATAATATGATGTACTACCATAACGTTGTTCTTTAGGGTTACCAAATTTTATATAGTTATATATATGTTCGTTATTTAAAAGAAATACTTGACCCGGATCTAAATTATCTTTTATCTGTCGTGCATGATCCACAAATGGCCCTGAATTTTCTACACCTACCAAGTTAATTCTTTTACTTTTGTTTAGGTAAGTTATTAAATTTTGCATTAGACTATTCATATTCGCTGTCTCTCCACTAAAACTCAAAGGTCCGTCTTTAACAAATAAAAAACGATTTACCAATCCATCTTCAATTTCCAATAAACTTTTAATAGTATGGACTATAAAAAAACTTTCAACAACATTCTCTAAATAAGTTGTTATAGAGGTTGCATCAGCATTTTCGTGTTTGTCAACCTTTTCAAAGAGCCTGAATACATCGGTAATTAGTATTTCTTTTTTACACTTATCAACTGTACAACTCCAAGAATAATTAGAAAAATCAATCTTTTCCCTTTCTAGATGAATATCCTTTGTTTCACAATGTGGGCATTTTGAGAGTTCATGAAACGATTTAGTTAAGGTTTTATCATAACATCTGAATATGAACCAATATAACGTGGCTAGAAGAGGTGTATTTCCTGAATGCTCTTTTTTAAAGAATTCATGAATAGCTTCTCTAACTATTGTTCTAAAATCTACTCCCTTTTTTAACGCGACATTTTTAGTTGGTAATACAAATTTTTCTCTCTCTATTTTTTTTAATTGATTAACGTCTGATGGTGAAACAAAAGGTTTTTGTTCCATTTCATCTAAATGGGAACCTTGAATAAGAAGCGATCCGAATTGGAAAAAAGTAATTAATGAAGAAGGAAAACTTTTCTTTACAGGAATAGTCGTACTCTCACCATCAACCGTAACTATAAATTCTATAGTATTTTTCCGCGGGTATATTATATTGTGTTTTAGACTATCATTTAAATCTACATTTTCTGCTTCGATTGGAATCTCACAATTGTTTAAATACTCTTTTACTTCTGCATCATTTATTATATAGCTATGTGAAATTCTACTTCCTCGCTCAAAACTTTTATTATCAGACATAAGCTTAAACAAATTTTTTAATTTGAGTTGGCACTATAAAAGGGTTTGAATAGGTTTTCATTCGGACATACCCCTTATCATTTTTTGCACTAAACCTTATTAGTGAATCTGCAAAATCACTGAAGTCATAGAACTTTCTAAGCTCTTTAATTTCATCCTCATTATTTAAGTGAGCAATAAACCAATTTTGTGTGTTCTTCAAAATATTTGAGCTAATTGAACTCACTTCTTGGGTTGCATACATCATCCCTAAATTAAGTTTAGCTCCTTCTTTAGCAATTTTATTATAAATTTGGCTTAAGTCTTTATCCTCTTTCTTGGGAAATAAATTGTGGGCTTCTTCAAAATAAAATTGGATGAAGTTATTTGGTTTTGCTTTAATAAACCTATTCATAGAACTATTAAATACACTTAAACAAATCTTTTCAGAAAAAATCTGCTGCACCTCGCGACTACCTTGGGACAAATCTACTATGACAATCCCACCTTTTCTTAGGTGGGTCACAATATCTCTTTGAAAAGATGAATTAATCGAACTTGTATGCAGCTTTAAGGCGACTTTAAACTTTTGATAACCACCTACCATTTGACCACTTTCTTTTTTCTGAAATAGCATGACTAATAATGATCTAATTTCTTCAGTTAACCAGTCGTTTCCTTTGTTAGCTTTCTTTAGTTCCGTAAAACACTTATGGTCTCTATTTTTCCAAATAATTTCCCAGAAATAATAGACTTCTTCTAAAGTAAGTTCAGCAGGATGTACATAATCTTTATCAAACTCTTTGATCATGGAATTTATCTTATCATTCGACTTGATTTTAACCTTTATAGAGATTGGTGGGGCAAAACCTGCCTTTTTTAAACAACAGAGATAGATAGATTTATGCTTATTATAAATGTTCCATCCATTATAATCTTTTTCTTCTGGTCTTGTAAAATCTATTACCTTAAATCCTGTTAAAAAAGTACTATTATCTTCTCGGAGAAACTCAAGAAGATATTCAAATCCAGTTTGAATATCTTTATAAAAATTAACCTTCATTATTGAAAACCCTTCTTGCTCTTTGTCAAGAATGCTATATCTTTTAGTATTAGATGAATATTTTTCAAAAATGGCTGTTCCATCTTGTAGATTTTTATTAGCATATTCCCCATTGACATCAAAGATGATTTGTCCTACAGAATATTTTGGGACTTCATCTTCAGTAAATGGTTTAGCACTTTCTTCAAATTTTTCTTCGACTTTATCCAATTCTAAGATGGATTTTTCAGAAAGCTCTACAGTAGCTTCAATTAAAGATTTTATAGTATTAGATTTACCTGTTCTAGTCATGCCAAAAAGTGCTGTTCTTTTACCTAAAACATCCTTTGTGTGAACATATACACTTTCTTTATTATTTTCTTCTTTTTCGTCTTCCTCTTCAGAATAGTTTTTACGTGTAGAGCTATACCTTACTTTGCCTATTTTGAAATTAGAATTAGGTTTCAATGGACCATCGGTATCACGAAGATTTACAATAAATCTGAGATATTCATCAGACGGTTTATAAACCTTATATAGATGAGGAGAAAAAAAATTTTCAATGTCAGCTCCGAATTCAATTTGCCCTTTTTTGTTTTTATAAAATGTTCCTAAAATTGCACACTCTAAACCCGAACAACTAAATTCAAATCTTGTGAAAGGGTCAATTTCTCTGTTTTTTCCACCTGTATTAATTTCTTCTTTAAAATATTCAATTCTAGAATTAATAACGCTACTATCGCTAGGTATGGAACATGGTTTTAAAGCTCTTAAAAGTATAGCTTCATGTACTTCCTCTCCATCAAAATCATTCTCATAAAAGGCTAATAAAAAGCATCCCTGAGCTATACCTCCAACACTATGCTTCCAATAATCACACGTTAGAATACTAGTCCTGCTGAAATCTATTTTAAAAGGGTTTCCAATAAAATTATTTTTTTCTTTAGCGACTTCAAAAATATCGACCTTGGCTAAACTTTCAAGTTCTTGTCGTAGATTACTCATAAATTTTTAATTTTATTCTTTTAATATGGGATCTTTCATTCTTAGTATTGCTTGTTTAATATATCCGTCATCTAATTCAAAAGAGAGCCACTTTCTTTTCAATTTTTCCGCGCAATAACCAGTTGTGTTACTGCCTCCAAATGGATCTAAAACAAGGTTATCTTCATCAGTTAAAAATTGAATGAAAAAATTTACAAGACCTCCTGACATTCTTGCGGGGTGCGGTGTTATGTTTTTTTCTCTGCACTTTGATAAGAAATAATCACTTGAATTTGTGTTTGAAAAACTTAAAACACTATGAGGAAGTCTAACATCTCTATTTTGATCCACTGCCTCCATTTCGAAGAAATTATGGGCTATACTACCGCCGTGATCTTTTAAGAACCCTTTCTCACTTATGTTGTGTTCAGATGGTCTTTTTCCAGAATTATAATTTTGTCGTTTTAAAAGGTTTTGCATACTCTTACTATATGGTCTTAAGACTTTACTATTATCTGCTTTTGGAAAGTCTGATTTAGCAATCCACCATATGTGTGTATAGCTATCAACTGTTCTTAAACGATTCACTGTAACCCACTGTGCAGGTGATGGAAGTTTAGAAGGATTGTAGCAAATAAATTCTTGTATTAGTCGGAGGTTAGCTTCTGGATGTTTAACTAATCCCATTAAGCACTCTAAATGTAGCAGTGATTGAATAGGTCTTTCGGGTTCCCAAGAGTTGCCTATTTCTATTACTAATGAACCATCTTCAGTTAGAAGGTTCGAAAAGATAGGAGCCATCTCAACAAACCATTTTAGATATTCTTCCCCTTTTTCATTCCCATATTTCTTTTTTTTGTTTAAAGGGAAAGGAGGAGATGTAATTATTAAATTTACTTTTCCTTTTAAATTATCACGTAATTCTTTGTTTAGTAATTTGATAGAGTTGCCCTGAATCAAAGTTCCTGAATCAGTTTCGTATTTTATTTTGTACCCTTTTTTTGTCTTGGCATTCATTAATAATTATTGTCTTAAAGGAATATATTTGATTTTTAATGTAAATAAATAAAATTACCCCAGAATTCGAATACTGTTTTAGTATTCGAATTGAGGGGTAATTTCTCTAAAGATAGAAAAAATACTAAAAAGTAAAAGAATCATATTATGAATCTTAATTCAATTGAGTTTTCATAATACTGTTTTTACTGTATTTCTTTCTTATTAATAATCCCCAGATTTCAAGCCAAAAATATTAATAGAATATATGTGTTTTTCCATAATTCAAGTGCGCGGTTTTGGTGCGTGGTTTTAGCGGTGTTTTTGGCTGTTTTCCGCGCACATAATTTTATAACATATTGATAAACAAATTGTTGTAAAATCGGATTTCACCCTCATAACCCGAAGGTCACAGGTTCGAGTCCTGTTCCCGCTACTAAAGAAAAGCTTCACAGAAATGTGAGGTTTTTTTTGTTGTCATAATGTTGGTAAAACTTGACAGGACGAGAAGTTTATCCTGAGCGAGGTACTAGACGAAGGGAGTCCTGTTCCCGCTACTAAAGAAAAGCTTCACAGAAATGTGAGGCTTTTTTTGTTGTCATAATGTTTTGATAAAACTTGATTTGACAAAGGTTTTTTTGATTAATAGAGTATTGGTCTATTAGCAGTAGTAAAAGGCTAGAAAGTAAAACATATGTGCTTCGTTCTATTACTGGGTTAATATAATTGGCGAACCGCCATTTAAAATTTGGACAAGCTACACCATGCTGAATAGCGAATAAAAACTTAACAACCCCAGATTTATGAGAACTGATATTGTAGTAGATGCTTCAATGCCAGAATATATTGATTTTATCGATTAATTAAAATTCTGTTATTCTCTTACTTTATTCATTTTTTTGTCCAGATACATTTCTTTTAATTTTTATAAAAGGGCTTCTTATTAGAAACAAAAACTGTTGTTTTCTGTCTTCTTCAAATTCTTTCAATCCATATTTTATTCCTCTTAGTGGTAATTTTTTAAAAGTTCCAAATAACCGATCCCATATGATAAAAATATCTGCATAATTGGAGTCTGTATAAAATTGATCCTGCTGATGGTGAACTCGATGTTGATCTGGGGTTACAAAGACTAATCCTAATGTAGTATTCAACCAACTTGGGTATTTAAGATTTGAATGTTCAAAAAAGAAAAATACATAGAGAATCAAATAATATACTGCCATAGCGAGTACATCTGTACCAAAAATTATCGCTGTAAGTATATTTCCAATTCCAAAAACAAGTATTAATTCGATTGGATGAAATCTAAATACAGTCGAGGAATCCATAGATGTATCACTATGATGTACCCGATGAAATCTCCATAACAAGGGGATACGATGTGTTGCTCTATGTATCCAGTAGGCCGTTAGGTCATATAGCGCTACTGCAATAAAAAGTTTGCTCCAAAAAGGTAACTCAATAAAATATAAAACACCTATCTCATTGTTGTTTACCCACTCTATACAATAGACCTGAAAAGTAACGAAGAATATATTAAGGATGACAAGAGTTACCTGAAACAACATATTCTGAAAAAGATGTCCTACTCGGTTTGTAAACCGAAATGGGTTTTTCATTAGCTGTTCTAGTGAAAAGAAAAATACTAGTAACCCAATAACGATATAATTTGGGTTAATACTTACTATTTGATTGAGTGTATCCATAAAAATTAATTTTAGTAAGTCCATGAATTCAACATGGATATCCTTGTTCTATACTGAGGAATATTTATCTAAATCTAATTATCTTATTCCCTTCTGATTATATAGCAGATTTAATTTAATATCGAGATAATAGATTGTATTATTTATTAGATTATTAGCTACATTAACAAACCAAAACGCTAGTTACATCCTTCTCCAGAATCCGTTAGGATTGTAAGTATTCCTCCGTTTGATGTTTGCAAATCACAGACTTCTGAAGGGATACTGGATATTGGATTATTTGTTAAACTTAATAGCGCCAAACCTGTTAACTGCCCCAACTCAGATGGCACTGTACTCAATTGATTATTAGCCAATGTTAAAACCTCTAAAGTATTCATATTACCTATTGATGAGGGAATGACCTCTAGATTATTACTATTTACATTTAAGCTTTCTAATCCTGTGAGTTGATCAATATTATCGGGGATTCGAGTGATATTTTTGTTATTCATGGTTATAGTTTTTGGATTACCATTTGTATGAAAAGTGACCTCTGGATAATTATCTACACTCCATCCCAAGGTATTACCTGGGTTGGCAGTATATATACTAATAAGGGCATCTTTTGGGGAAATAGTTGCACAATTATGAAAGTCAAATCCTGGAATAGGGGAGTATAAAATGCTTAAGCCATTATAGGTAATAAGATTACAAACAGATTCTGGTAACGCATAAGAATCTAATAAATTATAATATGCTAAGCTTTCTAAATTAGAAAGAAACCCAATTTCTGGGGGGATCGTCATTAATTGTTCATTACCTATTAATTCTAAACTAGTTAAATTGCTTAGCATACCTATTTCTGGCGGAAGAGCGTTAATTTGGGTAGCATATATAGCTAACACTTCTAATTTTGTTAATTGCAATATTTCTAGAGGAAAGGTAGAAAAAGTATCTCCTCCTATTTTTAGTTTTGATATATTGGTAAGTTGCCCAAATTCCTCAGGGAATGAAGTAAGTTTATTATCTTGTAAATAAAGTTCCTCCAAATTGCTTAGTTGACCTATTTCATTAGGCAAAACGGTAAGTGAGTTATTACCTGCATTTAACATGGTTAATTTGTTTAATCTTCCTATTTCTGGTGATAAGAGTGTCAATTTATTTTGTGAAATACTTAATTTCTCTAGATTGACAAGCTGCCTTATTTCCAAAGGAAGTGCTTCAATATGGTTTCTTTCTAACCTTAATTCGGATAAATTACTTAGAAGTGTAATTTCATTAGGCAAAACAGTAATAGTATTACCAGATACATCCAAAAAATTCAACTTTTTCAAGAATCCTATTTCTGGTGGGAGTTCGGAGATATTTTTAGAATTCACTGATAATCTGATAATTTCGCTTTCTGTATTTGTAACAACGCCATTCAGATCACCCAAATCAGTTGTGGTCTGGAGATCCCAATCTAAGGAACTTGCCGGATTGACATCCAAAATAGCTTGTAAAATTTGCCGCTGACTTAATAATACATTTATAATTACTGTATATATTGCTTCACTACCATCTTCGGCAGTTACTACATATTCTACAGGATTTGTAAAATCCTTTGCTGTATCAGGATTTACTGTAGCCAGAGTAGATGTTTTAATTTCTGGTAATAGTCCGGTAACATCTGTTCCTACAGGCATAGTTGCTGCTATGGTTTTGTTTTCTTCATCTATTGTAGCTACTATATTTACATCAATCGGATTATTGGTAAGCAGAAATACAAAACTTGTAATTTGTTTGGCATTACTTTTTAGAATATCGACAGGAGCTGATTCATCATCTTTACTACAACTTATGATACAAAAAGTAAGTAAGGAGATAATAACTAAATAAAAATTACTAGGTATATATGTTTTCATGATTTTATATTTAAAAGGATGGATGATAACTCTCTTTATTAGTTACATCCCTCTCCTGTATCAGAGATTATTGTAAGTATTCCTCCGTTTGATGTTTGTAAATCACAGACTTCGGTAGGTATATTTATTAATGGGTTATTGGTTAAATTTAATAGTTGTAGATTACCCAATTGACCTAGCTCTGAAGGCACTGTCGCTAGTTTATTGTTCCCAAATTCTAGAACTACTAACGGACTTACATTTCCCAAAGATGTTGGAATATCTTCTATACTATTATTATTTGCGAGGATGATATCTAATGAAGTGAGTACTCCTATAAAGTCTGGCAATCGGGTAAGGTTTTTGTTACTTATTCGCAAACCTGTTGGGTTATTATTTGCATCAAAATCAACATCAGGAAAATTATCGACTCCCCACTCTAAAGTATTACCAGGATTGGCACTATAGATGCTAATAAGTGCATCTTTTTGAGAAGTGGATTGAAACGTGATAAGGTCATGTAAGAAATCCATGCTTGGATTACCGAATAGCTCTAAAAATCGAAGACATCGAGGAACGACTGTTAAGTCATTGTTTGTAATGTCTAAGAAGTTTAGGTTGATGAGAAAACCTAATTCAGCTGGAATAGAATTAAGTTGATTATTGCCTAAATTAAGAACACTTAAGTTCGTTAACAAGCCTATCTCTTGGGGTAGAGTGGTTAGTCGATTATTCTTTAAAATCAGGCGCTCTAGAGTACTCAATTGACCTATTTCTGAAGGAATACTTTCAAGTTGGTTTATATTTAAATTTAAATCAGTTAGATTACGCAACGCTCCAATTTCTTCTGGTATTGAACTAAGTTGATTATTGTTTAGTGAAAAAATTATGAGCTTAGTCAATGCTCCTATTTCTGATGGTAGAGTTCTAAATTGATTACTATTTAAGTATAGTTCTTCCAAATCAGTTAACAGCGATATTTCATCAGGTAAAGAGGTAAGTTGATTT
Source organism: Aquimarina spinulae (assembly GCF_943373825.1). Taxonomy (NCBI): domain Bacteria; kingdom Pseudomonadati; phylum Bacteroidota; class Flavobacteriia; order Flavobacteriales; family Flavobacteriaceae; genus Aquimarina; species Aquimarina spinulae. The sequence continues at coordinate 1,767,594 of NZ_CALSBP010000002.1, read as the reverse complement.
ACCGATAGATTCAATACTTTCAAACTTGATAATAAACCGATTTCTTTTGGTAAAACACTAAGATTATTCTCCCCTAATAGTAAAACTTCTAAACTCGTTAATTGTCCTATTTCTAAGGGTAATTCATCAAGATTTTTATTAGGCAGGTCTAATTCACTAATGTTACCTTGAGCATTAAGAGTTACCCCATTTAAATTATTTAAGTCGGTAGTGTTTTCTAAATCCCAATCCAAAGTGTTATCAGGATTAGTATCTACAATAAGCTGCAGGACTCCTTTTTCACTTAATTCACGAGTAATGGTTACCGAATAGTTGGTTGTTGATCTATCCTCTGCAACAATGGTAAAAGTTAGAGGATTGGTAAAATTTTGCTCTCCGGTAGGATTAAAACTAGCCTTTACAGATACGTCAATTGTAGGTGTTAATGCAGATAAAGGAGTATCAATTGGTAATGTTGCAATAACGGTTTTGGCTGTGTTATCTATACTTGCTATTACATCTGTAGACAACACCGAATTATTAGCAGACAAAAACTTAAAACTTATTAGTTCCTTTTCAGAACTTTTAACCTCTGGAGTATTATCATCATCCTTACTACAGCCAGTACTAAAAAAGATGGCTAATAAAAGAATAATTGAACTTACTTTAAAAACGTTATTCTTAGATATATTGGTAGTTTTCATGACACTATTGAATTATAGAGTCAAAGGACTATTTTATCTACCTAAAAGGCTTGCACTATTTTTTCATTTCTTTGGAGTATTTATGCATATCACTAAAAAAAACAAGAAATAAGAATTTGCAAATCAACTACTTATCAATATCACTAGGAGAAGTGCCGAATTCCTCTTTAAATGCACGACTAAACCAAGAAGGGTCATTAAAGCCTACATCGTATGCAATTTCAGATATTGTTTTATCCGTAGTTATGATTAATTCTTTAGCTTTTTGAAGGCGTATTGACCTTATAAAAACTGCTGTAGATTTATCCGTAATAGCTTTCAATTTTCGATAAACCTGAGATTCGCTTAAATGTACATTTTTTGCAAGCTCACTAGGACCAAAATTAGAATTATCCATTTCTTCATGAATTATTTTAATTATTTTCTGAAGAAACTTTGCTTCTGGTTTCTCTGAACTTTTATTCAAAAATTGGTAAAATCCATTATTTTGGATTTTTTCTATTAATTTTTTTCGTACTAAAACGAGTTGATTCAATCGTATAAATAATTCCTTTTTATTAAAAGGTTTTGGCAAATAAGCATCAGCTCCATGCGACAACCCTCTAATTCTATCCTCCTGAGTTACTTTGGCCGTTAGCATTATAATAGGAATATGATCTGTACGCTCATCAGATTTCAAGGTGGCACATACTTCATAACCATTTTTACCAGGCATCATCACATCGCAAATAATAATGTCGGGAACTCTTTCTAATGCGAATTCTATTCCTTGAATACCATTTACGGCGTGTATGGTGGTATATGTTTCTTTAAGACATATTTTCAGATAATGTGCTACATCCAAATTATCTTCTATAATAAGAACCAATGGTAGTTCTGGGTCATTAATTTGTACTTGATCTACTTTTTTAGGTATAGAATCTGCATCCGAAATATGTGATTTAATAGGTGTTGAAATGTCTTTTTTAATTGGAGCTTTTCTAGTTACAGGGATCATAATACTAAACTCACTTCCTGTTTCCAGTTTACTTTTAACACTTATGGTGCCATTCATTAGTTCAACAAGTTCTTTGGTTAATGCTAAGCCAATACCTGTTCCACCATTTTGTATAGAAGAAGACTCTTCTGTTTGATAAAACCTATTAAAAACATTAGGCAATTCTTCTTCTGCAATGCCTTTCCCATCATCCTTAACTTTAATTAATAAACATTCTTCCTTTTCTTGAACAACAGTATTAATATGTACGATAATTTTACCAAGAGGAGCAGTAAATTTTATTGCATTGGATAAAATATTGGATAGGATTGATGTTAATTTTGTAAGATCAAGATCCATTACTAATTTGTCTATTTCTGAGTACACTGCTAATTTTATTTGGTTTTCTTCTGCAAGAGAATGAAAACTTTCACTAAGGTATTTTACTAAAGGAACTACATCTGTCTGAATAAGTTTTAATTCCATATTTCCACTTTCAGACTTAGCTAGATCTAACATTTCATTCACCAAATGCAACAAACTCTCACCATTACGATGAATCATTTCTAAAGATTTTTCAGCCCCATCAAAACTTTCATTCTCTACACTTAACCGAAGTGAGTCTGCCATACCAAGAATTACTGTAAGAGGTGTTCTAAACTCATGTGTAATATTGGAGTATAGCTTTGTTTTGGCATTACCCATCTCTATAAGTTTCTCAGTTTGTTGACCAAGTAATTCATTTTTATAGCTTATTTCGAGAGTACGTTCTTTAATAACTTCTTCTAAAGCAATATTTTTCTTCTTTAATTCTCGGGATCTCCATTTAGAAAACAAAATCAAAACGGCAATAGCCCCAATGCCATAAAACAAATAAGCTGCCCAACTTTGATACCATGGTGGTATAATAACAAATGCAAAACTGTCTTCTTCAGCGATTTGATTAAATACATTTTTAGAACGTACTTTAAAATTATAATCCCCTGCAGGTAGGTTAGTATAGTCTTTTTTCGTTTCAGCAGACCAAGTTGACCAATCATTATCAAAACCTTCCAACAAATACTGATATACATTGTTTTTTGGTTTACTAAAAAAGGGTAAGGTATACTCAAACTTCAAGGTATTATTTACAAAAGGAATTTCGAAGCTTTCATTCTTATTTTTTAGAGCATTTACACCTGCATAAACCAAAGAATCGTTATTAACCCATACCTTTCTTAATTTGGTCGTAAGGTTTTTATTAGGGATTCTTGTACTATTTTTATTATATCCTAAAATTCCCTTTGGTCCTATAAAGAGAATGATATCATCCATAAATTCTATACTATATGTTTCAAAATCATTGAAGACATTATATTCTTGTAGTTCAGATAATTTATTTTCAGAAAGTTTATAGATTTTGTTTTCGAAACCAGATTTAACGGTTTGCCATATATTCCCATCCTTATCAAGCCCCATAAAACCAAATGCATCTACGGTCTTATCATATTGTTTCATCAATACCGTATCTTTTACAAAGTTTTGGTCTGTTTGATTAAAACAATACATACCATCCTGAGTCGTAACATATACTTTATCCACAAATTGATAAGGAAAATTATAAGTCATTGAAGGGAGTCCTAATAAGGTATCATACTTTTTAAGCTCGAACCTGATATGTTTATCTTGTTTTCCAGATTGTTTTTGGGCATAATACATCCCTTTATAATAAGTTTCGAGCCAAAGGTTCCCTTTGGGTTCTTCAACAATACCATGTATTCCTGCATCAATTTGTAAAAGAGGATTTACATGCCATTGATTTTCTGATAATCTACACTCTAACAGTTTACCATCTATTGTACCAACATAAATTTTGGTACTGTCGATAGTAGATTTTACAACTGAAGTTAAAGTCCAATCTTGTTTTCTAATAAGTTTCGCCTTGTTTGAACTGCCAATTTTATATATATACTCAGAATCTAAAGCAAGGATATCATTATTCACAGGAATGATATATCTAATATTAGTTTCGATCCCTTCTATTTTTCTAAAAGTAAGCTCATTACTTTCGATATATGAATCACTCTTTACCAATTGATACATTCCTTTACTGCCTACCAAAAACCTGTTATTATGATATTTTAGTGACCGTATCCTCTCTTTTAACCCTCCTAATTCATTAAATACTCTAAAGGGAGATGTCCAATCTATCTTAGATATCCCATTATCACTACCAACCCATATATTTCCACCACGATCTTCATAGACACTATATAGTACATCACTAATTAATCCATGTTTTTTTCCAAATCTCTTTTTTACTTTTCCCGTTTTACCATCAATAACATATACCCCCGAGGTTAATGTTGCCATTGCATAATCCCCATTAGATAAAGTTACTCCTTTATAAATTCGATTTTTCTGAAACAAATTGTTGTTTCTATGGCTAATTGAAGTTATATGTTCACCATCATATAGCAGAAGCCCCAAATAGGAATGAGCAATTAAAATTTTATCGTTTTGATAAGGAAGCATTACATCAATTTTACCTTTTGTATCCTTTAGAAATTCTCCTCCAGGAACCAAGTATAGAGAATCTTCTTCCATTTTATGTAACCCTACTCCTTTGCTTTCAATATATAAAGTAGAATTAACTTTAAAAATATTGCCAAAATTTTCTTTTGGTTTCCAAACATCAAACTTTTTTCCATTCCACCTAAAAAGATATTTACTGCAGGAAAAAAACGTTAGTTCTCCCGAGGTAACCGTTGTCCATATATCACCAAAATCCTGATTGTCAAGATTCAAAAAAGATTTTAATGAATAAAAATTCATTTGCCCCACTTTATCAGGTGCGAGATAACCTAATTCATCTACTCCACCTACAAAGATTTCTCCTTTATCTGTTGCAGCAAGAGACCTAACTATACTTTTGTTCTTAAGTTCTATTGTATTCCATGAATTCCCATCATATTGAATAATTCCTTCGGTATTACCTATATATAAGAACCCATCGTTTCTTTCTGTAAATGCCCAATTTTGAGGGCTACTTTTATAATCTCCAGAAGTGTAATTTTCAATATGTGGAAGTCCAGAATTCCATATTTCCCGAGGAGTAATATCTATATATTCGCTTTTTTCTTGAGAGCTAGCGACATAAAAGCTTAGATTTAAAAACAACAATAATAAAACAGTGTAGATAGGTGTTTTCTTAATAATATTCTTTTTATATCCAGTCTTTCTCAAAATGTATCTAAGAATTCATTAATTAGTATGAAAACAACTAATTTATAATTTCAACTTCCTTTAAAACATAAGAGGTATTTAGGAGCGTTTATTTTCAACTCTTGGGAGAAATTATACGTTAATATATTTGGATTAAAGTTAACCAAATATTTTTAGTTCTTTAGCAAACTATTTTTCTTTGTGCAAGCTCACCCCTTTAAGGTCCAACGACAAAACGTAGTGAAGGAGTTAGTCTTGTTCCCGCTACTAGTAATGACAAGGGTTTCATGAGATTGAAGCCCTTTTTTTATTCTTTTCTTAAAACATACCTAAAACAGAACCAAGACCAATTGTTGTGTTTATGCAAATATTCTGGTTCATCTAAATAGAAAGAATTCTACATTTTTGACTCCTCTGAATTGTGCTCTACATCCTTATACCAATGTGCTAGTTTGGTATAAGCGCTTTGAATAGAAGTAGTTGTATTGTGAATATATATTTCTTAACCCCTGTACTAACTCATATGCTTTTTTAATGTCTGGATATTGTTCGAATAGTATCTTGGATCTTAGATATTGGTTTTTCGTTCAATTGTTTGGTGCTTTATATCAGATCGGCCATTCCTTTTGCTCTCTTATCCTTTACAGATTCTGGATGAACAATTAAAACCTGAATTGTTACGAATGGAAGAAGCAACATCTCTTCGGCTTAAATATTCTCCTTCTATTTCAGAAGTTTTAATTGCCTCTGAAACTAAAATATTGATAAGAGTTTGGGTGTGTTCTTGCTTTTGTATAGCCTTTAGAACAGCACTGATGCATTCTGATTTTTCTACAAAATCACAAAGAGCACCTTCTACGTCATGTAGATCATAACTCAATTTTGTCCAATTTGGTTGTTGCCAATTGTAGTTCATGAGTCGATTATAATATTTATTAGACTCGTTGTAATGAGATTTAAGGTTATAATCTTTGAGAAGAAATATAATTGACATACCAGGTTCACCCGATGAATCTATAGTATGTCTTCTGTGTAGAAAATATAATAGCTCTCGAAGAGAATCTTAATTTTGTATCATTTCTAAATACATTTTCATCCATTAAAATTCCTCTTTTCTACACAAGTACAATTGTTAGTTATATCCCTAAAACCGATTGGAATACCTTAAAAACATACGTACTGCTACTTAAAATATCCGTAGTACTTCGTATTGTGAAGAATTTAAATGCCTGCTAATTTTGAACTGTTCAAATATATTATGAACTCATATATACAAAGTAGTATTAAAAATTAAAACTCACTAATTATGAAAAATCAACTTAAAATTAAACAGATCGCAGTCTTTATGGCTTTATTAACTTTTATGTTCACTTCTTGTGAAAAAGAAGACTTAACTTCTGAAAAAGAAATAACCAATATTGAATATTCTTCTTTTGAAACTAGACCAGAAATGGCATCTCCAACTGTACGAGGAGAATGGATACCCATTACTGTAGGAGGCATCCCAATGACTGCCGAAAAGATCGGAGATAGATATATCGTGGATGGCGATATTATAGTTACGCCAGATCATCTAAATAGCCATAGTAAAAGTACAGGTAATCCGAATAAATTTTGGCCAAATGGAACTATATATTATGTAATTAACTCAGATTTACCTAGTCAACATAGAGTATCAGATGCTATAAACCACTGGGAGTATAGAACCAACTTTAGGTTTGTGCCAAGAACCAATCAAAGCAATTATGTACGTTTTAAAAAATCAAATGGTTGCTCTTCACCTGTAGGAAAACAAGGAGGGGAACAGTTTATTAACCTAGGAGACGATTGTAGTACAGGAAATGTAATTCATGAAATAGGGCATGCTGTAGGGTTATGGCATGAACAATCACGTAAGGATAGAGATAAATACATCACCATTCATGAAGATAATATTCAACAAGGCAAGGAACACAATTTTAAAACATATATAGAAAGAGGATATGCAGGTGATGAATATACCAACTATTTCGATTTTGGCAGTATTATGATGTATGGAGCATATTTTTTTGCAGAAAACAAAAACAAACCAACGATCACCAAAAAAAATGGAAGCACATACAGTTATCAAAGAAACGGACTCTCTACAGGGGATATAGCAGGAGTATCTAAAATGTACCCAGAAACTACGCAGATATCTCTATATTCACTACGAGGTAATAATGGAAAATACGTTTCTTCAGAAAATGGCAAAGGTGCTATAAACTGTAATCGTTCTTCTGCTGGTTCCTGGGAAAAATTTAGAATATATTCCTTAGGAGGTAATAAAGTAGTTATTAAAGGCAATAATGGTAAATTTATCAGTAGCGAAAATGGTAAAAAACCAGTTACTTGTAACAGGATCAGAGTTGGATCATGGGAAATATTTACATACGAAAAAACCAGTGGAAATCAATTTGCTTTAAAAGGTAATAACGGAAAATACCTATCTTCTGAAAATGGTAATAAATCCATGACCTGCAACCGTTCATCAATAGGTTCTTGGGAAAAATTTGTATATAAAAAATTGTAATACCAGTGGTTAATTAAAATGAGCCAAAAAAAGAAAAAGTACCTTATATAAATTTGGAAATTGGGAATACACAATAGTCTTTTTCAAAATCACTTGAAAAAGACTATTTTATTCTCACGCATCGAATCGGGTTGAAGTATGAATCTATAGGAGTTAGCCTGCTGTAAGTTAATATTATAAACCTATAGTATACGTACTACTACTAAGTATTTACGCACTAATGCGTATTTTATAAAATACACCGACTACATACCTTTGTTTTAGGTAATTACCCATAAAATAATCTAAATATTCACACAATGAAAAATGTAATTTTAAGTTTGGCGGCTGTATTAAGTGTAACACTGCTAAGGGCGCAATCAAACACATCTAGTATCAACTCTACCGGAGATGAAAACACAACCACTGTAAATCAGATCGGATCTTCTAATGCTGTGACCATCCAGCAAGTAGGTAACCTTAACCAGGCAACTACTCAACAAGGCAGCGTGCTAACCGATGGTACACTATCTGTAGCTACCGAAGGATTGATTCAACAAGTGCAAACCGGAAATGAGAACATCGTTTCTGTAGAACAGGAACGAGAAAATAACCAGGCTTTTCAGACTCAAATAGGAGATAGTAATAATGCCTCTCTTACTCAAAACTTGTCCCGATCCGGAGGAAATAATAGTACTACTCAATCCCAGGAGGGTAGTTTCAATACGGTAACCTCGCAACAGAACGGGAATAGAAATCAGGTAACGCAGACAGGGATTGGTGATCATAATTTTGGTAGTGCAAGACAGTTTGGTAATGATAATGTGACCACGCTTATACAAGAAGGGAATAGCAATTCTGCCACATCACTTCAAGGAAGTAATTCGTTTAACTCAACGAGAGGAATGGTCAGTCAAACACAATTAGGGAACGACAATACAGCGTTTGCCAATCAAGAAGAAAGGGATAATCAGATCTTACAAAGCCAGACTGGTGATGGCAATAATGCCAGAGCCGTTCAAAACGTGAATTTTTTTGGAGATAATAATCTTACCACTCAAGTTCAGGAAGGAAATCGCAATACTGCTTCATCAAATCAGGAAGGGAATAATACATTTAGAGGTATTAATAATATCGTATCCCAGACTCAAACCGGAGATGATAATACTGCAACTTCTAACCAAAAAGGGCAAAGAAATAGCAGTACTATAGCTCAGTTAGGGAATTTAAATACCGCAACAGATACTCAAAATGACAGCGATCATATCAGCCTTATCAACCAAGAAGGAAATGAGAATACTTCAACTTCCAGACAAAACGGGGATACGCATAGTAGTGAGATCATCCAATTAGGAAATTTAAATACTGCTGAAAGTACTCAAAATGGAGGTAATAGCAATACAAGTACTATTACTCAGACAGGTGATCAGAATGCTGCCGTTTCTCTACAGACTGGAAACAACAATATTGGTAGTATGTTTCAAACTGGTAGCCTGAATATGGCTAATACATCACAAATAGGAGATGATAATACCTCTACTTCTTCTCAAAGCGGAGATATGCATAGTAGCCAGATTAGTCAACTAGGAAATTTAAACATTGCTCAAAGTACACAGAACCAAGGCAGTGATAGCTCTAGTATTATTAATCAGACTGGAGATGAGAATTCTGCTATTTCTCTGCAAACAGGAAATGATAATATGGGTAGCATTCTTCAAACCGGCACCCTTAATATTGCTAATACAGCACAAATAGGCGATACCAACTCGACAATGGTCACACAAGAAGGAATGTCCCATATGAGTACAGTACTGCAAAATGGAATAGGAAATGTTGCTACAGTTAGTCAGATCAATAACTAATACCACCCTATGAGGACGTCATGGAGTAAATGAATGAGGTTATAAGTTCTAGGTCAAAGAATCAACATTTATTTTTTTATTAAGAATTGCCAACACCCTTTGATAATATTGAAAAAGGGTGTTTTTTTGTTATCTCATCGATAATAACCTACCTAAAACATACTAAATTTAAGTAGTTTTACATATTCATTAAAGTGTAAATAATTGGTATCTTTAAGGGCCAATTGATTTAAAAATGAAACTCTTAACTCCTATTTTTATCTTCATCTTTAGTATTTCAATTCTTGGTCAGGAAACTAATACAGAGGTTTTAGTTAATAAGCTGAAACACAAAGTTAATCAGTCTGACAAAGGGGAGAAATTAAAATGGATGGATAGCTTATCGTTATTCATCAGGAATAAAAAAGAATTTAATTATGACTCTATTGTAAGGTATACTATTGAGTATGCTTTTGAATTAGATTCTATTACCATTGCAACTCGTCATACTTCTCATCTTATTTTTTATTTAAGTAACAGGTTGGGAAAACCTGAAGAAGCATTAAATTTTTTTGAAGACTTCATCAATAAAGATATTCATATAAAACATGAAGGGATATTAGCAGAGCTCTACATCAATGGTGCAGATAGTCATTACTTTACAGGAAAACTGGAAAAAGCTATTGATTTATATAAAATCGCTGAAAGTCATGCAATAAAATCTAAAGATTCTATGTTACTTGGCTCTGCAAAAGAATATCAAGCAGATGCCTATTCTGATAAAGGGGATTTTGTAAAAGCTTCATTACTTCTTGAAGAAGCCGAAAAAATATACCGACAAATAAACGACACGACTCGATTGATTCTAACCAGAAATTCTCGTGCTAATTTATACAGTCAGAATGGTTTTTTTAAAGAAGCTGAAATAGAACGTAATGATGTAATAGCTTTAACTGAGAAGATTAAGTACTATCCGGCATTGTTATCAGCCTTGTATAATGCATCTATAGATAATCGAAAAACAAAAAATTTTAAGAAGCAAATTAGCAACTTAAAAAAGGCTTTGAAATATACAAGGGAGTCGACAGAACTAATTGACCTTTATGAGCCTAGGCTTTTAAACTCCTTATTAAAAGCATATTCTCGGATGAACGATCTAAGTAAAGCGAAAATGATTCATAAGGAAATTCAAAAAAACATCAACCGTAATACTACTGGTGTTTTTGAAGGAATGTATCTCGAAGCTATAGCAAGCTTTTATTATGCTCAGAGAGATTATCCTTTAGCTTTAGAATCAGGTATAAAATATCTGGAAAAACACAAATCTTCTAAGCATTTTGAAAATATTTATGATGCACATAATTTTTTATATACTACCTATGAAGCTATGGGTAATAATATCAAAGCTTACGAACATTACAAAAAGTTCTCAAAAATAAAAGATTCTATTGAAACAGTTCAAAAAACCAAAGCCCTCGCCTATTATCAAACGCTATACGAAACCGAAAAAAGAGATGCCAAAATTAAGGCTCAGAATTCTGAAATAACCTTATTGGATACCAAAAACGAAATAAAAACACAATGGATTCTATTTGGAGGAACAGGACTGTTTGCCTTATTTGCTATTTTATATTTACTACGTTCTAGGAGTTTTGCGCGAAAAAAACAAAAGCTTCAAACTCAATTTTCAAGGAATCTGATCAAAGGGCAGGAAGAAGAACGTGTTCGATTAGCTCGTGAATTGCATGATAGTGTGGGACAAAAACTCATGTTACTTAATAGAAAAACAAAATCATTAGATGACCCTGTTATAGAAAGCCTAGCAGGAAACACGCTGGAGGAATTAAGAACAATATCCAGAGGACTACACCCTGCCAGCATCGAAAAATTAGGGATTACTGCTGCTATAGAATCCTTAGTTAATGAAATGGATGTAAATACAGATATTTTCTTTACTCATGATATTGATAATATAGACCAGGAAGTAACCAAAGAAACATCCATTCATCTATATAGAATTATACAGGAAGCATTAAATAATATGCTAAAACATGCTGAAGCAAAAGCCGCCTCTGTAATCATAGAAAAGAATGCAACTACTATAAAAGCCATTGTAAAGGATAATGGTAAAGGCTTTGAATTTTTAGAAAAGATTAGGCAGTCAACAAGTCTTGGTATGAAAACTCTTATGGAACGAGCTAAGATCATACATTCTTCATTAAAGATCGAGAGCGCACCAAACAAAGGAACAATCTTACAACTCACTATACCTAAATACTCATGATACACAAAAAAGATATTTCAATTGTTGTTGCAGATGATCACCCTATGTTACTAAAAGGGCTTTATGATGAATTAGTCGCGAACGAGTACAGGGTGATTGGTCAAGCAAGTAACGGGATGCAGGCTTTAGAATTAATCTTGATCCAAAAACCAGACATTGCATTATTAGATATAGACATGCCTTTACTTAATGGTTTTGAGGTTGTCAAGACCGCAAAAGAAAAAGAAGTTCCTACCAAATTTATAGTACTTTCTTTTCATAAAGAAACTGAATATATTACGCAAGCCAAAACACTGGGTATATATGGGTATTTGCTTAAAGAAGACTCTTTTTTTGAGATTGAAAAATGCATCAACACAGTAATTAATGGAGAAATCTATTTTAGTAAATCCTTTGACACTTCATTTCTTAAAAATGCTAGCGATGAATTGAAAAAGTTTCAGTTTTTAACCCCTTCTGAAACCGTTATTTTGAAACTCATTGCTCAACAAATTTCAACCTTGGAAATTGCAGAATCATTATGTGTTTCTAAAAGAACAATAGAAAAACATCGTAGTAATATTATTTCTAAACTAGACTTAGAAGGAGAAACCAACTCATTAACAAAATGGACGCTAAATCATAAAAATATCATTCTTGAACTATAATTTTTATACGTACTAGTACTTAAATTTTAAGTACTAACTCGTATTTTTTCTACACATAAGAGAAAATATCTTTGCTGCAAAAATGAGTTCTCTTACCCCTATATCTATATTAATTGTACATCAAAACCCTTCAGAGATTAAAGGGATAGACGATCTTTTACAAAAAAAACTTTATCGAACAAAAAAAATATCAAATTCTGGAATAAAAGCTTTACGACATATTCTTACAAAAAAACCAGATATTGTCATTCTTAACCATGAATTATCATATCTTAATGCACTGGATATTATCAAAATAGTTTCAAAAAAAGAGTTAACAACCGAGTTTATACTGATATCTGATAAAAATATTCAGATTACTAGGTACATTAAAGCTTCTTCTAGTATTATTTCTACTAAAAACATCCTACAAGAAGTTGAAAAAGTCATTAAAAAACGATCTAAGAATTGAGAGAAGTTTAAACATATCTCACTATAAATAATCAAAATCTGTGGAATTTATTTTATTCTTTCGAAAACGAAGCACCTCCTTCTAGATAGTTAAAATCCTATTTTGAAATATAGGTTAAACTCTATTCAAAAAGGGGAAAACACCTGTTTACTTTCACCCTTATGCGCAATAGATTTGAAATATCAATTGCCTATGTCAAAATGGGATTCTAAAATCAATAGAACTGCCTCAAAGCGACTAAATATAATGCTACTCGCAGAGGATTATAGGGATATAGAATATGGAAGTTTTAATACAAATTGCTCGGATATAGTCAATGCTTTAGAAAATGAACCTCGGTTTGGAAACCTTTTGAATGCAATAAACATTTATCGAGTAAATGTAGAATCTAATGAGTCAGGAACTACAGCTGAGGCTTTTTTTATTGAGAATATTTTAAGCAGAGTACTCGAGAGATCTAAATACAAGTATCCTATAATAGTACATCCAAAAAATTCTATACTGCTATTTCACGGTGTTATAGGGAACGCTTGAAATCGAAGGATGTATGAACCAAAGAAATAGATTACTCATTGTTTTTTTTAATAATCCCAAAAAACTCATTTCGTAGAGAAGGTTCTATAAATTGCCCTCCATACTCAATCGTAGTGGTAAAACTACTTTTATCTTTAATTCCTCTGGAAGAAACACATAAGTGTTTAGCATTTACTACAACAATAACATCTTTGGTTTCTAAAGTTTGTTGTAAGTCTTTTAGGATTTGCAGACATAATCTTTCTTGTACTTGAGGCCGATGTGAATAATAATCGACTAACCTGTTAATTTTTGACAATCCTACTACCTTATTTTTTGGAATATATCCTACATGCGCAGTACCAATTATTGGTAAAAAATGATGCTCGCAGGCAGAATCAATAGTAATATTATGCTCTACCAACATTTTTTGATACCCGTACTTATTATCAAAAGTTGAAATTTTTGGACGGTTTTTAGGACTTAAACCATAAAAAAGCTCTTTTACATACATCTTGGCTACTCTGTACGGAGTTCCCGAAAGACTATCATCTGTTAAATCGAGCCCCAACTCTTTCATTATTTCAGAGAAGTGATGTTGAATGTTTTTGATTTTTTCATTATCAGATTTTTCAAAAGCATCCTCTCGTAAAGGAGTTTCTATAGTATTAGAAATATGTGCATCTCCTATCAATTCTATTTTCTTTCTATTCATTTTACTGGTACTAATTGGTTTTACAACATTTTTGTTTGCATTGACAGTATTTTAGATTGTAGAAATGTAAAACCACTAATAATAGAGATGCTACAAAAATGAGCGCTTCTGGTAAAGAAATTAAGGAAAATTTTTCATTTATAACAATAACGAATAACAGCAGCCAACTTATCCAAAAAGCATATTTCATTTTGGGTTTTGTAGTGGTTTTAACAGATCTACTGATCGCTATAAAAGAAAATCCTAAAAAAATAATGTCTAAAGACTTCCACCAAACGGGATGTACATCTTGTAACATTACCGAACCAGTATGAGCGATAAAAAGAAAAGGAGTAATTAAGCAATGCGCCAAACATAAGCTACTTGCTACAATTCCTAAAGTATCTGAGTTATTACGTATGTGAGATATGTTCAAAAGAAAAATGTATTTATAGGCAAAGATAGTATTATTTAGCAAATGCAACCTTGTTGCTTTAGTAATATTTGTCTATTTTTGAAAAAATCATTTTATGATACGAACCAAATCTCTTCAGTTTACCTATAGCGATACAAAAAATCGTACTTTTTGTTTTCCAGATATTGATTTGCCTTCTAAAGAAAATATATTGATTTTAGGGCCTTCAGGTGTTGGCAAAACGACATTATTACATCTTTTGGCAGGTCTTTTACCTCCTAAAGAAGGAGATGTTTTTATTGCTAATACTTGTTTAAATAAACTTACGCGAAAGCAATTAGACTGTTTCATAGGGCAAAATGTTGGGCTAATTTTTCAACGAGCTTATTTTATCAAATCTTTATCCTTACTTGAGAATTTAACGCTGCGCGAGCGACTTTCCAAAAAGAAAAGTGATCGTTATCGAAGAGAAGAATTAATCACGCAGTTAGGGCTCTCAGATCTTCAAAGCAAAAGAGTGTATCAATTAAGTGAAGGACAACAACAGCGACTTTCTATTGCCTTAGGAGTTATACATAAACCTAAAGTTATATTAGCAGATGAACCCACATCTAACCTGGATGATACGAATTGTGAAAAAGTTATTTCCCTACTGAAAAAAGAGGCTCAAATCTGTAAAAGTAATTTAGTGATCATAACTCATGATAAAAGAGTGAAATCACATTTTGATAATCATATAATTTTATAAAATTGTTATACCTGGCTTACAGAAATCTGATTTCTAAACCTTTAAATACTATTTTGAGTGTTTTGCTATTGTTGCTAAGTATTTCGTTAGCAACTTTTGTTTTGCAAGTAAGAAATCAACTTAACCAACATTTAGAAAATAATACTAAACCATTTGATATGGTTATTGGTGCTAAAGGAAGTCCGCTACAATTAGTGTTGTCTTCTGTTTTACACATTGATGATCCTACAGGTAATATACCATTTGATGAAGCCTTAAAAATTGCTAGAAATCCTATGGTTAAAGAAATGATACCCGTTTCTTATGGAGATAATTATAGAGGGTATAGAGTTTTAGGTACATCAAATGAGTATTTGGCTAAGTATGATGCAACCTTGCAAGAAGGGAGGTTATATGAAAAGCCTTTTGAGGTAGTTATTGGAAATGATGTAGCAAAAAAAATTAACCTACAAATAGGAGATACTTTTACCAGTGCACATGGTTTAGCCAAAAATGGATTAGAAACTCATGATGAGAAACCTTTTATCGTTACTGGAATATTAAAACCAACAGGAGCGATTATTGATCACCTTATCATCACTAATCTGCAAAGTATTTGGGAAGTACATGAACATAATGATGAACACAATCATCATGAAGAAGAGCATGAAGAACAAAGAGAAATAACCTCTTTACTAGTTAAATTTAGAAATCCTTTTGGGGCTTTGCAAATGTCTAGACGTATTAATGAAAAAACAACCATGCAAGCGGCACTCCCCAAATTTGAAATCGAGCGATTGATGAGGTTTTTAGGAATTGGTTTTCGTGCAATTAATGGTATTGCTATTGCAATACTGCTGGTAGCTGGCCTTAGTATATTTATTAACTTAATAAAAACGGTAAGAGAAAGAAAACAAGAGTTAGCCTTGTTACGTACCTATGGGGCCAACACTTTTCAGTTGATAAAATTGGTCTTTCTGGAGGCACTTTTTTTATCCCTGTTAGGATCCATTTTAGGGTGGTTTTTAGGGAGAGTAAGTATCTGGTTTTTTTCAGTTTTTACAGAAAATATATATGGATACCATTTTGTATTTAGCTTTCCTACCAATAAAGAACTACTCATATTGATACTAGTGATCCTAACCACCTTCCTGGCAGCAATCCTGGCCTCATTGCCTTTATTTAAATTAAATGTTTCTAAAACAATATCTGATGCATAAAATAGCCTTTCTAATCCTGTTTTTTATAGTAACTAAATTTAATCTATTTTCTCAAGAAACATTAACTTGGCGCGATTTGGCCGATGTAAAATTTTATAATGTTTACAGTGCAAAGTATGATGATATCTTTCTAAAACCAAGATTCGGGCCTATCATAAAGTCATATCAAGGTGCTCAAATTCAAATTAAAGGTTACTTTTTAGATTTTTCTATTGAAGAAGATGAATTTTATTTGATTTCTAAAAACCCTAAGTCTTCCTGTTTTTTTTGCGGGGCAGCGGGTCCAGAAAGTATTGTTGAAGTTGTTTTTAAACAAAAACCAAAGTATAAAACAGATCAAATTGTAGAGGTTACAGGTATTCTCGAACTTAATACAGATGATGTAGATCACTGTAATTATATATTGAAAGAGGCGACGGGTAGGTTGATAAATTAAAAAAAAGTAACTAAGTAGATATTCTATAAATGTAAGCGTTCGGCAATCTACTCTTTGTGTAATTTACCAAACGCTAAACAAATAACGAAGTAGCTCTAGACACTATAACGTTAAGTTCTTCCTAAAAAGATTTTTTTTCGAAATAGTTAGTAACGTTTTTTACATTCATAACATCTACATTTAGAAGTTATTTAAACTTTATAGTATTAATCATTTAAATTATTTTTATTATGTTAAAAAACATTTTGATTTTAAACGGTGTTACTGCTCTCAAAAAAAAGCAGCAAAAAACTATTAGCGGAGGACTTAGAGAATGTAGAGACAATGGCGATTGTATTACTGCTGGGAACCCTCTTGATACTTGGACTTGTGCATCAGGATTTTGTCATGTTGGATAATTTAAAAATATAACCAGAAGGAATATTCCTTCTGGTTATTTCTATTTAGCTGTTGATACTCGAGTTTGTTCTTTTTAAAAATAGTTTGTTTGGATTTTTATCTAGTAAGAGTATATCAGTCATTATTTCTGCATAATAGAGATACTTAAAGCCTATATTATTATTCTCCATTTCCTTAGAATAGTATACATTTCCTGTTTTCTATTTGTGTCTTCTTTTTGCATAGCACAAAACTAAAACCTAAAAAGAAACTAAAGAATATGTGGTTTGCCGAACGCTTACCTGTAAACGGTCTAAACCAATCTTTTTTAGTGCCTACAGCATTGGTTTTTAGACTTGGTTAAGTCTTTCCTGTCAAAATCATTATTTAAGCCATGCCATTAATTTATTCAAGAAAACATCCGGAGGCATATAAAAATTACTCTTAAAAATGACAGATGTTGACGTAATGGTCTGCTCATTATCTGTAGTTGGCAAACCCCTGATACAACTATAGTTGTGTGAAAATTGTGATGCAAGCCAATAGTAAACGGCTTTGTAAAAGTTTCCGGGGAATAATTCAAGTATTTTAACATGCTTATTTTTGCAATATATCATGTTCATAAGCCCTGCGCCATGTAATCCGATGATATGAGTAGCATTGGTAAATAACTTAACTTGTTCTGCAATGGTAAAGTTCTGCGCGTCGATTATTTTAAAATTATTGTTTTTGGCAATGCTTTCAATTTCCAAAGAATTTAGTAAACCTCTTCCATAGATTCCTCGCCGGGTAATAAATATTTTATCAGGAGAAGCAACAGTGTTTTCTTCGTAAGGTAATTCATCAAGCAATGGCCGAAAATTTTCATGTTTGCAGGTTATGTTTTGAACAAAATAAGTAGCATCTTCAATTTCATAATATTCATTTTTAGCCTGAAATATCCAATTACGATTGAAGAATTTTGGGCATAACATGCTAAATTGCTGAAAAAAAGTACTTGATCTTAATTCTTCAGATACAATAACAGGAATGTCTCGTGATACATGTAAACGATCAAGTAGTGCTAATCGTCCAACAAAGTCATTTAGAAAATGAAAATAGTTTGTGTAATTTTCTGATAACAAAACAGCCTTGTTTAGGGTTACTCTCTTTTGCCGAAAATAATGAGTTTTTGTAATAGTTGGTTTGAACTGGTCAAGCACAAATCGAGCATAAGGATAAGATTCTGCAATTAACCGAAAATTTTCTGAAAGAGCCCACCCAAAAGTAGGCTCTATAATACATTTTTCAGTATAAACATACAGAAACTCCTGTTGTTCAACATTAGCCTCTTTTATCATTTGGGTGTTAATTACCGATTCAAATTGATCATATTTCAAATCATCAAATGGCTTGGTTAACAATTGATGCTGTATGTATTTAGACATAACATACTTAGGTAGAAATTCAAGGGTTGGATTTTCCATGTGATTATTTAATTACATTGTTTCACTTTTTGGTAACTGTAAAAAAATAAATGATAACGTTTTTTATTACCATCAAAAGTCTTAACGTTTAGGAAACGTAAATAGGTCTTTATTCAAATGCGATAGTTTTGCATTTCTAAACTAGGAATATCAATGATTTACCCATTCTCTAATAGATAAGCCGTGTTATTATTCTTTTAATAGTACAGTACGAGTGACTTTATTAAAAGGACCAGGAATCAGTGTTCCGGCTTCATCCAGCAATTCTAATTGAATGCTAACTTCTCCCATTGGAAGCCCTTTGATAACCTGTGGAACCCATTCTGTAATGATAAATTCTTCACCATTAATAGTAGCACGAACTTTATGCCCATCTTCAGAAAGAGTGGTATTCAATACAAAAAAATCAAGTAATAAATTCTCAGCATCCTTACCGGTATATTCTCCCTTAGGACGGCTGTAGATAAGGGTTGGAGCTTTCATATCTAACCCTAGAGAATCTTGAGGATTGGCACCAACCATAAGTTTTCTAACCACCACCGAGTTTGCGTTTTTGACCGATTCATGGTACGAACGACTTAAGAAAGCAACCAAATGATGCACACCATCGGGGATTTCTTTTTTAAAACGAGGTTCGTAATGTGCTGAGTAGGGCTGATTATCCAAAATAAAATGAATATGTTGCCCTTTGCCCGAATTTGCCAACTTTAGAGAATTTGGTCCCTGGGTTTGAGCACCTAATTCATAATGCTCTAAATTAAATGCAAAATCCATATCACCTCCCTGAGAAGTTTTTATGGTTTCAGGTAAATCCAAAGTAAGTGCAGCATCTGTATAAACAGGAGAGTTTTCTAATTTTTCTATGGTAATCGATTGTTGAATTTCTACAGACTCTTCAACAGATGGGTTTGCAGTTTCTTCTTCTGTAACATTTTTCTTTTGTTGTTTACACCCTATTAAAGTAATAGATAAGGATAGGATTACGGTAGTTAAATAATAAGTTTTCATTTTTATCTGATTTTAAAAGTTATTTTTATGAAGATTATCAAAATTCCATATAGATTCTTTCCCTTTGTTGACAATAGTGACATTTCCCAGATTAATTACACTATCGTCAGTTCTATTTAAATGACATCGTATCTGGGTGATTTGGCTATATTCAATCTCATTAGATGCCGTAATTTTTATAATTATATCCCCTCCATCAATACTAAGCATGTGACCGTCTTTTTCTAATAATTTACACCCCAGGTGATATAATTCTTGTGTAATACGGATGTAGTCATCAGTAGTACAGGTCATTGCAATCGATTTTATACTGTTAAAAAGCTTTTGGTTTGCGTAGTTAGGTTCTAAAAACGCTTCACGCGAATAAAAAGGATGATGTTTTTGGTAAAGACTATCAAGAAAAATAGGATTATAAAAAGCATACCAGGTGTGTAAAGCAGTACCAGGACTAGGGGTATAAAACGCTTTGAACCAAGTTTCCTTTTGTTTACTTAATTCCATATCTACAGTTTTTGTAGCATTAAGAAATCGAGTATTTTCTACTTTTAGCTTTGGTTTAACGCCTAAATGAAAATGTTCATCATCATTCTCTAGAGTAAAACCTATGCCACTTTTCCCAATAGGTTCGTTGAATATATTGTTAGGCCCTAAAATTTCAATATAATGTTTATGCCCTCTCAGATAGCACATAGGTGTATCATTATCTATTGGAGCAAAAGAAGGAAGTCCTTTATCTAATGCTCCATAAGTTTTGCCCCATCCAATGTCTTTTGTTAAACTAGAATATGAGAGACTATCCAGAACTATATATAAATGATTCAACATTATCGCAGAAACATGCTTGCCAAAGGCAGCATCAATCTTTTCTTTGTCAATTATAAGTGGTACGTCCTTTTTTTGCACTTGATCTTTACAAGAAACTGAAAGCATCAAAAGAAAAATATAAAGAGTGATTCGGTTAAACATGATTAAAACTGTATTAGAAGTTACCTTATTGATGATTTGTTTTTTGCCTTAAAATGTATTCTCAACCTCTGCTGCCTCTAACATAAGATAGTGTAGGTCTGTATTTTTTATAAAAGGTTTCAATAAATGGTTTCCCGGACCAAATAGCGCCAATTCTACATAATCTGCGGAGTGGTGCATACTGATCCAACCTACAGAATTGTGCTTTTTTTGGATTTCAGCCAAAACTCTAAACGGTAAACTTTTAGGGTTGTACAGGCCTTCTTCCCTATTAAGAGTGTCATAATAGCTCAATAGTAATTTGGCATTTTCATTGGATAAACCAAATCCATTGGCATACTCAACACGTTCCCGAACTTGATTTGGGGAGCTTTCCTTTCCTATCCCATTTAGAATCCATTCATTGGTATGTTTGTAATTCTGAATAGAATCGAACTGTTGGTTGGCATTTGATCCATAAATTACTCCAGGATTGGCATTGCCGTGGTCGGTGGTAATGATGATCAGAGTTTCGTTGTCCCGCTCAGCAAAATCGATAGCCACTTTAATTGCATCGTCAAAGGCTACTTGGTCATAGATCAGTCCAGCAATATCATTGCCGTGGGCCGCCCAATCTACTTTTCCTGCTTCTACCTGTAGCACAAAACCTTCTGGATGCTCCTTTAATGCGTTTATCGCCTTTTGTGTCATTTCTGCAAGACTGGGAACATTTTCTAAGAGTTCCCGGTTGCTCTCCCTATCCTTGGTATAAGGAAGCCCATTATCGGTAAAAACACCCAAAAGAGGCTTGCTATTTGGAGCCATTAACATTTCATGACGATTTCGAACTACATGATAGCCCTTAGCTATAAAAGCTTCATACATATCTTTTTTGTCTTTCCGTTTTTCTGTTGAAAAGTAATTATTCCCACCCCCCATCAACAGATCAAAACCCTGTTCGAGATATTTTTCGGCAATCGAGGCTTGGTCGTTTCTTGATTTTTGGTTGATACAAAAACCGGCCGGTGTAGCATGGGTTATAGGTACAGTCGTAACACACCCTGCTTTTTTACCTACAGCCTTGAATTTTTGCCAAATGGGAAGGTGGGGCTCACCATTAACCCCAATATTGATGCCCCCATTTCTGATCCGTGCCCCACCGCCCCAAGATGAACTTGCCGCAGCAGAATCTGTAACGATAGAACTGGCAGAAGCCATATCCATTAAAGCACGTGATACTTTGTTTTCTTTATAAAGTTGTAACCAATTACTGCCCTTTCCAGTTTTTCGATCAAGATAGAGGTCCGTCATATTCAAGGTACCTGTACTCATACCATCACTAACAAGTATGATGATATTCTTGGCTTTTTTGTTTTTCTGAACACCATCCCATTGGGTGGCCCTGATAGATTCATATGGGGATAATATTGCTGCACCAAGAGCGGTAAGCGTTCCATTTCTAAAAAAATGCCTTCGATTCATTGCGATATAATATTATTTTGTTTAGGCTTTATTTTCATTGATTTTAAATTTCAGTTTTGGACTTTCTATTTTCAATGACTTAAGTTCAAAAAATCGGATTTATCTAATTTTTCATCAATATCCAATACCTACCATCGAAATAATGATAGGTATTTGGAAGCAGGAAGTTGTCTATCTCGTTTTGTATGGCATAGAGAATCTTCTTCCAAAGAAAAAAGACTAAAAACATGAGTTTTTCATTTCATATCGTTTTTTAATTAGCCATCATCCCATCAAATAATTTTGCCCTATTTAAAACATCTCCAGTAGTTGTAAAACTTTTATTAGAAGGTTCATAAACAAGACTATCTACACCTATCCCATTACGTAGCAATCCTATCCCTAAAAGTTTAGTATTAAGAAGACGTTCTCTTTGCTGGTTGAGGTGTTCGCCTATAATCATTCTCGATTTTAAGAAAGAGCCTTTCTGTCGTTCTATTCTGGGAGCAATACCAGTTTTCAATTGCGCTAAAGATTGCTCCACAGGAAGGTGCAATGGCGTCTGCCAATCGAGCAATGCTCCCTGATAGAAATCCCCATCAGCCTTGGCAACCAATGTGATATAATCGATCCTCTCTTTCTTTATTAGCTTATAAAGATTATACTGGGTGGATTCATCGAACTCAAGAAAAACCCCCAGGGCGGTGTAAAAAAAAGAATTTCCTTTATACCTTTCCCTGATCACGGGTTCTATAAAATCCATAGGGCAAACCAGAAAAAGGGTTTTTTCTTGCTGTTTACCGAAGAAAATCATACCGATGCCCCAGGATTATAAGGTAAAGAGGAATGATGAACGTCTATCTTTAATTTTCCAGAAGAATCAAGAGTATAGCCAAAGGTATATTCAACCTTGACCTCCTGCCCATCTAGGTCAGTAAAGTAATAGTTGCCCATAGCCAAAGCTCTTTTTTCTTCGAGTATCATAACTTCGTTTTCAAAGCGTACTTTGGTCCAGGGTTGAATAGCAAAACCTCCATCCTCTGGGTATTGATCGTTTCCTGCAATAAAATACGAAAGTGCCCCTTCCTTATCAGGCCTAAATTGAATGACCGATGTTTTGGTGGGCTTGAACAGTACCTTTTTTTTATCAAAAGCATAGCGTTCATCCAGAAATTTGCTTGTAAAACGCTCGCATTCCTTTCTTTGATCTTTTTTAGCACCGATCTCGACAACCCCGTTGCCCCATTCCATTTGTGCTTTTTGTACTTCTTCTTTAGTAATCATTATTGTTGTATTTAAAAATTGAACATTATTTTCTTAATTGAGTATGCCTTTTGTTTTTAGACGCTTCGAGCTGAAAATTCCAAGGCCAAAAAGGACGGTGGATATCAGGTAGAGCATTAAAGCCACTGGAACCAATTGATATGAGGCTGGGCTATATTGAAACTTTGGTAATGTAGTATAGTCCTTTTGCGTAAACTCTTTATTATTGTAAAGAAGGGGAACAAAATATTTCCGCCAATTTCCTGCAAAGTCTATGACCTGTTTTCGGTAACTTTCGTAGTCTTCTGTAGAAGTTCCTGCCAAATGGTTGAATGACTCCTGAACAGTGATTGCCGGAGATATCCATTTGAATTTATTCATCCAGTCTTGTTGTTTTTGTAATTGGTTCTCAAAAGAACTTACTACCGGTTCTAATTCTTCTTTGACCAACTGTTGCGAAGCCATATACCTGTGCCAAAAAGACCTCTTTTGAGAAGTGTCATTAATCGCATACTCTGGATGGTCACGTAGATAATTGTCAAGGATTTCATCCTGTTTTTTGGTGATTTCTACTTTCACTTCACGCATCTCATTGACCATGAGGGTACGCGATGGCATAGGATAAAGGGTACTTCCCAATTGGTTTAATACAGAAGGAACCAATAATACAAACAATACCCAAAGTCCGAGCATAGCTACGGCATTCTTGGCTGAACTACCTACCCATAGGTTGACCAAAAAGGCTAGAGTAAACCAAAAGAGCATATATCCCAACACCAAAGTAAATAGCCCTAAAACTAAACTCGTGTGGCTTAGGATGTCAATACCGATGATAAGAAAAACAAGTGTTAAAGCTGCAATGACCAAAACCGACATCCAGAAGAAACGTAATCCCAGTTTTTGCATTACCCAATTGGGAATACCAATGGGTTGTGCGGCCAGCAATCGTAGTGCACCACTTTCTTTCTCAGCAGAAAGCACGTTATAGGAAAAAGCAATGATCAAAAGAGGCAGTAGATACACAATCACAAATGCCAGATCAAAACTGCCGAACAGCAATTGCACAGGGCTGGTCATTTCGGTAAAATTTAGAGCAAAATCATCGCCTGTTGCCGTTGGTTTTACAAAATGGGTAAAAAGATCTGCCTGGCCCGTTGATACAAATGCCATAAGCTGGGGTTCCATGGGAGCAATCCTGGGATGATAATTTCCTACAGCCATTGGGCTTGTGGGGAGGGTCCACCGAGAAGCACTTACTTCCATCCCACGTTGTACCGAGTCGAGAAGTTTTAACATTTCGGCATCGCTTTCCTGTAATTCTTCTTGTGCCTTTACAATGACATTTTTACGCTTCTCTACTTTTTGTTTTCCATTAAAGGCCGAAAAACCAAAGAGAAGCAATAATATCAAACTCAAGAGCTGTATCCATCGGCTACGGAGCAACAGCTTTAATTCATATTTAAAATTGTAACTGAACATACTTATAAATTTTTAGGAATGAAAAAAAGGAATCCAAAAGAGCCTAAGAACCAAAGCCCTATGACAATAAGGTTGGAAGTATTTTGCTCTAGAATGACTCCAAGTTGAGGAGGAGTGTAGTCAAAGTCAGGTAACTGTTCCCAGGTTTCGGCATCTGCTTGGTATCCCCAATTGCCATATTCTGAGTTTTTAGCAAAATTACCATTCAAAAATTTTTGAGTAGCGATGCGATAGTCCTCTGCAGCATCGGCAAAATCCCAATGTGTGGCATAATCGGTCTGGGCAATGGCCATACTTAAAAATCGGGTAGGAAGATAAGGGGAGAGAAGTGCCAAATTCCTGTATACATCCGACTGCTGCTCATATTGATTCTTGAGATGATTATAGTGTTTTAGATAGATCTTTGCTTGGTGTTCCTCGCCTTTTTGCATTCTATAGGCATCATAGTTAAAGGGAAGCTGAGATAAGCTATCTACATCGTATTCTTTCAATATTTTTTCTTCTAGAAGTTTGGCCTCCTTGTTCCAGGGATTATGACCATCGAGCCCAGACTTTTTGTCTTTTAAGACATTGGCTGTAAATTCTTGTCGTGTTGGGTAAGGATACTTGTTTTCGGCAAAGTTACTCGCCGCTTTTGGTGCTGCCAAACAGGCGATGATCCAAATACATAGGGACACTACGAGCGAGATACCTGATTTTTTGGTTTTGATAGAAATCAATAGTACCAGGTTGATAAAGATAATATAGTAAACTACATATATCACAAACAATAAGAACAATGATTCCCATTTGAACACTCCAAAATCTTGTAAGTTAGACAGTAGGATACCTGCTACCAGGAACAGAATAGCTGTAATCAACAAAATAGGGAAGAAAAGTGCCATCCATTTTCCCCAGATCCATTTCCATTGGGAAATACCTTGACTCTTGAGCAATGTTAAGGTACCCATTTCACGTTCTTTGGTAAAACCGTTATAACCTAGAAGAACAATGAGTAGGGGAATGATGAAGAGCAACATAAAATCTGGTGTCAAATCTCCAAAGCGAGCGAGGCCTGTTTGATCTGCCGCTGCACTGAATTGTGCCTCGTTACGTTTATGAGCCTCCAAAAAAATGGAGGTGCCTGTATATTTATCTACGCCTTGATCTACTAACGAAAGAGGATATTTTGGTTTAAAGGCATAAGTACCATAATGTGCTGCAGAATGTGGGTTCTTTTTACCTTGATTATCCCAAACCTCACGTTCTGCCGTTTTAGCAGCCGAGTACTGTGCGTTTACATTTTGGTATTGTTGAGCACTGATCCATACCGCCACACTTAATAAAAAGAATACGATAATTAAGGAGATGCGAACGCGACCGTCACGCAACAATTCCTTGGTTTCCTTAAGAAAAGTTTTTGTTATCATGATAATATTTCTTTATAGTCCATGGTATCGAGATATACCTTTTCTAACTCGGCAAGGGAAATATCGTCGGACACAAATTGTTGTCGTAATTTGCCATCTTTCATGATACCTATATGAGTGGCTACTTCCTTGGCACGAAAAAGGTCGTGTGTCGCCATCAGGGTGGCTATCCCCTTTGACTTTAACTTATGCAACAGCAATCCAAACTCATTACTAGCCTTAGGATCAAGACCAGAAGTGGGTTCGTCTAACAGCAGTACTTTGGCATCTTTGGCCAAGGCAATAGCGACTCCTACTTTTTGGCGCATACCTTTAGAAAATGCAGCGATACGTTTGTCAAAGGCTTCTGTCTGCAGTCCTGCTTCTTCCAAAAAGCCTTTTAATTCTTTTGTCGAAAGCTTCTTTCCTGCTATTCCAGAAAAATAATCGAGGTTTTCCAAAGCGGTTAAGCTTGGATATAGCATTAGATTCTCTGGGATGTAAGCTAAGAAACGCTTGGTTGCCTTGGGATTTTCCTGTACGTCTATTTGGTTTATAGAGGCATTGCCCGAGGTTGGTGTCGTAAAACCTAGCAAGAGGTTGATTGTGGTAGTCTTTCCGGCACCATTAGCTCCGAGAAGACAATATATTTCACCTTCTTTGATTTGAAGATTCAATTCGTTCAGAGCAACGTGTTCGTTGTATTTCTTTGTAAGATTGTTAATAATGATCATAATACTATTATTTATACGTTTGAATCTTGATAGCTTGGGATGGGCCAATTGTCGATGTTAGAGAATTCTCCTGTTTTCCAGTCCAGTATCTCCTCATTAGTAAGCAGACATTTTTTAAGTTGTAGGGTTATCGCGGTAACATCGAGATGCTGCCCAATAAAGACGAGTTCTATCTTTCGATCCCCGAAAGGGTTTATCCAATCTGACTCTATTGATTTTTGGTTATTCAGAAAGGAAGGGTAGCTAATTCGTTCTGCAAATGACATAGACGCCCACCATACTCCAGCAGGGTCAATTTTTGTAGAGCCTCCTGCCGTACTCCAGATCAAGGCTTGATTACTACGCGAGGCCAACCAAAACAGGCCTTTACTTCGAATAATATTTGAGGGGAAATGGTTAGAAACATAGTCGAGGAACCGTTCTGGATGAAACGGTTTTTTATTACGGAATACAAAGGAACCAATACCATACTCTTCGGTTTCAGGAACATGTTCATTTTCGAGTTCTCGTATCCAACCTGCAGAATTTTCAGCTTCTTCAAAGTTAAACAACCCTGTATTGATAATTTCCTGTAATGATATTTGTGAATTTTTAGTAGGAAATATTCTGGCTCCTGGATTTAATTTATGAAGAATATCATACACATTTTTTAATTCTTGTTCGGTAATCAGATCTACTTTATTGAGTAAAATCACGTTTGCAAATTCTATTTGATCGGTAAGTAGATTTACAATTGTACGGTCATCGTTCTCAATATTTGTAAGCTGTCTATCGGATAGATATTGAGCACTCGAAAAGTCTTTCAAAAAATTATATGCATCTACTACAGTAACCATAGTATCGACATAACTGAAGCGACTTAGGTCGATACTGCCGTCCTCACTGGCAAAACTAAAGGTCTGAGCTACAGGAATAGGTTCTGAAATACCTGTACTCTCGATAATTAGATAGTCAAACCTGTTTTCCTTAGCTAATTTTTCGACTTCTATCATCAGGTCTTCTCGAAGGGTGCAGCAAATACAACCATTGCTCATTTCTACGAGGCGTTCCTCTGTTCGAGAAAGGGTATTTTCATTTTGTACGAGCTGGCTATCTATATTGACTTCACTCATATCATTGACAATCACGGCAACTTTTAACCCTTCTTTATTATGTAAAATATGGTTAAGCAATGTAGTCTTGCCTGCACCGAGGAAACCACTCAATACAGTAACGGGTAATTTTTTCATGACTAAAAAAAATTAAATATTAAAAATGTTTGGAGAAAATTTTCTGACTAACAGAGAAGGGTAATTGATCTATTGTATACACTACAATATGATTTATAAAATCATATGGTTAGAAGTATCAACATACAAAAAGAAAATTTTCAAAAATAAAACACAACTACCCTAAATATTTGGGTGGAGGTTTATTGTAGATGCTTTTAGGTAGTGTAATACAGTATTGCGATGTTTCGTAACAAAAATTGGTTTTGTACTCATGGAAATCTATCACAGATTTTTGTTCTACTTCTACAAATGTACTATCTGTAAAAGGAGTAAGTTTATATGATACCGCAATAATTTCACACAACTCACAATGTATTTGATCATCGTCATCAGAAAAATGAGAAATAGCATGTACATTAACAATTCTAAGGAATAGAAAAGCGGATAGAAAAAAAAGAGTAATTATATTTTTCCAAATGTTCATTCTCATTTGCCAAATATAGTAATTAATTGGATTCTTAAATCTTAAGATATTTATAAGGAATAAGTTTTGGCAAAAATTTTGGATTTGTAAAACCTTGTAATGGTTAACACGATACCTACAACGTTGAAAAGGAAACTATAATTTATTAGATGGGTACCTCTAAAAAATCGTGAAATACTCCTTAAAAATTTTAGATAGATTTAATGATAACGCAAACATTAAAAATATGGTGGCAGTAATGTTAAACAATTATTTAGTAAATATTACATTTGTTAATGTCTAACTAATTTATCAAAATCATGAAAACACTCAGCAAATTAACATTTATCGCAGTATTATCTGTATTTTTTTCTTGTAAACAAAACCCAGCAGAAACACCAGAGCACAAAGCCATGGTAGAAGAGCATAAAGAAATGGAGACTTCTCATGAAGCAATGGCTACTGAACACAATACTATGAAAGATGATCATCAGCAAATGGTAGATGCTCATAAAGCTATTGAAAATGATTCTATTCATCTAGTAATCGAAAAGAATCATTCGGTTTTATTGGCTAAACACAGTGAACTTATCGCAGCTCATAAATCATTAATAGAAAAACATAGTGAATTAGAAACAAAACATGCTTCTGGAGAATTTACTTTAGAACAGATGACAGCAGAACATGAGTCTATGAAAACAGAGCATGCAAACATGGAGAAAGAACACCAGGGGATAGCTGCTGAGCACAAACGAATTACAGAAGAAGATAAAAAATTGATAAAAGAAGATCAAGAGAAAGCAACTGAAGAAGAAAATTCAGAGAAAAAATAAAATAAGCATATATAAGCTATAGAAAAGCCAAATCGTTCCCTAGAGTTCAATTTGGCTTTTTAAGTTGTAAAACATTGATTTTGGTGATCTTTTTGAGATATCGTATTTTTTATCTTTACTGTGTTTAATAGGTCCTGTAGTGATCTAATGACAAGATTATTTCCTTTTGTCCTAGAGTATTTTGGGCTGTTGTTAAGGTTTGCACCTTAAAAATACAAATCCATTTTGCTCTTATTTTTCGGAAACTTGAATCAATTAAATGCGAATCAGTTATAATAAATTCGTTTCTGAAGTTCCAAATTTGCACTTAAAATACTCTTTCGATAAACCAAAATAGGCCAACCAAGGCAATCATTAGAGATGCTGGAATTTGTATCCGTCGACGATACCAGCTCTTGTGTCGAATAAACCATACTAATGCGACAGCAGTAACTAATACTAGCAACTGACCAATTTCTACACCGATATTGAATGCTAGTAACGAAGGAACAAAATTGTTTTTAGGTAATCCATATTCACTTAACACAGTCGCAAAGCCTAAGCCGTGTAGTAAGCCGAAGCTGAATACGATGAAAGGTCTCCACTTGTTTGCTTGTTTAAACACACAATTTTCGACTGCTACCCAAACGATAGAAAGCGCAATAAGAGGTTCGACTATATCGACTGGAACCTGTACAAAACCAAACGCAGCCAGGGCTAAGGTGATTGTGTGAGCAAGGGTAAAAGCGGTTACCTGCCAAAGCAAGCGCCTTAAAATAAGACTGGAAAAAAATAACCCTAACACAAAAAGAATATGATCTAAACCTTTCGGGATGATGTGCTCAACACCTGCCTTAATAAATAACAAAAATTTTTCTGGCCAAGGCATGGCCTCCAGTTTACGCATACGCTGACGTTTTATGGCTGCAATATATTCATATTCGGCAGTCATTCCTTGATCTTGGAAGTCAAGTTGTCCCTGTTCGATTTCTAATATAACAAGTTCGTCTCGTTGGTGAGAGAAAATTACAGAACTAGAACACAAGAAGGCGCAGAAAATAAGAGTTTTAAGAAGTCTCATAAGCATAACAGGGATATTTTAAACAAAAGCGGCTCGGTTTTCCGCACCGCTTTTCAAATTGTTTTAGCTGAGTTAGTCAGTTGAACCGTCTAACCCTCTCACTTTCAGTAGGGCGTCTATTTTAGGTTGACGTCCACGGAATTGTTTATAAAGTTCCATTGCTTCTTCAGTTGAGCCTTTTTCGTAAACATGAGTTCTTAACTTTGCAGCAAGTTCTGAGTCAAATACATTTCCTGCTTCTTTAAATGCTTCAAAACCGTCTGAGTCAAGTACAGCAGAGTGAACATAACTATAGTATCCAGAAGCGTATCCCCCTGCAAAGATATGTGCAAAGTAGGTGCTACGATAACGAGGTGCTATTTCGTTAATTAAGCCAATTTTAGCTAGAGAAGCCTCTTCAAAAGCATCTGTATTTTTAACATCTTCTTCTGCTTTAATGGTGTGCCAATCCATATCCAGTAATGATGCTGCCAAATATTCGGTATTTGCAAAACCTTGATTAAACTTAGAGGCTTTTAGTAATTTGTCGATTAATTCGTCAGGAATAACTTCGCCTGTTTTATAGTGAGTTGCGAACGATTTCAGGATTTCAGGCTCGCTTGCCCAATGTTCAAGAATTTGTGCTGGAAACTCGGTAAAATCACGAGGTCCAGATGTACCTGCCATACTACCATAGGTAACATTAGTTAAAATACCATGCATAGCATGACCAAATTCATGAAATAAGGTAGTAACGTTTTCAAAACTGAGTAACGCCGGATCATCGCCAACAGGTGCTGGGAAATTACATACATTTACTACGATTGGGCGTTCTTTGCCATCAAGATTTGATTGTCCTTTAAAACTACTCATCCATGCTCCGCCACGTTTGTTAGAACGAGTGAAATAATCGCCAATAAAAACCCCTAGGTGGCTACCATCTTTATCTTTTACTTCCCAAACACGGGCATCTGGATGATAAACATTAATATCGAATAACTCTGTATAAGTTAAGCCCCATAATTTGTTTGTGGTTGCAAATACACCGTTAAGCACATTATCTAATGATAAGTACGGTTTCAATGCAGCTTCATCTAAATCATATTTAGCTTTTCGAACTTTCTCAGAATACTGCCACCAGTCCCAAGCTGCTATTTTAAAATCGTGCCCCTCTTTATTTACAACTGCCTGCATATCGGCAACTTCTACTTTGGCTCTTTCCAATGCAGGTTTCCATAACCGCATTAATAAATCATAAACTTCTGCTGGTGTTTTTAGCATACGTTCTTCTAACACAAAATGCGCGTGAGTTTCGTAACCCATTAATTGAGCACGCTCTGCACGCAGTTTTGCTATTTTTGCAGCAACCTCTTTATTATCTGTTTCATTATCATTATCACCACGTTGTACATAAGCTGTGTATAATTGTTCACGTAAGTCGCGTCGGTTGGATTCGGTTAGGAATGGATACATACTGCTGCGATGCGGCGTAAATACATATTTGTCTTTGTATTTTGCTTTTTCTTCGTCAGTTTCGGCTTTCTCCATTTTTTGTGCAGCTGTTTCTGCCGCCGCCGCTATAATACCATCGGATAGGCCATCTAAATGATCTTTGTCCAAAATAAGCTCAAAACCATTGGTTTCGGCTAATAGATTTTGACCAAATGCGGTTGTGAGCTCAGAAATTTTAGAATTGATTTCTGTAATTTTAACTTTTTGTTCTTTATCCAACAATGCACCACTACGAACAAATGACTTACGAGTATCTTCTAAAAGTTTACGTTGTTCGTTACTTAGGTTAAGGTTCTCACGCTCTTGATAAATTGTTTCAACTCTTTTAAAAAGATCTTCATTCAGCGTTATTTTATCGTAGTGAGCAGAAATCAGTGGACTTAATTCACGTTGTAATTCTTGTAATTTTGGGTTGGTATTTGAACCTGTTAAATTATAAAAAACACTTTGCGCTTTGGTAAGTAACTTTCCAGTTCTTTCTAATTCTTCAAGCGTATTGGCAAATGTTGGCGCCTCAGGATTATTTACGATTACATCAATCTCGGCAAGGTTTTCTTCCATACCTTTTTTAAACGCCGGCATATAATGCTCATCCTTAATTTTGTTAAAAGGAGGTACCCCAAATGGTGTATCCCATTCTTGATAAAATGGATTGTCTGATACTTGTGATGATACTTCCGTTTTAGTTTTGTCTTTTTCAGTTTTGTTTGTTTCAGTTTTACAAGCACCAAAAAGTACTATTGTAATAATAAAAAGGAGTTTTTTCATTTTTGGTTTTATTTATGACTTTATAAATATAGTTGTATGTTAGATATTATATTGATAACCGCTCTCTATAGCAAAACATATAGTTATAAAATAGAGGCTTTATTGAGCTCATTTCATTAGTTTCAGAATTCTTTTTAAAAATTATACTGTACTGTTGTTTTCAAAAAGAAAGGTGTCCCCGGGGTAAAATGGATTTCTTCAACAGATTGAGGTTCGCCAGCCAAGCGCGATTCAGTAGCGAACTGAGTTTCGTTCCAATCTTGATCAAATAGGTTTTGTATTTGAATACCCAAACTCATTTTTTTCCATTTATACCCTACATTTAGATCCGTGATAGTATATCCCTCTGCTACAATACTGTTATCTTCATTGGCAGGACGATCATTTAGATGCCGAATATTGACACTCCCAAAAAAACCTGATTTATGGAGAACATTAAATCCACCTATCAAAGTAAAATCTGCTGCTAAGGGGATGTAATCTGCATCTGAAGGCCCATCAATAGACCTAGCTTGTGTATAATTGGCATCTAAATTACAAAACAACCAAGGGAAAATCTGGTATCGGTAACTGAGATCGATTCCTTGACGTCTTGTTTCTCCACTAGGTTCTACGATCCCTGCGTCCCCTACATATACAAATTCTTGTTCTAAATATAAATACCAATAAGCAAGATTGAAAAGCATCTTAGAAGTGGGCTTCCAAACAAATCCTATATCAGTTCCTAAAGCTGATGGTAATATCGTTTCGCCTTCTCGGGCAACTACAACCCTCGAATCATTGGAGTGAAAGCCTTTTCCGGCTTTTGCGTACACCTGTAATTCATTTGAAGCATTATAAAAAATATTCAGTTTAGGGCTAATGGTAGCTTCTGTCTCTTCCTGAGTTTTATAAAGCCCTAATAACGCATCGTTATACTGAAAATCAAAATAATCCACTCTTATAGAAGGGTTGAATGTCCACTTATTCAAGTGAATGTTTGCCCCAAGGTAAGCTCCAAAATTGGTTTCGTTAATATCTCCAAACTGAATCTGTTGTAAGGTTTCTATTCTGTTACGTGAACGAGACAATTCATTGTCTTTACTTTGATCATTCCTAAGACTAATCCCTGCTTGCCAAGTTCCTTCCACTTTATTACCAGAAAATGCTTTTTGGTACTCACTATTCAATCCAAAAATTGTTCTACCTTCCTTTTGTCTAATCTGATCCCCATTAATAGGATCCTCTAATAAAAAAGTAAAGTTAGAATAGAGTTCAAAATCATAGGCGCTCCAATAAACACTATTTTTTAAGGTTGATTTTTCATTAATAATCTTATCATAGTTTACTAAAAAATTAGTCCTTGACGTATTGCCTCCTTCTGTATCATCAATAGCGCCAAATCGCGAAATCAAATCACTATCGACTGCTCGCTGTGGTATTTGTCCTGATGCATCCCATTTACTGCTAAAGTTAGAAACAGTAACACCAAGCTTATCGCTATCGGTAATAAAACCAGTATATTTTCCTAAAATGTTAATCCGATTAAAGTTTTGCGGACTGTCAAAAAAACTATCAGTAGATAAATATTCTGATGCTACATAAGCATTGTGTTGTGCAGTACTCATAATATTAAACATCCCCAAAAGACGATACGTGTCAAACTGCCCTGCCTCTAGTTTGATCATACTCGTATTCAGGTTTTCTTTGGTTTTAAAGTCTACATAACCAGCGGTAGCAAAGTTACCCTTGTCCTCATAATATACCCCTTTCCCAAAATCTACTCTATCAATAGTTTCGGGAATTACGAAGTGTAAATCAGCATATCCTTGTCCGTGAGCATGGGACACCATATTTACAGGAAGTCCATCAACAGTCAGGTTAATATCAGTACCATGATCAATGTCAAAACCACGTAAAAAGATTTGTTCTGCTTTTCCTCCTCCGGCATGTTGCCCTATAAATAATCCAGGAACTTTTCTCAAAATATCTTGGGAAGAATTTACTGGGTTGGTTTGTATATCTACATCTGTAATTAATTGAAGTGTATTAACTTCTGAAGAAATAATTACTTCATCTAAATTAATAGATTCTGGATACAATACAATAATCAAAGATGTGCTTAAATCTTTGATCGTTACTTCTTCACTTTGGTATCCCAAACGTGAAAACTTTAGAATGTCACCGACAGAGATATTTTTTAAACTAAAACTACCATGGGTATTCGTATGAGTGTGTTCATTTGTTGTTTTGTTTAAGATATTAGCTTCCTTAATTGCTTGCTGATTTTGATTTACCACAGTACCGGTTAAGACTTGAGCATATATTGAATAATGTAGCAGTAAGAATGAAATGGTAAAAAAAAGTAGCTTCATTTATGATTATTTAGTGGACGAATTTAAAAAAAAACATTTAATGCAACACTATTGCAATAAGAAAGTTTAATGTTAATTGTGAATATTCTCTAAAATTCTCGTCCCTTAGATCAAGGTGTGACCTCTTCCCAATAGATAGGACAATTTAGGATTGGAAGATTTGATTAAATAAATTTGCTAGTAAAAAAGCAAAAAAATCTGTTTTACATAATTTTTGTAAATCAATTGGTTTTTGAGAGAATTAATTTAGAATGAGTAATCCAAAAGTTCGATAAGATGTTGCTCGGGTGCTACGAAGAAAACCAGTTGTAAAAACGACAGGTATTGTGTATGCCTTTCTTAAAGACCAACGACGAAGCGTAGTGAAGGAATTACTCCTGTTCCTGCTATTATGTATAAACGTTTTTTCTTCTTTACCTTAATACAAATTCTTTTTTTAGTGTTTTTATCAAAATCTACAAAGCAAGATCGAGTAGAATAATTCCCTATTTTTTTGATTTAAAATTTTAATAACCGTTCTTTATTTTATGAAAATAATAAATACATCTATTATTTGCTTATTATGTTTCTTGTCTTTTTCTGTAACTGTTTTATCTCAGAATAAAAAGATAGACAGTTTAAAAAAAGAATTAAAAATTTATACCAAAAAAGATACTGTTAGAGTAAAAATCCTCAATCATTTAGCTTATTATCACTATAGAAATAATCCTCCTCAATCATTAGCATATGCCGAACAAGCAGGAAAGCTTGCCGATGAAATAAAATCCGTAAAAGGAAAAGCCCGCAGTTTTTATATGAAAGGGATTACTTATATGGAACAAGCTAATTTTAAAACTTCTATTGTTAATTATGAAAAAGCAATAGAACTATATACATCTATAGATGATTTAAAAGGATTAGCAGGTTGTAATAATGCCTTGGGAGTTCTAAATAAATACAAGGGTAATCAAAAACTCGCTCTAAAATATTATAAAAAAGCTTTAGCAATTGATCAGAAACTGGGAGTGAAAAAGAATATGCCTAATTACCTCTATAATATTGGTGGTATTTACTCTGGTATGGGAAAACATAAAGAAGCTTTAGTAAATTTTAAAAAGGCATTAAAAACATATACAAGCAATAATAATGAATATGGTATACTTAGCTGTTGGAATTCAATGGCTATAGTGTATCTTGATCAAGGTAATTATCCTCTGGCAATAGAATACAACCATAAATCATTAGACATTGCCAAAAAATCTAAAGATTCCATTGGTGTTTTTCAGTCATTAAATAATATCGGAAATATTTATAGACAACAACAGCTTTATGAAAAAGCACTAGATTTTTATAAAAAAGCTTTAGCTATTAAACAGGCTAATCACAATAGTAAAAGTAGTACTGCGATAAAAAATAATATTGGAGGGATCTATATCGATAAGAAAGAATTTGCTAATGCTATCTCTTATTTTAAGGAAACAATTACCCTTAGTAGAAAAATTAAGGATGACGAACATTTAGCGATTAGTCTTAATGGTTTAGGTTTTGGGTATTTGGGTATTAAAAAATATTCTGAAGCTTTAGCTAGCTTTAAAGAAGCGAATAAAATTACTTCTGTTAATCAAAAACAATACGAATTAGTAGAATCTCATATAGGTATGGCATGTGCATATTACTATATGAAAAAATACAACCTGGCATTAATTAATGCTGAAAAAGGGGCTCAATTGGCAAATACATATAAACTTTTAAAACACCGACGTGATGCCTATGAATTGCTTTCCAAAATAAACAATGAATTAGGAGAACACAAAAAAGCTCTTTTAAGTAATCAGCAATTAAAAATATTGAACGACAGTCTTTTTAATAGAGAAAATATTCAGAAAATTACAGAAGTAGAGTATGAATATAAGTACAAAAATGAGTTAGAATCTGCAGAGAAAAGAGAACTAAGACTTACACAAACGGTTAAAACTACAACCAATAACTTAGAGAGGTCACAACGAAATTTATTACTTGGTGTGATTGCTTTTTTAGTTACAACTTTAATTTTAGGAGCAACAATTTTCTTTTTAAAATTAAGGAATGAAAAATCTAAAACTCAAAATATAATCATAGAACAGAAATTGCTGCGCTCACAGATGACCCCTCACTTTATATTTAATTCACTTTCTGTATTACAAGGAATGATATTGAATAAAGAAGAAAAAAAGTCTGTTTCCTATTTGTCAAAGTTTTCAAAATTACTTCGTATTATTTTAGAAAACTCTAGAGACAAAATAGTGTTGCTTTCTCAAGAATTAACAGCTATAAAAAGCTATTTAGCACTTCAGAATTTAGAAAACAAAACCTATCAATACACTGTTTTTGTAGAGGACACTATAGACGTGTCTGTGTTTAAAATACCTCCTATGCTTATTCAGCCATTTGTTGAAAACGCTATAGAGCATGCATTTGTAAATCAAAAAGAAAATAGGATAATTGATGTTTACCTGTCTTATTCAAATAAAAATTTGATTTGTACCATTACAGATAATGGTATTGGGGTTGACTCTCAAAAAGAAAATAAAAAGGGTAATAAAAAATCATTATCTACAACGATAACTTCTGAGCGATTAAAAATATTATCTAAAGATTTTAAAATGAAAAGCTCGATTTCTGTTGAAGATAGAAAGAAATATAACGAGCAAGGAACACTAGTCACTTTGATCATCCCTTATAAAATACAGGAAGTATAATGAAAACAGTAATAGTAGAAGATAAGGAATACATTAGAAAAGGCTTACTTAATCTATTACAATTAATAGATGCCGAGATAGAAGTAATAGGAGAATGTGAATCGGTAAAAGATGCTGTTGTTGTAGCAAACGCCTGTAAACCAGAATTGATTTTTTTAGATATAAATCTTACCGACGGTACTGGGTTTGATTTTTTAAAGCAGACAGAAAATCTAAATTTTAAAGTGATCTTTATTACGGCCTATGAAGAGCATGCGTTACAAGCTTTAAAAATTGGTGCGGTAGATTATCTATTAAAACCTGTAGATATAGATGAATTACAAATAGCATTACAAAAAGTCATTGCATTACCGATAACAGAACAAAAAAAGCAAATAAAAACGGTAAAAGAGGTATGGAATAATGAAGACTCTACATTAATATTATCGCTTCATGATAGTTTTCAGGTTATAGATTTAAATGAATTACTATTTTGTGAGTCAGACAAAGGCTATACGACTTTTCATTGTAGTGATAGTAAAAAATATATGGTTTCAAAAACCTTAAAGGAATTTGAAGAACGCCTTTCTAAAGCCAATTTTACACGGCCGCACCAATCATTTATGGTCAACTTAAAATTTATAGATAAGTATGATAAATCTGGTGTTATTTATTTAAAGAATGGTAAAAAAATACCTGTATCTTCCCGAAAAAAGGAACACTTCGTAAACACTTTTTTAAATTGGAATAACAATTAAACCTCTTTCTGTTACGGATATTTTTTGAAGTACCGCACTTATGTATTCTAAAACTTCAGAAATAGATTTCCTATTTCCTACTCCACTTGTACTATATACTTTTATCGTGTTGAAATGAACTAAAAACACGCTAAAAATGAAAGTATTAAAATTTACAGTAATAGTAACAGTATTAATTATGCTAATCTCTTGTAGTGGCAGAATTAGTAAGGAACCGGCCAATGCACAAGGATTTGAAGCCATAGAAAAGGAAATAAAAAGCAAGTTTGGTGAAAATGCCTATTTCACGAAATTGAATATTATTTATAACGAATCTCTAGGAAATTCTATTGGAGTTACTGTTACAGAAGCGCCAGAATCTTTAAAAATGGGAGAATGGCTTTTATCTCAGGATTCTTGGAGACAAACTTCAGAAATCACTCTCGAAGTTCCTGATGGTAGTAAGGCAGCAGACTTTATGTTTCAGTTAAACGAAAAGATTAGTCTCTCAAAATTAGGAGAATTAGTAGAAAAATCTAGTGTACAACTAAAAACCGAAAAGAGTATTAAAAACCCAGTTTTACATATAGCATTTATAAAATTCCCAGAAAATGGAGACATAACCAAAGCTGAGTATGTAGTAATGTTGAAACCAGAAAGCGGTGGGACCACTTTTACTTTTAATTATAAGTTAGATGGTAACCTTATTGAAATGGATTATTAATATTTAGAATTACCTAAAACCAAAAAAATTAAACCAATGGAAAAAATAATTACAGTTAAAGATCAATACAATTCGTTAGATACACTTTATGATTTTTTAAAAACAGCTTCTTCTTTCGAATGTTATAAAAACTATGATAACTGGGAAGTTAGAACAGATGCCAACGGGCAAATGGCGCAATGTATTGTTCTTAAAAAAAGTGCAATGCATGCAGTAAAGCTATATTTTGCAAAAGAAAATACAATAAAAATAAATCATATCATACCAAGTTCACTCATGAATGCTTATTTTGGAAAAAGTGTTAAAGCAAGAAGAAATATAATTGAAATAATTGCAGGAAAAATAATGGAAACAGTACTAGCTCCTGCTCAGGAAAAAGCTTTTCAAGAATTGGAAACAGTGATTAGTAAAGCCGCTATGTAAGTATGTTCATTTTTTATACTAACTTACTAAGTATACAAATCTATTGAATCCATTCGAATGAAAATAAAATTGATAATCTTATTGTTAGTATGTATTGCTTGTAATTCGAATAAAAAGAAAAGTGCCGATGTACTAGTTGTTAACACTATCAAAATAGATACAAGCGATCATATAATCACTTCAGAATTGGATGAAAAACAAGAAGTAACCTTAGCTACAATTGATTCTGTAAGCATTAAAGAAATAAAACAGTATATAGATGATGAGTTGCCCACGATTTTCGATTACTATAAACAAGAGTTGATTGAAGAGCATAGTGCCTGGTCTGATAAATTATTTGGAAGATGTTGTTCAAATACAGACCTAACTTTTACCGAGAATTTGTTTTATAAAATTAGTTCCAACTTTAAGAATGAAAAATATCTGATTACAAATATTTCGGATACCGATTATTCAACAGCTTATGTTTTTAAACCTAATACCAAAGTCAAAATAAATATACAATTAGACCTGGGTAAATCTTTTTTAAGTGGTAGGTATTCAAACAAAAAATTGCTGAATCCAAATGAGGTTATTATGAATCCCATAAAACTAAGTTTAATTAATGGGTACGTGAAATCAAAAGCGCTTTTTTATGAGAACACAAGAGTTAAAGAAATAAAAGTATATGTTAATCATAAATATGTAGAAACAGTAGTTTTGATGGATAAACCTTTAGTGCAAGAATTTAAAGTGAATGCAATTTTTAAAACTAACGATATAATTACATTAGAACCAATAAGCTTTTACAAAGGAAGTAAATACGATGACGTTTGTATTTCTGAAATACAAACTAATTTAGGTAAGACTGCACTTCCTGGTTTAAATAAAAAATATAATCTTATGGAGTTATTGAATAAAGAGTAAACCTAAAGCAAAACTATGAAAGCCTTAAAACAAGTTTTAACCTACTTAATATGGATTGCAGTATCACTTATACTGGGAATAGTTTATATGCGTATTCTTTTAGGTCCCAACAAAGTATCTTCGGATGGTCTATGGTATCTGCTCCATATTTTTTACAATTTAGGCCTACTTCATATAGGCGGAAGCATTGGAGGTGTAATCGCCCTTTTGTTTATTCTATTGGATGTTTTTTACCTTAAAAAGAAATTAAAAAACAATATACAAGCAACAATTACTCGGTTTATGTTTCTTATTGGTATTACTATGGTTGTGGCAGTAATACATTATGTATTAGAGAAGGTTGTTGATGTTATTTAGAAAAAAGAACCCTCCAAATAATTGAAAAAAGTAAAAAAATGAAAAATCGATACATTCTAGTCTTACTTGTATTAATCTCTTGTTCTCAAAAGGCAAAAGAAAAAGAAGAAACCGTTGTAAAAGCACAAGATGCTGTTGCAGAATCAATCGATTCGACGAAAGAAGTAAGTCCTATAAGCTTTAACAAGATCATTAGCGAAATTAAAACCAAATCAACCCCACTAATAGACGCTACAAATTTTGACAGCTTCATTGATGAAGATGATTATAAAAAAGTAAATATTAAAGCGTTAAAATTAGAAAATATATATCCTGATTTTAATAAAGAAGGTCATCATTATAGAGCAATAGCTTCCTATAGAGTAGAAATATCAGGAGAGTTTTATTCTATTGTAGTAACTACTCTGAAAGGCGACCACGAAATGGAATCTGTACTAATTAATTACGATTTAGAAGGAAATATTATCGATTCTAAAGTCATTTCTTATGATGAAATAGCCGAAGGTCAATCGAGAATTGAATCCAAAATTGAAGAAAACGAGCTAACCATTAATAACATACTATGGATTGATGAAAAGAAAGTAGAAACAACATCATTTCAAATAAAAGCTAATGGAAAAATAGAACCTATTTCTCAAGAAGAAAACCTTATTGATAGCGCAATACAACAACTTAATTTAGAAATTTCAAAGGTTAATACCGATTTATTAGTTACCAAAGTAATGCCTAACAATCCTCAAGAAACCATTATCGTTATTCCTGAATATGTAGATGATCATAATGATGAATATCATTTTGAGTTAAATAGCCACATAATAGTAGTAAATAGTATTACAAGGAAAATAACGCACAAATACTTTGAAAGTTCTGAAACAAATGGTTGGGTCTCTGATGCAATAGTACTTGCAGAAATTTCAATTGATACAGCCCCATACATTGTTGCCAAAGACAAAAGAGCATTCGGGATACGAGTACATCATTATGGCATGTCTAAACCAAACCCATATAGTAACAGAACCATTTCTTTGTTTGTAAAGTCAGGAGATACTTTAAAAAAAGCGTTGCATAATTATGACGTAGAGGATTATGGTGGAGAATGGGATACTCAATGTGCGGGAGAATCTACGAGTGTTAAAAATACATTCATTATGTCTGAAGAAAAAACCAATGCATACTTTGATATTATTGTAAAAAGCAAGGTTCTGGAAAGTAAAACTTTTGTAGATGAAAACGGAGAATGCGATGAAGAAAGTAAAACCTCTTCTAAAACAACAGTATTACAATTTAATGGAAAAGAATATGTAAAAAATAAATAATGAAAAAACTAGAGTTCTTTTTTTGCATATGCTGTCTATTTTTAACCCTATCTGGGTGTGCTCAAAACAATAGTTTAAAAACACAA
The DNA here is from genome assembly GCF_943373825.1 of Aquimarina spinulae. Classification (NCBI taxonomy): domain Bacteria; kingdom Pseudomonadati; phylum Bacteroidota; class Flavobacteriia; order Flavobacteriales; family Flavobacteriaceae; genus Aquimarina; species Aquimarina spinulae. Next base: position 1,725,426 of record NZ_CALSBP010000002.1, on the reverse strand, counting down.
TTACAGCTATTACAAAATCCATCAGGATATAAATTCTCTTTGGACAGTACGGGGTTTTCAGTAATAAAAAACGCTAAATTCTATACCAAAAATGGGGATACAGATGTGTTTGATATCAATAGCGAAAATATACATATAGTAGATGTTAATAATGATGGAGAAAAAGATATCATCTATCAAGATATTCGGCATTATCAAGCAACTGTATTACTGCTAAAAAAAGGTAATGATTTTGTTGAAATATGGAATGGGCCAGGAGCATTAGTTAGCCTAAAAGAAGGGGAAAAAACCACTATGTATGTTTTAAGCAGTGCTATAGGTTGCTTTGATATGACGATGTTGTCAACGCTTGTTATTAATAGTGATAATACCCTTGTCGAAAACAGGATAGCGCTCTATTCAGATACAAAAATGAGTACAATTAGTAAGACATTCAAACAGAAAATAATTTCGGGAATCCTAAGAACGCAACCTGTTATAGATGACAAAAAGAAAACAGATCCTTGTACTGGTGATCTTAAAACAGGAAACCAGATAAGAGCCATAGAAAACAAAGCCGTAACTGTTATAAAAAAACAAAACGAGTGGTTCTTAGTGGTTCTAAAAGAAAAAGATCAAAGTATCATTGGTTGGGTAAAAATTTAATTCTAATAATAAACACATGAGGCTAAGCGAATCATTTAGCGGTGCACTACGAACCTTTGCCTATTTTATGGCGAGTGGTACACACTACCAACTAAAAGGGATTGATTACCTAAAACTGTATGGAGAAGAACCCAGTGCTCTAGAACAAGTCTTTGCCATATTTGCTAATGTGATTGAGTTAGACGAAAACGGAAATGTATTAAACGCAAAATATGCCGAAAAAAGAGCGGTAGATTACCTTCGTTCGTATTGCGATCCAGAATTTGAAGTTAAACCCCCTTATGAAGATTGGGAAATAGAATTACATTAATTATGTATAAGAAAAAAAACATAAAACTTAATACCTGTAGTAAAAAGGCTATTGTAGTGATGATACTGTTTTGTATATGCTGTTTATCATCTCATGCCCAGGGAATTAAAAATCATTTAAACAAAAAACTCACAGCAAAAGTTGGAGCTGTCTACGAAGAAACTCCCGATGACAATCCTTGTGCAGGTAGCGAAATCTATTTATCGTTATTTTTTGATAGAAAACAAGTAAAAGTATCAGAAATAGAAATATTAACCTGTGGTAAAGAATCAGTATACGAAATAGGAAATTATAACTGGGAATTGTTGTACAATAAAGAAATCAGTATTGATTTTATTCCAGAACAAACAAAAGGTACTTACGCAGAGTATTTGTCTTTAGAGCTACGGGATAAAAAGCTTATTGCGTGCATAACACATTTAAATGGAAAAGTAGTTGAGTATGTTTTTAAGGAGGAAAAGTAATCATGAAAAATCAAGAGATAAAAATCTAAAAGTGAAGCATATTTATTATATACTTTTAGTCATAGTTAGCTCTTGTGCTCAAAACGCAAAAGAAGCTAAAACTAATGGTAATCAAATAATTGAAAAAGTAGAAAATTCAAAAGATAGTATATCTATTCAAGAATTGAAGCTTTTAACAAAAGTAGAAGCCATACATAAATACGGTACACCTTCTTCTATAGAACAATTTATTTTACACGAAGCCTATGGAGAATTTAGAAATACTATTATCAATACATACAGCCAAGAAGAAAGACAAAGCGAATCTATTGTAATAGATGAACTTACCTGGGAAAAAGACAAAGAAACCTGGATTACGGTTTGGTACGAAGTTCAGCAAAAAAAATCAGTACCTAAAGAAACCTATATATGGGATAAAGGGACAGAGTTCTAAGGTGAAAAAATAATGAAACTAAAAACACCCATAGAAATTGATATTCTAGAATTTTTTAAGACAGCGAAGTTTGACTATTTAAAACTGGGACAAACCAAAGAATGGGTCTTAAACAACTTTCCTGATCCTGATTGTTTTGGAACCAATTTTTTAACAGAGGAAGTCAATATCTGGACCTATGGCGGTATTGAATTGCATTTTGAAAACAAAAAACTCTATTTAATATTTTCAGATTATTGGTACGAAGGAAAACTAGATAGCAGTCGCCAACTAAAATTAAACAAATGGATCTTCGAAGATGTTAACCAACTTAACCTATTATTTGTTTTAACAAAACTAAATAAACACAATATTGATTATAAAAAGAAAACCGATAACCTGGGTGTTTTATTGCGATTAAAAAGTGGTGTCGAATTAACCTTTGAAAATATAAATGACGTTGAAGGGTTAAACTCAAACGGTTTTCAATTAACCTCTTTTGCCCTGGTGGAAGAAAATCCATATCGTTGGAAAGAGTAGTACTTTATTATGAAGATGTAGAAAACTCTGGAACATTAGATGTTAGTGAAAAAGAACGATTTTTAAAGAATTATGAAATATATACGCTACATCATACTTTTAATTATTGGATTAATTACCTCTTTCTGTATTTGGAGTTACATCCAAAGAGCAAATTTTGAGTATAATCCTGAAGGTAAATTTTTATCTCCTGAAGATGGAGTAGTTTATACAGAACAAGCAAAAGAAGTATATGGAATTCTTGCGTTTCTCGGACTGATTGTAACAGGAATAATTATTTATAGAACAATAAAAAAATCTAAATGAAAATAGTAGCACTAACATATCTATCTGTTCTATTACTCTTTTTAAATAGTAATGCTCAAACTACTAACAATGAAAATAGGATGTTACATACTATTTTTAAAGTTATTGATGCTCATTCACGTACCGAAGTCCCATTGGCTATTATAGAAATTAGTTCTGGAAACAAAAGAGTCGGTGGGATTCAAACAGATTTTGACGGATTAAGTCCTTGGGATGTATGTTCTAAAAAATTAGTAGATCATAAATTTAAGATTAACGTATTTGGAATGAATTATAAACCTTTTGAAAAAACATATTCCATTAAAAATGACACTATACTTACTATTAAACTCGACCCTGGAGAAATAAAATTTAAGAATCAAGGAGAATGGGGAACCTTTATTCGAAGGGAATTAAGGATTCCTTTTTGTGGAACAGGCTTAGAAATAGACATAGATATAGAAGTTTTAGAAAATGCAGAATATCGGCATTGCGATGGTCGTATAAAACGATTTAATGATATCCCTACAAAAGAATTACATCAATGGGAAAAAATACATAAACAGTCAACTAAAAAAACAAAAGATGAGAATTGAAGAAGCCAAAAAACGTATACATCAAGATTTTTTTTCAGATGACGGTTTAGATATGTTATTTAGAATGAGTTTTGATGTATAACAATCCTGATAATTATGTTTTGTTTGAAATGTGTATGAAAGAAGAGCGAAAAGAAACGCTAAATGATATAAAAGAGATATTAATAGCATTTGACAGAATCATCAACTAAATTCTATGAAAACCACTCAATTAATCTACATACTATTCTTTGTAAGCTTTATTTCTTGTAAAAAAGGAGTAACAGACAAAACCTTCAAAATATTCCATTTAAAACCTAATAGAGTATATACAGATACCGCAGCAGTCAATGGAAAATTCTCTAAAAGAAGAAACGATTTTTTTGTAGTGAAAAATTATGATATCAATAACGAGCAACACAAAATTAAAATAGACAGTTTTATAGTTAATTATGTAAAGAAAGATTCCTTTTTAATCCAAAACAAAAATGTGAGTTGGAGATTGACTTTTTTTAAATATGGCGATGGAATTGATGAATATACCCAACACGAATACGATACCGATTATACCATTCATGATTTGTTTTCATACAAAAAGGAAATAGGTAATGTTTATTTTGATACGAAAGAAGGTTACAGAGGTTCTAATTATAACGTACCTCCTGACAAGCATACGAGTAGCAACCGAAAAATAATCACCGATTATTTTAATACCAATATTAAACTGCAACACAACATAAAACAAGAGCAAAATGCTAGAGGTAGTTTTAATCCATACACCTATAAACAAGATACCATAAAAGTAGTTGCTAAATTCATAAAAAGAATAGGAGGTAGTAAAATACAAATAGTGCAATACAAATTTTTAGAACCTATTACAAGACTCATTGTATTAGAAGGAGACACCCTTAATATTGCCTACTCTATAGCTTATGAACCAAAAGAGTTTCCAAAAAAATCAATGCTAACCTTGGTAAAAGATAGTGCAAATGTAGGATTAAAGAACTACTATATTTTTCCTGATTACAACCCTGAAAAAGGGATAGAACCTATTAATGAATAATGTTATATCAAAATAAAATATTGGAATAAAAATTAGAGAATGATAAAATTTACAGAATGTTTAAATGATACCTGGGATTATTTCTTTTTAACAGATCCAGCTAATTTATTGCAGTTTAAACAAGAGAATAATTTATCAGATGATTTGATGAGTGAGTTTACCACAAATGATAGTGCAGAATTGGCGATACAAAAAGGGGTTATGATTCCTATGAGCAGTATTAAAAATCAACCATATACCGTTTTTTTTAACACCGATGATCAAATGTCTGTATTCAAAAAAGATTCAAGTTTGTTAGTGTTCGAAAAAACAGGTTATGTATTACATGTAATTAATGATGAAATTTGTTTAGTAACGGTACCTTATTTAAAAAACTGGACCGAAAATAATGGAATACATCGTTTAAAAGAAGCTGTTAAAGCAGGTGTCAGACAAAAAATAGTAATAAAAAATGGTTGTTATGCTGTTACTATTTTGGGAGGATTTATTTCTCAAGATGATATTGAAGAAGCTACATTCGAATTTCAATTTGAGTCGGTACCAATAGGAACAAAAAGTGAGATTAATGATATTGGTTTTCCCTATTTGATAGAAAAATAGACAGCTTATGCGAAAATACTTAGCAACATACCAAGATAAAAGAGGAACAGAAACTATCTATATAAAGTCAGACGGTAGTGATATGTATTTTAATTTGAGAAATATTGATTTTGAAGGTCCGGATTTTGATCAATTAACAGCAAATAAAATTGATGAGACAAAATTCGATTATGAAATGTTTCAAGATGGTTCTGGAGATGTAACCAATTTTAAACTAACCATAACGATCCCAATACAACTCTTTAACGTAGAAACTGATAAAATCTTTATAGAAAACCTAACCGCTCATATTGAAGTGGGTGAAACTACAACGATTAAAGGGTTAGATCATGAATTAAACTGCTTAACATTAACCACTTCTTTTGGAGAGTTTAAAGTGGAAAAAAAACTAGAATGGATGGAAGATGCCTTAATAGTTTTGCAAAATCAATTACCAGAAAATATCTATTTAAAAACCTGTTTAAGTTGCAAGTATTCTAATTATAGCCCGTTTGGAAATGGTATGTTTGGTAATATATATTGCTTTAAAAAGGTAAAAGAAAAGCTTAAAGAAGTTAAAGATAAACATGATTTGCTGGATTTATGGACACCAGAAGCAGTAGACAAAGGAGACATCTTTTCTGTACAAGAAACCTTTGATTGCTCAGAGCACCAAATACCAACTGAAGATGATTGGTATTATAAAAGCTGGACAAAATTGATGTAAGAGTATGAATGATTTAGAAATTGTAAAAAAAAGTAAATTTTATACCGAACTCAATGTGCTTTTAAGAGAACAGTTAACCAAAATAAAACAAAGTATTGACCCCGCATACGAGCAAGTTTTAAAAGAAAAACAGTTTAACCATCCTTTGCCTATTATTTGCCAGTTTGAATATGCCGCTTGGGGATTAAATAAGCAGTGGCGATTAGAATTAGATTTTGATGAATATCAATGGTCAAACGAAAGCGTAAAACCACATTTTTTAAATGCATTCGTGTTTCTAAGCGTTGGTAAAGAATCAATTGGTTTTAAATATCAATTATGTAGTTCGTTTAACAATATTCTACAACCAAGCGAGGTAGAAAAGATAGAAATTAGAAGACTTAATGACACCGATTTAGTAACAGATAAACTAAACCAGGTAAGACAATTTTTAGAAGATTTGCCTGAACATTTTTTACAAGAAATAGAAAAAATAAACTTTGATGAATTAGAATATATGATGCATCCTAAAATACAAGAAAAATGGAAACAAGGCTATTTACCTGGTTTTGATTGTATCATCATGGGAGAGGGGGATTTTGTAATAGGGAATGTATACAGTACCTACGACCCGAATAATGGAGAAACCAAACAATACTGGTCACCACTATGTGACACAACACTAGAAAGTATAGAAAAGTATGATGATGATATCTGGACAGAGGTTGGTATTTTTCATGGAGCTTTTGAATATAATAATCAAAAATTTGTATTTGGTGATGGCGCTATGGGAAACGAAGGCTATGTCGCGTCAACAACAATAAACGGAGAATTAAATTGGGCTATCTTTTTTACGTTTTCCAACCCAATCCATAAAGTAGAAGTCATAGGCACGCATTTAATCTGCTACGGAGATACAGGGACAATTATTGATATAGATCTAAACAATATTACCAAAATAAAAGTTACTCATCAAAATACCTGAGCAAGGCAATAATTTTTTTCAAAATAGTATGGAAGAGTTATTTTTAGATTTAAAAAGTAGATTCGGGCAAGCAGAAATAAATCTATTAGATTTAGAAACAATTGAAGTATATTTTAGCAAAGCCAAAGAACCCGTAATTATTCAAAAACAAATAGAACTCGACCGGTTTATGGTATCTTATCCAGAGCTGAGAAATCATCATAATGGAAGGAAAGAGCAATACACAACAAGTGAAAATATACTTTTGGCAGGTGTTATAGGAATTTTAAACCAAATAAAACAAAATGGAAAAGTACTACCAGAATTTTGAAATAGAGAGGCAAAACATAGAACAATGTGCTACAATTTAGCATCCATAGTATAACAATTATCCGCTATTTTTTTTGAAGAAATAAAAGAGAATTTTACAACTTAGGAATTGTGGGAATGGATGCTCTTTGATCTAAGACATAAGCTTGTATGCGGTCCTCTTACTCAATTGAATATTGGCAAAGTGGTTGGTAAGAGTTTGTATATTTTTTATATAACAGAAGGGATGGAGGCCTATTTTTGATATATAACCGCCGATATTTCTTTAACAGTTTGTCTTGCTGTTTTACCTACACCATAAATGGTTGCTGATGCAAAACCAGTCCAACTACCATAACCAACTAACCAAAGCATAGGTTCCTTTATCGAACGTGTGTATTGGGTTTTAATACGATTGTTCTCGATGATATTAAGAGATTGTAAATGATCTAAATTTGCTTTAAAACCTGTACACCAAATCACTGTATCAAACTCTTCTTTGGTTTTATTTTCCCAAATGACTCCTTTTTCATAAAAGGATGCAAAAGGACGTTTGGCGTGCAATACATTTCTGCTTCGGGCTTCTTTTACGCTTTCTACCATAACGATATTTGCTAAAGAGACATTAGCACTTTTACCTTTTTCTTGGCTAGATTTTCCTAAAAATTGTTGAGTTGCAGCATTAAATAGATAACGCCCATCTATATTATCGGGTAAAAAATGAGGCTCTTCTAATGTAACCCATTGTGTTTGTGCTACTTTTGAAACTTCGGCTAAAATTTGAGCACTCGAATTTCCTCCGCCAACGACTAACACTTTTTTGCCAACAAGATCTTCAGAATTTTTATAATGTAAAGAGTGCAGCTGTTCTCCTTGAAACAATTCCTGATCTGGGTATTGAGGGATAAAAGGTCGTTGTGCTGTACCTGTTGCACTAACCACAGTTTTACTGTAAAAAAAACCTTGATTAGTTTCGACTGTGAAAAGATCATTGTTTTTAGCTACCGAAATTACTTGTGTATTTCTCAGGATCGGAAATTTATAACGTTTCTCATAAGCATCCAGATAATAAATGAACTCTTTTTTGGTTGGATATTCATGTTTGCTTTTAGGCATAGCCCAACCAGATAATGAGCTGTATTCTGTTGGGGAAAATAATTTGAGGCTATCCCAGGTTTGTAACCAAGAGCCTCCTGGTTTATCTTTATCATCCAGAATTAGATAGTTTAATTTTTGTCTGCGTAAAAAATAAGCTACCGAAAGCCCCGCTTGTCCACCACCAATTACAAGAGTATCGTATATTTTCATTTATAGCTATTTTTATTTGGTAGAATGCTTCCCGAATTTTGGCACATAGGTATTAACATGAAGAGATTACTCTTAGCAAAGTGATGCATATAATTGTTGTGAAGTATATCAAATAAATTCATATGATTAGTTTATCTCTGTAGCCATAGTATGTGAGAAATGATGTAAATGAGAAGTTTTAACAGGATGATTTCTTATTACTTCCGGTTTTTGATTCGAAGTCTATTATACTCCCTTTCCCACCTTGTAAAATAGTACAACAACCTTCAAATAATTCTTTAAGCTTTTTTCTTCCCCGCTGAATTTTAGAACGTACCGTAACATAGTTTATATTAAGCTGTTCGGCTATTTCTTTTTGTGGTATTTCCTTTATCTCAGATAAAATCATTAATTCTCGATACTCTTCTGGCAATTGATTAACAAAAGAATGTACACATTTACCTAGCTCAATGCCAGCATCCTCATTGGTGTCATAATCAAAAAAGGTGTCATCTTCAATTGAGTTAGTTTGCAGCTGCTTTTTCCTGTAGTAATCGGTAATCGTGTTTTTGGCTATAGTATACACCCAGCTTTTAAGGTTATCGACACCATTACTATTCGATTTGGATAATTTTAAAAATACATCTTGGGTTAAATCTTCGGCATCTTCCTGATTGCGGACACGCTTTTTAACGTACCCCAATAATGGGTTATATAGTTGAACGACTTGATTTTGCATTTTTTATAGAGAAATTGATGAATAAAATTGTTCCGGTTATACACAAAGATAAATATAGGTTTTGTATTCCAAGAAATTCTATGGCGTAGATCCCGATAAATGCACCAACAGCAGCACCTATATCCCACCATGTACTTACACTAGAAATTGCCTGTAAGGAATTATCTTTGTTTTGTGAGTTCTTGATGGCGATAAGTGGCGAAAAAGTAACCACAATTGTATTGAATACAAAAGCTAGAATAATGCCCAAAATGGTACTGTCGAATGCAATCAATGCCATTGCGAATAAACAAATACTAATTGAAATTGAAAATAAGATTAGTGGTCGAAAACGTATGGTGAGCATGCCTCCGATTATAGAAAACAACAAAACAAATAATCGTTTTAATAACAAATAAAATGCCACATAACCAAGTAACTCACTCGAATTGATCATGTTTCCTGATAATAAATGTGATAGGGATACGACTAAAATACCATCTATTGAAACAGATATTATAAATACTAATAAATTGATAGCATTTGGATAAAAAGTAAGGTTTGTTTTTACGATATCGTTTTTTGCCTCAGTTTCAATTTTTGGTAATGAATACGCTAAAAGTATACCTAACGAACTGATTAAAGCTATGCTAAATAAGCCATTTTGAATGCCAAATTTACTAATGACGATTGGCCCAAACCAAAGTACAAATAAAGCTCCTAATGATTTGATGCTTTGTGATAATCCAAATGCTAAACCAGACTTTTCTTTAGCTTGTGAAGCATAAGATAAAGTGGATATTTTTAATCCGGAATAACTTAAACCCCAAAAAATTCTTGCTATCAAGAAAGAAATTAAACCTAATTTCAGCCCGTATACAAAAGTAGTTAGCGTAGCCAGTGTTGCGGTAATAATCAGCATTTTTCGAATTCCGATTCGATGTATCCAATTTGCGATAGGTGTGTTTGCAATAATCCTCACAAATCGGTTTATGGATAATAATATGCCAATAAAAAATACCGAAAAACCTAATTCTTTACCATAAATGGGGAGTACAGGGTATAAAACGGCATCACCTAATCCTGCAAAAGCCATCACCCCACTAGCACGCAAAGCCCCTCGAAATGAGGAGCTTTGTTCTTTAGGGATAGGAGAGCTTTTGGTTAGCAACATCCCGTTTTTTCAATATTAATTTCTTTACTCTCATCTGTATCACAACACGATGATCCATCAATAGGTTGCTCACAACAAGAGCTTTGTGCAGATTGTGCTTGTACCGGTGTAGATCCACAGCATACACTACTTTGCTGAACCGTTTCTACTTGCTTATTTATATTTCTCGTTTTCATAATTATTGATTTTAATATTTCTATTCTGTTATGTATTGTTTTCACTCTTTAAGACGCAAGACTTTTATAATGATGCATCATTTTTATTTTTTTAATTACATCCCGATGTACCGCAACTCGAACCTGTAGTTTCTACTCCTTCTATAGTTAGTTCTGAAGAACAACAAGCTACACTGTCATCTTTTTCACTAGTTGCAAAATCGGTACTGCACACTCCTGTTTCTGGTAAATTAAGTTCAACTCGCTCTGCAGCTTCAATATCACCAGCCATATGAGCTACTATAGAGCGTACTTGCTCATACCCTGTAGCCATTAAAAAAGTTGGAGCTCTACCATAACTTTTAGAACCTACGATGTAAAAATCTTTTTCGGGATGGCGAAGCTCTTTTTCTCCGTGAGGTCTTACTGTTCCACAACTATGAACATTCGGATCAATTAATTCGGCAAGATCAAAAACCGATTCTAGTGAGGCATCTAAATCTATTCGTACCTCGCGAATCATTTCCAAATTTGGTCGAGAACCTGTATTACTAATTATTTCATCTATTTGATTGATAGCTTCTATTTCACCATTTTGATCACCGATGATTTGGATACCGTCTTCTTTTTTGGCCAGTTTTAAGATATGGAAAGGCGTATAGATATTTAATTTTCCACTATTGACCAATTGCTCAATACGAATACCAAGAGCACCTCTGGCTTCTAGCGTATCTTCTTGTTTCCCGCCATAAACCTTGTTTATATTATCTTTTCTTAATATCCAATTAAGTTGTGTTTCTGGGTATTCTTTTTGAATGCCTCCTAAATCTAATAAAGCATTAATAGCAGAATGTCCTCCTCCTACAACAACTACATTTTTGTTTTTATAACGTTCTAAATGTTTTGCTTTTACATTTGGGATACCATAAAAGATATGCTCATTTAGTTCTTGCTCTCCTTCGGCAAACACACCGCCAGAACCAATGGGATTGGGTTGATTCCAGGTTCCTGTAGCATCAATTACTGCTTTTGCTTCATAATAACTAATGTTTTCATTTTCTTGAACCTTAATTGAGAAAGGTTTATTCTCACGCCCCCAGGTTTTCATTTTATCCAAGCCTTTTCTTCCGATAGAAAGAACTTTGCTATTCAAATGAATGTATGGTTTAATCTGAGGTAAATTTGCTAATGGACGAAAATAGCGTTCTACCAACTGTTGTCCTGTCGGTAATTTATTTTCATCGGGAGCTATCCAATTGGTTTGTTCTAATAATTCTTTGGCAGCTCGATCTATATTATATTTCCAGGGAGAAAACACACGAACGTGGCTCCAGGAACGTATATTTTGTCCGACAGAGCTTCCCGATTCAAATACAATGAAAGGAAGATTTTGTGTTAGTAATTGTGCAGCTGCAGCTAATCCTACTGGGCCAGCACCTATTATTGCTATGGGTAAATTATTGTTTTGCATCATTTTTGAAATTTGTATTCATCTCTTAAGACGACAACTTTAAAAAATGATGCAGGGTACTAAATAAAATTTCAAGTAATTAAGGAAGGGTATAAAAAATGACCGTGTTTTATCATTTTATATATGAGATTTAATCAAGTGATTACACCTTAAAAATAACACTTCTTACTTCATTTAAATAACTTCTTCCAATTGGATATCGATTATTTGCAATTTCTATACTATTACCTTCAATAGATTCTATTTTATCAATTGATATAGTATAAGATCTATGAATTCTAATAAACTTATCAGAAGGTAAGTCATCTGTGAAATTACTTAACGTTTGATGAGCAATATAGTTGCTTGAGGACGTATTTACTTTAATATAATCCCCAAGGCTTTCGACAGATAATATTTCATCCAGATATATTTTTTGCATCTTTTTTTTATCGATTTTCAAAAAGATATACGCTCGTTTGTTAGGAGTAGTAAAGCTATCTTTTTGTTGATATTCTTTTATTTTGAAAGCTTTATTTACAGCCATAATGAACCTATGAAACGAGATGGGTTTTACCAAATAATCTACTACCTCTAACTCATAACTTTCTACTGCAAATTCTTCATGGGCAGTAGTGATTATGGTAAGTGGTTTTTGATGCATGCTTTTCAATAGATTCAACCCATCTAAAAGAGGCATGTTAATATCTAAAAAAAGAAGATCTATTTCTTGACTCCTTAAATAGTCAAGACTTTCGGTTGCATCGCTAAATGAAGCTAAAAAAATCAATCCTTTTGTTTGATCAACATAGTTTTTTATCACTTTAATTGCCAGTGGTTCATCATCAATAATAACACATTTTAAATCCATTACACTTTAATTTTTAAATCAACAATATATTGATCATCGTTTTCACTAATCGTTAAGTTATATTCATCGGGTTTATAACCCAATTCAAGCCTTTTTTTTACGTTTCCTATTCCAATACCACCAGAAAAGGAATCAATTTTGTTTTTATTATTTTTAGAAGGAATTGGGTTGGTAATCTGAAAATACAGGAAGTCATCTATTATGATGAAAGAGATATTAATTTCGATTTCTCCAACGTTTTTGTTAGCTCCATGTTTAAAAGCATTTTCTATAAATGAAAGAAGCAACATTGGAGCGATTTTTTTACCTTCGATCTCTCCAGAAATATTTACATTTATTTTTAAGGAATCTCCATATCGAATTCTTTCTAAATCTAAATAGTTTTGAAGACACATGATTTCTTTACTAAGATATTGTCTTTTTTGATTGGTTTCATGCAATAAATACCGCATTAATTCAGATAACTTCAATATAGTTTTTGGAGTTTTGTCTGATTTTTCAACAGAAAGAGAATATATGTTATTTAGGGTGTTAAAAAAGAAATGAGGAGACATTTGAGCTCTCAGAAAGCGTAATTCTGTTTCTAATTGTAATTTTTCTACACCAATTAATTTTTTGTGCTCTCTTAACCTGTCTAAGGTTACTTTAATAGCAGAAACAAAAGACACCACATAAAGCTCACCCAACATCATTTCTATAGTATAATTTAAGGTCAATTTATTGGTTACTTCAGGGCCTTCTGGCCATACATTATGATTAACAAGAAAATAAGTAAAATAAAATTTTGCCAAGACCATTGTAAAAAGAGATGTAAATAGTAAAAATATGTATATCAGGTATTTACGCTTATCTACAAATTTTGGCATTAAATAATATATGTTGAAATAACTTAGAGACATATGTATAATAAATCCTAGAATAGTGGTTTTTAGAGAATAGGCATAGTCGTTAAAGTAACTTCCCCATTTAAAAGTTGTAAATAGAAAATATACGAGCCAGAATATAACATGATGTTTTGTTGTTATAGTATAATTGTTACCAGATGTTATATTAAGTGCGTTTTTAATTTTTTGCAGCATATTTCCCCAAATTTTATGACGTTTAACTGAGTTGCTTTGTTATTGATCTAAAATTATTCTTTTAACCATAAGTTTTGTAAATATTTATGTCTTTACTTGCTCTTCCTGTAGAACAATGATAAAAAAATAAATATAAATAGATGAAAATACCTCGTAATATTAAATTATTGATAATAGTAATATTGAGTACTTTTTCGTGTAAGAAAGAGCATGAAAATGAGGATAGTGTAAAAATAAAAGACAGTACTATAATTAAGTATGTAAATCCTTTTATTGGTACAGGAGGTCATGGTCATACCTATCCGGGAGCAACAGTACCATTTGGGATGGTACAAGTAAGTCCAGATAATGGTATTTCAGAATGGGATTGGTGCTCGGGATACCATTATTCTGATTCATTAACTATAGGCTTTAGTCATTTACACCTTAGTGGTACAGGAATTGGAGATCTTAATGATATTAGATTAATGCCAATTAATAAAAAAGTGGATTTATCTACTTCTTTTAAAACAAGAGACGAAATACCTTTTAAGTCTAAATATTCTCATGATAAAGAGAAAGCTACACCTGGATATTATAATGTGTTTTTAGAAGATTTTAATATTAATGCAGAATTAACGTCTACCGTTAGAACAGCTTTTCATCGATACGAATATAAAGAGGGGGACACACAATCTGTAGTATTAGATTTGGGATATGCTATTAATTGGGATAAAACCTTAGAATCACAAATACATATTGAAGATAAATTTACAGTTTCAGGATATAGAAATAGTACCGGATGGGCAAAAAATCAAAAAGTATTTTTTGTGATGAAATTCTCTAAAGCTATCAATGATTATGATTTATATACAGATACCAAAAAGGTTGAAAATAGTAATATTATCAAAGGTGTAAAATCGTCGGCACAGTTGTTTTTTAATGAAGGAAATAAAAATCAAATACAAGTTAAAGTAGGAATCTCTTCGGTAAGTGTTGAAAATGCAAAAAATAATATTTCTAACTATAAAAATAAATTCGAATTTGATAAAATCGTTGAAAGTGCCAATTCATCATGGCAAAATGTACTATCAAAAATAGAAGTAGACACTAAAAATGATTCGTTAAAAACCATTTTTTATACTGCGCTATATCATGCTCAGGTTGCACCAGTTACCTATAGTGATATGGATGGTGCGTTTAGAAAAGAAAATGATAGTATCGTTTTTGCAGAGAATTTTACTGCATATTCTACACTCTCGCTATGGGATACCTTTAGAGCAGAGCATCCATTACTCATATTTTTAGAACCAGATAAAGTTTCTGATATCGTAAATTCTATGTTAGCTTATTATGAACATAAAAAGATTTTACCTGTATGGACTTTATATGCTAACGAAACCAATACCATGACAGGATATCACTCGGTTTCGGTAATTGCAGAAGCGTACTTAAAAGGTGTCAAAGGCTTTGACATCGAAAAAGCATATGAGGCGATGAAAACCACGATGATGCAAGATGAAAGAGGGTTGGAGTATTATAAAAAATATGGTTATATCCCGTATAATTTGCTAGATGAATCTGTTACTATTACATTAGAATATGCTTATAATGACTGGTGTGTTGCGCAAGTAGCTAAATCTCTGGGAAAAGAAGAGGATTATGAGTATTTCCTAAAACGATCTGAAGCATTTACACATCTCTTTGATGCTAAGACAGGGTTTATGAGAGGAAAATCTGAGGATGGGAAAAAATGGCATGAACCATTTGATCCCAAATACTCTGCGCATAGAGTGCATGCCGATTATACAGAAGGAAATGCATGGCAACATAGTTGGTTTGTACCTCATGATGTTAAGGAACTAATACAATTGTTTGGAGACGAAACCACTTTTGTAGCAAAGCTCGAACAGTTATTTACTGAAGATTCTGAAATTACCGGAGATAATATTTCTGCAGATATTACAGGTCTTATAGGGCAATATGCGCACGGTAATGAACCCAGTCATCATATTGCTTATATGTTTAATAAAGCTAATGCTCCCTGGAAAACTCAATATTGGGTAAGTCAAATATTGAAAACACAATATAATACAACACCTAATGGATTAAGTGGCAATGAGGATTGTGGGCAAATGTCGGCTTGGTATGTCTTTAGCTCTTTAGGGATTTATCCTATGAACCCCGCATCTGGAGAATACCAAATTGGAAGTCCGATTTTTGAAAAAGCTACTTTAAAATTATCAGATGATCTTAGTTTTAGTATAGAAGCCAAGAACGTTTCAGATAACAATATATACATCCAATCTGCAACTCTAAACGGAAAAGAATTTAATCGATCATATATTACTCATCAGGAAATAACACAAGGAGGAACGTTGCATTTCGTAATGGGAGCATCTCCTAACAAAAACTGGAGTGTACAGAAATAACCAACTCTAAATGAACCTAGCTACCGTAGATATTGTAATAATTCTATGTTATATTATTATTACTCTTCTTTTTGGATTTTATGTTGCTAAGAAGGCATCAAAAGATATGAAATCGTATTTCCTTGGCGGAAATGAAATACCCTGGTATTATCTCGGATTGTCAAATGCTTCAGGGATGTTTGATGTTTCTGGTACGATGTGGACAGTTACTATTCTATTTGTCTACGGAATGAAAAGTGCCTGGCTCCCTTGGTTATGGCCCGTATGGAATCAGGTTTTTATTATGATTTTTATGGCCGCATGGTTACGAAGGTCAAATGTGATGACAGGAGCACAGTGGATAACCTATAGATTCGGATCTGCCATGGGTGCTAAATTGTCTCATATCATAGTAACAATCTTTGCTGTTATCAGTACTTTAGGTTTTATAGCCTACTTTTTTGAAGGGATCGGTAAATTTGCAATTGTATTTTTTCCTTGGGACTTATCTATAGACCTTGGATTATTTGTAGTAGCTTCAGAGCAATCTTATGCTTTGATAATTATTGGCATAACTACTTTATACACTTTAAAAGGAGGAATGTATAGTGTAGTAGGAACAGAAGTCATTCAGTTTGTAATTATGACCATTTCATGTTTGGTTATTGGATATATTGCTTTTACCACTGTTACAACAGAACAAATTGCCATGGCCACACCAGAAAACTGGAATAATTTATTCTTTGATATGAAATTGGATTTGGATTGGACCGGATATATCGATAGCGTAAACGAAAAGATAGAGAAAGACGGATTTTCTTTATTTGGTTTCCTATTTATGATGATGATCTTTAAAGGTATTTTTGCCAGCCTTGCAGGCCCCGTTCCCAGCTATGATATGCAACGAGTTTTGTCTACTAAAAATGAAGCCGAAGCTTCAAAAATGAGCGCTTTTACAATCATTGTCCTTTTCGTACCCAGGTATTTAATGATCACCGGCTTTGCTGTACTAGGTTTGGTGTATTTAGGACCAGAATTACAACAAGCAGGGATAGATGTAGATTTTGAAACCATACTGCCAGTGGCCATTCATCGCTTTGTTCCAATAGGTTTTAAAGGGCTATTGTTGGCAGGTTTATTAGCCGCTTTTATGGGAACATTTGCTGCTTTTATAAATGCAGCGCCAGCATATATAGTTAATGACATTTATAAGAAATATATCAACCCGAAAGCTTCTGATAAAACATATATTAAATACAGTTATTTATCATCTGTTCTTATCGTATTAGTAGGGGTGATTGGTGGTTTTTTTGCATCATCTATTAATGAACTTACCATATGGTTAACCTCAGCTTTGTACGGAGGATATGCAGCAGCAAATGTATTAAAGTGGATATGGTGGAGATTTAATTCTTATGGGTATTTTGGAGGAATGTTGGCAGGACTTATTGCAGCAACAATAGTACCCGGAATTTTTCCCGATACAACTGCCATTTACTTATTTCCTGGCATCCTATTGATATCTTTTATTGGATGCTTTTTAGGAGTAATATTAGGAAAACGAGATGATATAGAGGTGCTAAAAAACTTTTATAGAACCACCAAACCCTGGGGATGGTGGAAACCAGTTATTGATGCAATACAAAAAGAAGATCCAGATTTTTTACCTAATAAAAACTTCTGGAGAGATATGTTTAATTGCGGTATTGGGATTATTTGGCAAATGACCTTTGTTCTGGTGCCGATGTATTTAATTATAAAAGAATATTATAGCTTGGCTTTTGCGATAGTATTAATGATTATTACATCGGTAATATTAAAGAGAACATGGTATGATAAACTTAAGACAAAATAATACTTTTTGAAAAGTAGTAATATTTATACTAGAAATACGATGAAAAAAGAAATACCATGGCAGGATAAACCTGAAGGATGCACTGAGGCTATTTGGAGGTATTCTGCAAACCCCATCATCTCTAGAGATGCTATACCCACTTCTAATAGTATATTTAATAGTGCTGTTGTGCCCTATAATGATGGTTATGCAGGAGTGTTTAGATGTGATAATAAAGCTGTACAGATGAATATTTTTACAGGATTTAGTCATAACGGAATTGATTGGAAGATTAATGAAGAGCCTATTATCATGGAAGCAGGAAATACAGAAATGATAGACTCTGATTACAAGTATGATCCTCGAGTTACTTTTATTGAAGATAGATATTGGATTACATGGTGTAATGGGTATTACGGACCTACTATTGGCATTGCTTATACTTTTGATTTTAAAGAGTTTTTTCAATGCGAAAATGCATTTTTACCTTTCAATAGAAATGGAGTATTATTTCCAGAAAAAATCAATGGTAAATATGCAATGTTAAGCCGTCCAAGCGATAATGGGCATACCGCTTTTGGCGATATATTTATCAGCTATAGCCCAGATATGAAGTACTGGGGAGAACATAGAAACGTAATGCAGGTAGCTCCTTTTGAAGAAAGTGGTTGGCAATGTACTAAGATAGGGGCTGGATCTGTTCCTTTTCTTACCGATGAAGGATGGTTGATGTTTTATCATGGGGTAATAAACACATGTAATGGATTTAGATACGCTATGGGAGCTGCAATTTTAGATAAGAATAGCCCCGATAAGGTAAAGTACAGGACAAAACCATACCTTTTAACACCTTCTGTGACCTATGAACAAATAGGAGATGTTCCTAATGTGATATTTCCTTGTGCAACTCTACAAGATATTGAGCAAGATAAAGTAGCTATTTATTATGGAGCAGCAGATACCGTGGTCGCATTGGCTTTTGGAAGGATAAGTGAAATTATTAAGTTTACTAAAGAAAATTCATTATAAAGTAGGTTAAAATGAAATTGAAACTTTTTCAAAATAGAATCAATAAAATACTTTGTATCATAGTATTAATTTTGAGTAAAACAACTATTGTTTATGGGCAAAGTGTTAAAAATGAGGTATCCCCAAAATCTTATATCGCACATTATACCAAAGAATCAATAGATATAGATGGATCTGTCTTAGAATCTTCCTGGAGTAAAGCAAAATCTACAGAGTTTTTTATAGATATTGAAGGAAGCAAAATCCCAAAATATAAAACTACTGTAAAAATGCTTTGGGATGATGAGTATTTTTACTTTTTGGCAGAAATGGAAGAACCTCATGTATGGGGTAATCTTAAACAAAAAGATACTATTATTTTTTATAATAATGATTTCGAAATTTTTGTCGATCCAGATAATGACACTCATAATTATTATGAATTTGAAGTTAATGCATTAAATACGCTGTGGGATTTGTTTATTACAAAACCATATAGAGAAGGAACCCCGGTATTAAACGATTGGGATGCGAATGGATTTAAATCTTCAGTTAAAGTAAACGGAACCATAAATAACCCACACGATACCGATAAAGGATGGATACTAGAAATAGCTATTCCGTTTAAAGTGTTTAAAACCTCATATTATCACAAAAACATTCCGAAAGATAAGTTTTGGAGAGTTAATTTTTCCAGAGTGAATTGGGATTTTGAACTTCAGAATAATAAATACTCCAGAAAGCGAGATGATAACGGAAAATTTAAACCAGAATACAATTGGGTTTGGTCTCCTATCGGTGTGATTAATATGCATCAACCCGAAGATTGGGGATATGTATATTTTTCCTCAAAAGAAGTAGGAGAAAATGATGATTTCAGAATTCCTGAAGATGAAAAAGTAAAACGATTGTTGTATCAATTATATAGAAAACAAAAGGAATATTTTAAAAAGAATACCCGTTGGGCAAAAACTTTTAAAGAACTAGAAGCCAATGATCTGTTGGTTGATGGAAATAAAGTTGTTAAAACCATAGAAAATCACCAAACAGGTTGGAATATAACAGTGGTAAGCCCAGATACAAAACACCTGTTTATTATTAAAGAAGATGGTAAAATTATCCAAAAAGAAGATTGATATGAAGATGCTCAAAATTATACTCTTATGTGGTGTATTTATTAGTGTTAGTTGTAAAACCGAAACTGAAAAAGAGGAAGAAATCGTAAAAGAAGTTGTAGAAGAAGTAAAGACAACATCATTTAAATACTGGACCTGGATTACTGCGAACCCCTCAAAATCAAATGATGAATATAGAGAAGAGTTCAAAAAATATAAAGAAAATGGCATAGACGCAGTATTGATAAATACATTGGCTGATCCCGAAGTGTTAAAAAAACTAACCCCTTTAGCCACAAAAGAAGGATTAGAAGTGCATGCCTGGATGTTTACCATGAATCGACCAGGTGACAAAGTTGCTTTAGAGCACCCAGAGTGGTATGCCGTAAGCAGAGAAGGTAAATCGTGCCACGACACACGACCATATGTAGATTATTATCAGTGGTTATGTCCTACCAGAAAAGAATCCAGAGCACATATTTTGGGATTAGTAGAACAACTGGCAAAGGTTGAAGGCATAACCAGTGTACATCTCGATTATATTCGATATCCAGATATCTATTTGCCTATAGGGTTATTACCAAAATATAACTTAGTACAAGATGAAGAGCTGCCAGAGTTTGATTTTTGCTATTGTGATGTATGTATAAAAACTTTTGAACAAGAACATCATAAAAACCCAAAAGAAGCTAAAAATGTTGCGATAGATATAGAGTGGAAACAATTTAGATTAAACCAGATAAAAAGAGTGGTCGATGAGGCTTATGAAATTGCTCATAAATATGATAAAAAGTTAACCGCAGCTGTGTTTCCATATCCCGAAATGGCAGATCATATGGTTAGACAACGATGGGATAAATGGGATGTAGATGAAGTATTACCTATGATTTATCACAACTTTTATAACGAAGAGGTAGATTGGATTGGTTTTGCTACCAAACAAGGAGTTAATGATCTGCAAGGAAAGCAAACTAAATTGCATACAGGAATATATCTTCCTCCTATGAGTGCAGATGATGTATCAAAAGCTATACAATTAGCAAAAGATAATGGAGCGTCAGGGATTTCATTTTTTGACGGAAATGCAATAACAGAAGAACAACTAGAGGCAATTAAAAAATCAAAAAAGTAATTCGATATATGAACTTAGTAGGTTTTCAAAATCTGTGAAATCTTATTCATACCAAAAATGAAAAAAATATTCTATTCACATATTATTCTTTTACTATTGTTTTGGTCTTGCAATCAAGAGAAGGTTTCAGTAAACCTACCCGAACAATCATTAACTTCTTATGTGAATACATTTATAGGAACAGATGGTCCCGGCAATACATACCCGGGAGCAACACTCCCATTTGGGATGGTACAGTTGAGT
This sequence comes from Aquimarina spinulae, assembly GCF_943373825.1. Taxonomy (NCBI): domain Bacteria; kingdom Pseudomonadati; phylum Bacteroidota; class Flavobacteriia; order Flavobacteriales; family Flavobacteriaceae; genus Aquimarina; species Aquimarina spinulae. Next base: position 1,704,118 of record NZ_CALSBP010000002.1, on the reverse strand, counting down.
CCGGATATAGGAATTCCCGGATGGGATAGAATTGCAGGATACTACTATAAAGACTCTATCATTAGCGGTTTTTCTCATACACATCTTACCGGGACCGGAGCTGGAGATTTATATGATATTTTGGTAATGCCCACAAATAGCAGGTTTTCAAAAAAAATAAAAGAAAACAACTATAAACCATTCTCTACATACAGTCATGATAAAGAATTTGCTACACCAGGATATTATACCGTAGATTTATTAGATTATGGGATTAAAGCAGAACTTACAGCAACCAATAGAGTAGGTATACATAGATATACCTTTCCTAAAGATACTGCAACAGCAATACATGTGGATCTGGGATATGCTATAAACTGGGATAAACCTACTGATACTTACATTGAAAAAGTAGATGACAAAACGATTCAGGGATATCGGATGTCTACTGGATGGGCAAAAGATCAACGAGTCTATTTTGTAATGCAGTTTTCAAAGCCTTTTACGACATATCAAGTGTTTAAAAATGAAGAACTAACTACACTTCCCGTTCAAGGAACAAATACAAAAATTATACTGCATTATAACACAGAAGAAAATGAACAGGTTACTATTAAAACCGGGTTGTCTACAGCTAGTATTAAGGGAGCCCAAGAATCACTAAATACAGAAGCTCCTGACTTCGATTTTGATCACTATATTAGAAAAGCGCAAGCCATTTGGGAACGTGAATTACAAAAGATTCACATTACGACTACAGATAAGGATAAGAAGAGTATTTTTTATACAATGATGTATCAATCTATGTTGGCCCCAACATTATTAAGTGATCCTGACGGAAATTATAAAGGAGCAAACGATTCTATTGTAAATGCCAAAGGATTTAATCGTTATGATACATTTTCGTTATGGGATACCTTTAGAGCAGCACACCCTTTATATACAATAATTCAGCAAGAAAGAGTTCCTGATATGATCCAATCCATACTGGCTCATTATAAGGAGACAGGAGTGTTACCAGTATGGTCTATGCAAGGAAATGAAACCAATATGATGATAGGATATCATGCCGTTCCGGTTATAGTTGATGCATATTTTAAAGGTTTTCAATTTGATGCCGAATTTGCTTACAAAGCATGTAAAGAAAGTGCTATGGTAGAGGATAGGCAAATAGATATTTATAAGAATTTAGGGTATATCCCAGTAGGAGAGCATCATGAAAATTGGTCTGTTTCTAAAACGCTGGAGTATGCCTATGATGACTGGTGTATAGCCATGTTTGCAAAAGATTTAGGGAAAGAAGAGGAGTATGTATATTTTATGAAACGTTCTGAGAACTGGAAAAATTTATATAACGATAATAATAACTGGATTCAACCCAGAGATACTTTAGGAAAATTTATAGCACCCTTTAGTCCAAAAGAATATACCTCTTTTTATTGTGAAAGTAATGCCTGGCAATATTACTGGTTTGTACCTCAGCATGTAGAAGGGCTGATAAAAAAAACAGGAGGAAAAGAACGATTTACACAAAAGTTAGATTCTATGTTTTCTTATGATCCCAAACCAGGAGATAAACTACCCATTTTTAGTACAGGAATGATAGGGCAATATGCACATGGTAATGAACCAAGTCACCATGTAGCGTATCTATACAATTACGTAAATCAACCTTCAAAAACTCAGGAATTAACCCATAAGATTTTAGAAGAGCAGTACAAAAATGAACCCAATGGACATTGCGGAAACGAAGATTGTGGACAGATGTCATCCTGGTACATATTTAGTTCCCTTGGGCTTTATCCTGTAAATCCGGCACAAGGTGTATATCATATTACAGCACCGATATTTGAGCATATTGAAATACAATTACCAGAAGGAAAAACTTTTTTAATAACGGCTAAAAACCTATCTAAAGAGAATACATATATTAAGAACATAAGATTAAATGGAGAGCCACTTGATCGTATGTATATAACACATAAAGAAATTGTAAATGGAGGATTTCTCGAATTTGAAATGAGTAATTCTCCAAATGATGAAGCCTTTAAAAACTCATCCTTACCAGAAGTAAATAAAATATATTGATTATGAGAATTAACACTAAGTATTGCTACGTATCACTTTTTTTAATACTAACAACTTTTGGTTGTAACACAAATGAAAAAGAAGGAGAAACAGCTGTTGTTAAAGAAGAAAAAGAAATTAAAAAGAGTGTAAAGCCTATTGTTATTTCGACCTGGAATCATGGTATTGCAGCCAATGACGAGGCATGGAAAATATTAAGTAAAGGAGGCAATGCATTGGATGCAGTAGAACAAGGAGTTCGAGTAACAGAAGCAGATCCAAAAAACCAAAGTGTTGGGATAGGAGGATTTCCTGATAGAGAAGGTAATGTCACTTTGGATGCTTGTATTATGGATCACAATAGTAATTGTGGGGCTGTATCCTTTTTGCAACATATCAAACATCCCATTTCTGTAGCTAGAAAAGTAATGGAAGAAACACCCCATGTAATGCTTACAGGATCGGGGGCATTGCAATTTGCATTAAATCAAGGGTTTGAAAAAGAAAACTTATTAACTCCAGAAACCAAAAAAGCATACGAAGAATGGTTACAAAAATCTGATTATAAGCCGGTAATAAATATCGAAAATCATGATACGATAAGTATGCTGGCTTTAGATGAAGATGGAAATATATCGGGAGCTTGTACTACGAGTGGTGCTGCCTGGAAAATGCATGGAAGAGTGGGAGATTCTCCAATAATTGGAGCCGGTTTATTTCTGGATAATGAAGTTGGAGCAGCTGCAGCAACAGGTTTAGGTGAAGCTGTGATACGTACTGCAGGAAGTGCTATGGTAGTAGAATTAATGAGGCAAGGTAAATCCCCTGCAGAAGCATGTAAAGAAATAGTAGAGAGAATTTATAAAGTACATAAAAACCATAAAGATCTTGAATACCTTCAGGTTGGATTTATTGCATTAAATAAAAATGGAGAATATGGTGGGTACAGCCTTAGGTCAGGTTTTAATTATGCAGTAAATGATGTAGAAAAGGGAAACAGACTAGAAGATGCAGCGTTTAAAATGGCTTGGGAAAACTAGAAATGAAGGTGGTTATAGATAATACTAGCCCAGGTCGATTAAAGATAAGTATAACAAGGTGTTCAGATTAAATCAACACAAAAACCATATTATGATGAAAGAACTCACAATATTCATCGCCATTCTACTATTGGTATTAGGTTGTAAAACCAATGAAGAGAGAATGTATACAGAAGAGGATATTAAAATCACTCCAAAGCCACAGATGGTTAAAATTAATCCTGGAGTATTCGAATTTAATGAAAACACTAAGTTTTTTATTTCAAATGATATATCCAAAGAACCGATTTATGTCTTAAAAGAGAACTTTAAAACGGCAGAAGGATGGGATTTAATAATAACAGAAGAACAGCCCAAAAAGAATTATATAGCCTTTACGATTGACAAAACCAGTAAACCAGAAACATATAACCTTAAAGTAGATAATAATCATATAGAAATCAAAGCAAGTAGCTCATCTGGTTTTTTATATGCAATACAAACAATACGTCAATTGCTACCTCCCGAGATAGAAAGCAAAGCTAAATTAGAAAATAAAACTTGGGAAATTCCGAATTTAGAAATTAAAGACGGCCCCCGGTTTAAGTGGAGGGGTCTAATGTTGGACATTTCTCGTCATTTTTTTGATAAAGAATACATCAAAGAGGTAATTGATGGCTTAGCTATGCATAAGATGAATGTGTTACACCTGCACCTGGTTGATGATCAAGGATGGCGAATAGAGATAAAAAAATATCCAAAACTTACAAAGGTAGGAGCATGGAGAGTAGATCAGGAGAATTTACATTGGAATGCCAGGCTGCCTGTAAAATCAGAAGATAAAGGGACTTATGGAGGTTTTTTGACTCAAGAAGAATTAAAAGAAATAGTTAAATATGCACAATCTAGAAATGTAGAGGTTATACCCGAAATAGAAATGCCCGCTCACATATCTAGTGCGATTGCCGCATACCCACATTTATCATGTTTTGAAAATCCAATAGGAGTACCTTCAGGTGGAGTTTGGCCAATTACAGATATATACTGCGCAGGAAAAGAAAGTACGTTTACTTTTTTAGAAGATGTATTAATTGAGGTTATGGAAATATTTCCTTCAAAATATATACATATAGGCGGAGATGAAGCGACTAAAACTAATTGGGAGAAATGCCAGAACTGTCAGAAACGAATAGTAGAAGAAGGATTACAAAATGAAGAAGAATTACAGAGCTATTTTGTAAAACGAATGGAGAAATTTATAAATTCTCATGGTAAGAAATTAGTAGGTTGGGATGAGATTTTAGAAGGAGGATTAGCTCCAGATGCAACTGTGATGAGTTGGAGAGGCGTAAAAGGAGGGCTAGAAGCCGCAGCACAAGGACATGATGTGGTTATGACACCTGGAACTCATTGTTATTTTGATCATTACCAAGGGCCACAAAATGAAGAGCCATTAGCAATAGGAGGGTATACACCATTGAGTAAAGTATATCAATTTGATCCTGTAGTAGATTCAATGACAGAAGAAGAAGCCGAGCATGTGCTTGGTGGGCAAGCAAACTTATGGTCAGAGTATATCCCTACCAAAGAACACTCCCAGTATATGATTTACCCAAGATTAGCAGCCTTGTCAGAAGCAGTATGGAGTGCTAAAAATCAAAAAAATTGGGATGATTTTTCAAATAGAATGACCAATATGTTTCAGCGGTATGAATTTTTAGGAATTAATTATGCAAAGAGTTCGTATCTAATACGACCAGAAGTCGAGACAAATTTAGAAAAGAAATCAGTTTCGTTAACACTACAAAGCGAATACACTAATGCAGATATACGATATGCGTTAAACGATAGTAGACTAGAGGATACTCCTGTTAAATATGAGAAACCAATTATATTAACCCAAACTACAATAGTTAAGGCATCAATATTTAAAGAGAACAAACCGATTGGTAAAGTATTTCAGGATACCATTGTATTTCATAAAGGAGTAGCTAGTACTGTAGCATATATTATTCCATATAGTGATCGATATACTGGAACAGGAAAATCTACATTGGTAAATACCTTAAGAGGAACCAAAAATTTTCAGGATGGGCAATGGCAGGCATGGTTAAAGGATGATATGGAAGTTATTATAGATCTTAAAAAAGAAGATACCATAAATCAGGTAATTGTTGGATCAATGGAACATCAAGGCCCGGGAATATATTTTCCGGTTGCAATAGAAGTGTTTACAGGAATAGATAGAAAAGATTTTAAAAAAGTAGGAGAAGTAAAACGACTCTATGCTGATAATGCAAATATTGAATTAAAAGATTTTAAAATTAATGTTGAAAAACATACAGCAAGATTCATTAAAGTGAAAATAACAAACTTAAAAGAAAACCCAAGAGGAGGAGATACCTGGCTATTTATAGATGAAATTTTAATTAACTGATAATTAGAGGTTTAAAATGAATCAGATGAAATGTATAAGAACGATTTGCATGCTTGTTTTGTTGAGTATCGGAAATCTGATAGTTGCACAAAACGAAAAGCCAACAGAAAAAGAACGATTATCCTGGTTTGAAGATGCCAAACTAGGGGTATTCATTCACTGGGGATATTATGGCGTGAATGGAATAGCGGAATCCTGGTCATTATATCACAAAAAAATCTCATATGAAGAGTATATGAAGCAGGGCAATGGATTTACAGCAAAGCATTATGATCCGGTAAAATGGGCTAAACTGTTTAAAAAAATAGGAGCAAGATATTCTGTAATGACTACGAAACACCATGATGGAGTTTCTCTGTGGGATACCCAATACAGTACTCTAAATGTTAAAGAAAAAACACCCGCAAATAGAGATTTAATAGCTCCTTATGTAGAAGCACTTAGAAATGAAGGATTAAAAGTTGGATTATACTATTCTTTATGTGATTGGTCGCATCCAGATTATGATGTTGTATTTCCCAGGCCAGATACTAACAAAGACTACCCTCAAAAAGGATTGGAGAACCTAACAAGATGGGAACGTTTTGTTAGATTCTATAAAGGGCAATTAAAAGAGCTAAGTAATCGATATCAACCAGATTTATATTGGTTTGATGGAGATTGGGAAAAATCGAGTGAAGAATGGAGAGCACAATCTTTAAAAGATTCATTACTATCCTGGAACCCTAAAACTATTGTAAATTCTCGCTTAAAAACACATGGAGATTATAGTACTCCCGAACAAGGGATTCCTGTAGTGAGGCCAAAAGGCCCATGGGAATTTTGTATGACCATGAATGATAATTGGGGGTATTTTCCTTCGGATACGAACTATAAGCCTTTCTCCCAGATTATAAGAACCTTTGTTGAGGTAATAGCTTCAGGAGGAAACTTACTACTTAATATTGGAATGAAACCAGACGGAACAATTCCTAAAGAACAAGAAGAACGATTAGAAGTACTAGGAAATTGGATTAATACTCATAAAAAAGTTGTTTTTGGCACTAAAGCAGGATTGCCATATGGTCACTTTTATGGCCCTACACTACTAAGTAAGGATACTACAAAATTGTATTTATGCCTGTTTGATGAGCCTAAAAATTATATCTCTTTAAAAGGAATTCAGAATAAAATAAAATCAATTAAAGTAGTCGGAAAAGATCAAGAATTAGCTTTTGTTCGAAACGGAGGAGCGTCCTGGAACAATATTCCGGGAATTGTAAGAATAGAAGTCCCTAAAAAAGAAAACTTAGATACCTATGTAACCGTTCTGGAGATAGAATTAGAAGGAGAATTAAAACTGTATAGAGGACATGGAAATGCTGTAGAGTTAAATTAACAGTAGATGATATAGCAGATTAATATATAAAAGAAATAAAAGATGAAAGCTAGACGAATATGGAGTTGTCTGATAGTGATATCAATACTATCCTGTAAAGAACAAAATGTAGAAAAGACAGAAAGTAAAGAAACCGTTCTAGCACAGAGTTTGGTAGATTATGTGAACCCATTAATGGGAACCGACTCAGCTTTTGACTTATCTAATGGTAATACTTACCCTGCAATCGCTACTCCCTGGGCAATGAATTTCTGGACACCCATGACTTCAAAAATGGGAGATGGATGGACTTATAAATATGATGAGAACAAAATAAGAGGAATAAAACAAACGCATCAACCAAGCCCATGGATCAATGATTATGCAGCATTTTCAGTAATGGCCATAACAGGAGATCTCAAGTATAAAGAAGATGAAAGAGCCTCCTGGTTCTCTCATAAAGCAGAAGCCGTAAAACCATATCATTACAAGGTGTATTTAGCAGATTATGATGTGGTAACCGAAGTTACACCTACAGAGCGAGCAGCACATTTTAAATTCACTTTCCCCGAAGCTAAACAATCCTATATTATGCTGGATGCTTTTTTTAAAGGCTCTATGGTAAAAATTATTCCAGAAGAACGTAAGATAATTGGGTATTGTAGAAATAATAGTGGAGGCGTTCCAGATAATTTTCACAATTATTTTGTGGCCGAATTTGATAAAGATTTTGAAATAAATCATACCTGGGGAGATGATTGGAAATTGATAGAAAATTCAAAAGAAAATGAAGGGGAGCATGTGGGGGCTATAATAGGTTTTGAAACTAAAAAAGGAGAAACGGTACATGTAAAAATAGCATCATCCTTTATTAGTCCAGAACAAGCACAATTAAATTTAAACCGGGAAATAGGAAACGATACATTCAAACAGACTCAAATAAAGGCCAAAAAGGCCTGGGAAAAAGAGTTAAGTAAAATTCGGATAGAAGATGATAATTTAGATCATATCAAAACTTTTTATTCCTGTTTATATAGAGTATTACTTTTTCCAAGGAAGTTCTATGAATTCAATGAAAAGAATGAGGTAGTACATTATAGTCCATATAATGGGAAAGTGCTACCAGGTTATATGTTTACAGATAATGGATTTTGGGATACTTTCAGAGCAGTATTTCCATTCTTCAATATGATGTACCCAGAATTGAATAGTCATATAATGGAAGGGTTAGCCAATACGTATAAAGAATCGGGATGGCTTCCCGAATGGGCTAGCCCTGGACATAGAGATTGTATGATTGGCTCTAATTCAACACCAATAATAGCAGACGCGTTTTTAAAAGAAATCCCTAATATCGATGTAGAAACCTTATTCGAAGCGATCCTCAAAAATGCGACAACATCAGAAGGACGTCCCTTATCTAATGGCAAGGAAATCCGCTCTGTAGGAAGAGAAGGTATTGATTATTATAATAAATTGGGATATGTCCCATATGATGTTAATATCAACGAAAATGCAGCAAGAACCTTAGAATATGCATATGCAGATTTTACCATTGCTAAAATGGCAGAAAAACTAGGAAAAAAAGAGATCGCGAAAACATTCTATGAGCGATCTAAAAACTATAAAAATTTGTTCGATCCTACTACTAAATTAATGAGAGGTAAGAACGAAGATGGTAGTTTTCAATCCCCTTTTAACCCTTTGAAATGGGGAGATGCCTTTACCGAAGGCAATAGCTTGCATTATACATGGTCTGTTTTTCATGACATAGAAGGTCTGATTCAATTAATGGGAGGGAAACCTGAATTTGAAAAACAATTGGATCATGTGTTTAATATGCCGCCCGAATTCGATGCTTCCTATTATGGGTTTACAATCCATGAAATTAGAGAAATGCAAATTGTAAATATGGGAAACTATGCCCATGGAAATCAACCTATCCAACATATGATTTACCTCTACAATTATGCTAATGCTGCGTATAAAACTCAGGAAAAAATACGAGAAGTATTAACTAAACTGTATTCTGCAACACCAGATGGGTATTGTGGAGATGAGGATAATGGTCAAACTTCTGCCTGGTATGTTTTTAGTGCTTTAGGGTTTTATCCGGTTACTCCGGGAGTGAACCAATATGTAATAGGAAGTCCATTGTTTAAGAAAGCTACAATTACATTAGAAAATGGAAATGAATTTGTAATTAATGCTCTAGAAAATAATCAGGAGAATGTTTATATCCAATCAGCTTCGTTAAACGGAGAAACATATCATAATAGTTATTTGGATTATGTAGCAATTCAGCAAGGGGGTCGTTTAGATTTCAAAATGACAAATACTCCAAATAAAGACTGGGCCAACTCAAATGAAGAAGTTCCCTATTCTTTAAGTAAGGAATAGATTAATTTAAAATAGACCTTCAGGTATTACATAAAAATAAGAGAAGATGAATAGTATTATTTTTAAAAAGATATATTTTTTGAAACTATGGATAATAACTGCTCTATTGTTTTTCTCTTGTCAAAAGAAAACTAAAGTAGAAGAGACAAAAGAAAATAATAGTGCTGAAAAACTATCAATTGATGTGACAAAGTATGTAAACCCGTTTATCGGAACCTCAAACTTTGGAACAACTAATCCAGGGCCAATTGCAGTACGAGGAATGGCAAGTATATCCCCTTTTAATGTGGCAGGACAACAAAATCTTCCTTTAGAAAAAGATAGCCGTTGGTTTTCTACACCTTATGTTCACGAAAATAAGTATTTAACAGGTTTTAGTCATGTAAATCTTAGCGGAGTAGGATGTCCTGAATTGGGTGTGATTCTCGCAATGCCGACCACAGGAGCAATTGAAACTGATCATTCTTTATATGGTAGTACGTATTCTAATGAAATTGCAGAAGTAGGCTATTATTCTAATATGCTGGATAAGTATACTATTAAAGTAGAGACAACCGCTACGACCAGAACAGGGGTAAGTAAATATACTTTTCCAAAAGGAGAATCTAATATAATGCTCAATTTGGGATTAGGGCTTACCAATGAGCAAGGAGGAATGATCAAAATAGTATCTTCAACAGAAATAGAAGGAATACGTTCTGTAGGGTCATTTTGCTACTATAAACCAGAAGAAGCATACCCAGTGTATTTTGTAGCTCGATTTTCAAGACCAGCAGACGAATTTGGAGTGTGGAAAAAGCCAAAGAAATACAAAGGAGTTGAAGCACAGTGGATGGGGTATAATGGAAAAGAAAGAATAAAGAAAGGATACACAAAAGAGGTAGTAGGAGATAGTATTGGAGGATATATGAAGTATCATTTTGAAACCCCTACACAAGTAGAAATGAAAGTAGGAATCTCGTATGTAAGTATTGAGAATGCCAGAGAAAATCTGGAAAAAGAAACTTTAGATAAAACTTTTGATCAAATTAGACAAGAAACCAGGGAAAACTGGAATCAATACTTATCAAAAATTGAAGTAGAAGGAGGAAAAAAAGAGGATAAAGTAAAATTCTATACTGCCTTATATCATACGCTTATACATCCAAATACCTTGAATGATATAAATGGAGAATACCCTAAAATGAAAACCAGAGAGACTTTAAAAACAAAAGGAACCCGTTATACTGTTTTTTCACTTTGGGATACTTATAGGAATTTACATCAATTGATGAGTTTGGTATATCCAAAACAACAATCAGATATGATCAAGAGTATGTTGCAGATTTATGATGAAACAGGATGGCTACCTAAGTGGGAATTAAATGCAACAGAAACAACAACTATGGTTGGAGATCCTGCAGGAATTATTATTGCAGATACTTATCTCAGGGGAATTAAGGATTTTGATGTTGAAAAAGCATATAAAGCTATGCTTAACAGTGCAGATCAATTGGATGATAACCCACTGCGTCCCGGTATCAAAGACTATATCGAAAAAGGATATCTCACCACAAAAACAACTAATAGTGGATCGGTATCTACCACACAAGAATATAATATTACAGATTTTGCCATAGCGCAATTAGCTAAAGAACTGGGAAAAGAAGAAGATCATTTACGTTTTTCAAAGCGGTCATTAACATACAGAAATCTTTTTGATAAAGAATTTAATTTATTACGACCTAAAAATGATGATGGAAGTTGGCTATCTCCATATAACCCTGATACCGGAGCTAATTTTGTAAAAAACCCTGGGTTTATAGAAGGAAATGCATGGCAATATACTTTTATGGTTCCACACGATATCTCTGGATTAAAAAAACTTATGGGAGGCGATCAACCATTTTTAGAACAATTGCAGAAAGTTTTTGACAATAAACAATATGACATGGCTAATGAGCCAGATATAGCATATCCCTTCTTGTTTAATTACATAAAAGGAGAAGAATGGAGAACACAAAAAACAGTCGATGAACTCTTAGAAACGTATTATAAAAATACTCCGGATGGGTTGCCAGGAAATGATGATACAGGCACCATGTCTGCCTGGGCTATATTTTCGATGATGGGGATATACCCGGTTTCACCAGCCCAACCCATATATACGTTTTGTACTCCAAAATTTGAAAAAATTACGATTCATTTAGATAAGGAATATTATAAAAATGATAAGATCGTAATCACCTCTACTACCCCTGAAAAAGAAGCTTTTATTAATGCCATATTGGTAAATGATAAAGAATATCAGGATTATTTTATCTCACATCAGGAATTAATTAATAAAGGAAGATTACAGTTTGTTTTGAAATAGAAGTGATTTAAGACTTTTTTGATTCTGGCGAGAAATAATTGTTTTTGATCAATTAAAGTGTTTTTGCACTTCATAGCAGCGCTACAGAGTAAGGAAAACGCAAAAATTGGGTGAAAAAAGTATTTTTATAGCGAATTGAAAAAAGCTTAAATCACTTCATAGTAAAGATAAACTAGCTTACTATTTGATACAAAACATGAAAAGTATTAATTCAATTTGGTTTTTATATCATTGGATAATGACCATATTAAATATAGAAATGACTGCATGAGAAACTATAATATAAAAATGGTATGATTTGAAAACGATTGATTTGTCAATATCTACAAAATTTTATGAATCAATTCGATGTTATCTAACCTTTTTGAGTTGTCATTGATCGAAAAATTTATATAAAAAATTAACATTAGAGTAACATTTGTACTGTCGATATAGAAATAAATTAACTAAAAGAAGATAGTATGATTGATAAATTACTGATTTTTTTAACAATTGTGTTGTGTTTGTCAAGTAATGTAACATTAGCACAAAGTAAAAAAACCGTTTCTGGTATTGTAACGGGTGAAGACGGGGTACCACTAGTTGGGGTGAATGTGATTGAAAAAGGAACATCTAATGGTACATCAACAGATTTTGATGGAAACTATACTGTTGTCGTTTCGGATCCATCGGGTATATTAATATTTTCTTCTCTAGGATTTGTAGAAAAGGAAATCCCTATGAATGGACAATCCGAAATTAAGGTGTCATTAATTGAAGATACTGAGCAATTAGGCGAAGTTGTTGTTACAGCTTTGGGAATTAAAAGAGCGAGAAAATCTCTAGGGTATTCTGTGCAAGAAGTAAAAGGTGCTGATGTGTTAGAAGCAAGAGAGAATAATTTGGCAAACTCAATTTCTGGTAAAGTAGCCGGACTTCAAATTGTAAGAGGAAGCAATGGTCCAGCAGGTTCTTCAAAAATTGTATTAAGAGGAAATAGCTCTCTTACAGGAGACAATCAACCATTAATTGTAGTTGATGGAATACCAATGAATAATTTTACAGGAGCTACCGAAAATGATTTTTTCAATCCCTCACAGGATTTAGGAAATGGTTTAGGGGATTTAAACCCAGAAGATATAGAAAGCATTTCTGTGTTAAAAGGAGGGGCTGCCGCTGCGCTGTACGGGTCACGTGCAGGAAATGGTGTGATACTAATTACAACGAAGACGGGAAAATCAAAACAAGGACTAGGGATAACCTTTTCTGCAACCACAGGATTTCAAAGTATATTTTTAAAACCAGAATTTCAAAACTCTTACGGACAAGGAACAAACGGAGTTTTTGAAAACCAATCAGTTTCAAGTTGGGGACCAAAAATAGAAGGACAATCAGTAGAGGATTGGGAAGGGAAACAAGTTACCTTAAAAGCTTATGATAATTTAGACCATTATTATAACGGAGGATTTAATCAGACGTATAGTATTTCATTTCAGCAGCAGGTTACTGATGCAACATCAGTTTATTCTTCGATAAATTTTTTAAATGATGATAGTAATATCCCGGGAGCTACTCTAGAAAGATTAAATTTATTAACAAGAGCAGTATCTAAATTTGGTAAAGAAAACAAATGGACTACAGATGTTAAAGTACAATATACCAACTTAAAAGCAGAAAACAGGCCGTTAAATGGAACAAATATCAGTAACCCCTATCGTACGGTGGCTCTATTGCCAAGATCATTAAATATTGCAGAATTTGAAATGCATACAGATCAATCAAATAATATGAGATGGTTTTTGGATACTAACGCAGTAAACCCATATTGGTCAACAGAGAAGAATTTAAGTGAAGATTCAAGAGATCGTTTTTTATTAAATGGCTCATTAAAGTATGAAATGACCGACTGGTTAAGTGCTGAGATTAAAGCAGGTGCCGATTTGTATACTACCAACGCAGAGTCTAAATTGTATTCTGGTAGTCCCCTTTCTGATACCGGGAGATATTCTTTAGGAAAAAATACATTTATAGAAAAAAATTATAGTGCTTTACTTACTGCTTCAAAGAATAATATTGTCGGAGAGTTTGGTGGTGTATTGACTTTAGGAGGAAACTTAATGTCCAATAGAGTTAGTGGATTAAGTTCTAATTCTGGAGATCTAGAAGTTCCAAATTTATTTTCATTAAATAATGGAATAAATAATGCAACTATAGAACAAATTTTTAGTGAAAAAAAGATTAACTCACTATATGGTTCATTGCAACTAAACTATGGAGGTTATTTCTTTGTAGAGGCAACTGGACGTAATGATTGGTCTTCTACATTAAGCAAAGCGAATCGATCATTTTTCTACCCATCTATCAGTACTTCTTTAGTGTTTACAGAAATGTTTAATGAATTGCCGGCGTGGTTAAATTTTAGTAAAATTAGAGCTTCATATGCTTCAGTAGGAAATGATCTAGATGCATATAAACTCTACAATTTTTATACAATAGGGAGCGATCCCAATGATAACACAACGGCCACTAGTGGTGATGTCTTATTTAATTCTGATGTAAAAAATGAATTGATTAAAACGTTAGAAGTTGGGTTTGAAGGACGATTTTTTAATAGTCGCTTAGCTATTGATTTTGCGTGGTATAAATCCAATGCTACTAATCAATTAATAGAGATTCCTCTAGATCCATTAAGTGGTTTTAATTCTGAAATAATTAATGCAGGTGATATACAAAATGAAGGATATGAATTAGGGATAAGTGGAAAAATACTTGATAACCTGAAAGGGTTTTCATGGGATGCAAATCTTAATTACTCAACCAATGAAAATACGATACAGGAACTTACAGATGAGGTCACAAAATATCGTTTGGGAGGATTTGATAATTTATCGATCCTGGCATTTAAAGGAGGAGGTTATGGTGAAATATGGGGAACCAAATATAGAAGAGTAGAAGACCCATCTGATGCAAATTTTGGCAAAATAATTGTTGATGGAGATGGACTGCCTTTAGCAACTGAAGAGAGTTTCAATTTGGGAAATCAACAACCAGATGCTATGATTGGGTTTTCCAACACATTTACTTATAAAAATATTTCCCTTGGGTTCTTGATAGATGCTCGTTTAGGAGGAGAAATCTTTTCGGGAACAAATCTAGCACTACAAGAATCTGGTAATGCAGCTGTTACGGTAGTAAACGGAGAGAGACAAGATATTTTGGTTGATGGAGTAGTAGATGATGGTAGTGGTAATTTTACAACAAATACAGTAGCTGTTTCTCCTGAGAATTATTGGACAGCAATTACAGGTAGATCTGGTAATTTAGGGATAAGTGAAGCTAATATTTATGATGCTACGAATATTCGATTAAGAAATGTAAACTTAAGGTATTCTCTTCCATCTAAATGGCTAGAAAAAATAGAAATTCAAAAGATGACATTAGGAATTTCTGCTAACAATGTTTGGATGATTAAAAGTCATTTAAATGGTGTTGATCCAGAATCAGTTTATGCAACCTCAACTAATGCTACAGGTTTTGAAAGCCTTTCATCTCCAACAACACGTAGTATAATTTTGAATGTATCGGTAAGTTTTTAAAAATTTAATATAGTTGAATGGAATTATGAAATGAACCATAACAATAAAGTTATACTACCCAACTGAAATGTTCAATGGTGAATTCCATCTGATAATTAGAAAAAAATAAATTTAAACAGATGAAAAAAATATTAAAAAAAACAGCTTTGCTTTTGAGCTTGTTGATGTTTTCATGTTCTGATTTTGAAGAAATCAATGTAGACCCTATAGCAGCTAATGAAGATCAAGTGCAGATAGAATATTTTATAAATAATTCTATTGGAGAAGCGCAACAAGACCCACATATTGCAGAACGAGTTTTTGTGTTGTATTGGAAAGATGCAGGACGAATGGATAGAATTGGAACATTATCTGAAGGTTTTCAAAATGATGGATGGACTAGTGACTATTATAACAGATATGTTTCTAAATGGTTAAATGATATTAATTCTGGAATCAAAATAGCAGATGCTCATATCGATTCTGGAATAGACAAAGAATATACTGCTAATTTAAAGCAAGTAGCAAGAATTTGGAGAGCGTATGTCATGAGCGAAATGAGTGACAATTTTGGACCTATCCCTATTCAGGGTTTCCAAGGAGAAAATCCAGAATATAACAATGTGAAAGATGTGTATTATTATCTTTTATCTGAGCTGAAAGAGGCCGCAGCAGAATTAGATGTGTCAATTATTAATCCAAGTGGATTAGAAAAACTTGACCCTGCGTATGGATATGATTATACCAAATGGAAGAAATATGCTAATTCATTAAGAATGCGTTTGGCTATGAGATTATCTGAAGTAGATCCTTCTAAAGCACAACAGGAGTTTGAGGATGCGGTGAGTGATGTGTATATAACATCTTTAGCAGATAATTTTGAGGTTCAGGAAGTAGATGGGTGGAATTCTTATACAGGAGTAATGACTAGACAATGGAACAACCAGTATTTATCTCCAACTCTTAATAATTTAATGATAGGTTTAGGGGGTATAACATCTCAGGATTTATTACCAGTAGATAAACATACCAATATAAAACCAGCAAATTATATCGGATTAAAATTTGAAGATCATTTTACAACAATGACCAATGATCCTTCTGCGGGTTTTTGGTTTGATGGATTACACAGCAGTATAGATCCAAGAGCATATGCGATGTATAAAATCCCCGGAGATTTTGATGATCCAGATTTTAATACTTATCCTTCTTGGTCCAATGCCGCAACTACAACTAAGAGAGACTTACTTGATGATACAGACAATGTTGTTGTTGAAATAGATGCTGCATTTACCTGGAATGCTCCAACCACTGGGGACTGGGGAGCTAAAGGTTCAAAAAATGGATTGCGATATGCGGGTACATTACCACGTTTATCGAATAAGTATAGAGATAGTGCTGCCGAACGTATATTTTTTGCTTCATGGGAATCGTATTTCTTAATTGCAGAAGCTGCTGTAAGAGGGTGGAACGTCCCAATGAGTGGTCAGGCAGCTTATGAACAAGGGATTAGTGAGAGTTTTACCCATTTAAATGTTTCTTCACATGTAAGCTCATATTTGAGTTCTCAGGATTATAATAGAGTAGGAACCTCTGTAAGTTGGGGACATGTAATAGAGCCGCCTAGTACTGTCTCGATGAATTATATCGATGGCTATACAAGTACCCCGGGATCAGTTAGTGTTAACTATCCAGAAAACACAATTTACAAATCTGGTACTGTAAAAAATGATCTATTAACCAAAATTATTACACAAAAGTATATTGCCCAAACACCATGGTTACCCCTAGAAGCATGGAGTGATCATAGAAGATTAGGTTTACCATTCTTTGAAAACCCAGCCGTCGAAAATCTATTACCAGATTTACCAGCATTAAATAGTGGTAATTTCATGACTAATAGTGTGAAGTTTTATGGACAGCGGTTAAAATATCCTTCTGATTTCCCTAATAATGTACCAAATGGATATCAACAAGCTATCAATCATTTGGGAGGAGATGATACTGTACATACTCCCTTATGGTGGGCTAAACAAGAATAAAACTATAGTTCTCATAGTGTGATTTTTTTGATAGTAATAATCAACCCTCCTATATAAAGGGAGGGTTTTTAAAGAAATTATTTTTGTTCTACAATTCAATGAATTATTTGAAATGAATCTGCTACAGAGATATTGAGTAATGCTAAAAAAATTGAAATACTTAATGATAAGAATAGTAAAAAAGTATTAATAGCAAATAATGATGGGATACTTCAGTCCTTTATTCTAAAAAATAATTAAAATAACTTAAGAATAATATGTCAGATATAACCAACTCTTTGCTTACAAAGTCAGAAAAGCAAAACAACTACAATAAACCCTTTTTTGCGATTATCTTTTTGTTTTTTCTATGGGGTTTTATTACGGTTATGAATGATGTGTTAATTCCTCATTTAAAAGCTGTTTTCGAACTTAGTTATTTTCAGGCGGCATTAATACAGTTTGCTTTTTTTGGAGCCTTTTTTATCATTTCTCTTATTTATTTTATTACTTCGGTAAGTATAGGGGATCCCATTTCTAAGATAGGATATAAAAATGGAATTATTATAGGACTCATATTGTGTGGGATTGGTTGTTGCCTTTTTTACCCTGCAGCTATTTATCAACGATATCCTGTATTTTTGGGAGCTTTGTTTGTTCTTGCTTCTGGGGTAACAATTTTGCAAATTACTGCCAACCCATATGCGGCCATACTAGGAAAACCAGAAACTGCATCAAGTAGACTTAATCTGGCACAAGGATTCAATTCTTTTGGCACTACATTGGCCCCAATTGTAGGTGCAATACTGCTATATAAAGTGTTCTCTGATGGTGAAATTACAGTAGATTCTTTAAAGATGCCATATCTAATATACGGAAGCCTGTTTTTTATATTAGCTATTATCATAAAATTTGTTAGGTTACCATCTTTTATCAATAACGAGAAAATTGAGAAAGGACTTGGAGTATTAAAATTCAGGCATGTTGTGTTGGGTATGTTTGCTATCTTTTTTTATGTAGGTGGTGAAGTGTCTATTGGGAGTTTTCTGATAAATTTCTTTGGTCTGGAAACCGTTATGGGAATGGAAGAAGCAGAGGCAGGAGTATTTTTATCATACTATTGGGGAGGTGCAATGATTGGAAGGTTTTTGGGATCGGTATCTATGAGTGAAATTACCAGCCAAACGAAAAAATATCTCCTCATGGCTTCATTGTCGATTCTGTTCTTTTTTGTTCTTTATTTTATTACTGCGATAAAGATTGAGGATGGTATATTTTCACTACAATTTTTATCATTTTCTAAAATTTGGTTATTTGTAGTTTTCTTAATTAGTAACTATTTGTTTTTCCTGATAGGAGGCACTAAACCTTCAAAAGTATTAACCTTATTTGCAGGAATAATTATAGTATTATTATTGATCATGATCTTATATAATGGAGAACTAGCCTTTTGGAGCGCTATAGCGATTGGAGCATTTAACTCAATCTTATGGTCAAATATATTTACACTAGCGATAAAAGATTTAGGAAAATATACAAGTCAAGCATCTTCATTATTAGTAATGATGATAGTCGGAGGAGCACTCATACCTCTATTACAAGGAGTAGTAGCAGATTATATAGGTATTAAACTATCCTTTTTTATACCTCTCGTATGCTATGGGTATTTAATTTTCTATGGTCTGGTTGGATACAAGATAAAACATACACTTTAAAAATATAAAAATGGTTCTAGGAGTAGATATCGGAGGTAGTCATATTTCTGTAGCTATTATAGATGAAAATGTACCAAATCAAGTACAGAACATCTATACAATGAAAATTAGTAATACATCTGATTCAGATCTGATATTAGATAGTTGGATTGGTGTTATAGAAATGGCAATAGATAATTTAGGAAATCAAAAATTAAAAGGAATAGGTATAGCTATGCCAGGCCCTTTTGATTATGAGAAAGGAGTTTTTCCTGGCGAAGGAGAAAATAAATTTCAGAAGCTAAGTAATCTTAATCTTAAAGATCATATTATCAAAAAATTAAATTTAAAACCCTCTGTTTCTGTTCGGTTTTATAATGATGCAGCCTGTTTCGGAATAGGAGAGGCTTGGGTAGGAGAGTTGATTTCTTTTAATAAAACTATTGCAATTACTTTAGGAACAGGTCTGGGAGCTACTTTTTTAGAAAAAGGAATTCCTACATTAGAAGGGAAAGGAGTTCCGTTATACGGAGAGTTGTATCATTTACCATTCGGAAACGACATAGCAGATACTAATTTTTCTACTGTATGGTTTCAAAAACGTTATAAAGAAATTACCAATAAAGAAATAAGTGGAGTAAAAGAACTTATTAGATTTGAAAAAGATAATACAGTAACCGTACAGATTTTTAAAGAATTCTCAGAGAATTTAGCAACTTTTCTAGCTCCCTGGCTACGAGATTTTGAGGCAGAAGCTATAGTAATTGGAGGTAATATTAGTAACGCCTGGACGTTTTTTATAGAAAGCTTAATCCAAACACTTAATAAATTAAATATTACCATACCGATTTATAAAAGCACACTTAGAGAGAACGCAGCTCTAATAGGTGCAGCCAGATTAATAGATAATGATTTTTTTAAAGAGTTATAACGATAATAAAGCATCGGTGTATAGTTATAACAGTACATTTTAGAGATATTAAGCAATTTAAAAATTAATACAAATAGATTTCATTACACAAACTATTAGTGATAATAAAGTTGAAGAAGAGTAAATACGTTATTTTTATCATGAAATCTAATAACAATTTAAAAGGATTATGATTACTAAAGTTGAATTAAAGAGGGTTAAAGATATTAGTTATAAGGAAGCCGGAATTTATGAAAACACCAAGTTTGAAAAAATTCACAATGTTATATTCAAAAACTCAGATTATGCATCTATAGTAATTGCTCAGGAAATAGCTGCATTAATAAAAGAAAAACAAGCAAAAGAGAACTATTGTGTTTTAGGACTAGCTACAGGTTCATCTCCTATTAAGGTTTACGAAGAATTAGTTCGACTTCATAAAGAAGACAATCTAAGCTTTGCTAATGTTATCGTATTCAATTTGGATGAATACTACCCTATGGAAAGAACAGATGTGCAAAGCTATCATTACTTTATGCATGAACACCTATTTAATCATATAGATATTTTGCCAGAAAATATCCATATACCAGATGGTATGGTGTCACAAAAAGATCTTCATCAATATTGTATAGATTATGAGTTGAAAATAAATGCTGTTGGAGGTTTAGATTTTCAGTTATTAGGAATCGGAAGAACGGGGCATATTGGATTTAATGAACCTGGTTCGCATCCAAATTCAGGAACACGAATTATCACATTAAATCACATCACCCGATCTGATGCTGCTGAAGCTTTTTTTGGCGTAGAAAACGTCCCAAAAAGAGCGATTACCATGGGAATAGGAACCATAAAGAAAGCTAAGCGAATAGTGATCATGGCCTTTGGGCATAAAAAAGCACCTGTTGTAAAAGAAGCAATAGAAGGAGCCGTAAAATCTGATATTCCTGCATCGTACCTACAAGAACATAAAAATACCACTTTTGTATTGGATCAGGAAGCAGCAGGAGAATTAACCAGAATTAAAACTCCCTGGTTAGTAGAATCTTGTATATGGGATGAAAAAATCAAAAATAAGTCAATCGCCTGGTTAAGTCAGAAAGTACAAAAACCAATACTGAAACTTACCGATAAAGATTATAATGACAACGGAATGTCTGGATTGTTAGCAGAAAAAGGATCAGCCTATGATCTTAATATCGATATGTTTAATAAACTACAATCTACCATTACTGGATGGCCAGGTGGTAAGCCAAATGCAGATGACACTTACCGGCCAGAACGTAATACACCTCATAAAAAAAGAGTTTTGATTCTTAGCCCTCACCCAGATGATGATGTAATATCAATGGGAGGTACTTTTCTTCGCTTGATCGAACAAAAACATGAGGTACATGTAGCGTATCAAACCTCGGGGAATATAGCAGTATCTGACGAAGAAGCCATTAAATATGCAGAGGTTGCTAAAAGTATGTCATTAGAAAATGTAGGAAGTGTAAATATTGATGCTATCATTACCGAACTTAAAAAGAAAAAGGAGAATGCTATTGATGCTATAGCGATTAGAACCCTTAAAGGGCTTATAAGAAGAGTAGAATCATTAGGAGCGACTCGTTTTTTTGGGTTACCTGATACTCATGTGAGTTTTTTGGATTTACCATTCTATGAAACCGGAACGGTAAAAAAGAAGCCTTATGATAAGAAAGATATAACCATTCTTACCAAGTTAATACGAGATATAAAACCGCATCAAATATATGCCGCAGGAGATTTGGCAGACCCTCATGGTACCCATAAAGTCTGTTTGGATATATTGTTTGAAGTAATAGAAAATAGTAAGGAAGAGGAGTTTATGAAAGATTGTTGGGTATGGTTATATCGTGGTGCATGGCAAGAATGGGATATCCATGATATCGAAATGGCTGTTCCTCTAAGTCCTGATGAGGTGCTTAAAAAACGAAAAGCAATATTTTTTCATCAATCTCAAAAAGATAATGTAATGTTTCAAGGAGATGATACCAGAGAATTTTGGGTAAGAGCAGAAGAACGTAATAAAGATACCGCAAAGAAATATCATGCACTGGGATTGACAGACTATGCTGGGATCGAAGCTTTTAAAAAGTATTATTTTTAAGTAATCAAACTAAATATATAGATTTTCGTTAATGATAATAAAACAAAAAATGCTAAAAAATATAAAGCTGATCGCTCTATTCGTATTAGTTACTTTGAACCTTAGTGCTCAAAAATCTATAATGTCTTATAATATAAGATATAACAATCCTAATGATAACGAAAACTGGTGGGAGAATAGAAAACTAGACGTAGTACAGATGATACAATATTACACTCCCGATATTTTAGGAATTCAGGAAGGGTTAAACGATCAGGTAAAATATGTAGACACCCTGTTAACAAATTACAGTTTTGTTGGTGTTGGTAGAGAAGATGGTAACCAAAAAGGAGAATATGCTGCTCTATTTTTTAATACTAATGCTATTGAGTTGATAGCAACTAAAACATTTTGGCTTTCAGAAAAAATAGATACTGTATCTATTGGTTGGGATGCTGCAATGGAGCGAATTGTGACCTATGGTAAATTTAAAGATAAATCTACTAATGATACTATTCATGTTTTTAATTGTCATTATGATCACCTTGGAGAAATAGCAAGGAAAAATTCTTCTACATTAGTACTTAGGCTAATTAAAAAAATGAAAATAGAAGATGAACGCATTGCTGTAATTGGTGATTTAAACTGTTTGCCCAATGCAAAACCTATTCAAATATTAAAAACCAAGTTAGAAGACTCATTTGAGATTAGTAAAACTCCTCCGTACGGACCAAAGGGAACTTTTAATGGTTTCAATGTAGAAGAAAAGATAATTTCAAGGATAGATTACATCCTGACCAGAAATATAACAGTGAATAGCTATACCAATGTTGATGATAGAAGAAAGAATAATCTATTGCTTTCAGATCATTTACCGGTCTTAATTAGAATAGAATAAGATACATGACTAAATTTATTTCTTCTCCTGGATCGAATTCATATTCAAATACATATATTTGCGCATTAATTTGGAAAATAAGACTAAAATCGTTATTTTTTGTATAACAAAATGAAACAGAATAGTATACATATGGCATTAATATTGCGGCTTAATCAGTGCGATTATCGATGGATTAATGAAGTCTTTCTACAAAAAAGGACGCTATGTGACTATTTTAATTGTTTTTTGAAGTGATATAAATTAGAAAACGATATAATATAGCAAGCGTCCAAGAAATTGGACGCTTTTTTTATTCAGGTTTTTTGGTATAAAACACATTCAAAAGCATAAAACCTGATCGTAATCATAAAACCAATAGAGGGAAATAGTAAAAAACACACTTAAATAGTAATATGTTATAAAACAATTTAAAAGAAAAGAAGTAAAATTTTAAAGGAATGCGTAAAAGCTAAATAGTACATAAAGAGTAAGTGATTGGAAAGCAAGTATCAGGTAGTTAGGTGATTGCCAAAATATCCAAAATCTGTTATAAAACGGACAGGGATTTCTTTGCTTAATTTTGATTATAAATACCTGATAATCAATAAATTAATATTAAAAAATAGTTGCAGGATCCTAAAAATATCCGTATCTTTGTATCTCAATACAAGTAGTATATTATTTGTTCAGTTTTAGAAAAAATAATACGAATTGACTACGTAAAAAGAATACGTATTCATACTGAACATTTATATGCTAATTAATTAACTAAAAAATAAAACAATGAAGTATAATCAAAATTCTAAAAAAGGACAGGAGGACAGAAACCATCTGTTAACCGATGCATTCGGAAGTGTCCTTGGGATGGGTTTATATACTTCGGTTGTTAATCCTCTTCCAAAAGTGATATCCGAATCATTAGATGGCGAAAGAAAGGAAGAAACACTTCAATTTATAAGTAAAAACTTCCATGAAGTAGTAATCAAAGGCAGTTATGTTTCTTGTAAAGTATTCGTTTCGTAAACTTTATAAGAGTAATTATAATTCGTATTAGTGATTGAGTTTGTCTCTCGAGGCAAACTAAACAATAGTAAGAAAAACATCGATTTCCATTCGAGCAATAAACACACCGTATTAGCAAGTGCTAATATGAAAAACCGAGTAGGATAATCGATCAAGTATCTAACAATGTAACATCTCTTATACGTTAATTACATACGCTAGCTGTTACCGACACTACCAACCAGTATTTTCTATAACACTATAGGATTTTTAGAGCTATATATAGTTTTTGGTGTAAAAAGCCTGAAAACCAAGTATATCTAAAAAATCAATATCCACAGTATAAGTATGCTTAACACATTGTTAAGGGTATAACTGGATTGTATAGAAAATACAGAAAACTAACCCATCAAAAACATCCTAATTACAGTTTGCTGCTACCCAAAAGGGGAAAGTAAGGTATCGCAACTGTATTGGATCACACTTTCCCAAAAACCAATTGATGATTCCCATAGGTAATGGGTATGTAACAACATACCGATCTGGGGTTAACACCTATGGGCGTACCCTAAACTTTGGAAAACAAAAAATTTAGCAACAATGAGAACTTTAAAATACATACTAATAGCCATACTTTTAGGAGTCAACTTTGCTTCTTGTACGCCAGATGATAGCGTTAAAGAAAACGAAACCTTGCAAACAGAAGTGTTAAGTACTACCGGAGATGATGAAATATTAGAAGAAGATGATATTTAATCTTAATCATTATAATTTAGTACTTTTGGGGGATGAAACGATATACAGTTTTATCCCTCTTTTTTTTAGGTATAGTAACAGGTGTTTTCTTCAATTCTTGTAATGATAATGTTACCAATGATTCGATTTCTCCCATGGTAATCAAACAGATCGATTCTTTAAATAGTTACTATGATTTTGCTTTCAAGAAATCCAATGCTAAGGAAAAAAGATTGGAAGCTATGGACAACTTTTTACAGGGAGCTAAGAAACTAGAAATAGATTCGTTACGACATAAAGGCCTTTCATTGTATACAAGACTTCTTCATAAATATAAAGGCCCTGAAAAAGCAATTGAGCAATCCTATTTGTTATTACAACTTGCTCAACAAAATATGGATAGTGCCTATATAGGAAAAGCATTATATAAGTTAGGTCTTTATAACAAAAAACTAGATAACTACCTGGAGGCTTTTGAGTATTATAATCAATCGTTCAAGGTTCACAGAAATCTTAAGGATAGTATCAATGCAGGGAGATGTTTGATGGCAATGTCTAATATTCACATTGCTTTAGGAGATCATAATGCCAGTAAAACAACAGCTACGGATGGTTTAAAATATGTAGAGAATTCTTCTGAACACAAAATAATATCTGGACTGTATCATGGTATATCGATATCTTTTAATCAATTAAAAAACCCTGAAAAAGCTTTGCTTTGGAACTCTAAAGTTCTAGAATTACTTAACGATTCAATTGCTAAAAAGAAAATTGGAATTCGCAATCTACCCATTTTTAAAAACACTCGTGCAAATATTTTGGCAGAGCAAAAAAAATATGAAGAAAGTATTGATATTTTACAATCTTTACTAAAAGATAAGAACGTAATAAAAAAACGAACACGATATGCGCAAATTCTAAATAATCTGGGGTATGTAAAATTCCTTCAAAATCCAAAGAATTCAGAAAGTGAAACCATGCTATTGGAAGCACATCAGATAAGGTTGCAAAAAAACAACTTAGTTGGTTTATTTAATAGTAGCATACACCTTGCTAAATATTATAGAAACAAAGACTTAGGAAAAGCAAGATATCATGCTCGGGAAGCCTATCAAAGCTTAAAAGATTTTGGTAACTATGAGGGGTTGTTAGAAGTGTTAACTTTGATTACCGAATTAGATCCAGAGTCTTTAGAAGACCATCAACGTTTTAAAGAAGCTAGTCTTAAGCTCATGCAGCTTCGAAAAAAGACTCGAGAAATCTATGCACCTACACGATTCGAGAATGAAAACTTACTCAAGGAGAACGCAGAAAAAAACAGAAAAATATCTGAGGTTCGTAACGAAAATACAATCTACCTTCTCGGGATGTTACTATTAATTACCGGTATTGGGTTTATAGTCTATTTTTTTAGACAACAAATGCATCATCTCAACCAGCAAAATAAAATAGTACAGTTTGAAGCCAGTTATGAAACCGAAACCCGTATTTCTAAACAATTACATGATGAGCTGGGGAATGATATTTTTCAGGTAATGATGCAATATCAAAACGACCCTCATGACCCTCATATCAAGGATAAACTCAATACTACCTATCTCAAAGCACGTGATATCTCACGCGAAAACAATGAATTCGAAACCGGGGTGACCTATCCAGAAGAATTGAATAACATGCTAAAAAACTATACCCAAAACGGGATTCAGTTAATAGCCATAGGATTTGATAGAATTGATTGGGATGAGATGGATAAAACCATAAAAATAACGGTATACAGAGTACTACAGGAATTGATGACCAATATGCAGAAACATAGTCAGGCCAGCCTGGTTAAATTAAGGTTTTCTAATACTAACGATACCCTCACAATTAACTACTCTGATAATGGTGTGGGAGTAACAAAAGAACATCTACAATCCAAAAATGGACTTCGGAATACAGAAAACCGTATTCGAGCTATACTAGGAACACTTATCTTTGACTCAGAAAAAGGAAAAGGCTTTACAGCCGAAATACAAATCCCTAATTAAAAAGTCAGCAAGATGTTTTCTAAAGTATTGGTAGCAGAAGACTATGAAATAGCCAATCAAGGCATTATAAAAGTATTAAATGATAAAATTGGAATCCATAATATTGAGGAGGCTAAATACTGTGATGATGCCTATCTCAAATTCAGAAAAGCGCATAATGACCAGGAAGTATTTGAGCTATTGATCACAGATCTTTCATTTAGAGAAGATCATAAGGTCCAAACCAGAACCTCGGGTATCGAACTCATAAAAGATATCAGAAGTATACAACCAGATATCAAAGTGATTGTATATTCTCAGGAAAACAGGCCAGACAAAATTAATATGCTATTCGAAAATCTCAATATCAATGGATACGTTTGTAAAGGCCAGCAAGCAATACAAGAATTAGTAGCATGCGTGAAAGGAGTGTATCAAGGCAATACTATGCGACCGCCAGAGATTACCAATAATTTTAACACGAATACATTGATTCACTTAGATGATTTGGATATGATACTGTTAGAAGAATTATCAAAAGGATTTACCAAAAAAGAAATCCGAATCAAGCTTAAAAAACAAAACATATCTCCAAATGGTGAAAGTGCTATCGATAAAAGAGTAAGTAAACTTTTTGATGACTTCAAAGCTAAGAATAGCACTCACCTGGTAGCTATTGTAAAGGATTTAGGAATATTATAGCTTTTTTATACCCTATCTAAACTTCTAATCGTACAGAAGTATTAAACATCTTCAAAAGCAGTATAATGACTTTTTTTTCAAAAAAAGGACTCCATTACAGAAATCTGTATTGACATCTAATGTAGTCGATTTATGTTTGTATCATAAAGGCAAGTGAGCGATAAATGACAATGAGCTTATACCATTTGTTGTTTGAATTTACCAGAAAAGAAAATTAAGATTTTTTTGCTTCAGTGATGAATGAAAATCAAGCATAGTTGGGGAACGGTTTATTTTCATTCTGAAACTGAAGTGAAAAAAGAACATTTTATCTCAGTAAATTCAAAAGATAAATGGTATTACCTAAACCCTAAAAGATACAAACTCACAATAATGATGAATAACGATCAAATAATCATAGCTGGAATCATTGATGGGGACGAGAAAATACTAACCTGTTTTTATAAAGAAAATATTCGATACATTCAGGGATACATTCTTCGTAATAATGGAAATCCCGAAGATGTAGAAGATGTCTTTCAGGATGCCTTAGTTGTGTTATATCAGAAATTACGATCTGGTCTTTTAGAACTACGAGTACCAATAAAAACCTATTTTTACGGGATTTGTAAAAACCTTTGGAGAAATCGCTTAAAGAAAAAGAAAAAACTCGTTATCGATGATGGGTGGTATCGTTTTGAAGAAGGAGCTAGTGAACCCTTAATAGCAGATATTGAAAATCAAGAACGCGAGCACCTTTATAGAAAATACTTTCAAAAACTAAGTACAGAGAATAAGAAGCTATTATCTCTTTTTTTTGAAGGAAAATCAATGAAAGAAATTTCGAAAATCATAGGACATTCTGAAGGATATACCAGAAAAAAGAAATTTGAAGCCAAAAAGAAACTGTTAAATATGATCGAAAAAGATCCAATGTATAATGAGTTAAAGGCGGTATGTTAGCATAGATCAGAGAGTTATAAGTATAATACTTTCATAAAAAATAGTTAAACGACCTCGATTTAATAGTAATACTTTCATATCTTTGCTTTTCTAGATGGAAAGTTTACCAATACATATAACAATTAATCCAGAGTTATACACCAAAAACCCTGAATCCTCTGATTTAGGGAAGAAAATAGTGCAAACTAGTATCGAGATGATAAATGATTTAGGTTTTGAGTCTTTCACATTTAGAAAGTTGGGAGTTGCTATAGGATCTAATGAAAGTTCGATTTATCGTTATTTTGAAAGTAAGCATTCGTTATTGGTATACTTGATCAATTGGTATTGGAGTTGGATTGAGTATAAATTGGTTTTTGCAACGACAAATATTACCTCTGCAAAAGATAAATTGAACATCGCGATCACACTATTTACTCAAGAAGTAAAAGAAGACAACTCTTTTACTTTTATTAATAAAGTATTACTTAATAAAATTATCATTTCAGAATCTGCTAAAGCCTATCATACAAAGGATGTTGATGAAGAAAATAAAAAAGGATTCTATAAAACGTATAAAAGAGTTGTACAAAGAGTGAGCGATATGGTTTTGGAGATAAATCCAAAATTTGAGTTCCCGCATATGCTTATCTCAACAGTAATTGAGGGAGCACACCATCAACGTTATTTTTCTCAACATCTTCCTTCGTTAACCGATGTCGAAGAAGGAAAAAACAATGTAGTGAGATTTTACACTGATTTAGTACAAAAAACTATTGCGTCATGAAGTTATTTTGTCATAACATATTTAGCTTTATAAAGTATAGTTCGTTTATCGTTGTGTTTGTAAGCATGTTGTTACAGCCAATAGTTCAGACTATTGCACTTTTCGCTAACGATGATATCGAATTAGTTGAAGTAGATTGGGAAGAAGATTCTGATGAAGAAGAAAAACAGGAAGATGATTGTAAGTATAAAAAAAATGAATTTAAAATTTTAAATTCTTACGATCGTCATTTTATCTATGCTTCAGAACATTCTTGTTATCAGGTACTACAACCTCATTATGATTTTGATCTCGAAATTCCCATCCCACCTCCCGAACAGGTGTAATTATTAAATTAGGATTCTACTTTTTAATCCGGATCCTTATCATATTTCAATTTGGTTCCATTACTATGGAACTCATCATTTACATAATAACTTATTAATTGCTCAATGTTTTTGTACCTAAATGGGTATGCATTTTCAAATCTAAATAGCTATGAATAATTCAAATTTATTTAAAAATTTAAAGGCCGATATTCCGGCCAGTATTGTCGTCTTTTTTGTGGCGCTACCTTTATGTTTAGGTATCGCTTTAGCCAGTGGAGCTCCTCTGTTTTCTGGCCTGATAGCAGGTATTGTAGGAGGTATCGTAGTAGGAGCCATGAGTGGATCTGAAATTGGTGTTAGTGGCCCAGCAGCTGGGCTTGCAGCAATTGTACTAACTGCTATTGGTGCATTAGGAGGGTATCAAAACTTCCTTTTGGCAGTCGTTTTGGGTGGTGTGATACAATTAGCATTTGGTTTTTTGAAAGCAGGAATTATCGGGTATTACTTCCCATCATCGGTAATTAAAGGAATGCTTACAGGAATAGGTATTATTATTATACTTAAACAAATACCACATTTTTTTGGATATGATGCAGATCCAGAAGGTGATTTTGCATTCTTTCAGGTAGATGGAGAAAATACGTTTTCAGAAATTTTAAATGCAATTAATTCTATTAGTCCTGGAGCTACCTTAATAGCCGTTATAGGCCTTGGAATTCTTGTTTTATGGAGTAAAGTACTCTCTAAAAAAGGGAAAATATTTCAACTTATTCAAGGGCCTTTGGTGGCAGTTGCTGCCGGGATTATATACTTTGTAGTTATGGCAGGAAATAGTACCTGGGGAATCTCTTCAGAACATATGGTAAGTGTACCTGTACCAGAGGATGCATCTTCGTTCTTAGCGCAATTCAGTTTTCCAAATTTTGGAGCGATTACCAACCCTCAAATATGGGTAACTGCATTTACTATTGCTTTGGTAGCTAGTCTAGAAACTTTATTATGTGTAGAGGCTACCGATAAGCTAGATCCTCGTAAGCGTGTAACACCAACCAATCGAGAACTATTGGCTCAGGGAACAGGAAATATTATTTCTGGACTTATCGGAGGATTGCCTGTTACCCAGGTAATTGTGCGTAGTTCTGCAAATATCCAATCAGGAGGAAAGTCCAAAATGGCAGCAATCTTACATGGATTTTTGTTGTTAATTTCTATAATTTTAATACCAAAACTTCTAAATAAGATTCCGCTATCTGTATTAGCTGCAATTCTTTTTATCGTTGGATATAAGCTTGCAAAGCCAGGATTGTTTAAAACTATGTATCAATTAGGTTGGAAACAATTTGTTCCGTTTATAGTTACGGTTACAGGTATTGTATTTACAGATCTTTTGATAGGGATAGGGTTAGGCTTATTAGTAGGTGTTGTAGTTATTTTGATTAAAAGTTTTCAAAATTCACACTTCTTACATATCGAAGATAAGAGTAATGGCAAACATAAAATAAAGATGACATTGGCAGAAGAAGTAACATTTTTTAATAAAGGTGCTATTCTTAAAGAATTGGACAGCCTTCCCAGAGATACTTTTTTAGAACTTGATGTTCGAAAAACAAGATATTTAGACAATGATATTGTCGAAATTCTAGAAGACTTTTCCGAAAAAGCAAGAAATAGGAATATCGACATTCAGCTTATTTCAGAAAGAGGTACTATAGAAAACCCAGACAGTTTTATTAAATTTTTCAGATTACGCCCTAAAAGCGCTTAAAATAAAAACTTATGAAAAAACGTATGTTAAAAACAAAATACAGACTATTAGTATTAATTGATCAAACCAAATCCTCATACACAGCTTTACGCAATGCTGTGAATTTGGCAAAGGTTATAGATGCAGGAATAGAGGTTTTTTATGTAAAATCACCTATGCAGGTTGTTCAGTATGATAACCAAATAGCCGCATTACGAACATTAGACGAAGAAAGAATTGCATCAAAAAAGGCAATGCAAAAATTGGTCGACACTGTATCAGACAACGAAAATATTCCTATTATTTACAGTTTTGCTTTCGGGAATGTTATTACCGAAGTACAAAGCCATATTGCTAAAACAAATCCGGATATCGTTGTTATTGGTAAGCGAAAACCTAAACGAGTGAATTTTTTGAGAGGTGGATTAACTTCTTATTTATTGAAGAATTATAAAGGAGGGATTCTTATTTCTGGAAATGATAAGCATCTTATTTCTGGCCATAATGTATCTCTTGGTTTTCTTGATGATACCTCTATCCATAATGAAATTGGGATTGTGCAGGATTTAAAAAAGTGTACTGATATACCTTTTAAATTGTTTAAAATTAAAAAAACAGGATCTCAAATTAAAACACCAACGGCATTTTCACAACCTGAAGAGCAATCTATTGTAGAAAATACAGTAATCTTTGAGTTTGAAGAAGGAATGGATACCAGTAGTGGTCTCTCAAAATATATTGAAAAAAATAAATTGGGATTGCTTTGTGTAAAAAGAGAAACCAAACAAAAACTAAGTAAATCAATTGGTTTTGATACTAAAATTCAACAAACCATAAATAAAACAAATGTGCCAGTTCTTATACTGGATAACTAAAAATGCTGATGATGAGAGTAAATACTAAATAGAGGTAAAATGCAATAACACCTCTATGCCAGATTTGGATCCGGATATTGCCGGAATAAGAATAACCGATCATCAAAATATAAAAAAGCTGTCTGAAAAGTGATTTTTAGACAGCTTTTTTATTTATAGATTGTCAATAGAAATGAATACATGTTTACAGACTAATGATGAGGCGAAATCGTAATAAAACGATCTAATATATTTCTATTAGTAGATCATTATAGAAACATGAGTGCAATCTAAGATAAACATATCATAATTTGTTTTTTCCTTTAAGCAATAATAGATAGTTTTGCTTAGAATCATTTTTGATAAGAACATATGGCTTTAAACACACAAAAAATACCTGTAACGATTATTACAGGGTTTCTGGGATCTGGAAAAACGACTTTGATACATCAAATTGCTAAAAATGCAAATGGTAGACGATTAGCAATAATTGTTAATGAATTTGGAGAATTAGGAATGGATGGAGAAATTCTAAAGGGTAATGATTGTGGATGTGAAGAAGAAAATATATTAGAGTTGAGTAATGGATGTCTTTGTTGTACAGTACAGGAAGAGTTTTTGCCCACTATGCTTCAATTGATGGAGCGTAAACAGGATATTGATCATATTATTATCGAAACTTCGGGATTAGCATTGCCTAAACCATTATTAAAAGCTTTTAATTGGCCTGATTTGAAACCACAAATCACTGTAGATGCTGTAATTACTGTTGTCGATTGTGTAGGACAGGCCACAGGTGAAATATGTGACCGTGATAAAGTACAATCTCAGCGATTAGACGATGAAAACCTGGATCACGAATCTTCTATTGAAGAATTATTCGAAGATCAGCTTTCTTGTGCAGATTTGATTATAATGACCAAATCAGATTTAATCAATACAGAAGAATATAATCAAGTGAGGGATATTATCCAGAATCGTGTTGGTGACAACATTAAATTGATTTCTGCAGTAAAAGGTAATATTCCTGCAGATGTATTATTAGGAATTGATGCTAAAGCCGAAGATCATGTAGATGACAAACATTCTCATCATGAAGAACATCACCACCACCATGATCATGATGAACATGGTCATCACCATCACGACCACGATCATGATGATTCGATCAATTCTATTGTAATAGAAATTAAAGCACCTCATACTCCAGAAACGCTAATCAAAAATTTAAAAACATTAGTAGCAGAACATCATATCTACAGGATTAAAGGAATTATCTATGTGCCAGGTAAACCAATGCGTATGATTGTTCAGGGAGTTGCAGATCGGTTTGAAAACTATTTTGATAGAAAGTGGATCGATGGAGAAATCAAGGCTACTCGATTAGTAATTATCGGAGAAGAACTCGAAGAGCAAAAGATTCAGGAAATATTAGAAGAAAAATTGCTGGTAGGAGAAGGAGTATAACCATTCATTGACATAGTTTCAGTATTAATTTAAAATTTTTAATCCCTTGAAAATATACACACGTAAAGGAGATACAGGTAAGACTGGAGTCTTTGGAGGAAAAAGAGAATTTAAAGATTCTGCACGTATAGAATGTAACGGAGCTTTGGACGAGGCGAATTCTACTATTGGATTACTACGTGCAAAATTAGGTAATGACCACGAGTGGCAGCCAAATCTTCATAAAATTCAAAAAGATCTTATGGATATGATGTCACACCTTGCAAGACCATCAGATTCTAAAAAAGAAAACCCTAATCCCAAACCTAAAGACGGGGCAGATTTTTGTGAACAATGGATGGACGAAATGGAAGCCAATATTAGCTCTCCGTCTGACTATTTTTTATTACCAGGTGGAAATGAAATTTCAGCACTATGTCATGTGTGTAGAACACAAATCAGAAGAGGTGAACGTAGATTAGTTACCTTAATGCATGAAGATCCCGAATCTGTAGAAGAATATGTGGTAGCCTATATTAATAGATTATCAGATTTATTTTTCACTATGGCCAGAGCAGAAATGGATAAAGCCGGAGTAGCAGAAGAAAAATGGCAATTGTTTTTGTATAAAAGAAAAAAGAAAAGAACATAACGATTTGCATACAATTTATGGAATAGCTTTAGGACCCGGAGACCCAGAACTTCTTACACTTAAAGCGTTACGAATACTAAAAGAAGTTGATCTTATCTTTTATCCGGGATCTATTACCAAAGATCAAAAAAAGAGCTTTGTATATCCTATATTACAATATCATGGATTAGAGTATAAAGAACTAAAAGGATTTTTCCTAAACATGTCATACGATCGCCAAGAAGCTTCAAAAACGTATGCAACAACGGTAAAAGACATAGAAAAAGCTTATAAGGCAGGAAAAAAAATAGCGATTGTATGCGAAGGAGATATTAGCTTATATGCTTCTTTTTCGTATATATTAACAGCGCTTCAAGAATTGCAATTACCAGTATCTTTGGTGCCGGGAATCAATTCTTTTTCGCTGGGAGCATCGCAACACCAAATACCATTAAGTTTACTTAATGATAAAATTGCAATCGTTCCAAGAGTAAAAAATATTGCAGAAATCTCTAAATATTTTTTAGAATTTGATACCGTGATATTAATGAAAATACGCTCTGGTTGGAATGATTTTCACTCAGAATTAGTACAGAAAGATTGGAAATGTTATTATTGTGAACGTTTAGGAACCAATCAAGAATATATAACAACAGATTTAACCACTCTGACCAATAGAGAAATCCCATATTTCTCTTTATTAATTATCAAACAATGATCAAAGTTGTAGGACTAGGTCCCGGGCATTCAGATTATATCATTCCATTGGCTACACAGGCAATTTCAGAAGCCTCTGTAATCATAGGATATCACTATTATTTTCAATTTATTCAACATATAGTACGTCCTGATGCTTTATGTATCGGTAAAGAATTAAGTGAAGAAGAAAAAAGAGCAGAAATTGCAATACAACACGCTCTAGAAGGAGAACATGTTGTTGTAATTGGTTCTGGTGATGCCAGTATATATGCAATGGCATCTATAGTATATCAAAAGGTTGCAGAGCAAAAATTAGATATTCCTGTAGAGACAATACCGGGCATTTCTGCCTTTATCACAGCAGGAAGTAAATTAGGAGCTATCTTAGGTCATGATTTTTGTTGTATTTCCTTATCAGATTTAATGACTCCCTGGACCACAATAGAGAAGCGTATTCATGCTGCGGCAATGGGAGATTTTGTAACAGGGTTGTATAATCCTAAAAGTAAAAAACGGTATTGGCAATTGGGAGCGTTAAAAACCATTTACCTTAAATATAGACCCAAAACTACTCCTGTAGCGATATGCAAACAATTAGGAAGAACAGAAGAAGAGATTAAAATCACCACTTTGGCAGAGTTAGATGTCGATGAGGTAGATATGTTTTGTGTGGTGTTGATAGGGAATAGTCAAACTTTTAGATATAAAGATCATCTAATCACACCAAGAGGATATTTAAACAGAAAACCAGAGACTGGTGTAGAAATACAGCAAGCTAGTTTTAATGAGATATTAAATAATATCCCATCAAATACATTAGCAAACGATGCTTTATGGGCAGCAATACGATGTATTCATACCTCTGGTGATTTTGAATATATAAACTACCTGGAAACTTCTAAGCAGGCAATTACTACCTGGCATGATTATCTTAAAAATGGAGGAACAATCGTTACCGATGTAACTATGGTGGCTGCAGGAATTACAAAAGCGTATACCGCCAAATATGGTAACCAGGTGATTTGTTTATTAAATGATAAGGAATCTCTTCAGCTTGCAGAAAAAGAAGGATTAACACGAACACAGGCGGGAATAAAACTAGCTGCAAAAAAATACCCCAAAGCACTATTTGTTATCGGAAATGCACCTACCGCATTAATTGAGATTGCAGATCAGATTCAAGAAGGAATATTATCTCCGACAGGAGTTATTGGAGCGCCAGTAGGATTTATCAATGTAATTGAATCTAAAGAACGACTAAAAGCAATATCTCATATTCCGTATGCATTAATTACCGAAAAGCGAGGAGGTAGTAATTTTGCAGCGGCTATTGTTAATGCAGCATTTACGCTAGAAGAAGCTAAATTATAGAATATATGAAAGAGCATCCACAACGTGTATTTAACGATAAAGAACAAGCATTGCTCGAAGAGGTAATGGCGCATCGCAGGGATGTCCGAGGGAATCGATTTTTAAATACTCCCATATCTCAGGAGTCAATTGATAGGATCATAGAAGCTGCATTGGCAGCTCCTTCGGTAGGGTTTTCGCAACCCTGGGAATTTGTATTGATCAGAGATCAAAAAACGAAGCAAGCTGTAAAAGAAACTTTTTCTGAAGAAACGGCACGTGCCGCAATTCAATTTACAGACGAAAAGCAAAAAGAATACATCAAGCTTAAACTAGAAGGGATTTTAGAATCTCCTTTAAATATGGCAGTGTTTTATAAACCTGCAGAAGGCCCTGTTTTGGGACAAACAAGTATGCCTAATATGGGTAAATACAGTGTGGTTTGTGCGATACAAAATATGTGGCTTATGGCACGATCCTTAAATATAGGTATGGGATGGGTAAGTATTTTAGATCCTGAAAAAGTAAAACAGGTACTTGATGCTCCAGAACAAAACCAATTAATAGGATATTTATGTTTTGGGTATACCGACATGTTTTATAACCAACCCGAGTTAGAATTAAAAAAATGGGATCGTAAAAAACTTCAAAAAGAAGTTGTTATTCAGGAAAAATATAAATAATTGAGAATGTTACTACGCTTCGTTTTTAGCAAAATGAATTGCTCTGGTTGAGGTTTGTGAATTTTGTCATTTTTATTACACAGAAATTACTACAATCAAATTGAAAAGTAATAGATATATTAATGATATTCTACCGTAAAACTTTATTTTTTAGATTTCTTCTCCTTCCTTTTTACCCTTTTTCTATTTTTTCTTTTAATGAATTTAACTCCTAATCCAGTTGCCGAAAAACTAAGTACTGTACCTCCTGTTAATAAAATAAAAAGAACAATATCCCATAAAGGCCTGTTCCATGCCAGAAATGAGAAATCTAAACTATGTAAACCGTGATAAATCCAGCGTTGAATTTTGTTTTTTGTAGCACATTTGTATACTACCCTGGTTGTTTTTGGATTGATATAATAGGTTATATTTTTAGTGGTTTTAATTCTAATTATCGGTAAATCTTTATCATTATGTCGACTATAATAATAATTGTCATATTCTTTTAAGAGAATACTTTCTTTCACTTCATTTTCTGGAGAAAAAGAATTTACAATTTTTTGATAGCTATCTATGCTTAAAGAAGGGTTAGCGTTATATAAACTATATAAAGAACTTGTATTTTGAAAAAAAACTTGGGCATAAACATTATTTTGAAAAAAATTAAAACTTACTTCTTTAAATTTCTTTTGTTCTAACTGATTTAGAAAACTACTCCAACTATCCTCATTATAGTAATTTATAGTATGTTTTTGCATTTGCCATTTTAGAACTTCTTCTTTTTGTAATTGTGTACTAGGAGTCCATCCAAAAGGGGTCATACTCATCCACCCACTAAAAATCCAGGTACATACAAATACCCCAAAAACCAATCCAAAATAATAATGATAATTGTACCATTTGTTTTTGAATCTTTTAAACTTGGCCTTTGGTTTCTTTTTGTATCTCACCAATCCAGTTATTATACCTGTAATTACCATGATGAATCCTAATGCGGCTAACCATGTTACCAGTTGTGCCCATAATGTATTATGAATTCTAATATCCTTAAAGTAAATCCAATGAGGAATAGCACCCAACCACGACCAAAATCTTTCAGAACTGGTATTTATAGCAAGTAACTCTCCCGTTACCGATGAGATATAAACCAACGTATTGTTTTCGTCCTCAAATTCAATTTTGAAAATAGGCATATGTGGTAAATACTTTGTTCTTGGAATCCATTGGTCTAGCTCTGCTAATATTTGGATAGTAGAATTAGCCGTTATTCCTGTGTTTTTTGCTGCGATTTTTAGCGCTATCTCTTTTGTTAGGATTACTTTTTGTCCATTATCTGCATATTTGGAAAAAATTCCCCCCTGATCTGTAATCAAATGAAAAACAGGTCTATTGAGAACATAATTCAGTCTAAGTTGGGATATCTCGTCAATAGTATCATTTTTAAAAACAGTTTTAGGGGATAATACCTCAGTATTTACAGAACTAGAAAGCATTTCTATTCTTTCAGTTTCACTTAGATTTGGAAAACTTTGATACATCATAACAAAGCCCGATAAAAACCAAATTAAAAATAAAGCACAAAAAAAAGTGCCAAGCCAATGATGTAAAGAAATAATCTGTTTCATCTGTTTTTACAATATTTCAGTGGATAAATTGTAGATTTTATTAAAGTAATGGAAAATGTACCGATAGTTAGATTACATCGATACATTCTCCTTTTAAGTTTGTTTAAAATTTATATGCCAAACTTAATTTATAATTTCTTCCCTGGCCAGGGAAAAACTGATTTGAATAGATCGCATCGGTAAAATAAAGTGTATCGCCAATATTATTTATGTTTAATCCTATTCTAACTTTTTTTGCTTGATAATAAAGAGTTCCATCTATGGTCGTATACGATGGTAATGTATATGTATTGCTTGAATTGGTATAGTTTTTATCTACGTAATTTAGCCCTAATCCAGCTCCCAAACCTTGCAAATACCCTTTTTGAAATTCATAATTTCCCCAAAAATTAATAGAATTTTTAGGAGCATATGGTAACCTGTTTCCTGCTGGTATAGTCTGTAACGTTTTATTATAATCTCTAATTTTGGCATCTACGAAAGCATATCCTGCTTTAATATAAAATCCTTCAAAAGGTTTTGATTCAATATCGAATTCTATCCCTTTAGAATCTGCAGAACCTATTTGCTGGTAATCATCGACACTTGTTTTTTCTACGATATTATTTTTTAACATAAAATAAGCTGAAAGTGTAGCAGTAAACAAATCGTTTTTTTGAAACTTGATTCCTAATTCATTTTGAAAACCTGTTTCAGGGTCAAATACTTTTCCATCCGGAGTTACTCTTCTTGATGGTTTAAAATAGTTTGAATATGAAGCAAAAATGCTAATCATATCTTTTATTGGTTGGTAAACAATACCTGCCCGATATGTGAAAGAAGATGAAGGGATTTCTGTACGAACTCCAGAAGTAATTAAGTTCCTGTTATTGTCAATAATATCTCTATAATAAGTTCCGATAAATGTATCATAACGCAGTCCTATTAATGCTTTAAATTTATCAGAAAATTTAATCCAATCTTGCAAGTAAAAAGCGTATACTACCTCTTTTTTTATATCAACTTTATTATCTATTGTCTCAATGTGCCCTTGGTTTAAAGTAGGGTTTTGAACAGAAATAGTTGTAAAAGTTCCAGGGCCAATTACTTCTCCTCTAAAAGTCTTACGATCTAAAATACTGATAGAATTCCCTAGTAATGTCTTATGTTTTATAGTACCTGTTTTGAATGTATAGCTTAAATCTAATTGATTTTGCAAAGTTTTGGTTTTATGATTAAAATAAAACGGGAAAGCTCTGGTGATAGAATCTTTAGTTGGATTTAACTCTAAAAACTCTGTAGAAAGATAATCTATATCATCATTTGAATATGATAAGAGATTGGATAACTTTAAATTAGAATTAAAATCATGCGAGTATTTTATTTGATAATCAAGACGTTTGTGTTTTAAATAATCTTGCGGATCGTTGTATCTGGTCTCTGGATCCATTCCTGGGATAACAGAACTGTCTTCATCTACAGGAATACCAGTATCTGTATCATATACATCTTTATTAGTCTGAAAGTAGAAAGCTAACTTGTTATTTGCTGAAGGTGTATAATCTAACATTAAGGATCCATTATTAGTCGCTATACCATAATCTCTCCACCCTTGAGTACGTGTCGTTCCTATATCTACTCTATAGCGTAATTTATCTGAAACTGGACCACCAATACCACCTTCAAGATTATAAGTGTCATAACTACCATAAGTGGCTTTAAAATTAGCTTTTTGTTTATGTGTAGGTTTTTTGCGGACTATATTTATAATTCCTCCTAATGCCGAATGACCATATAGAACCCCTGCAGGGCCTTTGAGTACTTCTATTCTTTCTACATTTGCCAGGTTTGTTGAAGGTGCACTGGTAGATATGTTATGCCGTTCATCTCTAACACCATCAACTAGCATAACAAAATTATTAAATCCTCTAATTCTAAAAGTTTGGAAACCTCCATATCTATTTATAGGCCTTACGCCTGTAACACTTTTAACCGCATCTCCTATATCAAAAACATTACGTTGTTGCATAATTTCTCCATTAATACTGTTGGTAGTTACTGGGATGTCTATGTTTTTGATCCCTAATTTGTTTACATTTAGTATTTCTTTATTGGTTTTATTACTTCCCCCATTAATAAATACTTCTTCTAATCCAGTAATGTTTTTTTTAAGGGTTACATTCAAAATGAGAGATTCTCTATCCACAATAATATTTTTAGTAATTTGTTGATAGCTAATGGCAGAGAACGAAATGTTGTAATTCCCTTTTTCTAATGAGATCGAATACTTTCCTTCTTCATCTGTAATTGTTTCGTGATTTGTCTGTTGTATATAAACAGATACATTAGAAATTCCTTTTCCAGAAATTTGACTTTTTACAGTTCCAGTAATTGTAATGTTTGATTGTGCGTAGGTCATGAACCCCCATAACAATAAGACACTGCATAATACTAATTTTTTCATTTTTTAAATTGAGATTAAGCAGGGAAAAATGCAGAAATAAATAAAGACTACCTTTTAGGTTAAAGGCAGTTATTATTATTTTCACTCTTTACCCGAGAGTTAATAATTATTTAGATTTTATGGCAGGTCTCCTGACTTAATTCGGTAATTACCTCCTTCCCATAGCCTTTGCTACAGTGGTTTTATGGTACTACTTTTTTGTGAATCTTACAGTTGCGGGAACAGTTTTGGACTCTCACCAAATTCCCTTTTAATTTTCACCATAGGTGAAAAACCATTTATCGGGCGCAAATATAGTTTTTTTGCTGTTGGATCAAATTGAAAGTGATGTGTTTTCATTTATAATAACTGAATATTTTTTGCTCTAACACTAAACAATTGTAAATGAGAGAAAGGATATGGTTTTAGAGAGGAGTGATAAATATTTTGATTTCTATAAACTTTAACTTCGTAGCTTTGTTGATTCAATAAGAATATATACAACATCAATAGCACTATGATCTTCCATATTATAGGTATCGGAAATAAGACCCCGGATTTTACAACAGAACAACAACAAAGTATTCTGGACACCTGTGTTTTTAGTGGAGGAAGACGTCATTACGAATTGGTGAAAGACTATCTTCCCAAAAATCATCAATGGATAGCTATTCAATCTCCGATGTCTCAGGTATTCGAGGTATATGAAAAAGCAGCAGTACCGATTATTGTTTTTGCTTCCGGAAATCCACTGTTTTATGGATTTTCGAATACATTAAAAAATAAATATCCAGATGCAAAAATCATAACAACTCCCTATTTTAGTTCGATTCAATTATTGGCTAATGCAATGCATTTGAATAGTAACCAGTTAGAAACCGTAAGTGTGCATGGAAGAAGCTGGAAAGCATTAGATACTATCTTAATCCAACAAAAAGAAAGTATAGGAGTGCTTACAGATGCAGAAAAAACTCCAGCCACCATTGCAAAAAGACTTTTGGAGTATGGATATGATAATTATAAAATTATCGTAGGGGAAGACATAGAAGGAGAACAGGAAAAATTTCAGAAATTATCTTTATTGGAAGCTTCAACAATGAAGTTTCACTCACTGAATTGTGTGATACTAAAAAAAACAGCGCATCGTCAAATTGATTTTGGGATAAAGGATGCTGATTTTAAAGGCTTACCTGGCAGGCCTAAGATGATTACCAAAATGCCTATTCGATTAACTACCTTACATTATTTAGATATTCTTACTGTTGATATAGTATGGGATATCGGTTTTTGCACTGGATCTGTTAGTATAGAAGCCAAATTAAAAAACCCAGATATAGCGGTAGTTGCTTTCGAAAAAAGGCCAGAATGTGAAGCAATTATGATAGAAAATCAGAAATGTTTTGGCGTTCCTGGTATTCAGGTAGTAATGGGAGATTTTTTTGAACACGATCTTACTCAGTTTGCAAAGCCTGAAGCAATTTTTATAGGAGGTCACGGCGGCAGATTAGAAGAACTTTTTCTAAAAATCACTCCGGTTTTACAACTTGAAACCTGTATAGTAATTAATGCTGTAAAAGAAAGTTCGGTACAAGCTTTTAAAGCAGGTTGTAACAAAATAGGATATACCGTTGTAGAAGAATCCATACTGTCATTTGATAAATACAATCCAATTACGTTGCTTAAAGCAATAAAATTAAGATCTAAAACCAAATAGAAATCTAATTTTTTATTCAGTATCTGGTTTGCTTTTTTTAATAAAATTCACGGTTTCCAGTGTGTTATTCACTTCACATAGTGTATACTTTTGTATCTAAGTATTAGGAAAAGAATATGATTATGAAAAAAAATAAACTACTTAGTTTACTGATGATTGGTGCTGCTGTTCTATATTCTTTTAGAAAGAATGGTGATATGTCTAAACTTGACATGAAAAAGATAGAAATAGAAACAGAAGTAGAAGAAACCAACAGTGTTATAAGTACTATTTCTTCTGAAAAATTCCTTACAAATAATCTTATTGTAGAAGTTATAGATACTAAAAACATTCCATTACCGAATGTTGAAATTATTATTGATAAAACCACAAAAACTAACGATGATAATAAGTGTGTCACTTACGAAAACATTTTATTGAATGAAGGTTATTGCCTAGAGTCATGCACAGAAGATTTGATCGAATCACTCCCAAATACCCGCATAACACCATTTCTGATATTGGATTATCGTTATAGGCTTTAGAATCATTAGCGTCTGTTTGTAAAGCCTGTTATATAGAGAGTGTAAACAACAAGAAGTTTGTATCAAGCCCTATTATGGATCTTGAAAATAATTCATTTTAAACAAAACCTATCCCATATATGATCAATTTATGTAGGTTTGCCAAATGAAACGAGCATTAAAAAATTTCAACGTGTGAAAATAACTTCACTTGTAACTGGCGGAGCGGGATTTATAGGTTCGCATGTGGTCAATCATTTACTAAAACAAAATCACCAGGTTATAGTTTTAGATGATCTTTCCGGAGGAGATAAGGAAAATATAAACTCAGCAGCACTATTCTATGAAGGTTCGATACTAGACGTTACCTTAATACATACTCTTTTTGATAAGTATAAGTTCACCTATGTTTATCATTTGGCAGCCTATGCGGCTGAAGGACTAAGTCATTTTATTAGAAATTTCAACTACCAGAATAACCTGATCGGTAGTGTTAATTTGATTAACGCATCGGTAACCCATGAAGTGAAATGTTTTGTTTTTACCTCTTCTATTGCAGTCTATGGGACAAATACATTGCCATTGGTAGAAACACAATTTCCGCAACCAGAAGATCCTTATGGAATAGCAAAGTACGCAGTAGAATTAGATCTGATAAATGCACAGAAGATGTTTGGTATGGACTATATTATTTTCAGACCTCATAATGTATACGGAAGACACCAAAATATAGGAGATAAATATCGTAATGTCGTTGGGATATTTATGAATCAAATTCTTGAAAATAAACCGTTAACCATTTTTGGAGATGGTAAGCAAACCAGAGCTTTTACACATATTGATGATATCGCACCTTATATTGCTAGTTCGGTAACGATACCTGAAGCATATAATACAGTTTTTAATATAGGAAATGATACAGTATACTCTGTAAAAGAGCTGGCAATAGCAGTTAGTAATGCAATGCAATCAGAACTAGCTATAGAACAACTAGAAAAACGGGAAGAAGTGATTCATGCTTATGCTAATCATTCAAAATTTGATACTGTTTTTAACCCCAAAAAACATATAGATTTAGAAACTGGGCTTTTAGAAATGGCCAAATGGGTAAAAACTCATGGGGCGCGTTCTAGTAAAGAATTCCAAAACATTGAAATAACAAAAAAGCTGCCGAATTCCTGGAAAAAACCTTTAAAGCAATGACAAATCAACCACTAGTTACTATTATAATGGCTGTTAAAGATACGGCTCCTTATTTGCGGGATTGCTTAGATTCTATTCTGGCACAAACGTATCAAAACTGGGAACTTATTGCTGTAAATGATCACTCATCAGATGCTAGTCCAAAAATTTTACAGGAGTATGCTGCAAAAGACACCAGAATTCGATTTTTTAATAGTGATAGACCTAAATTAATCCCAACACTACAAGTGGGATATGCCGAGACCAAAGGAACATTGATCAACAGAATGGATTCTGATGATAAAATGCCAGCGTATAAAATAGAAGTACTTGTAGAAGAATGGAGTAAACACGGAAAAGGAACTGTGATTGCAGGAGGAACTGAGCATTTTGTTGACGAGGGAGTTGTAGGTGATGGGTTTCTTAAATACGAAAAATGGC
Source organism: Aquimarina spinulae (assembly GCF_943373825.1). Lineage (NCBI taxonomy): Bacteria > Pseudomonadati > Bacteroidota > Flavobacteriia > Flavobacteriales > Flavobacteriaceae > Aquimarina > Aquimarina spinulae. The sequence continues at coordinate 1,659,594 of NZ_CALSBP010000002.1, read as the reverse complement.
TTAATGAAGTTGCCAGAACAAGTACTCACTATCAAGAGATTTATAGAGAATGTGTTATCCCGTCTCATTGTTGGTTACTACACAAAGAAGATTTTGATGCTGCAGGTGCTTTTGATCCGATTATATACCCAGAAGATTATGACCTCTGTTTTCGATTTTACAGATTAGGTTTAACTGTCGTAGGGATTGATAAAATTCTGCATCACTGGAGAGACCGGTCTGATAGAATCTCACGTACCTGGGAAGAATACAAAGACAATCGATATTTTGACCTTAAGCTACGCTTTTTCTATGAATTGGATAGAGATAAAACACGACCTTTAGTACTATGGGGCGCAGGGAAAAATGGAAAAGATATGGCCAAACTCTTACAATCTTATTCTGATGAATTTCATTGGGTATGTGATAATGAGAGAAAAATAGGAAAGGACATCTATGGAGTACGACTAGAGCATTATAACGATGTTAAAACGCTCGAGAATGCTCAGATAATTATTGTGGTAGCATCACCAACAGGGAAAAAAGAAATAGAAGAATTACTCTTCTTATGGAATAAAAAACCTGTTGTTGATTTTTGGTTTTTTGCATGACAAGTATGCATAATCTTAATAAACATTTTTTAAGACGTTAATAACCTAATATCTTTGTATCGTAGGTAAAATTTAATAGCTTTTTCAAAAACACATGTCAGAACACACTATAAAAGTTGCAATACTCTGTTTTACAGATCAGGGATTGTCTATTGCTAAAACCTTGCAAAAAGAATTTTATCGCTCTAAGCTGTTTACAACAAGAACAGTAGAAGCGAGTAAAGATATAAAGCAAATCAATTCGGTATCAGAGTTGATAGAAGACTCATTTCATAACTATGATGCATGGATTTTTGTAGGGGCTTTAGGGATTTGTGTGCGTAGTATCGCCGCACATATCAAAGACAAAACAAGTGATCCTGCTGTGATCAATGTTGACGATCAGGGAAAATTTGTACAAGCTGTACTTAGCGGTCATATTGGTAAAGCCAATACACTCACAACTCAAATCAGTAGAATTCTTAATGCACAAGCTGTGTTATCTACATCTAGTGATTTGCAAAACCTATGGGCACTGGATACGCTAGCGGAAACCTATGGATGGAAAATGATGAGTTCTATTTCTACAAATAAGATCATATCTTTGTTTGTGAATAGGAAATCTACAGCATTAGTGCTAAAAGTTAAGAATAAAGGAGTTCAACACCTGGAGAAAACCTGTCCGGATTTTGTAGACATTTATTATGATCAGAAAGATTTTGAACATAGCGACTATGAATTAATACTATATGTGGGTTATGAACTTGTTACTACAGAGATTCCTCTTCTTTCTTTCTACCCTCCTTGTGTGGCATTAGGTAGTGGGTGCGCAAAAGGTATAGAGCCTCAACTACTAATGAAAGGATTAGAGTCTGCATTAGAAGAACAGCATATCGCGATAGAAAGTATCTACGCTATTGGATCTGCAACTATTAAGAATGAGGAACAAGCATATCTTGATTTTGCAGCGTATTATAATATTCCTTTTATTACCTATACAGGCGAAGAACTCAATACTATTACAGTTGCCAACCCTTCAGAGGTTGTAAAGGAAAAAGTAGGTGTTTATGGTGTTTCTGAAGCTGCTGCAGCATTAATAGCAAGTCAGTCAAAATGGCTGGTCGAAAAAACAAAAGCGCTCACACCGTCTGGTAAGAAATTTACTTACGCATTAAGCTTGTCGGCCAGATATGAGCGTAAAGCAAGTATTGCAATTGTGGGTGCAGGATCAGGAGATCCAGAATTATTGACTCTAAAAGGGCAGTACATTCTAGAAAATGCAGACTGTATTTTATATGCTGGGAGTTTGGTGCCAGAAGCTTTGACACATATGGCAAAAGAAGGCACACTGGTACGTAATTCTGCATCGATGACCTTAGAAGAGCAAATAATGATCATTGATCAATATTATGAACAAGGAAAATCTATTGTGCGCTTGCATTCTGGGGACCCTTCTATTTATGGAGCGATACAGGAGCAGATGACTATTTTTGACGAAAAAGGATACGATTACTATATCGTTCCGGGAATTTCCTCATTTCAGGCGGCAGCTGCGTATCTCAAATCAGAATTTACTATTCCCGAAGTAGCACAAACGATTATCCTTACCCGGGGAGAGGGAAATACACCAATGCCAGAGCATGAAAAAATTGCTGATATGGCAAAATTAAGAGCTACCATGTGTATTTTTTTAAGTGTTGGTATAGCTAAAAAAATACAAGCACAACTTTTGGAACATTACCCAGAAAATACACCATTAGCGATACTATATCGCGTAAGTTGGGAAGATGAAGAAGTATGGACTGGTACCCTTTCTGAACTAACTACTATCATCAAAAAAAATAAGCTAACTCGTACTGTGCTTATTGTAGTTGGCGAAGCAGTAGGTGCTCGTAAAAACAGATCGTGGTTATATGATGATAAATGGCATCATATCTTTAGAAAAAAAGAAAAAGAAATTCAATCTTCATGATACTCGTTTTTGGAGGTACTACGGAAGGGAAACAAGTTGCCAGAATATTGGATGAACTAGAATATCCATATTACTATTCAACCAAAACAAAAGTGGATTATAAAGGAAAAGGAACTCCAATACATGGAGTAATGACACGTTCTCTATTAGAAACTTTTTGTAAGAAACATGAGATTACACATATTATTAATGCTTCTCATCCTTTTGCGGTACAATTACATCAAATGATTTCTGATATTTCGATCGCATTACCTTTAATACGTTTTCAAAGACAGTTTTCTCCCAGAATACGAGATCAAAACGTATCTTATGTAGATAGTTTTGAAGAGGCGATACGTTATTTTAATAAAAACAACTATAGTTCATTATTGGCACTTTCGGGAGTACAAACTATTGCTAAATTACGATCTTACTGGGAAGAACACCTCACCTGGTTTCGTATTTTAGATCGAGATAGCTCCAGGGCGATTGCCGATGAGGCGGGATTTCCAAAAACAAAGTTATTATTTGGATATCCGCAATCTAAAGCAGCCGAAACGGAGTTGTTTACCAAACTATCTCCAACTGTAATTTTTACTAAAGAAAGTGGAAGTAATGGGAAACTGGAAGAAAAAATAGCTGCGGCTCTGGCTGTAAATATCCCGATAGTCATTCTCAAAAAACCAAAAATTTCTAATCGATATCTTTGTATCGATACAAAAGCAGCGTTGATTAAAATAATTAGTTAAGAATTTCTTTAATGATGGTATTTTGCGTGAAGGATAGTAGTGAAAACCCCGCAGTATTGTCTTGCTGAGCTTGTCGAAGGATAGACGATGTGAGGAGTTGTAACGAATAGCCTGACCCAAAGGGACACGCCAAGAGAAAAGACAATGGTTTATGAAAAGAGAATCGGATCAAACCAACAATCAATAAGTATTGAGCGAATTACAAGACATACCAGATAAACCATTACGAAAAGGGTATACCACAGGAGCCTGCGCCACGGCTTGCGTTAAAGCTGCATTATGGAGTTTAGTAACCCAACAGGAAATTACTGAGACCCAAGTGCAATTGCCTATAGGTGAAATCGCTACATTTCGAGTTCAACCCAATAAATTAACACAAAAGGAAGCTACATATTCGACAATAAAAGATGCGGGTGATGATCCTGATGTAACCCATAACGCAGAGATCATGGCTACTGTATCTCTTAATGATACTGGAAATATTCTTTTTAAAAGAGGAAAAGGAGTGGGGCTAATTACCTTACCGGGATTAGAAATACCTGTTGGAGAACCCGCCATTAATCCAGTCCCCAGAGATATGATGCGTATCGTTTGTAAAAAGATAGTATCAGACCATCAGCTTGAAAAGAGTGGAGTAACCATTACCATATCTGTAAAAAATGGAGAAGAGCTTGCTAAAAGAACATTGAATAGCCGTTTAGGGATATTGCATGGAATTTCAATATTGGGAACTACTGGTATTGTCACTCCGTTTTCTGCCGCTTCTTATATTGCTAGCATTCAACAAGGGATTGATGTTGCTGTTGCAAATGGTATGACAGAATTATTAATAAACTCTGGAGCTCGTAGTGAGAAAATGTTGAGGTCTATATTCCCTGATATTTCAGAGGTATCTTGTATACATTATGGAAACTGGATACAGGAAACTTTCGAAAAAATTCATCAATCTCCTCAGATTACTAAGGTGTCTATGGGGATTATGTTAGGAAAAGCATCAAAATTAGCACAAGGCAGAACCAATACACATAGTGGAAAAACAACATGGGATAAAGATTTTATATATCAACTGGCTATATCTGCAGGATACCCAGAGGAAATTGCTAACAAAGTTTTAGCATTAAATATGGCAGGACGTCTTCGGGAAATTTTTACTTTTACAGCCCAGGAAAATTTTTATCAAAAACTAATACAAGAATGCCATTATCATTGTCAGAAAATAGCGCCAAATGTAACGATTGCTATGTATTTGATTAATAACGATGGAACTCACATATCATATACTATATGAACATCATGAATCTTGCCCGCCCTCTGATAGCAGGGGTTTTACATTCTTTTGAACCGGATCATATGTCTGCAGTATCGGTACTTGCGGCAGAAAATGCTATTCAAAAAAAGAAAGTGTCTTTTAAGACTGCCTTTACAGCATCTCAATGGGCATTAGGACATTCGGTAACTTTGCTGATGTTTGGAGGGATTGCTTTGGTATTTAGAGCAGCCTTACATGCTTTTGTAGAGAGTATCTCTTTCTGGGCAGAATTTTCTGTCGGTCCAATTATGATTTGGTTAGGCGTAACGGCCATCAAAAGAAATCATAAGATTAATGAGATGATGGCAGATCATAAAAAAATAGAAGAACATGAGCATACGGCTAATAATCCTATTCATCTGCATGGAAAAAGAGGCGAAGAAATTGCGATGAACCCTATTAACAGATCGTTTTGGATAGGGATGTTACATGGATTGGCAGGTACAGGAGGTGCGCTAACCTCTGCACTAATTATTAGTGCAGATACCATCTCTGATGCTATCCTGATATTAATAGTAGAGTCTATTGGGATTATCTTCTCTATGGCGATATATAGTTATGTACTGATCTTTACCATGAGCCGTTTTATAGAGCGTAATATGTCTATATTTAAATGGATGAATGGTGTTATTGGTATCATTTCTATACTAGTAGGGCTTATCGTATTACAAAGTGTACTTTTTGAATAACCTTAAGTATATTAGTTACTGGCATATATTGCTTATAAGTGATTGAAGAGTGTAGATATAATAAAGAATGGCATATAATATTGTACTTGTAGAACCAGAAATCCCTATGAATACGGGTAATATTGGTAGACTTAGTTTAGCATCGGGATCAAATCTACATTTGGTAAAACCATTTGGATTTGAATTAAGTGATTCGAGATTAAAAAGAGCTGGGTTGGATTATTGGAAACATATTTCGGTACATATGTATGATAGTATAGATGAATTTTATGTTGTTAATAAGGATAAGAATATGGTATACCTATCGAGCCATGCAGAAAAAGACTACTGTTCTATACCCTATGAAGATGATCTATTTTTTGTTTTTGGAAAAGAATCTACTGGTTTGCCAAAAACTATAACAGAAAAATATCCGGATCAACTCTATAAAATACCAATTTACAGTGATAAGGTAAGAAGTTTAAACTTAGCCAATGCTGTGAGTATTGTAGTCTATGAAGGGATAAGAAATATTAAATAGCTCTTAATTTTACTTTCCAGAGTTAAATTTTTGACCTTTGTTATACAAATTTTAACTGCGTCGACTCTATAACGGGTCTCTTAGACTTTCTGATGGGTCTTTTTGACGAAGTATTTAATCACGAGCTTTCAATTTTGAGGTGATATGGTTAAAATTTTAACCTTAAAAGCTGAAATTTTGATGATCATTATTAAAACCTGATTATGAAAACAGGGGAGCGGCAATAATATAATGTAATTACTTTTTCAAAAAGAGAATAAAAAAACATATTCAGAGAGTATTATTGGTATCATTTGGATAACAATTATAGAATAAGGAGTATTTTTAGTACTTCGAATACTCTTATTGATAAAAACCAACTAAATGGAAGAACCAAATTTATCAGAAATAAATAAGATATCTAATGGAGATAAAGCCTTTGAGGAAAAGATGTTAAATGTTATCAGAAAAGAATTTCCGATAGAAAAAGAACAATATTTCAGTAGTTTAGAAAATAAAAACCTTGTAAAAACTGCAGAATATGTGCATAAGTTAAAGCATAAGGTCAGTATTTTTGGACTTGAAAAAAGTTATGAAATAGCAACAGATTATGAAAACAATTTGAAAGAAGAAAGTTATGATCTAAAGGAGGATTTTGAAAAAATTTTACAAATGATAACAGAATACATAAGTACACTATAACTCTTTTTATAATTGGTTTTTTTGCTTCTACTATTTTACTTAAATTTTGATTTGACTTTAAAATTATAGTAATATGCGATTTGAGCAAGTTGCCCTACAATCTTCACAGAATCTTTCATAGATAACTTAGAACCATCAGCATGTACCCATCGTTTAAGTGGTTGCTCACATATATAAGAAATGGCTTTTTCTTTCCCATAAAACTTACGCATCTTCATAAAAATTTCTACATCAAATAACCATTTTGTAATAAATTTTTCTCTAAACATTTCATTGACTATTTCTCTATCCATTATTTTGGCACCACATTGTGTATCGTTAAAAGACATACCTAAGATGTTTCTAATAATCAAATTAATAGTTTTGCTTATTATTTTTCGTGCAGACTCTTTGGTGATATTTGCTCCCATTCTACTCATTCTTGAGCCACTTACGATTTTAAATTTTGAAGATTCTATAGTTTTAACCAAATCATCAAAATCTTTAAAGTCTGTTGATAAATCAGCATCTAGATATCCTATATAATCTAACTGTGAGTCTTTGGAAAGATGAAGAACTCCTTGTCTTACAGCTTCTCCTTTTCCTCCATTTTTAACACAATTATATACACTAATGTTATCTTCTCTCCCTTCAGATAGTTTTTTTAATACTTCTAGAGTATTATCTGTACTTCCATCATTAACAAAACATAAATGATATCCTAAGTTACTGTGTGCGAAATCGGTAAATTCTGTACTCAAAATTCTTGCCTCTTCATTGTAACAAGGGATTACAACCCCAACGCAATGTCTTTGTAGCATTTGACCTTTAGAGTTGTTTTCTAGCTTTTTTGTAGGTTTTACACCAAGAATTCTCGCAATACGAGCCGAAATTTCATTAAGCGATAATGGTTTTTTCATATAGTCATCTATCCCCAGATCAAAACCATCTATAATAGTATCTTCATTTGTATTACCTGACATCACCAAAATATTAACATCTGATTTTTTTTCTTGACGAATATTTTTAATTACATCAAGACCAGACATTCCATCCATATTAATATCTACAATAACAATATCTGGTTTAAAACTATCAAAAAGATCTAATCCTAATTGACCATTATCTGCACATTTGATAATGTATCCTGTGTCAGAGAGGTGTTTTTCTATGGATAATAAAACAAGTTGTTGGTCATCTATTGCTAAAATTTTCTTCATTTAAAGTAGGTTTCACGATATAACAATTCAGTAAATAAAATCGATATATGTATATTCAAAAAAATACAAATAGGGGTAATTAGGTAAGAGTAGAAGACTAACTTCTTTAACGAATATAATTTTTATAGGGTTTCTTATTCGTTTGCATTTTGACTAGAAATTGAGCACTTTTCTATTAAAAAGAAAATCAATAACTATTCTAAAAATAGGAAATTATTAAGAAACTAAGCTTATAAAGTGTTAATGTTTTATAATGTACTATAGATTTTGTAGGATAATTGAGTAAAGATTAAAACTCATTTCTATTGTATTTTTTTATGAACTTAATAGAGGTTATTAAAAGTGATATCACCAAAAATAAAATTAGTAACCAAAAAATATGAGGGTAATAGTAGTTCTAATTATTCTTTGTTTTGTGCATATAGAAAATAGAAGATATAAATAAAAAAGCATACCAATTCTACTTATATAAATCCGTATTTTTACCAATCATACAAAAATACAGATGAAACCAAAATATACCTATCCTTTTACTGCCATCCCCGATCAGGAAGATTTAAAATTATGTTTGTTACTCAATCTGGTAGATCCAAGTATCGGAGGAGTGCTGGCAACAGGAGATAAAGGTACTGCCAAAACTACTATGGTAAGAGGGCTGAGTCAATTGATGGGAGAAGATTTCCCATTTGTTAACTTACCTATTGGCGCTACCGAAGATCGGGTATTAGGAAGCATTAACCTGGAGGCATTGATTAACCAGAAAACTACGATTGTAGATAAAGGGTTATTATCGCAGGCTCATCAAGGGTTTTTGTATATCGATGAGGTAAACCTTCTCAATGATTACCTAATGGATGTATTATTAGACGCTTCGGCAACAGGAGGGTATCACCTGGAGCGTGAAGGAATCTCGCAATGGATGAATAGCCGTTTTTGTCTTGTTGGTACAATGAACCCAGAAGAAGGAGCATTACGCCCACAGTTATTAGATCGGTTTGGATTAAGTGTTACCATCCAGACTCCTAAAGAAATGAAGACACGTACCAAAATTGCAATGCAACGTCTTAGTTTTGATAGTGATCCAATAGCATTTTATAATCGGTTTCAAGAAGAAGAACAGATAATTAAGAATCAGGTTATTTCTGCCAGACGTATACTTAATGCTATAGATATTCCAGAATCAATACAAGAACAATGTGCAGCATTAACTATTGCTAATCAGGTAGAAGGAATGCGTGCAGATATCTTACTTTTAAAAACGGCAAGAGCATATGCAGCATTTTATAATGAGAAACAGGTAACTGAAGCAATGGTAGATAGTATAGCACCTTTTGTATTACAACATCGTGCAAAAGAGTATACACCTCCAACAGATCAGAATAAAGAAAACCCATCTGATGCAGAGAATCATACACCTCAGGAAGAAAGTGCACCTCAAAACGGACAAAATAATAACACATTTCAGTTACCTAAAACTGTACAACAAGGATTGAAATTTTCAGCTTCAAAAGCGACCAAAAAACAGGAAATCCTTTTAGATACTCAACAGAAGTTATACTCGGTATCATATCCGGCAGAACGACAACAAGAAATATCTGTACTTCAATCTGTACAACAATACCTGAAGACGGGGAAATTTAGAGCAATATATAAACAAGCAACACAGAAAGCTGCAGCACGAATTATATTTTTGATAGATACCAGTGCGTCTATGGCACTAGATCAGCAAATGGCATACTTAAAAGGAATCATAGAGAAAACAATTATGTCGTATCCTCTGCAAAAAATCCAGTATGCTATAGTTGGTTTACAGGATACTACAGCAAAAATTATCCAGGAATTTACGGCTAATACCCAAGAAATTTCAAATATAAATCACCAATTAAAAACAGGAGGAAAAACGAACTTAGGAGCTGCTTTTTTAAAAGTATATGAGTTGCTGCGATCTGTAAATACGCAAACAGTACAACTGTTTGTCTTTACAGATGGAAAAATAAATGCGGGAGCAGAAAATCCATTTCAATATGCAATCACCGCGTATAAAAAATACTTGGCGAGGATTCAAAAAGCTACTGTTATTGATACCGAAACAGGGTTTGTAAGATTAGGTAAGGCCAAGCAATTAGCACAACAGCTAAAATTGAATTATACTACAGTTTCTGATTTCTAAAAGCACGGTGATCTAAACAAAACCATATGTCCAAAGCATTTTTAATAGCTGCTCCGTGGAGTAATTCGGGAAAAACAACACTTACATTAGGGATGTCTCGTTGGTTTAGTAACCAGGGAAATACTGTGCAAACTTTTAAATGCGGACCCGACTATATTGATACGATTCATCACAGTACTGCTGCTCGAAAATCAGCCGTGAATTTAGATACAGTAATGATGCCCGAGGAACATGTGAATACTGTTTTTGAACGGTATAGTGCGTCTGCCGATATCAGTATTGTAGAAGGAGTAATGGGATTGTTTGATGGTGCAGTAAAGGATCAGGGAAGCTCGGCAGCGATAGCTAAATTATTGGATATTCCGGTAATTTTGGTGGTTAATGCAAGTGCTATGGCATATACGATTGCTCCAATCTTACACGGGTTAAAAACTTTTGACCCCGAAGTTAAGATAGCAGGTGTTATATTTAATTTTGTAAAAACAGAATCACATTATGCCTTCCTTAAAGAAGCATGTGATACTGTAGGGATTCCATCTTTAGGATACATTCCGCCGAATGAAGAAATTGCAATTCCCTCACGTCATTTGGGATTACATATCGATGGTACTTTTGAAAATGTTATTGAAAAAGCAGCCTCACATATTGCAACACATATATCGTTACCAACACTTTTAGAATATGCAAAAGTAGTTCCTAAAATAAATCAAGAAACTTGGACTAGTATAACTTCAGAAAAAAAATATAAAATAGCTATAGCAAAAGATGAAGCATTTACATTTACCTATCTTCAAAATCTAAAATGGCTAGAAGCTATTGGAGAAATCCTATATTTTAGTCCGATTCATGACCAGAAACTCCCAGAAGCAGATATGATATATCTGGCAGGAGGGTATCCCGAATTATATCTTGAAATGTTGTCTGATAATATCGCAATGCGAAATCAGTTAAAAAAAGCTGCAGATCGAGGAGTAAAAATCCTGGCAGAATGTGGTGGGATGATGTATCTGGGAAATACCATTATTGATGAAGAAGGTAAAGAATATGATATGGTAGGGATATTTCCGTTTCGTACTTCTATGCAAAACAAAAAATTATCTTTAGGATATCGAAAAGTAGTGTGTAATGATTTAGAAATTTGGGGACATGAATTTCATTATTCCAAAGTAATGAACGATGATATCATACCCACTGTAGGGCAAGTATTCTCGGCAAGAGAAAAAGAAGTTGCCACAAAAATATATCAATATCAAAACGTATATGCCAGCTACATTCATTTGTACTGGGCAGCGTTAGAAGAACCTATAGACTTATGCATCTAATCGCAACCATACCTGGAGGGTGGAACCCCAATGATGATGGTATCTTTTATATCGATCAGCAACCGGGAGATATTGTATTTCTGAGTGCCGGAGATACCGAAATTCATACCTTAAATGAGGCGTATAAGGAACTACACGAAGCCGAAGGAGATAAATTGCCTAGTTTACGAATGACCAACCTGGTATATCTCAAACAAGAATTGACAATAGATACCTATCTCGAAGAAGTATTGAGTAAAGCCAAAGTTATAGTTTGTAGTATGCTTGGAGGAATCAGTTACTACAAGTATTTGGTAGAATCTCTAGTGAGTTTACAAGAACAAACAGGTAATACGATATTATTTTTACCAGCTCATGAACCGGATTTTGAGCTAATGCAATTGTCATCTGTCGATATACAAATTGTACATCAGTGTCGACAATATTTGCAAGAAGGAGGAAAAGAAAATGCTGTTGCTTTATTCAATTATTTACGAACTCATTTCTTTGATATACAACTTCCGATTGTACCTGCTATAGGTATTGCAGACGTGTTTTTATATACTACAGCGTTAGGAATGACTACTCAAGAGGCTTTAGAAAGTACTATAAACACTTCTAAACCTAATGTGGCATTATTGGGATATCGAACGCATTTCTTGTCCGATAATATGGAGCCGTTGCATGTGATGAGTACAGTACTCCAGAAACGAGGAATAAATGCCTTTGTGGTTTTTGCCAGTAACTTGCGAGACCCTAAATTGTTAGATCAGGTACAAGCATTAATGACGCATAATGGGAAGCGTGATGTGCATACCATTATTAATACTACAGGGTTTACGATCAAACCCATGGATGGTTCGGCGTTTATCTTTGAAAAACTTAAAATTCCCGTTTTGCAAGCCATATTTTCTACTGCTAATAAGCAAGTATGGGAAGAAGGACTCTTTGGGTTACCTCCTACAGATATTGCTATGAATATCGCCTTACCCGAAATTGACGGAAGGATTATTGGTCGTGCAGTTTCGTTTAAAAAAGAAATTAGTAAAGATGCACTTACCGATAGCTCTATTTTAAAATATGAAGCTCATATTCCTGCCTGCGATTTTATGGCAGAATTAGCTCAGCGATGGGCAGCATTACAGTATAAAAAGAATATAGATAAAAAGGTAGCGGTCATTTTACCAAATTACCCCAATAAGGATAGTCGTCTCGCAAACGGAGTAGGTCTTGATACACCCGAAAGTTGTATTGTTTTATTAGATACGCTTAAAGCGGAAGGGTATAGTGTAGGAGAGCAATTACCAAAGAGTGGTACAGAGCTAATGCATTGGATTACACAGGTAACCACTAATGATGTTACGACTACGATGACCCGACCGCATGCTTTGACTTTTGATCGAGCAGATTTCGATATATGTTTTTCAGCATTATCTTCTACATTACAAGATAAGGTAACAGCGCAATGGGGGAAACCAGAAAATGATCCGTATTATACCAGTGATGGGTTTATAGTTTCAGGTTTTTTATTGGGAAATATCTTTGTGAGTATTCAACCTTCCAGAGGGTATAATCAGGACCCACAGGCAATCTATCATTCTCCTGATCTGCCACCAACCTATCAATATCTTGCCTATTACTTTTGGTTACAACAAAACTACCAGGCAGATGCAGTGATCCACTTAGGAAAACACGGAAACTTGGAGTGGTTACCCGGAAAAAGTGTTTCACTAGATCCCGAAACCTGTTTTCCTGCAGCCGTATTTGGAGCATTACCACACTTTTATCCGTTTATCATTAATGACCCTGGAGAGGGAACACAGGCAAAACGACGCAATCAGGCAGTGATCATAGATCATTTAATTCCGCCAATGACTCGTGCAGAAAGTTATGGTAGTCTAATGAAACTGGAACATCTGGTAGATGAATATTATGAAGCAGCTACCTTAGATCCCAAACGATCACGTGTATTAGAAAAAGAAATAGCTGATCTGGTTACACAAACCAAATTAAATGTGGATTTGGGAATCGCCTCAGACGATGTAGATGAATTATTAGTCAAATTAGACGGATATTTATGTGAATTAAAAGAAGCACAAATCAGAGATGGACTCCATATTTTTGGGAAAGCCCCTGTAGATGAACAGCTCATTGATTTGTTAATAGCATTGCATCGCGTACCAGGATATCAACAGGAAGGAATCACACAAGCACTGGCTAAAGATTTAGGAATCACCAAAAACATTCTTGAGGTTGCTTATACAGAACCTATGGAATTGACTATCGAAGGTGTTTTTTGTAAAACAGCAGGGCACGTGATTCAACAATTAGAAGGTATTGCAAAAAAACAACTGATTGCATATGTTGAAAATGATGTTCTAACCGAAGAGTACCCTTTCTTGAATCAAATAGTAGAACATATAAAATCCACTACTTTAGTTGCAGTACAACAAACTACAGACGAACTACGATATTTATTAGGAGGTCTTAATGGATGCTATGTTCCCTCTGGGCCATCGGGAGCACCAACACGAGGTCGATTGGATTTATTACCTACCGGAAGAAATTTTTATTCTGTAGATGTACGTACCATTCCTACCGAAACAGCCTACCGTTTGGGAGAGAAAAGCGCACAGCTGATTATTGATCGATATTTGCAGGAAAACGGGGATTATCCCGAAACTATTGGAATTTCGGTATGGGGAACCTCTACCATGCGTACAGGGGGCGATGATATAGCACAAGCATTTGCATTAATGGGAGTACGCCCGTTATGGAAAAATGCCAATCGAAGAGTTACTGATTTTGAAGTAATACCCTTAATAACATTAGGAAGACCCAGAGTAGATGTTACATTACGGATCTCGGGGTTTTTTAGAGATGCATTTCCAGATGTAATCAATCTGTTTAATGCGGTGGTAACACGTTTGGCGAATCTGGATGAACCTATAGAAGATAATCCGATTCGAAAACGATTTTTGACAGAACAATCACAGTGGCAGGAACAAGGATTACCACAAGAGGTAGCTTCGCAACGCGCTCTATATCGTGTGTTTGGTTCTAAACCGGGAGCATACGGAGCAGGACTGCAAGCAGTAATCGATGAGAAGAACTGGCAAACTCAGGAAGATCTTGCCAACGTATATATCAATTGGAGTGGATATGCCTACGGCAATTCTAAAAAAGGAGTTTCTGCACATGAATCGTTTCAATATCGATTACAAGCGATGCAAATTGTAATGCAAAACCAGGATAACAGAGAGCATGATATTTTGGATAGTGATGATTACTATCAATTTCACGGGGGATTGGCCAATGCCGTAAAAACCGTAAAAGGTAATGAAGCTGAAATCTATTTTGGAGATCATTCCCGACCAGAAACGCCCAAGGTAAAAACATTAAAAGAAGAATTGCTAAAAGTATACCGCTCACGAGTAATTAATCCCAAATGGATTGCCGGAGTACAGCGGCATGGGTATAAAGGAGCTTTTGAGATGGCTGCCACTTTAGATTATTTGTTTGCCTATGATGCCACGACAAATCTAATTGATGATTTTATGTATGAAGGAATTACAGAAAGCTATTTGTTAACTCCAGAGAATAAAGAATTTATTAGCCAAAATAATCCCTGGGCCTTAAAAGATATGAGTGAACGCTTGTTGGAAGCCATACAACGAGGGATGTGGGCAAATCCATCTGATGAGGTTAAAAGACAATTAGAGGAGTTGTATATGGAAGGTGAAGGATTAACAGAGTAAGTGTAGATTGATATATGCTAACAGGTTAATGTCCTGGATCAGGTAAAAACCAGTAGATTTGTAGATACAATAGTATTTAAAGGACATATATCCTTTATAACATTGTTAGCAAGCATAAATGACAAAACAAAGTACAAAAATAAAAGCCTTACTTTCACTAAATGATATGTCTCTCAAAAATCAAAGAGATATTTTAATAGATCTAAACTCTTTATTAAGCAATTGTACTCAGGACTTATTTGATTTTGAACTCAAATTTGAAGATGCTGGTCTTCTCGAAAAGTTATTAATCCAAATAATAAAGCATAATTCGAGTTTGATAGATCTTTCCAAAGGTTTTACCATTAAAATACGTGACAAGGATTTACTTATGGATGATATGACAGCAATATATTCTGTCGCAAGATTGCAAATTGAAACCTTTGTAAATTTAAGTTATCTTTTTTTTATTGATTTTGAGGTATCACAACAATTAAAAGTTTGCGTTTACAAAATTCAAGGGTTGAATCAGCAAATTTCTTTAACCAGTAATCATCCCAAGGATTTTGAACCAATAGCAAAAATGAGAAATGAACTTGCTGGTGAATTAAATAGACTAAGGAATCTTGAAGAGTTCAAAACTGCATCAAGAAAACAAAAAAATAAATATATCAAACCCCGTTATGCAAGATTAAAGAAGCCGGAAGAAATTTATAGTATGATAAAAATAGGTGACTTGTCAAGAACACATTCTCTATACTCAAACCATATTCACTCTGAATATATTAGTATCAGACAATTAAACTCATCAATTAGAAAAGCTGATGGAAATAGCAGTTACTATTCAACTGTATTATTGCTTTGTTCTAGGATTACATCTTTAGTAATTACTAATTTGGTTTCTAAATATAAAATTGAGAACGGCTCTTTTAAAAATAAAACAGTTGTTTTAGGAGAAATAATACAAGTGCTAAAAAGAATGTATGAAAAGTAAAATTATGCTTGTCAACAACATATATGTGATCATAGCAGCTAAGTGATCAATCAAATGGTTGTTGTATTTTTGATAAGGTGCAATGCTCAGAAAAATCGAAAAGCAAGGTAACATTTTGCTCTGCTACGATATATATATAACGTTACCCATAATAATATGAAACCCCATACGAAATTATACACTTAACGTTACCCGAAAGCACAAAAAAAATATGAAAGGAACAGATTTTATAGCAGAATTGGAATTTTTAACTACGAAACAAGGTGGTCGAAAAGAATATACTAAATCTGGATATAGACCACATATTGAATTCGAAAATTATTCTGAATATCTAACCTCAGGACAACAGACTTATGTAGGACGAGAAATTGCTGAACCAGGAGATAATGTGACGGCTGAAATTGCAATTTTAGGCACTGAATACTTCGCAAAACGACTATATGAAAATATGGAATTTAAATTTTGTGAAGGCTCTCGAACTATAGGTTATGGAAAAATTTTAGAGATAATAAATAATGACTTAAAATCTGACCCAAATATCCCTAGTGAATCTATTAACTTGAATTTATATCCAATAGACATTATAGAAAGAATAAAATCAGATTTCGGACAGAATTGGAATATCGCTTTTTCCAAAATTCAAGAATTAATAATTTCTGACAAGGCTTTTCGGAGCAATAGAATTGTCCGAGCAATTATATATTTAGGAAATAAAGATGTTGTTCATTTGAAAAAAATGATAGAACTAACAATAACAGACTGGAGAGACATCCTTGTGAATGCAGAATATGATAAAAATGACAAAAGAATTCGGGATTTTAATAACGAATTCGGAAATGAAAAAATAAAAGCAAGCAGGTAACAATGTTTAAAATTAATACGGGTTTTGGCTAAGTACTTAATCAAAAGATTACTACTTTTAATTCCCTTACTAACCATAGCCGAGACATTGTGTTTCACTTAAGAAAAACAAACAGTTAATGAATTATCAAACTTTTCAGCCCCATCCAGATTTAGAATCGCTAATTAGTTGTTATTGGACTTTGGAAGTTCCTGCAACAGAGGATACCCAAAGACAGCGAATAATTCCTGATGGCACAATCGAAATGGCATTTATACTTGGAGATGATATAAAACGATATACTACCGAGGATAATTTTATTATACAACCTCGTTCAATGGTATTAGGGCAAATCATTGACCCTTTTTATATAGAGCCAACGGGATATGTCAACACATTTGCAATTCGTTTTTATCCTTATGGTTTTGCCAATTTTGTAACTGCACCAATCAAAACATTGGCAAACAAGGAAACGCCAATTGAAATGTTATTTGGAGAAAAAACTGCTCGAAAATTAGAACAAGAGATAATTCAAGCAACAGATACAAAACAAAGAATAGAGATCATCGAATTTTTTCTTCAGAATAAACTCAGTGAGCAGGTCACGGTCGACAATATTGTTAAAACAACTATAGATACTCTCTTATCAACAAAGGGGAGTACATCTATACGTGATATTCTTAAAGAAGATGTATCCAAAAGAAGACAACTTGAAAGAATGTTCGTGAAACAAATAGGGATTAGCCCGAAACAGTTAAGTAAAGTAATTCGGTTACAAAGTGCCTTAAAAATGTTGCTTAACGAAGAAGGAGAAAGCCTTACTAACATAGCTTATGAAAGTGAATACTACGACCAGGCACATTTTATCAAAGATTTCAAGGAGTTTACGGGAATTAGTCCAAAAGAGTTTTTAGGAAATGAAAACATGACGCTTTCTTCTATTTTCTACAAATGAAGTAGATCTGTCGCATTTTTACAATTTTGTTTCTCATTATCAGTTTAACTTTGCCGCAATATTTTAATACATAACCATGAGGAGAATAATATGCAGTCTTTTTACAGTAATATTAATCTTGGGTTCTGCTGCTTGTAATAGTACAGATAAGCCCAAATTAGAGAAACAAAAGAGTGATTCAGTCATAAATCAAAGTGCAAAAGACATGAAAAATTATATTTCAATTTTTGAAATTCCGGCAACAGATATTTCACGAGCAATCGAATTTTATCAGGCAATTTTGGATATTACTATTGAGAAAATGGAAATGCCAGGTATGGAAATGGGTATATTTCCATATGAAGAACAGATGGTTACTGGTGTTATTGTGAAAGGAGAAGATTTTAAACCCTCTGCAGATGGCGTGACTATATATCTAAATGGAGGAGACAACCTTCAGGTAATCCTTGATAAAGTCGAGAAAAATAGCGGTAAAATTATTGTCCCCAAAACACCTCATGCCGATGAAAGCGGATATTTCGCAATGTTTCTTGATTCTGAAGGAAATAAAATGGGGTTACATTCCCCAAATTGATTACAGAAAAAAGCAAACGCAAAACAAGGTATAATAGCAATAGTGGTTCGGGTACAAGCTCGAACTGCTTTTTGTGTTTAAATAGGTATATTACTATTTAAAAGCAAGTGCTTTTAGACAAAACCATTACCAATAATAGTAAACAAAAATATCAAACTGAATATGCAAATAACATTAGAATATTGGAATACTTTAGCTAACCAAACTATTCTGATAAGCTCTTTATTGAGTGGTTTTTCTATTACGGTAGTTGCTAATCTATTGGTTTCTGACAAGAAAGATAAACTAACTAATAAAATTTTGAAGTCTGCAACGTTATCTGCTGGTTGTTTTCTAGTCACTGTATTTGCAATGATACAAATCTCAATGATGACTACACCGGGAGGATATGTAAAGAATGTTGTTATAAATGACTTTTTAATACCCAGGATAATTGGGATGCTGACTTTTATGATTGGACTCTTTTCTCTAACAGTTATGATTTCATTATCAGGATGGACAAAATCAAAAAAAGTAGGAATATTTACAACTGTTGTTGGGGTATTAACATTGCTACTAATTTTTATGACGATGATAAGAATAAGCTTTTAATTAAGGAGGATATACTAATACTTCTCTTATTACTGATGTAATTTGTGGTTATCGAGTAGAAGACATCGAAAATTTGTTAACACAACAAGTAAGGTACTTAGACAAACTAGTAAACGAATTGGCAAAAGGGCGTAAGATGGATAAGATTTTGTGAGCTAGGTAAATGGACTTATCTTGTTGAAATGTAACGTTTTGATGTAATTGTACTCTTATATTTAACCAGTCAAATATAAACATCATGCAAACATCAATCAAAAAAAACAAATCGCCATTTTATTCAAACTTCCTTTTTTTACTATTTCTATTTTTCTTCTCTAGTACTATTTTTGCACAGAAAGAACTGCTTTGGTTTGGAACCTACACAGACGAGAACGGAAAAGTACATCAAGGAAGGTATAACATCATCAAGGATGGTAGAGCTTTAACTAGCATCATTCTCGCTCCATATGGAAAATCTCCAATGCAATTCACTGTTATCAAAAACGATACAGTTCAAAGATTCGTAGAGATTTCTTGGCCCGATATGCCTAAACGAATAGCAACTCTTATTCAATATACAGATGGTTATTATGCAGGAAACTTTGAAGACGAGACAAAAATACTCCCGATGGTCATTAAGGAATTTAACTTTCAAGATGCACAATTACAAGGAAACTGGTTTAAGCCAAGTGAAATTGAAGTAAAAATTATAGAAAACACGATTAAACTACTGGATTCTAAGAAAAGTTGGAATAAAAGTGATAATAGAGTATGTGAATCAAATAACACCTATAGTTTATTTTGTGCACTCTATGAATCATCTATTGTTATTGATGGAGAATATCGTCATTTAAGGCCTGCGGTAAAGTATGTTAGAGATGCTATACAAGAAAAATATCCTAAAAAATATGACCATGTTCTAGTTGATTTTAATAATGCAGCAGAAATATCTCTAAAAGAATTACATGAAATTTTAAAGTTAGCGAAAGAAAACCTAATTAATACTATAAAATAGCTGTTGTACAACATCAAGTTCAAGTATGTGACCATAGCGGTAATATGATTAATCAAAGGTTCTTGTATATTTGCTATAGCGCAAAGATTTTATGATGAAAAATCATGTAATCAGTACAGAACTATCGATAGCAAGGTAATTTTACTCTGCTACAGCACATTCTTATAACATTTGCTGCAATAACTAAAGACTAACAACTAATTTAATGATAAGAACTACTATACTTTTAACCTTAATATTAATGTCAACTAATATACGCTCTCAATCACCAAGGAAAGCTGAATCGGTTTCGGTAAATGGAAAAAACATATATTACGAAATTTATGGAGAAGGAAAGCCTTTGTTTCTTTTACATGGTTACACACAGTCTTCTAATTCATGGAAATCATATGTCAAAGACTATGAAAAAGAGTATGAAGTGTACTTAGTCGATTTAACCGGCCACGGAAGATCGGAGCCTTTTAAGCAAGATCTTAGTATAAGATCTGTGGCTGAAGATCTTAATTCTCTAATCAAATATTTAAAATTAGAAAAAATCAAAGCGATAGGATTCAGTTTTGGCGGGGATGTACTTTATCAACTTGCCTTGATCAATCCAACTTTGATAGAATGTATGATAACAATTGGCGCAGTAGGGACTTGGACAATTCTTGATTTTCCCGAATATTTGGAAGCATTTACTTTTGAAAATCGAGCCAATTTTCCTTGGCTCAAGACATCTCATGATGGAGATGAGCACATCAAAGCAATAATGGATCAGTTTAAAAATTATATTGTCAAACTAAGTGACAAAGAATTACAAAATATAAAACCCGAAGTATTAATCATGATTGGAGATGATGATGAAGGGATGAGTCTAAATGAAGTAGTACGTGTGAAGGAAAATCTACCTAATTCTGATCTTTGGATATTACCTAATGTTTCTCATGGGGCTCATGAGGGTGAAACCAGAGATGAGTTTATCATAAAATCAAAAATGTTTCTAAATAAAAGATAATGCTACTACTCATGATATCTCTTCAGAACATTGAAGTTTGTTATATTTAACGTTGTATACTACCACACGAAAAAGCACTGTAAAATTGAATGAACAACCGATCAAAGTAAAAAAAAGAATTGATGTATTAGATGTTTTCCGAGGGTTTGCAATTCTCGGAATTTTTGTTGTTAATATTGTGATAATGAATTCAACTTTTCTTAATCAAGATGAATTTGCAAAGCAATGGACTTCAAATATTGATCTAATTTCGGGTAAAATCCTGCAACTATTTTTTTACACAAAGTTCTTTCCTATTTTCTCTTTGCTTTTTGGCCTAGGGATTTCAATGCAAGCTTTAAAAATGCTTGATAACGGCAAGCTTTCATTTTCATTCTTTGCAAGGAGAATGTTCATACTGTTTCTTTTTGGAGTTTTGCATATCGTGTTTTTATGGTCGGGAGATGTTTTAAATCTTTACGCATTACTAGGACTTATAACCATGGTTATGATAAAAAAGTCTAACAAATTAATTCTCACCTTATCTGTAGTTTTCCTCTTCTTTCCTTTTTACGACCAGTTTTTTGAATATGTATTCAAACTTTTAAATTTTAGACCAGAAATTTATTTGAGCGATTATACAGGAGAAACGGTCAATCAAATCATAAAAGATGGCACTTATTTAGAAGGAATACAATTGCGATTATTAGAATATCTCTCAAACGTTCCTATGCTGTTTGGTTTTTTAGCCCCAGTAGCTATTTCGATGTTCCTTCTTGGACTTTATCTTGGTAAAAACAAAATTTATGATTCTTTAGATACATTTATCCAACGAATAAAAAAACCAATGTTGGTTATTGCAGTTATCACCAATATATACAGAGTATTATTTTTATTTGTACTTCCGGGCTATGCGATTTATTCAACAGATACTTTTCGACCTATATTTATAAAACTAATGGTGTTTTCAGACATAGCAATGGGATTGTTTTATCTTTGGGTTATAGGTTGGTTTTGGTATAATACAAGATATAAATTTATAATATCGCCCTTAAAATATGCTGGTAGAATGGCGCTTACCAATTATATAATGCAAAGCTTTATAGGTCTGATCTTATTTTCATCAGTAGGATTTAGTCTTTACGAGACTTTAAGTCCTTCAGAGACATTATTAGCAGCGATTACGGTTTTTGTTTTTCAGGTATTATTGAGCAAAATTTGGTTAACGTATTACCAATTTGGGCCATTAGAATGGATTTGGAGATGTTTAACATATAAAGAACTATTACCTATAAAAAAAATACTACACCCAACAAAGGATAAAATATAGCAGTTAAAGAATTGGTCGAAGCTTCTTGTATATTTGTTGTAGAACGAGATTTTAGAAAGAAAAAGATATAATGCTTGTATACTCAACCAGGCTTAGTGTCAATACAAAGTTTTAGATAACCTGGTCGCATTTGACCTCATTATGACTTGTGCTTATAATGTTGCGGATCATAAAAAACTTAGATATGAATAAAATATTTTATAGAATACTCCTTTTTTGTATGATCATTAGTTGTAAAAGTGAAACAACAAAATTGATTGATATTGATGGGAATCAATATTCGATAACTAAGTATGGAGAAACTTTTTGGATGACTGAAAATCTTAAAGCTAGACGAGATATAAATGGAAACAATGTAAAATATTTTTTTCCTGATAATGATTCAAGTAATGTTCAATTGTATGGGTTGTTATATGATTTCGAAACAGCATGCAAGGTATGCCCTCAAGGGTGGAGATTACCAAATAATGAGGATTGGGAACAACTATTTAATTTCTCAAAAAATAATGTAGCAGGCAATTATAAAGATAAACAGTTTTGGGAGGGAGAAATAAATTCAAACAATAGTGGGTTTTCTATAAGGCCTTCGGGGATAGGAAATAATAAGGAACATCCAAATAATTTTGGAGAAAACACATTGTTTTGGTCAGATTCTAAAGAAGAGGAACATTTTATTTGGACGTATATTTTGGAAAAAGGTAATAATAAAATCAGAAAAGCTTCACAACATCCAACATATGCTTTTTCTATACGATGTATTAAATAAATTAAGTATTTAAAACACGTATTCTTATCTTTTAGTCTAAACTCTTTTTTCTACTGCATGGCTTATATAGTAGCTAGTAAAAAGAAGCACTCCATCATAAATTTTATTTTTTTCAAAAAAATATATTGAAAAATGCAATAGATTAAAAAAGTATCGTCTTCTTAATCGAAGGCCCTTCATAAAAGGTTTTAATGAATTTGGAATCAGAAAATAGTAAAAAGCTTACCGACTTTTTTGGAAGAGAATATGAGTCTCTCAAGTGGTATGTGAAAACTAAAATAAGTGACACAGCCAATCGTGATGCAGAAGATATCATCCAGGATGTCGCTCTAAAATTATTTTCGGGAGCAGATCGATATGCCCCAATAAATAATGTAGCTGGTTTTGTTTACAGATCTGTAAAAAACAAAATCATTGATGTGATGCGAACTACAAAAAAAAACGAATTCGGTAGACGCTGATGAAGATTTAGTAGAACTGGCAGAGGTACTACACCAATCAAACGATAATTACACTTCTGATCAGATGATAGTAGTATTAAAAAAATGCATCGAAGAGCTAAAACCAGCATATAAAGATATCATTATAGCTGTAGATTTTGAAGGGTATACATATAGAGAGATTTCAACTAAAACAGGGATTTCTATAGGGACATTAATGTCTAGAAGACATAGAGCAATTGCAGTATTATATAAAAAAATAGAAGTAGAGATTAATAAAAATAAAAATATATTATGACAAATTTTTTCACTCATAAATTTAGAAAAAAGTCACCAATAGAGATTGTAGGAATAATCATTTTTGGTGCCATAGCAATAACAGGGTTAGCCATTTTATTTGGCTTTGTCATTATGTGGTTATGGAATTGGCTTATGCCCGAGATTTTTGGACTAACAACTCTTACCTATTGGCAAGCTGTGGGAGTATTTATATTATTCAAAATACTTCTTGGCGGTTGTGGTAGTGGTAGCAGTAAAAAATCATCAAAAGATTCAAACGATCACTGTAAAAAAGATTCGAAGACTGATTTCTCAAAATGGAAATACTATGATAAATTTTGGAAAGAAGAAGGTGATGAATATTACAAACAATATATCGAACGACAATCAAATCAAGTGCAAGAAGACACTTCAAAACCAGATTCAGAATAACAATATATTTTAATATGGAATTACTAATATTTCGAACAGATATTAAATCAAAGAAAAAAGTTAGATCATTAAAACCAATGCTTAACAATCATTCAGATATCATTAAATGGTCAATTGATCTAGAAGATATAGACAATGTACTTAGAATTGAAGCTACCACGAATTTATCAGAGGGAGATGTTATTGACCTGGTAGAAATACAAGGCTTTTATATCAAAACATTATCGGATTAAAACCCCTGGACGAAAAGCCTGCTATAACAATCCAAAATTGAATTTTAAAAAGTGAAAACGATACTGCTTAAAGTTCTATTTCTAACTTATAGCCTATACCATGAATATTTGTTAGTTTAATCGCCTGGTCGTCTTTTAATTTCTTACGGAGTTTAGAAATGTACGTATCCAGGCTTCTTCCTACGATTACACCATTGTCTTCCCATACTTTTTTAATTAATTCATCTCGTTTAACAATTTGATTGGGATGCGCAACAAAAATCTCTAGTAGTTCGCATTCTTTTTTTGAAAGACTAATTTCGATAGTTTGTTTAATTAATTTGTGTTGCTTAGGATAAAACCGAAAACTACCGAGGGATATATAGCGTACATCATTTTCTTTAGTATCCCGAAGTTGCTTTCGCTTATATAGAATTAATAAAAGGAACACAAATACAATAAAAAGGATACCATAGATTAATGTCTGATTATTAAAACTACTTGATGCGGTTTCGGTAAATCGCACTTCAATAGTATAGCAGTTTTTTGGTAAAAACCTTCCACCACAAGGAACAATATCTCTTGCAACGTCATTTCTTATTAGGTAACTATACGGAACTTCTTTATTTATACATCGCAAGACTTCAACACGATATTGTTCTGGTAATCCGGCTTTTCGAAAACTTTCTTTTACAATAGAAACCAAATCACCAGGGTCGAATGAAAGTGTATTTTCAAAAGAAAGTTGATACTTTGATTTTTCTAGTTTAACTACTGGCAAAACCAAAGACGTACTATCTTGATTGGCTAATAGTAATTGGTTACCAACATCGCGTAACGCAATTTTTACTAGTTCAGAAAACTCTTCTGTTTGCTCTTTTATATCTGAGAAACCCAAAATGAGAAAAATAATTCCTGCCAGTGCTCCTAATGCATATATCTTTTTGTTCTCCATGTGCTACAAATAACATACAATCTTACGAGATTTTACAGTGGTTGACACTTCTTTGACATTTTTTTGACACTTTTAACCGCAGTTCGATTTAGTTTTACTAAAAATAAAAAATAATACAAGAAGGATCATAAGAAAGTGTACCTGTACTAATTATTAACATCATCAAAAAATGAACAAATTTATCATCATATTCATAGTACTATTAAGTATTGGTTGTACTAAAAATAATCAAAAAGACAAGGTGTTAACAGAAACTGCTCAGGCAGATACTGCCAAAACAGCAACTATTAATAAAATAGATAACCTTTATGCGTTAGCGTTAAAAACCGATACCACAGATAAGGGCGAGCAACGTCTTATTGTTTCGATAGATTTATATGATAAGTCCTTTTTTGTATCTCCGCACTCCAATGGTAATTTCCTGGGACGTTTTAACCTTTCATTAGACGAAACTAAGCATCTTACCATGAAAGATTCGATTATAGAATTTCCGAAGTCGTTAGAAAGTTATGATTCTTTTAGTGGTAGACAGGTAAACTTTGTGAAACGTAATACCACCTACACCCAGAAACTCACCATTGACTCGCAAAAAGATTTTGAAGTAGCTGGTCTGATTAAATTTGTGATTGAACCACGCTGTACCATGGAAAAAGTAAAATTCGTTATTTCACAACGCTCTGGAGTCTTATCTGTAGAAAAACAACAAACATCTGCTCACTTCGGGATCTTTGCGGATATGTTATGTGATGTATCTAACGTAAAAAAGAAAAGATGAAGTTTATGAGGGTATGTAAAATATCATTGTATTAAAAACTAGAGAACAGAGGATTTTTGATACTATTTTTCTTAAGCTATATGAACAATAAAATATAAAACGCCTGATGAAAGTGTAACAAATAAAATGGTTAGTCATCTATAGACTAATTATCATTAAAACTTGGTAAATGAATATTTTTTCAACAGCTATTATTACTATAATCTTATTTACTTCATGTTCTTCAGAAAAATATAAAAACATTCAGGTAGGACAGAAATCAGTAACTTATATAGATGAATCACGGAATCGCCCGTTAGTAACAGAAATATGGTATCCAACTCATGATGACTATGTAAAAAAAGATTCAGTTTCTAAAAAAGAAACACTTTTCAAAACTATTGAAACGATTCCGAATGCAAGTTTGCTTGGAGATAAGCTTCCTTTATTGCTAGTGTCACATGGAACTGGAGGTAATAGATTTTCATTAACTTGGTTTGTTGAAAAAATGGTGAAAGAAGGATATATAGTTGTATCTGTAGATCACTATGGAAATTCTACTGATAACAAATTACCAAGAGAATTTGTAAAATGGTGGGAAAGAGCAATCGATATTCAGTATGTGCTTAATACTGTTTTAGAGGATGAATTTTTTAAAAAAAAGATAGATATTACAAAAATAGGAGGTGTTGGTTTTTCTTTAGGAGGTTATACTAATATTGCTCTTGCAGGAGGGTATGTCGATAGAAATAAAAGAGAAACAGATAACACAAGTGACGTTGAGAGAAAAGCACCCCCAGAATTTCCAAATACAGATGAAGTTATTGATTTTGAAAAAGATAGTCTTATCGTTTCATCTTACATTAAATACAAAGACAAGGTTAAGGATAAAAGAATAAAAGCATTTTTTGTGATGTCTCCAGCTATTGGATTTGGATTTCACTCTAAAAAACAAACGCAATCTATTACCGCTCCTATATGTATAGTTGCAGGTAAAGGAGACACCAATACTCCTGTTAAACAAAATGCTCTTCATTATCATAATTTGATACCGACTAGCGAGGTACATTTGTTTGATGAAAATGTTGATCATTATGTGTTTTTAAACGAACCTACTGAATTTGGGAAAAAAATTATTCCTGCAATTACAATAGATCACCCCAAAGTAAATAGAAAAGAAATACACAAAAAAACACTAAACCTTGCAGTTGATTTTTTTAAAAAAAATCTATAAAACGATCTAAGGATATTTTATAGAAATGAATATTAAACATCCTAAAGACCTTTGGCATACCATAATGTTTTATTTGAGTGATCTAATGATAAAAATCTTAGGAAACAGTAGTGTAGCGTATCTTCTAAATAATGGATAAAAAATGAAGATTTTAAGAGCGTTTTAAATACCTATTATGAAGATAAAGGAATGTTGTACTAAGGTATTAGAGTCAAAGATTTTTTGAAATTAAAGGTGAAATCATATTATCTTTCCCTAATTTTTGATACTACCTGGCAACTTAAGCCAAAATCTATAATAAAAATGTCTAATGTATTAGTCGTAATTTTAGGAATTGGATCTATTCAAAGTATTTTATTTGCGATACTCATTGTATTGAAAAAGAAAAGAAAACTATCAGATCTGATTTTGATGACTTGGTTTTTAGTATTCTCTGTCCATTTATTATTAGGGATAGGTAAAAGCGCATACCTAACCGATATAACCGGGATATTAATAGCAACAATTAGTTTTTTACATGGTCCATTTTTTCTGCTGTATACAAAATCCTTGTTTAATCAATATATTACTAAAATCAATCTTTTGCATTTTTTGCCCTTTATAATCTTTACCTTGTTTAGTTTTTTTATTAAACAGGAATCAGAATTGTTATGGGAAATAATAATTCTAATAACAAAATTGATTTCTTTAACTCTTTATCCGTTGTACATACTATATTCTTATTATAAAACAGATAAGTTTTTTAAGACCCATAAGGCTGATAGTAGTATGCTAGAGCTCTCCTGGGTTAGAATTATTGCAATTTTATTTCTTATAAGTATAGGAATTAGTCTTATAAGATTAGCAATAGAACTTTTGGTGGGAGTAGCGTATTTTGAAATTTGGGATGTTTTACGATATGTTATCCTTGTAACTGTGATCGGTTTTTATGGATTGAAATATGGTATGGTATACCGACCTGAAGTACCTTTTGATACTACAACCGATAAAAAGAAATATAAACATAGTCCGCTTAAGAATGATGAGATAATTATGTTTATAGATTCTATTAATCGTTTTTTCGGAGAAAATAAAACATATTTGCATCCCGATTTTTCATTAGCTATTTTGTCAGAATCTGTAAATATTCCTAAGCATCACCTTTCACAAATCATAAATTCTGAAATGAATACTACTTTTTATGATTTAGTCAATACCAAAAGAGTAGCGTA
Source organism: Aquimarina spinulae (assembly GCF_943373825.1). Taxonomy (NCBI): domain Bacteria; kingdom Pseudomonadati; phylum Bacteroidota; class Flavobacteriia; order Flavobacteriales; family Flavobacteriaceae; genus Aquimarina; species Aquimarina spinulae. The sequence goes on along the minus strand of NZ_CALSBP010000002.1, from coordinate 1,631,181 downwards.
TGCCATACACAGAATAAAAGAGGGAAATAAATTAAATTTAACCTTAGAAGGTATAGGTTATGAGTGCGGGTTTAACTCTAAATCGGCCTTCTTTCATCATTTTAAAAAACATACAGGAAAAACTCCCGGACAATTCAAAAAAGAAATAAGTACTGATTAATTAAGAAGTTCCGCTATTCTTTTACTTGCCCCCATATTTGTATTCTAACATAATATGAGTTACATGAATAAAAGAGATTTTATTAAAACATTAGGGATTGCTTCGTCCATTACTTTTTTAAACCCAATAGCTGCTTCGGGATTTAAAATGTTTAGTGATACCAATAAAAAAGTGCTTATCCTGGGAGGTAGAGGGTTTTTGGGCCCTACTATTGTCGAAACATTTTTAGCATCAGGCTATGAAGTAACATTATTAAACAGAGGAAAAACCAATCCCGAACTTTTTAAATATTTACCTGTTATCATTTGTGACCGGGAAAAAGAAAATAAAGAAGGACTTAAAACAATTGATAAAAAATATAAAGAAACCTATTGGGATGTTGTTGTCGATACATGGCAAAAATCTCCAAAAGCTGTTTCAGATTTCCTTGAAGAGTTTAAAGGGCAATTTGGCCATTATCACTATATATCTACTATTTCGGTTTATGATAAATGGGATAAAAAGTTTATTGAGGAATCAGAACCCTTAAACCCTCTGCCAGAATTCCCAAAAACAATAGGCGAAGATTTTAGATATGCCATAAGAAAAACATTTGCTGAGGAAGCCATTAGAGAACGAATAGATAATTTTACGATATATAGATCTCATGGGATGAAAAGTTCTAGAGTTACTCATCCAGGTAACCCAAATGAAGAGCCTTTTTGGCCGGTTAGATTTTATAGAGGAGGAGAAATACTATTACCAAATGTTCATGATCATCACATGCAGGTTACAGATGTAAAAAGTTTGGCAAACTTTATCGTTCATTGTTCAGCATCAAAAATATATGGCGCATTCAATGTTGCTTCTAATCCAACCCCTTTTAAGGATTATGTGTCCTGTCTCATTCATGCTACAAGTATGCCAGAAAAACTACATTGGATTGATGGAGATTTTCTTATAAAAAATGGGATTCTTCCTTATAAGATAATGCCTTTATGGAGGTCAAAACCTGTAGGAATGTATTATTTTAATGTGCAGAAAGCTATTAATGCTGGGTTAATTAACCGTCCTATGGTCGAAACGATATCTGATCAATTAGAAGGATACAAAAGTAGATATCCCAAAAATGACATTGCCTTTGGAGAAGTAATACAGGGAAAACAAATAAAATACTATAGCGCTGGAAAAGAAAAGGAAGTCATAAAAAAATGGTTGTCCAGACCAAAATAAACCTTCTGAAAACATAAATAATTCATTTACAAAAAGTGTACATATTAAGAGACCTCACAGGTTTTTAAAACCTGTGAGGTCTGTATAGTAAATATTAGAAATAGTTAAGATATATAATCAAAAATGTTATATCTATCGAATACATAAGGAGAGAATATGTATCATGGTACTTGGTAAAAATGAAGATATCCTCTTTTTACACTATTTTTCTTAATGTACATCGAACTTATTTAAACTATTCACGTAATTTTAAAAAACGTAAAATATAGTTTTAAAAAATGAATAGAGTAGACCGATTGATGAGCATGTTATGGACATTGCAATCCAAAAAATTTGTTTCTGCAGAGGCTTTTGCAGAAAAATACGGACTTAGTTTACGAACAGTGTATAGAGATATCAAAGCATTAAATGAGGTGGGAATTCCTGTTTATTTTGAACCTGGCAAAGGATATTGTATCATGAAAGGCTATTTTTTACCACCTCTTTTGTTCACTATCGAAGAAGCAAATTCTCTTCTTTTATTGCAAACACTTGCTTATAAATTTGCAGACCAATCAATTACTAAAAACTCAGATATTGCTCTCGAAAAAATAAAAGCTGTTTTAAAATATCAGGACTGGGAAAAACTCGAAAAATTTTCTTCAAAAGTTGAGATTTATCTGCCTTCTGATTCTAATAATGAGAATCATTATTTATCAGCAATTCAGAATGCTATTGTTGACAAACACATTCTCAATATAAATTATACCGATAATAATAACAATCAAACTCAAAGAGCAATAGAGCCTATAGGGATTATTTTTTATAACAATCAATGGCATCTTATCGCCTGGTGTTCTCTTAGAGAAGAATATCGTGACTTTATCGTAAGTAAAATCAATAGATTGGTTCGTACTTCAGAGGTTTTTAAAAAAGAACATTCATACACTATTCAGGAGTATATGAAAATTTTTTGAGTTCACTTTTTTGACTGACATAATGTTGTCACCCTCCCCATTTATTTTTGTGCCAGATAAACAATAAAAGCATGAAATAATATGAAAAACAATCATGATTCTGAAATTCCAAAAGTAAATTTTGATATTCATAATGAGTTAATAATTACACCTACTTCAACATCTTCTAAACATGATTTCGATTTCTTTGAAGGAAAATTTAGACTTCGTAACAAAAAACTTAAATCAATACTTAATCATTGTGAAGAATGGACAGAGTTCGAATCTACTCAGGAAATGTATAAAGTATTGAACGGTTTAGGTAATATCGACAATTTTCTTGCAATAAGAGACGGGCAACCATTTGAAGGAATGACAGTACGGCTTTTTGATCCCCAAACACGATTATGGAGTATGTACTGGGCAGATTCTAATCGAGGAAAATTTGATCCCCCGGTAGTTGGATCTTTTGAAAATGATATCGGCTATTTTTTTACCAAAGATACTTTTGAAGGTAAACCTATTGTAGTCGTTTTTCGATGGGATGTAAGAGATGAAAACAAGCCGGTTTGGAGTCAGGCATTCTCTGATGATAATGGAGAAACCTGGGAATGGAATTGGTATATGTATATGACAAAAATCAAGTGAAACAGCGAGCAAACACATTTGTAATACCCCTTGTTAGCAGAGGTGTACCTCATATCGATAAGGGGTTGAGCCCAGCCAAAAGTAGTTTGAAGAATTACATTAATTCTTCGAGCTACTTTTATAACCCTTCAAATTACCTTGTGAGTTGCTTAGAGATAGTTCTTTGATCACTAGGAATGCTTTTTGATCTACACAAATTACCTTATATGTCACAAAGAGCACCTTGATAAGGTATAGACAGACCTCACAGGTTTTTAAAACCTGTGAGGTCTATACTAAAAATAGCCCGCTTTAGTAATAATTAATAGCTTTCTATTAATTGTTCTTTTAGTACAGTAAATAATGTTTCCTGTTGTTTTCTATCTCCTCCGTTTTCCTTCACAAAATTTACATAAGCAATGGTAGCTCTTTTTAATTCTGCTTTAATTTCATCTATGTTTAAGTCGATATTACTGGATAAATGTAAAAGGTAGTAAACAACTCTTTTAAGTGTGTTTTCAGTCTCTTCGTACTGTTTCAATTCCTTATAAGTATTAGCAATGTTATTACAAGAAATGATATATATCTGTATAAATGGAATATTATCTCGAATACAATCCGATTGATTTATATTTAGTATTTCGGCTCGGTATAGAGCGTCTTTATATCCTAATAATGCTTGGTCGAGTTTACCTTTATTAAACAAAATGTTAGAAGTTGTTATTTTGGCCTTCCAATAATTTTCAATTTGATTAGTACATAATTCGCTCATCTTATTTTAGATTTTCATTAGCAAAACTCCAGTTTACAACCTCCCAAAAAACCTCTACGAATTTTGGACGTGCATTACGATAATCTATATAATAAGCATGTTCCCATACATCAAGTGTTAGGATAGGAGTTTTATTTTCAATTATGGGTGTTTGAGCATCTTTCAATGATAAAATTTCTAATTTCCCTTCCTGGCTTTGCACAAGCCAGGTCCAGCCTGCACCAAATAATTTAATGGCACTGGTAGAGAATTGCTTTTTAAATTTTTCGAATGTCCCAAAATCTCTTTCGATAAGTTTTTTGATCTTCCCATGTGGTTTTTTTCCTTCATCTGGAGATAAACAATGCCAGAAAAAACTATGATTCCAATGTTGAGCAGCATTATTGAAAAGAAGAGTGTCATTATGTTGAAACCCGTATTGAATTATTTCTTGTATCGTGACGTCTACTAGTGGAGTGTCTTTTATCAATGTGTTTAAATTGTTCACATAAGCTGCATGATGTTTTCCGTAATGGTAATCAAAAGTTTCTTCTGTGATTATGGGTTCAAGTGATTTTTTATCATACGGTAGGCCTGGTAATTGTTGTGTGATCTTCATGTTTTAGTTTTTGTATTTGTATCTTTTTGATTTTAAAACCTTTATTGCTTTGGTTATTTCTGTGATTTTTGATAATTCTGAAATTCCTTTTCTAATATCTTTCTGCAGAAGATTTTGATTCATGACTTCACGGTTTAACTGCCGTTTCTTCATTTCTAATAGTTCAATAACGTAGTCCATGTGTAAATATATAATTTATTAGCTATATAAAACTAAAAAAGTTAGTCTTAACTAACAAATTATATATTACAAATATTTTTATAACATGTATAAAACCATGATTATATATACTAATAAATGTATAGGGGAAGTTTTTTTTGTTTATACTACTGATAATTAGTGTCTAATAAGGTATGGGGTTTTAGGAAGAAGTAAAAAGTGAATGAAATCGTCTAGGCACAATACCAGCGCACATAGAATGGCTTAGTAAAAGCGAATTAATGCTATTCTATAAGGCTTGTATTGTATGTGTGCTAAGCTCGGAATCCTATTTTTACCGAGATTAAAGGAATAAGAATTTCAAAAATCTAAATCCCTAATACCTTCTTGATTTTACTACCTAACGAGTTTTTTACTTCACCTGGTTTTTCATCTTCTTCAAAAAGAATACCTTTTACGTTTAGATGATGTCCAACTTGTTCTTTACCATAATCCTGCTCGAACCCTACTACTTGCTTTCGATATTTACAAAGTTGGCAGTTCATATGAGCAGTACCTGTTTTAGCTTCTTCTAAGCGTTCATCAAAAGCTTTCATCAATAATTCATCGGTACCAAAAGGATCTGTATAGATATATTCTAGGGTAGAAGATGTATTTATATCGGTAACATGACCATAAATACGTTCTAGTAATACTCCTGTAAAAAAGAAAAAAGGAATAACGATTGTTCGTTTAAATCCTAATTTTTCAATCATTTGTAACGATTCATCAACTTTGGGATAGGCTGTTCCGCTGTATGCTGTGGTAGCAAATCCATATCCCATTCCTTCCCAGAGCATACTGGTTAGCTTACATACATCGCTATTGGCATCGGGGTCAGTTGTCCCTCTGCCCACAACCACCAGGCAGGTTTCTTTTCGATCTAGTTTAGATAGGGTAGCCTCTGTCTCTTCGATTCGCTTTACTGCAAGATCTAACAAAAAGGAATTGACACCAATATGCTTTCCCATAGCAATGGTTAGATCTTCATGATAACTTTGAATGGTGTTCAATTCATAAGGGATATCATTTTTGGCATGAGATCCGGCAAATAAAATAACCGGAAGCGCATATATTTTTCGGATTCCATTAAGGTACATACGCTCTACTGCAGCTTCATAAGTAGGGTGATTAAATTCTAAAAACCCATAATCTACTTCATAGTCATTCTCATAACGTTCTTTTAGGATACTTACCAGCCGTTTAAAAGAAGTAATGGCAGCTTCTCTACGACTACCGTGTCCACAAAGTAATATTCCTTCTTTCATCTGTTCTTTTTTATTGTTTTTTAGTTGTCAGATGGAATTCGCCATTGAACATCTCGGTTGGTATCAACTCAATTGTTATGGCTCATTTCATTGTTTTTGTTTATATCTACAGTTATCAATATTGTTTTATGAATAAAAAATGCTCTGATTGACAAACATTAATTTACCGAATTGGATGTGCTCCGATTAATAACACTACAGGCATTTGCAATGTACTGTTTTTAATCTGTTCCTGTATAGTACCTAGCGTGCCTGTTATAATTTCCTGATTAGATCGCGATACATTAGAGGCTGCGTTAACAGGGATAGTATCGTCTTCGCAAACTTCTAAAAGCTTAGGGATAATCCTATGCAGACTTTTAAGTCCCATATATATTGAGATGGTATTTCCGGCTTTAAGCATATGTGCAATCCCAGTGAGTTGCTCAAAAGAATAATCAGCTGTATGTGCCGTGCATATCAGCATGGCATTGGATTTATTTCTTTCGGTAATGGGAATATTAAAAATATTTGCTGCTGCCAGTGCTGCAGAAATACCGGGAATTACCTCAAAAGGAACATTTTTTTTGGTTAAATATCGTGCTTCCTCAGCCGCTCTTCCGTAGACATAGGGATCACCAGATTTAAGACGTACTACTTTTTTGCCTTTTTGGTAATGAGCACAAAGTAATTCATTGATCTTTTGCTGGCGTTCTATTTGATCAGAAGTATCTCCAAATTTACGCCCTACATATACTTTTTCTCCAGTTGTATTAATCGCTAAAATAGCATCTGAAACGAGATTATCATGAAGGATCACATCTGCTTCTTTGATAAAGCGAGATGCTTTTACAGTTAATAATTCTGGGTCTCCGGGACCAGCACCTACTATGGCTACAATATTCATGATCAAATCAATTTTAAGGGATCGGGATAGATATAAGAATACCCTAAAAGTGTTTTGCTTTTGGTATTAGAGATAATCTTATAGGCTTGCTTTTCTTGCTTGATAAAAGTAGGAGGGGTAAGTCCAATTTTTTGGGCAGCAAGCGTATAGTATTCTTTTCGTATGGGATGTTGGTCTGCACAACCATTTATAATTTCTCCCCAGGCTTCTTTTTCTATAACTGCATTAATTAATCCAATACAATCCTCTCTATGGATTACATTAATAGGAACATCTCCATTTTGCACTTCTTTTTTATTAGCAAGAAATCGACCTGGTAATCGATCATCACCAATAAGACCAGATAGTCGAATAATGCTCACTCTATTTTCAAATTGTTCTTGCAATAGTCGCTCTACAGCAGCAACTGCCTTTCCTGATTCTTTTTCTGGTTCAATATTCAATGTTTCAGTTACCTCTCCATTAGTATTTTGATATACCGAGGTAGAGCTGATAAAGATTATTTTTTGAATTTCAGAAATAAAGGGAAGTATACTTTTTATTTGGTCTTGGTATATTTCTATAATATTAGAGATTCGTTTAGGAGGAAAATTGATAATGACAATTTCGCTTCCGGATACAAAATCTATATATTCTTTTTCTGAAGACTTCCCAAGTGTAAAAAGATGAGGTATAATCCCTTCGGCTTTTAGCTTGTCGATTTTACTTTCTGTAGTGGTAGACCCTTTTACCGTATCTCCGTTGGCAATTCGATCTATTGCCAATGGTAATCCTAACCATCCACAACCTAATATGCTTATGTGTTTAGACTTCTTCACTGATTCTAATATGATTTGGTGACATCCCTAGATAAACAGTAAGAATATGCTCCCAGGTCACTGTATCCTCTTCTTTTATCCAAAATGTTACCAGGTGTTTTCCTTTTTTATTTTTCAGACGTATTGCCTTGGTAAAGATAGTAGATTTTTTAAGCCAGATCACCTCTGCCACACTTACTTTACGATCGGCTATCTCATCTGAAATGTCTTTAGGGATTCCAGCAATAGTTAATTGTAACTGAAGGTCTTCTCCGGTAATTTTGACTTCATAATCATCGGTGTAATCTACCAGGTGAGACGATTTTATTTCAATTGAAGCTGCATCGTATTGTTGCACAGCAATAGGTTTAGGTTCTTGAAATAAGTACTTAAATAAAGGATAAAGGTGTTGATCAGAGGCAAAAGATCGGGCTACTAAGGCTTCTCCCAATTCTGTATCTGTTTTATCTTTAAAAGTAATAGGAGCAATGGTTTTTTCATTTTCGGTTAGTAAGACCGACCACCCTTCTTTATATAATAAGTACTCTTCGACAGGTTGATCTTCTTCTAAATGGGATTTTAGAATTGAAACGGCTTTATCGGGAGTTAAGTTTTTATACCAATAGTTACCTGGTTGTACAATCCAGGTTGGTGCATCTTCGCAGCGACCATTACATCTTGTTTTAATAGTATGAGTAGCGTCCCAAAGCCCTTTGTTACGAAGATATGCTCTGGCTTCACGTATAGCGATCTCACCTTTTGCTTTTTTGCAAGACCCTCCATCACAAAATTGAAAGGTGGTGTTTACTTTACTTAGATTTTTTCCCATAATTAAAAGAAATTAAAAACAGGAAGAGAAGTCAAAAATAGGAATACTTTATGTACATCCATAAAGCTATTCAAGACCAACTCTTTACCCGAGAGTTAATAGTATATTTTGATTTATGGCAGGTCTCCTGACTTTACACAATTATGATCGCCTTCCCATAGTTGTACTACAGTGGCATATAGATCATAATTTTAGATATGTATTACAGTTGCGGGAACAGTTTTGGATTTTCACCAAATTCCCTTTTCATCTTTTGCTTCCAAAAGAACCGTAAATCAGCAGCGAAGATACTTTTTTTGTTTAAGAACTCATTTAAACTTTTTCAATTTGCTAAAAAAATGCTCTTTTGCATCTGTTTTTTGCCTTTTCTTCCTTCCATAGCTCTGCTATGCAACTCAAAAAAGCCTTCTTTCAAATACAAAATTGCTAATTTTCGCTTTAATTTATAAAGTCCAAACGAGTTCTAAATAAATGATTGGATAAAATCCACACGTTTTGTTAAAGTTGTTTTAGGTACTACCTCTATTGTAAAATTGAAGTTTTGGTAGACTTCTATAAGATGCTTATGAATATGTAATGCTTCCTGATAAGATTGAAGACGTTGAGGATCATTGATATAGATTTCTTCCCAGGGAGACATTAAAAATACAGTAGACGCATAATGTGTTTTGAACGGAAAGTCCAACAGGTGTTTTGGAATAGGATGAGATTTGGCTTTTAGATAGGCAATAATATCAGGCAGTCCTCGATCTACAAATATATTTTTTTCAATAGGAAGCTGTAGTTCTCTAATCGTTTCTTGATATACTAAATTAGCAAATGCAGGAAGGTCTCCCCAAGGAGTTTTGTCACTTTTTATTTGTTGTTGTTCAAGTATTATTTTTCTAGAAATTTCAGAAAAGCATTGATATCCATTAGCTTGTAAAGCCTGGATTAAACTTGTTTTTCCGGTTCCCGGTGCTCCGGTAATGATATATCTTTTGGGCATTATAAAAAATAGTAAACCACACAAATTAAAAGGACAAATGTAAAGGTTACTTTTTGATTGATCCTTGCTACCGTTTTTATTTCCTGATCTTTCAGGATTCGATCATTTGTTCCTATAAAAGGTTTTTCAATTAGTTTTCCGTGATAGTAATTAGGTCCGCCAAATTTACAATCCAGAATCGCAGCCAGCGCAGCTTCGGGATATCCGGCATTAGGACTGGAATGTTGTTTACCATATTTCACTACAAAAGAGATTTTATGAAGTTTGCCAGTTACCAGTAACATTAAGAATGCCGTAATTCTAGCCGGGATATAGTTAACCACATCGTCTAGTTTTGCAGCAAATTTCCCAAAATTTATATACCTATCATTTTTGTAACCAATCATAGAATCAAGAGTATTGATCATTTTGTATCCCATAGCACCGGCCACTCCAAATAATGCATAGTAGAAAAGAGGAGCAATAACTCCATCACTAAGATTCTCTGATAATGTTTCGAATACCGCTGTTTTTATTTGTTGTGGATTTAATTGGTCTGTTTCCCGACCCACAATCCATGATAGTCGTTTTCTACCTTGCTCTATTCCTTCTTGTAAAGCTGTAAAAACAGCTCGGCCTTCATCTATTAAACTTTTATTTGCTAAGGCGTAGAACACAAATACAGAGGTGAACGTATAATAGGTAATGATATATGGAGAAATGAGTTTTTGAACATAATAAAAGAATGTAATTGTGCTTGCGAGTAATCCAATGGTAAGCACCATTCCCTTTATAAAAGCAAAAGGGTTTGTGTTTAGTTTTTTTTCACCAAAAGCAATACTATTTCCGAATAATCGTATAGGATGAGGAAGCCACCGGGGATCTCCGAATATCAAATCGAGAATATACCCAATCACTAAAGGAATGATTACTGTAGCATACTCCATTGCTGTAAAGCATTAATTAATAGTTCATTTTTCTCGGGACTCTGACTAGCAATACGAATGTAATGACTACCTAAACCTCTAAAATTTGAAGCATCTCTGATCAATAATTGATGGGTATGTGCTAAATAATCTTTGAGAAGAGGAGCACTAGGTGTTTCTAGTTTTACTACAAAATAATTAGTATTTGATGGGGTAACAGTAAATCCATCTAATGTATCAATTTGTTGTTGTAATTGACTGCTATATCCTAGAAGTGTTGCCATATCCGGGTATAAAGCCTTATAGTTTTTAAATATATATTTTCCTGCTTCAATTGCCATGGTATTAACATTCCATGGTATTTTAGCATGCTGCAGTTTTTCACCTATTGCTGTACTACACAACATGTATCCTAACCGTAATCCTGGTATCGAGAATAATTTGGTTAACGATTTTACAATAATGAGATTGGTATATTTTTCGAGAAGCTCGACACAAGATCTGATCTTATGGGTAAACTCGATGTAGGCTTCGTCGATAACAAATGTAGTATCGGGGAAATCGGATACTAATTTCTCTATTTCTAGAATCGTATTGCTATAACCATTGGGATTGTTAGGGTTACAAAGAAATACGAGATCTTCTTCAAAAGATGTATGTAGTGCTTCAGAACGATCAAGGTACCTGATTTTCATGCCACTCCTTAAACAAGCATCTTCATACTCAGAAAAGGTAGGAATGCCTATAGCGGCTTTTTTACCAGAAAAGAGAGGGGTTATATTATAAAAAGCTTCTGTAGCTCCGTTAGTTATTACTACTTGTGATGAATTTAATCTATGGTGCTCTGCTACTTGTTGTGTTAATAGGTCTGCACTAGGCGTTGGGTAATTAGCAATAAGAGGCAGTTGCTCTCTAAGATATGAAAGTAATAGCTCTGAAGTCCCTTCATGCCAAATATTAGAACTAAAATTAGCTTTAAATGGTATTGCATAACGATAACCGTCATCACCGTGTCCGTATATCATGATATAATGTGCATTTCAGAAATAATAGAATCGATATCAATACTTTTTTCTAATAAAGCCGCTAACTTATCATAATTTTCTTCTTTATAGGCTTCATAATCAAAAGATGTTTTGGTATTGGTGAAATTTTGTAACACATCTTCAACTACGGTAGCGTGATCCAAAATTCCATGAATATAGGTTCCCCAACAATTCCCCTGGATATATCCTTCTGGTTGGCCATCGATATAATTTAAGGGTTGATGACCTTCAACCGTAGTTTCTCCCATATGGATTTCATATCCCGAAATGGTTTCAGGATACGCTTTAAATGTAAAGTTACATTGCGTGGTTGTCTTTTCTGAAGTTAATTGAGTTTTTATAGGTAAAATACCTAATCCGGGAATCGTTTTAATATCACTTTCAACTCCCAGGGGATCTTCTATCATTTTTCCTAGCATCTGATATCCACCGCAAATACCGATAATGTTTTTTTGTGATTTGTGTGCATCTAATATCACTTTAGCAATGCCTTTTTCTCTAAGAAATATAAGATCCTGGATAGTGTTTTTACTCCCCGGAAGTATAATAATATCGGCTTCAGATATACTTTTGGGATCATTAGAATAAAAGAGATGTGTTCTTGTATCCTTTTCTAATACATTAAAATCGGTATAATTAGAAATATAAGGTAATAGTACAACAGCTATATTCACTAACCCACTCACTGCGGTTTTCTCCTTTTTCTGTAGAGCTACAGAGTCTTCTTCTTCAATATAAATGTCATTGGCATAAGGTACAACTCCTAAGACGGGAATTCCGGTTAGCTTTTCTAACATCTTTTTTCCATCTTCAAATAAAGAAATATCTCCTCTAAATTTGTTGATAATTACTCCTTTCAAAAGTTTCTTTTCCCAGGGTTCGAGAAGTGCTATTGAGCCATATACACTTGCAAAAACTCCTCCTTTATCGATATCGGCAATAAGGTATACATCTGCACCAGCTGCTTGTGCCATACGCATGTTTACAATATCGCGATGCTTTAGATTAAGTTCGCTAATGCTTCCTGCTCCTTCTAAAACAATAGGATTATATTTTTCCTGAAGTCGAAGAAATGCGGTTTTGGCTTCTTCAAAAAGTTGTTGTTTATTATTTCCTAAAAAATACTCTTTAATGGTTTGATCACCAATAGGTTTGCCGTGCAAAACGATTTGAGACTTATTTGCCCCAGAAGGCTTTAATAAGATGGGATTCATATCTGTAGCGCAATCAATTTTACATGCTTCGGCCTGTACAGCTTGTGCTCTCCCAATTTCTAATCCATCGGGAGTTACAAAACTATTAAGCGACATATTTTGTGCTTTAAATGGAGCAGGAGTATATCCTTTCTGTTTCAATAGTCTACAAATACCAGTAACAAGAATGCTTTTGCCAACATCTGATCCTGTTCCTACAAACATAATAGGCCGTAATTTTGTCATTCTAATGTGTGAAATGAATTGGTTTCAAAATTAGTTAAATAATCTGATGAAAAGAATTTCTGTAGTAAGCATATGAGAAAATAGTAGTGAAGATTAATCTGTGTATTTCTTAAGGCAAATTAGTTTTATGTCAGACTCAACCATAACCTACGATATTTTAGTTCGTAATCTACTCTTCAGAGCTTACCACATCCTGAAGTTATTATATATATTGTTGTGTCTGATTAATGGAATGTTTTTGTTGAGTTTACTCTCAAAAGGATCTTCATCGCTTTTTGTGGTACAATATTGAATGATGTCTTTGCAAAATTCCTGAACTGTAATTTTTTCCTTCAAATTAAGTATATCTAAAATCGCAAGCGTTATTATCCCATTTCCTTTAGTATTACTTTCGTAGTATTTATTAGTTCCTTCTGAAGCAGAAATAACCGTAGTACCATTGGTTAATTTCAGATCTTCAAAAACTTTTCTCATTAGATTAACAGCTTCTATTTCTTTTATAGTATTGGCTTCAAAAACTTCACCAGAGTAACATGTGTTTAATATGAGTAGCCTGTTTCTGGATCGTGTATTTCCCAGAAGATTATCAAAATCAGTATAAGTAATGCCAGTGGTAGTAATATTGTCAATTTTTGAAGTACTTGTACAAAAGAAATATTCACTTTCTGCTTGAATGGCATGACCAGAAACAAAAAACAAAATCACATCGTTTTCTTTGGCTTGTGATAAAAACTCAGAAATCTGTTTCAAATTATTTGGGGTTACCTGCTCATTGATTAAGCTTAATGATTTTATTGTAGTCGTATTAATTTGCTTAAAAGCTTCTGCTATTTTTTGAGCATCTTTTGAAGAGTTCGGAGTGTTTTTTAGGTACTGGTATTCTGAAACTCCTAAGGAAACGATATACAAATCAGAAGAGATGGGTTGTCCTACATATTCTATATGTATTTCCTCCTGGTCAGAAGATGTTCCTTGTTCATTAATTACAGATATCAGGATTTTATTTTTTCCATTAGATAAAACCAATGGTATGGTTTCAGAAAATGATTTTCCTTTTAATTCATGATTTGGTTTTCTGATTAAAATACCATTAACACTGATCTGAAGGTTTTTTAAAAAGTATCTATGATCTATTGCCTTTACATCAATATCGATTACCTGGTTATCTGTTTTGTTGGGTAATAGTGACTTATTTGTAATGGTAAGTTTTGGTGCATGGATATCAGATTGTAATTCTTTTTCCTTTTTACCAATTCGTTGTACCCTTTTCTTATATGCTAATTCATAAAGTTCTTTGGTATTATAGATACTATCGCTTATGGTTTCTTTTATAGATTCTATGACCAAATCGGGTCTATGGTATTTTAGATCGAATTGCTCAAAACCGTATGTTCTATTATTTTTAAATAAGGATACCAACTCGTATCCTTTTCCTTTGTTGAGATAGTTGAGCTTATTATCAATAATCAAACTACTGGTCATGTCTTTATGAAAATACTTTGAAAATATTTTTTTGAAATTTTTAGAAAAAAACTCTAACCCCGTATTGCTACTCACAATTAGTGAGTCTGATTGTCTTATATCAAAATGATCATAATTCAAATCAAGAAAAGTTTGTTTTCCTGATTTAAGATTGACTAAAAGGTTTTTTTCTTTTCCATAAAATAAAATCAGAGATTTGTTTAAAAATTTTAGTTTTCGTGATAGTTCGATTTTTTCTTTACTTACTGAATATGAAGAGCTTATTTTTAATTTATTAATAGTTTTTAAATCATTGTAATTTCTTATTTCAATTATATAATGATTGCCTGTTTCGTTTATAGAACATAACAATTTAGAAAATCGACTAAATGAAGAATTACCATTTACATTATTTAAAATTTCTTTTAAGGACTTAGAATTAATATCATATAGATAAGTTGACCACCTTATATCTACTTCGGGATTAAAATTCTTAAAATTAAAACTATTAATTAGTATTTTTTGATTGTCTTCCGAAAAACTGATATCGTTTATAGCATACATAGGGATTTTGATTCTCCCGTTCGTGGTTATTGATTGATTATTGATTTGATATAGGTTTACGTTGGAAGAAGATTTATTTTTATACAAATTTTTAATTTTTTTTGAAGAAGGAGGAATCATACTAAGTGTGTTAATTTTGCTTACATCCAGATTACCTTCGTTATTTAAAATTGCTGATTCTTGCATACTCAAATCTGGATTTTCAATAATGGCAATATGTTTAAGTTTTTTGCTTATAAAAATTGGGTCCGAAAGGGGATAAGGCCTTAAAGTTTTAAGAGATATGGAATCAATTATCTTTAATGGGTTTATTCCTAAAATTTTTAGTTGATCCCTAACCTTGATAACTCCGATCCCAGCATTAAGATCATATTTGAAATCAAAGTTTCTTGTTCCATCATTTCTTTCTTTTATTTTATCGATTACTTTTAATTTTTTGAAATCATATTGAATAATATGATTTCCTTTTTTATAAATTATTGTAGAATCGGATGTAAAAAAGGGATACGTAACAGGTAGGATATTTGTGCTAAAAATTTCTTGCTGATTATGTTTATAGTTCCACACCCAAATTTGCCCTCTTCCTTTAATACTAAAATAAACTTCATTTTTACTTTCGTTTACTGAGATATTTGAAATTTTTAAGGGAGGAGTTGTTTTTAATTTAGTTTGTGTTGTTGAAACTTTAATTGAATTCATTCTATTAATCAAATTCCCTGATTGTATATCCCAGATAGAAATAGAATAATCAGCATTTATGGTCGCGATTAATCTTTTATTTATTATTTCAACTTTTAGAAAGCCAATATTAGAATTACTAATACTCCTTATGGTGCCAGATTTAAAATCAAATAATTCAGCATGTTTTTTACCTCTTAAGGAGATATTATTGACTAATAATTTTTCATTCAAATTTTTACTAGATGGCTTATATTCGTTAATAAGAGTAAAGTTATTTATTAGATTTGTCATAATACAGCCATAATTAAATCCATTCGACTTTTTTGAACTTATAAGACTATAATTTTCGATATGCCACTTTTGAAAGATGACAGGAGAATCTTTTGTGCAATTTTCTGCAATAAATAAATCAAAATATTTTTCATCACTGGTAAACTCTAAATCAAAAACAAAAGAAAATAAATTCTTATACGGTTTTTTTAGAGTATAGTCTATGATATACTTGTTCTTTTCTTTTTTATAGAAATCAATAGTTTGATTAATTATTTTACCATTTTTTATTATACCGAACTTTTCTCCTTTTTTATCAAACTTTATGATATCAATAATATCTAATTTTACGGTTAGGATAGGTTCTTTTTGTGTGATTTCATAAAACACACAGAGACTCTTTTTTTTGTTTGTATTTTCTTTAAAAACATAGAATATATCACCAGAATAGTTAAGGCCAAATCTATGTGCATTATTTCCAATTTCCTTTTTGAATAAAATTCTTCTTGAAGAAATATCCCATATTTCAATGTCTTCATCAGTTAAAAAGGCTATTTTAGATTTATCCCCACTTAGTTTAAAGTTAATACCAAAAGGAGGCCCAGAAACACTAAAGTAATTAGACTTTTGAATTATTATAGTGCTTTTTTTTTGAGAAAAAGTACTATTTGTTTGAATAATAAGCAAAAAGAGAAACAGTAGCTTTAGTCGCATTTTTATTTGTGTTAATGTAGTGAAGTATATATTATAATGGCAATCTATAAATATAGTTCTTAGAAGACTTGCGGCAATCCGCAAACAACCTCAATATTACATTTCAACCATAAAAGGCTCTGATCGTATGACTTGTCCGTTGGTAAACTTAAAATTGATATGTAATAATACTTTAACTCTTTCAAAACTACCATTCCAGTGTTCTGAAGAAAATAACCTTAGATTTAATGCAAGTCCACCATCTTTTACCGCATGCGCCTGGTTTAATTGCAATATTTGTTCCTGACCAATTTTAGTAATATCGATAATCAGTCTTTCTCTTTCGTCTTTTTTATGGTTAAAATAATCACGATCGGTACTTAAGGGGATTTTAGCATGATATACATAGGCAGAAACTTCATTGATATGATAGATAGTTGTATTACTCTGAAGCTCAAAAGCAAACCTGATTTCTGGTGATGATTGTACATACTTACCGTAACATGCTTTCAGGTTTTCTTTCCAAAAATTAGAAAACTCCTTACCTTTTTTATATTCCTTTTCTATTTTTTTTACTCTTAGATCACATGTTGCAGTATATAACTTTAGATTGTCGTCTGGAGAAAACTCAAAACTTCGAATTATGTCAGGAAATATAGAGAACAGACTATCCGAAACTACATGATTTGTAAAAAGATCTTTTGGATATGTTCTTTCGGTATAATAATCGGTGTGAAGCTCTGTTGCCAGAAGTTTGATTTGTTGCTCGTTTTGAGCCGATATGTTTTCGGAAATTAAAAATATACCAAGTATAAGATATAGGTGCTTCATATTGTTTAATTCAGATTTTTGATAAGATAACAGGAGCCATTGACCTCCAAAAAGGCAGTACTTCTATAATTTCTGCACCAGGATATTCCTTGCCATCTTGTTCTTCTAATGAATAATAGTATAACTCAGTCTTTCCTATAGATAGCCAGGTATTAAATTGATATCCATTCTGTTTGGTAAGTCTTCCTAATTCAGTTTGGTTATTCTTGTCTATTACAAAAACAACAATTTCTTTATCTTGTTCAGAAGTTATGTGTACTCTTCCAAAAAAAGAAAAAATAAAGAGGATTATCAAAACGAATAGTGTAAAAGTTACCAGCACTATTTTTTTTAGTAGTTTCTTTTTTAATGTTTTAGGTTCTTCTTTTACGAGATCTATTCTTTCTAATGAATCTGTTGATTTATTTATAAAATCCGAATAGTTTTTGTATCCTAAATATTGTATTAAATAATTAAGAGTAATTTCTGAGGGGGTTCCTCTTTCTTTTCCTTCTATAAATTTTTCATATACCCGTTTGATAGTTTTGCTATCGATTGTACCTTCTATTTCGGGAGTATGATCTAGAGTATCTGAAATATGATTGCAAATAGCATTTTTTGTAGGATTGCTAAGTTCTTTTTTAGCTTTCTCAAAAACTAATAATGCTATTTTTTTGATAACTTCTTGACTCATAAAGTAAAATTACAAATTAATTAGACATCTCTTAAGTACTGTATTTATTGGTGTCCAAAAATTGTCCACAACAAGTCCATGCTTTGACAATCCCAAAATATGATCTCTGCATTTACTTTGTTCTCGTAGTTACAAGATAACGTAGTGTTATCAATCACATGAGAGGCCTCTCATTTTTTCTAACAATTAAATGTTTCAAAAGATGAGAAATTCAATTAAATTTTTATTTGCAATGTTAATGGTGTTAAACCTTGGGATTATTTCCTGTACAAAAGATAGTTTGGCAGAGGTTGAAAAACTAGAAAATATCAATGCAACAGAAGGTGATCAAGGTGAGGTTATAGAAGAACCTGATGACGAAGACTAAAATTTATAAAAAAATGAAAGGCTGCATTTTATATGCAGCTTTTCTTTTATATCTTTAGTGATAAATCAAAGAAAAGTGAATTATAAAGCTTTTATCCTTTTCCTTACCCCCTTTTTATTTTCCTGTCATAATAAACACACCACAAGTCCTAATCCTGGTGATGTGCATATAGACAGTATTGTTTATTATTATGATGTATCCAAAGATAAAGCACAAACGATAGATAGTAGACAAGAGGCAATCGATAAAGCTTATCGACAGGTCGTAGCACAACAAAACGATACCTTATATGTTAAAGTGCTGTACCGAAAAAGTGTGCTTCACTATTCGCAAAAACAATATGATAGCCTTACGTATTATAATGATTTATTATTGGCAAAAGCAAAGGAATCTAATGACTTATATTATACAGGAAAAGCTAATTATCTAAAAGGATATTATCTTCATGCCATCCAATACTCATTAGATAGTTCTTTTTATTACTATAATAAATCAAAGAACAATTTTTTAAGTATCCCAGATAGTAGCCAGGTGGGTAGGCGTTTGTTGAATATGGCTCATATTCAACAAAATTGTAGTGATTATTTTGGTAGTAAGGAAACAACTACTGAAGCCTTGCAATATTTAGACAAACAAAAAGATACCAATTATATTGCTTCTGCATATAATGTATTGGCTATGAATAACCTTAAACTTTTAAATGATAAAGACGCTACTCTATTTTACAAGAAAGCTATAGAGATTACAAAAGACCAAAAAAATCTGCTAGTTTATAAAAATAATTTAGGTACTGTATATATAGGTACTCAAGAATATCAGAAGGCAATTGAATTGTTCAAAGGCATTTTAAAGGATTCTCTAATAAACAAGATCCCAAAACAACGAGCAAGGGTCTTGGACAATTTGGCATATGCCAGATGGCGTAAGGATACATTAGATGTCAGGAACGATTTTTTAAAAGCACTTGAGATTAGAACTAAACACAATGATAAATCTGGATTGATAGCTAGTTATACCCGCCTGGGGGAGTTTTTTTTTGCAAAAAGACAGCAACGAGGCTATATCCTGGTTTCAAAAAGCAATCCGAATCTCTAAGAGGGTCAAAAACCCAAAAGGAGAATTAGATGCGCTACAGTTTTTGATGAGAATACAACCCAATGATGTTGGTATAAAAAACAGGTATATTACATTAAGTGATAGCCTTAAGAAACAAGAGTTACAGGTAAAAACCCAGTTTGCCAAGATACGGTATGATGATCGATTAAAATCTGAAGAAATTGAAAACCTGAAAGTGATTATGGCAAAGCAACGACTGGAAGTTTCTATACAGAGAACTCAAAAAATCATATATCTGTTAGCTGGGATTATATTATTGCTTGCCATCGCTTTTTTTAGATATTATCTGGTTCAGAAGCACAGAAAAGAAAAAGAAATAGAAGTCTATGAAACCGAAAAAAGAATTTCTAAAAGGATTCATGATGAATTGGCTAATGATATTTCTCACTTAACCAGTTTTGTAGAAAAAACAGAAGATATCCCGATTGTTTCTACAAAAGAACTGTTGGGAAACAAGTTGCAAAATATATATCTGAGAGCAAGAGATATTTCGATAGAAACAGCAACTGTAGATGTTGATGAATTTGAAGGAGAACTCATAAACCTGATACAACAATACAATACTAGTGATGTAAGTGTAATCACTAACGTATCAGAATTTGAATGGACAACGATACCTGATTATAAAAAAATAGCAGTATACAGAGTTTTGCAGGAACTTTTTATCAATGCCAAAAAACATAGCCATTGTAAAAGGATAACATTGATGGTAAAGGACAGTGATAAGAAAAGGGTGATTAAGTATATAGATAATGGAAAAGGGTGCAATATTAGTACTATAAAAACAAATGGATTGGTAAATGCGGAAAATCGCATAGAAAATATCAAAGGGAAGCTTACTTTTGAAACAAGCCCTGAACAAGGATTTAGAGCCACTATAGTATTTCAAAAATAGAGCGTAGTGATGTTTAAAAAAATACTGATCGCAGAAGACCAACAAAGTATAAGTAGAGGACTACAAAGTACCTTAACAGAACTTGATATCCTCCACATTGAAACTGCTGATTACTGCGATAATGCATTACTTAAGTTAAAATCTTCTTTACTTAAAAACGTTCCGTTTGATCTTTTGATTACAGATCTATCCTTTAGAGAAGATCATAAACTAAGAAAATTATATTCTGGCGAAGATCTTATTCGGCAAGTCAGAAAAATACAACCCAACCTCGACATTATTGTTTTTTCTATAGAAAACCGTGTAGGAGTTATTAAGAAACTAATTGATGAATATGGGATTAATGGGTACATCTCAAAAGGAAGACGAGAAGCAGAAGACATGGGCAAGGCTATAAAATCAATCTTACAAGGTACCTCGTATTACTCCGAGGATATTGTAGCATTACTTCGTAATTCGGGGAATATATCAGAGGTAAGCACATCTGATAAATTAATCCTCGGATTATTAGCCAAAGGACTTAATCAAAAACAGATTTCTGAACATTTTAAAGCAAACAACATCCCTTCTGGTAGTAAAAGAAGTATAGAATATCGATTGCAGGATCTTAAAATACTCTTTGAAGCCGATACTCTTCCTCACCTTATTAGTATTGTAAAAGATATAGGACTGATTTAATATCATTTCTAATGTAAAATTAGCGAATTAAATCACTCTTTATGGCTTATAATTCATATTAAAAATAAAACGTAGCTATGGCTATGATTGATTTTTAGTATTTGTCTAAAACAAAAATTTTCGACTTTCCTTTTGAGTATTTTCACATCAGAACTGGTATAAACCTTTTTTAAAAATATTCCTGTTGCGCATTTCCGCAAGCTATTGTCTTGTATAGCTTTTATTTTTGATGCAATTCACATAAAACATTGATTTAGAAATAATTATCAAAAATTAAAACTATGAAAGCAACATCGCATATAAACCAATTATTATTTTGGTTTTTGAGGAGGACCAAGTACACTATAGCAACTCAATACAATTGCTTTAAGAAAACAAATCAAAAACTGTATACATCGGGATTATGTTTACTTCTACTTGTGGTAGCAGGAGCATGTAGTGAAGATGAATCAGATCCGGATATAAACCCTCCAACGTCAAAAATTACAGTAAGTGCAGAAAATATAAAGCCAGGAGAAGAAGTTACGTTTACCAGCGCATCAACGGGTCAAGTCGATAAAATCGAATGGATATTTGAGGGAGGAAATATTTCAAGTTCAAACGAACCAACAGTAAAAGTGCTTTATGCGAACGAAGGTAGTTTTAAAGCAACCCTAAAAGTTTCTAATTCGGCAGGATCTGATGATGATCAGAAAACTATTCAGGTAGACAAAACAAATACTGGAACTAATTTAAATGCAGATTTTAAATCAAATATTCGAAATGTAGCTGTTGGTTCTGAAGTAACTTTTTCTGATATGTCATCGGGAAATCCGAATCAATGGAGCTGGTCTTTTCAGGGAGGAACTCCTAATACTTCTACTATCGAGAACCCTAAAGTAGTTTTCAATCAGGCTGGTGTATTTCGAATTTCTTTAACCGTTTCAAACGATCAGGATTCAGATACCGAAGTTAAAGATAACTATATATCTGTTTTTGAACCTGCCAATGCGGCTTTTACTTCTGATGTTACAGAAATTATTGAAGGAAATACAGTTGCATTCACAGATCAATCTACAAATGCAGGGCAATGGTTATGGACTTTCCCTGGCGGAACTCCAGAAACCTCTACAGCACAAAACCCGGTAGTACAATACAATACTGCGGGTACATACTCGGTAACACTAGAGGTAAGTAACAGTGATAGTACAAACTCGATAACAAAAGAAAACTTTATTCATGTCAAACCCGCTATAGATATCATATCAGATTTGATAGCACATTATAAATTTGATGCTAACCTTACGGATGAAGTTGATATTAATAATCCGGGTATTGCACAAGGAAATGTTACCTATATAAATGACCGAAACGGAAACAGTAATGCCGCATTATCTTTTAATGGAACATCAGGCTATGTAAATTATTCGAACCCTATACCTGGTCCGGATTATATAGGAGACTTAACATTTTCGTTTTGGATGAATACAGCAAATATCAATACCGAATCTACCATTTTGGGGTTATTCTCCTCAAAATCATACATCGATATTAGAAAAGTAAATGATCAAATTGAATACAGGGTCATATTTAGAGGTAATTCAGTAGCTTCAATAAGTATCACGGAAATTGTAAAAGCAACGATTCCTGCAAATTCATGGGTACACGTAGCCATACGACATAAAGCTACAGATGTTTTCGAGATTTTTATCAATAATAAACTTTCAGGAAGAGAGGAAATAACAAGAGCACAAATAACTGAAAAGTCTGAAAACTCTTATATGGGAGCAAAAGATACGGGGAGTTCTGATCAAATTGAATACTATGAAGGAGCACTCGATGATCTGCGTATCTATACAAGAGCTTTAACCAATGATGAGATTAAAGTGGTGTATGAAGAACAATAATTAATATGTAATCGAAATGATGACTACAAAATCAGATTTACCTGTAGGGGAAACAGATCTGATCTCTATCACAATACAAACACAAATACATGAAAAAAACAAGCTATTATATTGCCATTATTGTCATTGTAGTATGTCAATTGGTACAGTCACAGATATATGCGAAGACAGCGTATAGTTTTTCGATACTTCATTTTAGAGTCAACATGAAAAACGTAGAGAGTTATGAATTTTTTGTTGCTGATAAAAGTGTCTATAAAGCAACTCGTAGTGGGCATATCAACTTTGGAGTACATGGAGAACTAACCATTGATCTAAAAATAGTAGAAACCTTACTCAACGGAAAACAACGGACTTTAGAAAAAAAAATTCCATTAAAACATTACCAGATTATTTCAAATGGGAATTGGCATAATGACTTTTTTTGGCGAATAAAAAAAGGAAAAGATATTGGAAAATGGCAATTTGGACTTTTTGCTGTTTTCGGATCAAAACATTTAACCCGAATTAATGTGTATAATGAAAACGGCCGTACTTTTTTTGATCGATATGATAGAGAAAATATTGATGAAGATGATAAAATCACTAAATATGATTATAAAATTGGTACTGATAACTATGTTTTAATCAAATCTTTAAATAGTAGACATGATGATTATTTTCCTATGGTCAATCCTTCGGCAACCAAATTATATTTTACCAGTCAACGAGGAAGTAGGTTTGGTAACCCGGGAAAAGAAGATCTATATGTTGTAAATTTATACGAAGGAGGAATCGGGCAGGCACAGTTGCTTCCCGAACCATTAAACTCAATAAAAAACGAGGGAGCCTCAACTTTTACTGGTGATGGGCAAATTATGATCTTCGGTAGATGTAATGCTCCTGATGGTATGGGAGGTTGTGATTTGTATACCTCATCATTAAATGGAGAGACCTGGGAAATTCCTAAGAATATGGGGGCAGTCATCAACTCTTCGAGTTGGGATGCACAACCTTCAATCTCTGCAGATGGATCAAAACTGGTTTTTTCTTCCGGTCGAGCGGGAGGATACGGGCATTCTGATCTTTATATAAGTCATAAGAATGAATCAGGAGAGTGGAGTATCCCCAAAAATGTTGGAAATACTATAAATACTGCTAGTGAAGAAAAATCTCCGTTTTTAGCTCCAGATGGTCGTACCTTATATTTTAGTTCTTCGGGTCATGGAGGGTATGGCGATACAGATATGTTTAAAACAGTACTTATTGACGGAGAGTGGTCTGAGCCTGTTAATATGGGTAGTGTTATTAATACTCCGTATAAAGACCTATATTTTACCACATCGGCATCGGGAGATTATGCGTTTTTTGCCTCAGAAAAACCAGGTGGAGTAGGCGGAAAGGATATTTATCAAATTGGTTTACCGCCCGATATGAAACCCACAGCAACAACTATTGTAACAGGTTCTGTATGGGACAAATCTCAAAACCCTATCGAGGCAAAAATCGTCATTCAGGATTTATTAACTGGTGACTATGTAGGGAGTTCACGTAGTAACCCTAAGACAGGCAAATATACTGTAATCTTACCTGCCGGACGAAGCTACAGTATGACGGCCAGTGCAGAAGGAAGGTTCTTTAATTCACAAAATTTTAGACTAGATGATCAATCCGAATATAAAGAGGTAAACAGGAATATTATATTGGAAGAGATAAAGGTAGGTGCCAAAGCCAGATTAAATAATATATTCTTCGATACTGGTAAGTCTAATTTAACTATAGAAAGTAGGTTAGACCTTAATAGAATAGTCAAAATGATGAAAGATAGTCCAACTATGATTATGGAAATTGGAGGGCATACTGATAATGTAGGTGATGAATCTCTAAATATGTCATTATCACTAAAAAGAGCTCAGTCGGTGAAGAGATATTTGGTCGAAGCCGGAATCTCTTCTGATAGATTAGAAGCAAAGGGGTATGGTGAAAACGAACCTTTTACAACCAATTTAACAGAAGAAGGCAAAGCATTAAACAGAAGAACCGAATTTTTAATCAAAGGGTATTAGTATAAATTGTAAGATTTTAGCATTGTTTTGATCAATAGTAAAGCCAGTTATTTTTATAACTGGCTTTTTTATGAATGAAAAACATTAATCATTCGAATCATTATCTTGCCGAATACACCAATGTAAGATTTTAGCAATATTTTTGGCATCATCGACTCCTCTATGATGCGTTCCTTCTAGAGGGATTTTTAAAATTCCTAATGCACCTTTCATTCCAACTTTTCTTCGTAATCCTTTGGTCTCAGAAAAAAGTTTTTTCACATTAATATGATTTTGTGATAAAGGATACTCCATTCCTCTGTTAGCACATTGTTTTTTCATCATGTTTAGATCGTACTGCCCATAACTCGCCCAGGTGTATTCATGACCCTTGTATTGAGTTTTTAGCATTTCGCAGGCAGTTTCAAAAGAAATTCCTTCTTTATCTACTAATTCTTGAGTAATCGTAGTGAGTTCTGTGCAAAAAGAACTGACTTCTGATTGCTCAGGTGTAATGAGTATCCCTTTATTTTTAGAAATGCTTCCCGTTTGCGTATCCAAAAGGCAGATTCCTATTTCTATGATTTCATTAACCTGACCTGCGGGAATAGGTCCATTCCAGCAGGTAGCTTCCAGATCTATGATTATAATTGTATTTGTTGTTTTCATTTTTTGTGTTTTCAATACATCATTCCAGCAAAAGCTGGAATGATGTGCTTTATGATTTCTTTGTTTTCTTTTTAGAAGAAGACTTATCCTTAGCTTTTTTTTGCTTTGGCATTTTATTTTTAATTCGCTCTTCCTCTTCTTTTATATCATTAATGAAATGATTATTGTAGGCATTTTCTTTTGCCAACTTCAGACATTTTAATGCTTTTTTATAGTTCTTTTTTTGCTCAAAAAGAATTCCTTTTTTTAGATATAACATCGCCTTATCTGTTCCCTTTACGGTTAGGGCAAAGTCGACTAGTTTTTCGGCTTCTTCATAGTCTTCATTCCAAAGTAAGACATTGATATACTTAGGATATACATCTAATGCATACATGTCTTCTGCTAAAGCCTGTTGATAGTACTCTTTTGCAACCTCATAGTTCTTTAAACTTTCTGCATATATCTGACCCAAAAGACTTAACGCAATTGGATTTTTTTCATCATAAGACAATGCATAGTTCAAAGATTCTACAGCTTCCTCTAAGTTATAAGGATAAGCGTCTAATGCCTGAAATAAATATTTGTCTAGTAAATTACTCATTTTCTAATTTTTTAATTGATTGTGTAAATCATTTTTTAATTGATTTCTTTTGTTTTTAAAGGATTTTGTCACTTTTTTCTTTTTGAAATCAGTTCCTTTAAATACTCTAATCGGGTTACCACGTTGAACATTTAAGTGGTTTTCCCATTCGTCTGAGACCGATTTTTTTAATTGTTCTAACTGTGCCTCGGCTACTTTGTTTTGTAATCGTTCGACAGCAATTTTTCGATTTTGATGTTGTGAACGACTATCCATTACCACTACACTTGTACCTGTAAGTTTATGTGTAGCTCTAACTGCAGAATTTACCTTATTTACATGCTGACCTCCCGGGCCCGAACTTCGCATCGTTTGAAATATAATATCGTTTTCGGTTATTTTCTCTATGTGTATAAGATCTAGTTCGTAGATCCCGATAAACCAGTTTTTTCGTTTATGATATTTACGAAAAGTTGAGGTTCCTATCCACTGTACAGTGCCTAACCAGGAACTTACCAAAGCGTTTACTTGATCGCCTTGCAGTTTTAGTGTAGCAGATTGTAATGTACCGTTTTCTATCCCTTTTACTCTTTGTATGATACTATAGGTTATTCTTGTTTGTCGTATATCATCCAAAAAATACTTAAGTACCTGGGCTACGACCCAGCAACATTCTGCCGGGCCTCTTCCTGCTGTTATTTGTATAATTTTTTGATTCATTTTCTTATCTATTTATCCATTCGAACAATTTTTGGAGTAAATGTTCCAACAATCTCTACGAGTTCTTGTTGATTTGCCATTACTTTTTCGATGTTTTTATATGCCATTGGTGCCTCATCAATTCCTCCTCCTATAAGCGTTACATCATGTGCTTTTAGTTGCTTTTTGATCTCACTTCTTGTAAATTTCTCTTTACATTTTCTTCTCGAGTGTAATCGACCAGCACCATGTGATGCAGATTGTAAACTTGCTTCGTTTCCTAATCCTCTTACGATGTACCCCGGAGCCGTCATAGAACCAGGAATAATCCCTAATTCACCTTTGGCAGCTGGTGTGGCACCTTTTCTATGCACAATACACTCTTCACCATTAACCTCTTGTTTCCAGGCAAAGTTGTGATGATTTTCAATTTTTGCTATGGGTTTTGACCCTAATAACTTTGCTATCCTGGCATGAATATCATCATGACAAGCCTGTGCATAATCACCAGCAAGATTCATTGCTAACCAATATTCCTGGCCATCGTGAGTATCTAAATCTAACCAGGCCAATTGTTGTACATGCTTTGGTAACGGGCATTGCTTAGTGGCTAAATACGTATAGTGTTTGGCGATATTGGCTCCCAACCCTCTTGAGCCGCTATGTGATAACACTCCTAAATATTCGCCAGTCTGCAACCCCCATTCGTTCGTTGTATCGGTAATTGTAATTACTCCAAACTCTACAAAGTGATTACCACCACCAGAAGTACCTAATTGCTTATACGCTTTGTCTTTCAATCTTTTGACTAACGGGATGGTTTTAAATTCATCTCGTTCAAAGATCTCATGATCATGCTTTATCTTATGAGTTTCATACATTCCGAACTTGGTATGTTCAGAAAGTATATTCTCTAACTGATGCTTTTTTCCTTTGAGATAAGAAATTGCTATTGGATAGACTGTTAAACACATTCTACATCCAATATCGACTCCAACTCCATAAGGAATCACAGCATTCTTTGTTGCCAGTACTCCTCCGATAGGAAGACCATATCCTGTATGTGCATCTGGCATTAAAGCTCCTGCGGTTGCAACCGGTAATTTTAAGGCATCAAACAATTGATATTTTGCTTGTTCATCAATTTCATTCTCCCCATAGATTTGGAAAGGAGATCGAGTTGTTTTTAATGCATGCCTTTTGACTTCTACTGGTTTTAATAAACTCTCTGCTATTTTCCCCCAGATACCATCACCCTGATATGCTTCTGGATTAAGCAATACTTTTTTGGCTTCAATTAATATATGTTCTTTTTTTACTCTCTTTTGATATCGATTAATCTGACCCAAAGTCACATTAATACTATTATTCTTTGGAAAGCCTAATTTAATTAGATCCTTTCCGCTTAGTTTCTTTCCCATTAGTATAGGTTTTGATATTTGCCAATAATGAGTGATGTAATGAATTTTCATTACTGACATAAACTTGATAAAATGTTTCGAGAGATTTTATTGAGATTTCAATTACACTTCGACAAAGTCTGTCCTAAGTTTACCTAAGGACTTAGTGTGACAATGCAGTCTGATTAAAAGGAAAAATAAAAAATCCGAAACTTTATGGCTTCGGACTTCTTCTCATATATAATGGAAATTATGTATTGGTGAAGTCCCGAAGCATACTCTTAAAAGAACCTGGTTCTTTTGGAGTGTTGCAATATATGTTTGTAAAAATCATATTACTTCGGTTATTAAAGATTAACTATTTATGGTTTTGCAATTTATAAACTGCGGTGCAAATATGTAATCTATTTTTTAATTATACAACTAAAATTTAAAATTTAATTTACTGATGATCAGTGTTTTATGTTGTTTTTAGGCATGAGAATCCCTGTCCGTTTTTTAACGGATATTAACCTGTTTGGTAACCAATTGCTGTTCTGATGTTTATCTCTCAAATACCATTTTTGTTTGATAAAATAGATATACAAAAAAGATGATAAAAAAAGCGTCCAATGTATTGGACGCTTATGATTTTTATATCTTATGTATAGTTTACTACCTATATTCTTGATTTAAAAACGGCCTTACAGCGTCCTTTTTATATGTGAAAAATAATAACATAGGCTTGAAACTTGTTTTTTTGGTTCAAAATTATGACGCAAATATGAGGCTATTTTTTAATCCTTCAAAGGATTTATTAGAATTCATATGTCTAATAGACTTTATCCGCTATAAGAAACTCTTCATCTTTTTTTTATCCTGATTCGTCAGAATCTGGTTTTAAGCCATTAGCGTATCATGCAATTTTACCGTGTAAAAAAAGAAAAGTCATGAATACATCAATCAAAATCACGTTAGTTTTTTTCCTGGGAATTTTGTTCAGTAATGCACAAAATACAATTTTGGGAACGGTTACCGAAAACACAAATTCACCATTAGAATTTGCTAATATTATTTTACACTCATCTGATATATCGAATAGTCTGACAGGTGCTGTTAGCGATAATAATGGGAGCTATATTTTTGAAAATATTCCTGCTGGCAACTACTGGGTAGAAATTTCTATACTCGGGTTTAAAACCCAAAAATCTGAACCTTTTTTGCTTTCAAAAGAAAGTGTAAGAAAAGTAGTAAATTTTGTTCTAGAAGAAGAAACACAAACATTAAATGAGGTCGTTATAACATCTTCTAGACCCGTAATACGACAAACTGCAGAAAAATTGATTGTAGATCTTGAGAAATCTGAAATGGTAAACTCTAATCTTCAAGATGTAATGAAAAAGCTACCAGGGGTTATTGTTACCAACGGAAAACTAAGCTATGGAGGCCAACGAAATATTAGAATTTTAATAAATGGAAAGACAACTGATTATATGGATATAGCTTCACTTTTACGAGATATGCCCGCCGATAATATTGCAAAAATTGAATTAGTCCAACAGCCTGGTGCTCAATTAGATGCAGAAGGTTCTGGTCCGCTGATAAACATTATTCTAATGAAAAATGTAAAATTAGGAACTCACGGAAATATCAAACTAAATACGGGGTACAATAATGAATTTAATTATGGTGCTAGTGCTTCTTTAGCGAGTTATAAAAACAAATTAAATTGGCAAATGAGTACTGGATATCAAAAATCTACTTCTCGTGAAGATTTGTTTTTAAAGCGCCAGGTTAATAATCAAATCTATGATCAGGCTACTATTTCTCCATATGATCCAACACCGTTTCGGGTTAGTGGAGGATTAGATTACTATATAAATAATCATCATAGTATTGGAATAAGCGCAAGGGGAATTCAAACAAACTCAAACAGAGTTGCATCAAACAATACTTCTATCATTGAAAACGATATATCTAATACGTTGATAACAGCATATAATTATGATAGAGAACGAACTATTTTTAGCATTAATCCATATTATGAATTTGATACCGATAACAATACCCTTGTTTTAGACTTTAACTATATTAATTATAAGAATAAGAACATTGATAACTTGTATCAGGTTGGACAAAGTTCTATTCTGTATGATAACCAGCGTTATTTTCAGGATGGTAATTATGAGATATTTACCTATAAAGGGGATTATAAGCGATCTTTTAATGATGTTTTTAATGTAATGGTAGGTGCAAAATATTCAGTGGTAGATACAGATAGTGATTTACGTTCTTTTACAGAAGACAGCAATCAGGGTTTTGTTTTAGACATTGACCAAAGCAATCGTTTTTTGGTAGATGAAAATATCATTGCATTGTATTCTAAACTGGATACTAAATTAGGGAATTGGTTATTGTCTGGAGGTCTACGCTGGGAAGATAGTAATACCAAAGGAACATCTACTAATACTAATGAAACCCAAACAAGAAACATATCAAAACTATTTCCAAGTGCTACAATTACTAGAAAGTTAACCGAGGAATTTAGTGCAAACTTATCGTATAGTTATCGTATTCGCAGGCCTTCATATAATTCATTAAATTCCTTTGTATACTATTATGATCCCTATACTTTTGAAGAAGGTAACCCAAATCTTAAACCAGAGTTTACAAACAGTTTTCAATTTAGTTTAACGTATGATGAACAGCCGTTTTTTAGTGTTAACTATAAAGAAACTACCGATGTTTTGTTTGAAATTACCTCACAGAATGATGCTACAGGACAAGCTAAACGTTCTGTAATTAATTTAGCCAAAAATGAGAATTGGAGTTTCAGAGCATTTGGGCCATTAAACTTTATTAAAGGATTAGATGGATTTACTGGTGTTATAGTAAGTCATAATAAATATACATCTAAAAATTTAACCCCAAAACTAGATTTAGCACGATGGAATTTAATCTGGTATACGAGTGCCCAACTCAAATTACCGTGGGGTATTAATTCTGAACTTACGGGGTATTACTCAACCAGTGGGGTGGATGGACAATTTAAGCACGAATGGCTGGCAGGATTAAACGTTGCAGTGAGTAAAAAATTTATGAAAGATCAATTAAAAGTTAATATGGGAATGAACGATATTTTAAATCGCCCAATTAATGGAGTTGTAAAATATGATAATATTAATGCAGAGGCAATAGTCGATCAGTCTCGACAAAATGTGTATTTGCAACTTTCATATAGCTTTGGTTCTAAGTTTAGTAGAAAGAAAAGTAGAAAGGAAGCATCCAAAGAAGAACAAAACAGAATTAAAGACAATAATTAATACATTTACGATATAAATGGATACACGTCTTAACAAATCAGATTATCTATTAATCGGTATTTATTTACTACTGATACCAATACTATTACATTCGTATGAGTATTATTTACAAGGTGCTTCACTAAGAGCATATTTGATAGATTTTTCTGCAGGATTTATCCTTATTTTTATTTTTATCTTTTTGTTTATGTACTGGTTAATTCCGGTATATATTATCAAGAAGAAGCGGTATATACATTTTACCTTTTTTAGTCTGTTTTTTATGACGATAATTGGCATAACTGGACTAATTGCCGGATTTTGGTCGATAGAAAAAAGTTGGGATTGGAATGCCCTTATGGTAGCCTATAGATCTATTCCTAATCTAATCACTAAAGGTTTATTAGTAAGTATTGAAAATGTAGGATTGCCTTTGGGGTTACTTTTAACAAAGAAGTTTTATGAAAGCCAAACAAAACTTTTGGATATACAAAAGCAACAAAAAGAAAGTGAATTAAAATTCTTACGTTCACAAATGGAACCTCATTTCCTGTTTAATAATTTAAATTCTGTAGTTGCGCTAATAGATAGTAATACAGAAATAGCTAAAGAATACGTTAATCGTCTATCTTTAATTTATCGCTACTTAATTAAAACCAAAGATTCTGAAATTATGGAGCTTCATAAAGAAATGCGGCTCGCAGAGAATTACATATTTTTGATAGAAACCCGATTTGGTAAAGATTATAATTTTAAGATTACACAAAATACAACGCTTTCAGATAAATTTATCCCAACAGGAGCTATGCAGACATTGTTAGAAAACGTTATAAAACACAATAAACCACGACAACAAAATAACATAAAAGTTACTATAGCAATTAATGAAGATTTGATTATTGTATCTAACACTAAATCTGATTTTAAGACCAGTGAAGAATCTTTTGGAACTGGATTAGTGAATTTAAATGCAAGATATAAGTTGTTATCGGATAAGGAGATTACTATAATAAATACGGAATTGGAATATAAAATTTCGATTCCAATTATTAAACTAAGAAGTGAATCTTAAAGGAATGAATATTTTAATTTTAGAAGATGAAATTCTGGCGTACCAGATGTTAATTACTCATTTAAATAATTTTTTTGGAGAAGAAGTTTCTCATGATTGGTCGCGCTCTGTTGAAGATGGTAAGGTGTTTTTAAAAAGTAATACGTATGATTTCATTCTATCTGACATTCAATTATTAGATGGTCTTTCTTTTGATTTATTTGATGAATTTACTGTAAATTATCCAATAATATTTTGTTCTGCTTATGATGATTATTTGTTTCAAGCATTTAATACAAATGGCATAGCATATATATTAAAACCATATACAGATAGCGATTTTAAAAATGCACTAGAAAAATACCAGACACTATTTCGGCAGGGTGATTATGACACATTAACCCATTCGACTCTAAAAGCCTTAAAATCTGCATTACAGGAGGAGCAGGCTAACTATAAGCAACGATTTGTGATAAAACATACAAACGGTATTCAGTTATTAAATACAGCAGATATTAGTGTTATTATTGCTTCTGGGGATTTCTGTATCGCTACTCGTCATGACGGAAAAAGATACCCTATCTCGCAAAGTATTGGCGTTCTAAAAGGCCAATTAGCACCTAGTAAATTCTTTAAAATCAATAGAAGTCAAATCATACATATAGAATATATCGATACTATCGAAAATCATTTTAAAAACCGATTGCTAATCACAATGAAAGGGTATCCCGAAAAAGTAATGACAAGTACCTCAATAACCTCAATGTTTAGAAAGTGGCTAGAGCAATGATTAGGTTATGTGGAAAAAAATAAAGCCTCTGTAAAGAGGCTTAGAATAAATTGTTTTACAAATCAGGCTTGTATAACACTTCATTTATTGCACATGAGTGAATAGTTTATTTACAATTTTCCAATCATTATTGATTTTACTTAATGATAAATAGTCGTAATAATTATAACCTAGCATGGGAAGGTGTAATTTCGCCATGGCAATTTTACCCATGATATCTATCCCTATAATTTCCATTTTTAGATGCTCGTTTACATCTTTAGGGCTTTGCCTATTTTTAACTCCTTCGATATATTCAGTTACACTTTTTAAATAATCGACACCTTTGATATCTCCATAGATATATACGTTTTTATGAAAACAAGATTCAAGCTTGGTTACATCTCCATAAAAAATTCCCTCAAAATAATCGGTAATTAGACTTTCGATTTCTTTTATATTTTCTTTATACATAATTTATTTTTTAGATGGCGTGTCCAACTGTATGCCCTCCTGCCACATTAATCGTTTCACCGGTTACAAAATTTGATGTAGCCAAATAATATGCTGCCTCAGCAATTTCATTAGCTTCTCCAATTCGGTTTAATAAATGTAATCCCGCTAAGCTATCGGCATCTTCAATTCCGATTTTACTTTGCAATGGACTTCTAATTATTCCCGGAGCAATTGTGTTTACTTTGATGTTGTTTTTACCAAATTCGGCAGCAAGTTGCCTGGTTAAAGCATGTATAGCACCTTTACTCGCTAGAGGAGCTGTTGCCGGGAATCCATCTATAGCATGGTCGACTAAAACGGTTCCGATGTTTATAATCGAACCATTTTGTTGCTTTATCATATGAGGAATCACAGCTTGTGATGTAAAATAGGTTCCTTTTAGGTTCACATTCCAATATTGATCTAAATCTTTTTCCTCTACATCTAAAAACGGTTTTGGAGAAAATATTCCTGCATTATTAATTAAAACATCTACAGCATTGAATTTTTCTATTGCCAGGCTTACGAGTTTTTGCCCTGTTTCTTGTTTGCTAATATCCCCGACCAGGTAAATTGCGTTCGAAGGAGAACCGAGTTCCTCATAAGCGTTTTTCAGGTTTTCTTCGTTAGCAGAGTTCATTACAACATTACTTTCTCGGGCTATAAAATATTTTGCAATTTCTTTACCAATTCCTGTAGATGCACCTGTAATAATTACTGTTTTGTTTTTCATGTTCTTTATTTTTTAGTTCCTAAATACTGTTTCCCGTTCACTCCCCAATTTTCGATAGGTACTTCTTCAATAACAACATGAGTTGTTTTTGGATTTTTGTTCAGTATGTCAACAACGAGTTGTGTAGCACCTTCTATTAATTGACGTTTTTGATCTATCGTTACTTGTTCATCAGTAACTTTAATGTTAATGTATGGCATGACTTTTTTATTAAATTAATGGTCATACAAAGGTGTTGTAGAATGAAATTATTACGAAGGAGGATTGTCACTTCTTTAGGGTGATGTATATCACTTTAACCCGGATTTAAGCAATAAACGAGTAAAAATAATTAAGAGTTTAATCTGCTAAGCGTTTCTCTGGAAACCCCTAAATAGGCAGCAATCATTTTTTTGGGAACACGTTGAAAAAGTTTTGGATACTGTTCGAGAAGTAATTCGTATCGTTCTTTAGACGAATTTTTCAGTAATGATAAGATTCTATTCTGAAGCGCAATTCGACCAATTTTACTTTTTTTCGCCCAAAAACGTTCCATTTTATGCATTTTGGCCGTTAGCTTTTCTCTATTTTCAAAAGTTATATAGAGTAACTCGCTATCTTCTATACAGTCTATAGAGGTTTTGGATTTGGTTTGTTTTACAAATGATTCGTAATCTGTAATCCACCAATTTTCCATCCCGAATTGTAGTATATGCTCTTTTCCTGTATGGTCTATAAAATAGCTTTTTAGACATCCTTTTATAATCCAGTATTCTTTGTTAACAATTTCACCTTCCTGAACGATATATTGATGTTTACGTCTTTTGATTTGCTCAAAATGACTCAAAACGAAATCGAATTCTTCATCGGTAAGACTGATTATTTCTTCGATATGTTGTCGTAGTGGGTGTATCATTTTAATTATTACCATGAATCAGAGCAAGGTAAATATACCTGAATCCATTGGTTTCTGTATTTATTTTACGTTTGGTTAAACTTATAAAAAATTAGTGCTATTGGCAATAGAAAAGCCTTTTGATCAGAAGTTAAACAATTCTGGTTTTATGATATGGAGTATAGTTTTTTACTTTTCATATTCACTCTTTACAAATTTTTCCATCTTTCCTTTCTTCTTTCCCATCTATTATCATTGTTGACTTGTATAGGAAACAATTTCCAACAATTTCAATTTTCTCAACTAGTACACCATTATGAGAGTTAATGAATTTTTCGGCTTCGGTATATTCCATCTTAGTTTCATCATACTTGAGACGATAAGTGCATTCATCAATCCACTTTATAATTATGTAAGATTTTTTTTCAACTCCGTTATCTTCTACAATCTCAATTTGGCTATTTCCATTTCGTTTAATTTTAAAACTTTTTGTTATGTCTTTTTCAACTGGGACATAAAATTCACCATTCATAAAATCTTCACATTTCAAACTTTGAGCATAAGAACTTATTCCAATTAGTAGTATTCCAGTTAGTAGTAATTTTTTTCTTTTCATAATAATTAACACGATGTTGGCATGTTGTTTTTTATTCTAATTATTGCTAAATCATCTGTCACCAGATGGTTCCATTTATCTTTTAATACTCGAATCTTTCGTTTTCAGATTTTTGTTTTGATTTGTTCTCCAGGTTTTTAAATGTAAAGATACCATCTGTACAGATGGATAAATCTTTAAAATTAGAAATTGAGACTTTTTGTTCTTGATTGTCAAACCAGCTATCAAAATCATCATCTAAATGATATCCAAGATAATCAGGTTTGTCATCTTGTTCGTATTCAATTAGCTCTCCATCCT
Source organism: Aquimarina spinulae (assembly GCF_943373825.1). NCBI lineage: Bacteria > Pseudomonadati > Bacteroidota > Flavobacteriia > Flavobacteriales > Flavobacteriaceae > Aquimarina > Aquimarina spinulae. The sequence continues at coordinate 1,594,933 of NZ_CALSBP010000002.1, read as the reverse complement.
TACAGATTAGTCCATCTCCAATTGTAAGAAACTCAGCCTTTGATTCTTTTGTTTCGACAATTCCAATTATTAAAGTTGATAGCAGTTCATTTGTTTCAAGCCCTAGTTGATTTTTGAAGAGTTTAATCTCATGAATTAATGTTTTAACGACCTCTTTAAGTTTATCTTTTAATTGTATTGAATTATCTGTTACAAACTCTTCATAAAATTTATTTTTAGCAATATTTCGTAAAATCTTTCCGAAAAGAATTGAAGCAAAAACAGATTCTGTTCCCATTGTACAGCCATCCAAGACAGCCAATAGTACTTCATTTGTTCCGATTTGCTCCTCAATTAAGAAATCTTCGCAGTGGTTGGTATGAAACTCGCCAATATGTAATGTTTTATATATTTTCATTCGAATTTTGGTCATTTCAACGCTTTAAGGCTTTTCATAGGATACGTTGTTGTGCTTATTATCTTTTAATTGATATTCATTAATTGCTTCTGTAAGTATGTCAATTGCAATTTTTTTATTTCCAAACCCCTTAGATACGATTTTCCCTGGTCCTTTATAGTTTGTAAACCATAATTCCACTATTTCGGTAATTCCTTTGTAATCATTGTTTAATTCATCTATACTGTTAACTCCGTATATTGGAGAATCGCTCGAAACAGCAATTAATTTATCATCTTGTTCCCCTCTATCCTGTAGATATAAGACGCCAATTATTTTACATTTTAGTATATGACCTCTTTCTACTGGGGGACCAAGGACGAGTATGTCTAATGGATCACCATCACCACCTTTTTCTTTTGAAAGTAAAGTCCTCGGGATCATTCCGTAGTTACCGGGGTACCCTATATATTTTACAATTCGAGGTCTTTTGTCAATCAATTCCCATCGTATTTTTCCAGTTGATTTATCTAACTCCCATTTATCCAATGTACCTGCAGGTATCTCAATTACAGCATTAATATCTCCATCATCCAGAAGAGGTGCGATATCAGTCAGTAAATTAAGTGTATCACTTTCTTTTTCCTGAACGATTTCAACAGAATCGGATTTTTTATCTGTTTGTCCTGAATCACATTTGGTGAGGAATAATGATAAAGAAATGCAAAGTAAAATGACAATATTTTTATTCATAGCTTTTGTTGGTTAAAGAACATGGTATACACAAGTTAAAGATTGGACTTTACACTAAACTAGTTTCTAACCTTGTCGGTTGTTCTTTTTCTATATTTTTTTGAGGTTTTTCTTTCAAGTTCTGGACTTCTCTATTTCGTGAACAACAATGGTATATGTATTAGTATACATATATCGATTATATTTTCACAAATCTACAGGATTTTTGATGAATAGAATAGTTTCATCCCGATGGTGTGGATTTAAGGTACAAATCCGTGCCATTTGGCTATATCCAAACCTTATTGAGGCATAGTTAAAGCAAAACAACAGAAATTTATACTCAAGTGCCAACAAATAATTTGAGGTGTATCCAAAATCTTCTAGATTTGTGAGTAAAAGAGAAATATACCCAATTGGATATATCCAATTGTTAGCACACATTAAAAAATTTAAAACTTGAGATTAATAATAAGCATATTTGTTTTAACTTTTTCCTTATCTAGTTGTTCAAATCCAAAAAGGAATCTAGTTTTAGTGAAAAATGACTATGAAATTGACTTAACTCAGATAGACTCAGTTCGTGAAAATCTTAACGGGTTTTGGATTCCAAAAAATGAAATAAGCGTAGAGAATATATTATGGTTAGATTTTGATAAGAACAAAAACTCAGCCTTCTGGGAAACTATACCCTACACATCTGAAATAAAGAGAACCGAAATTCTACCAATGAAGTCCTGCCTCACTTTTGTTGGATTAATAAAACTGGATGGAAAAATACAGTTAGAATTTGTTAGTTTGGGAGGTTCTGACACAACTAAAATTGAGTTACTTACCAAAACGAAATTTAGAATTGATGGAATCACATATTTAAAACATAAAGGTTATGAGTTTTTAAATAATAGGAAAACTATAAAAAAACCTCAAAATCCAATAATTAAATTGACAGAGTTAAAAAATGGACGATGGATAAGTAAACTCGATTCTCTTTCTGGAATAGAAATTAAAAACGGAAAATGGTTTTTCTTTTATAAAGGCCAAGAAATTTATCCTAATAATATTTACGATTATAAAATTAATAGAGAATATTTCAAAGAATTAGGTACTGAACACAAACCAATGGAATATCTCAAACTTGTTAATCAATCTGATACATTAGACTATTTAATACTCGAATATAATGACCAAATGTTAAATCTAATTGATCATCAAACCGGAAATACATTGAATTATAAGCCTGAAAAAATATAACGTGTGGTAACACTATATATGTGATCATAGTTGATTAGTGTTTAATCGATTGGTTCTTGTATATTTATGATGGCGCAGTGATTTTAAAACTGAAAAAGGTATAAAATCTGCGCAGATGTGTCCAAGGCTAGGTAACATTTTGCACAGCTACGATACATATATTAAACGTTGGCCACAAGCAGAAAACACAAAATGGAAGAAAAAGAAAAACCAAGACTTTCGAGATTAACTGCTATCCTTACCCAATTACAATCGAAAAGAATTATTACTGCAAGACTACTTGCTGAAAAGCATAATGTAAGTTTAAGAACCATTTATAGAGATATTCGAACCCTTGAAAAATCAGGAATCCCTATTGTAACAGAAGAAGGTAAAGGTTATTCAATTATGGAAGGATATCATCTTCCACCTGTTCTTTTTTCAGAGGATGAAGCTAATGCCCTAATCACAATAGAACAATTAGCAATAAAAAACAAAGACCAGTCATTAGTTGATAACATTTCTAGCGCATTAGAAAAAATCAAAGCTATATTGCGCTACTCTCAAAAAGGAAATGCTGATTTATTAGCAGAGAGAGTTTACTTTAGTGGTAACAATAATGAAGAAAAAACAAGTAATAATCTGATGCAAATACAATCAGCTATTACCCAATATAAAATATTAACAATAGATTACCTTTCTTCTGAAAAGAAACAAACTACCCGTAGTGTTGAACCTTTTGCGATTTATAGTATTCACGGAGACTTTTTATTAGTAGCTTTTTGTCGATTACGAAATGATTTTAGACACTTCAGAATAGATTTTATTGAAAACATCACAACTGAAAAACAGGTTTTTAGTCCTCACAATATGACTATAAAAGAGTATTTTGAAAAATATGTGAAAAATCAATAATACCCTTGACATAACCATGTCACAACCCCGATTTACATTTGCGGATATAATAATTAAAAAATCTAAAAATGGAAATTATCAGAATTATAGTCTTATCATTATCAGCTTTAATGCTCGTATTTGTTGGTGTAATGAGATTAAGCAACCCAATAAAAACTTATCTAAAAAGTTCTGGGATTAAACTTGAAAATGATGCTAGTTTATTAAATGAAATGAGAGGAGTCGCTGCAGTAATGCTTTTTGCAGGAATGATTATTTTACTTGGCACATTTATCGAAAAACTAACTTTTAACTCACATTTAGTCGCTTCATTAATTTTTATAGGTTTCGCAATCGGCAGGTTAATAAGCCTAAAAGTTGATGGAAAACCAAGTAAGCAGATTATTCAAGGAATTTTATTTGAAATTGTATTAGGTGTTGCAAATGCTTTTTGCCTGATTCATGTTTTAGGTTAGTTATACTATAATGCCAGTAGCTAACACGGTGTATAAGTAATCGCGGTTTGGGTGCTCCTCAAACCGTTTTTCTTTTTTTAATAACTATTTTCATTTGAAAATAGTTGCAATAAATCCGCTACTACTCATACAAGAGATGTTATCTACATATGACAAAATTTTACTTCTTAATATTAATTTCACTCTTTATTTCATATAAATCGGAACTAAAAAAATTTGGGCAAAAGTTCTTTTTTAGTTTCACAAAATACTGGTTATGATGAATTTTATGACAATGGCTATCCTGAATATTTTTTTGTCATCATACTTGATACAAAAAACCAAATTGTCTTTATTAGTAAACTTCTAGACTTTAATTACGGAGACGAATTCTGGGAATCTGAATTTAATGTAAAAATAAGTTACAAGGAAAATGGAAACTTCAAGTTTACGATAATTGGACTTGATGAAAAATATACTGGAATTTGGAATGGTCAGGAATTAAAAAAAGAATAAACACGGTAGGTAACACGATATATGTGATCGTAACTGACTAGTGATTTATCGATGGATTCTTGTATATTTATGATGGCGCAGTGATTTTAAAGCTGAAAAATGTATAAAACCTGCGCAGAAAGTGTCTGTAGTTAGGTAACAATTTATACAGATACGACACATATTATTAAACGTTAGCACCAATCAATTCAAAATCAAATAAAATGAAAGTTACGGCCGAAAAAAATGAAAAGGTTGCCAATATGATATTTGCATCCATTTATCCACTTTACCTGAATAGATTGGAGAAAAATGGTAGAACAAAAGAAGAACTCAACCAAGTAATTAAATGGTTTACCGGTTTTGATCAAGATGCTTTACAAGCACTTATTGATGAAAAAGCAACTTTTAGAACATTTTTTCAAAAAGCTAAAATAAATCCAAACGCACACTTGATTAAAGGAGTCGTTTGTGGTTATCGAATTGAAGAAATAGAGGATGAATTTGAATTGTATAGACAATGTAGACGTATGGAAAAACTGATTGATGAATTGGCAAGAGGTCGTAAAATGGAGAAAATTTTGCGTGAAGAAAAAAAGTAGAAACTGGAGCTAACAAAGCCTAAACGGAATTAAAATACAGTTTAGCCAGAACGTTGTAGCTAATTACATATGAAAATTAGAATTCTAATATTATTTTTAATCTTTAACTTTTTTAAGGTTAAATCTCAAGCTAATGACAGCATATATGTCAAAGAAATCAAAAAGTTCTTCAAAGTTCTAGATTTTCAAATTGAAGATAGTCAAATCTTTAATGTTGTTGTTTCTTTTAATAATGAAGAACTTAAATATGGAAAATGGAAATTTTATCATGATAATGGAAATATAAAGTCGGAAGAATTCCTAGATATGAAGAAAAAAGAATTGGAGAATGGAAATACTGGAATCAAAATGGGAAAACAAGAACTGATCTAATACATCCTGAAATACCTTATGAAGGAAATTATAGAGTTTTCGATAATAAAAAAAGAGTTATGCAAGAAGGGTATTTCATAAATGGAGAATTAATGACAGGTAAAAAATATACATATTTTAACGGTCCAAATTATGCTATCGGTATTGATTCTTATAGAAATGGAAAATATCTTGGAAAAAACTGGAAATAACTAACTGCAACAAGATATATAAAACCAGAGCAAATTTTAGTGCTTGGCCCAAAGGTCATTTTCTTTTTGCAATGGCGCTAGATTTTTATAAATTGAATAAGAAATAAAAATGCGCACATAGATCAATTGGTTCAGGGGTACTTGCCTTTTTCCGATTCATAAATTTAGCGTTATTTACAATAAAATGAAGTTCAGAAATAAACGCAGATTACAAATTCTGAAACAATATATTATTGGATGGACTATTGCGTTCATTTTTTTAAGTATTGTTCGGGGTGAAGGCACAAAAGAGCTGGGGTCTGTTCAAATGGAAGTTTGGAAAGCGATCCTAGCTTCTTTTTTTATGGGACCCATTCTCGGAAGTGTCTCAGGTATTGCTCAAATATTGACCGAAGAACACGGATATAAACAGATAGCATTTCAAAAGCTGTTGATTCTTCGGTTTCTATTTGCTATTCTATTTGTTGCATCTATTATACTATTAGCATATTTCATTTTCAGTGAAGATATTGAGCTTCTTCAGTTTGCATTTGAGCCTGGTAGTTTTGCTATTTATTTATATATAGTATCTGTCGATATTTTCATGTTCGGTCTAAGGCAAGTAAATCTCTTTTTAGGAAGTGATAATTTATGGAAACTTTTTCGCGGCAGATTCTATACACCTCGAGAAGAAAAGAGGATTTTTATGTTTCTTGACCTTCAGTCCTCAACAATGCATGCCGAAAATTTAGGTCACGTTAAATACAGTAAAATGATTCAAGACTGCTTTATTGATTTAGGAATCTCTGTAGAAAGCGAAGCGGAAATTTACCAATATGTTGGCGATGAAGTAATATTGACATGGAAGCTTCAGGACGGATTAAGAGGGCAAAACTGTCTTAAAGGCTATTTCAATTTTAAACAGCGATTAGATAAAAGAAAAGAGTATTACCTACAGAATTATAATTGTATCCCACATTTTAAAGCAGGAATGAATTCGGGTATCGTTACTGTGGCTGAGGTAGGTAAATACAAAAAAGAAATTGCATATCATGGAGATACTATAAACACAGCTGCAAGGATTCAAAGTCAATGCAATGAACTTAAGCAAGAGTTTTTGATTTCTGAGAGCTTAAAAAACGATTTAAGTAATTTAGGTTTTGTTTTTTCTGAACTTGGCAGTATAGAACTTAAAGGAAAAGGAAGCCAAACACGTCTTTATGCAGTTAATCAAACAAATAGTAAATAATACGATGTAAAAAGCATAAAAACACTTTTTACATCTAATGTTGGCAAAAATATTCGAGAGATATTCTTCAAAGTAACCTTTACCTAATCAGACTCACTTTTTTTACAATTACATGTCAAAATTTGATTTAATAAATGACGAGCAATATTCTTGGCAAAAATTCTATAGAGAAATTATTCTTTACTTTTGAATTTGACAAAAAAAGAGCTTCTAATTCATGAGTACCGCACAACCAACCAAGAATACAGTAAAAACAGTATCGCATACATGTATCAGTAGTGCCGCATGGCGTTGGTTCCAGAAAGCAATTATATTGATCATTTTTTCTTTAGTAGCAAATCATTTAGCAGCGAGTGATAATTTTCTGGATAGTGAATCGTATAGATTTCCCATAGAAGGTTTTCTGTCGACTATTGTCTTATCTATTCTCGTTGGAATCATAGCGGATCTTAATTTTAAATTTTACAAGAAAAAACATTTCTCTAAAAAGATAGAAATTGTCACTATCGTAAGGTTTATGGTTTCTACTCTAGGATATATTACAATCATGTATATTCCTATAAATATTATTATAGATAAAGTTGTAGGTGGACAGACAGTGTTCTATTATTTATTAATTGGTCTACTAATTACTTTATTATTGTGTTTTATTCTCATAGGTTTATTGTATGCTCAAGACATATACAATTTATATAAGTTATCTATAAGAGATGCAGAAATTACTATTGACAGCGGCACGAAAATGAAGAAGCTTACCTATGAAAATATTGCGTGCTTTTACAGCGAAAACAAAATTGTATATACTGTTCAAAATGACGGCACAACAATTAACACCGATTTTACATTGAATGAGCTCGAAGAAAAAATAAACGATCAATTGTTTTTTAGAGCTAATCGGCAAATTATCATTCACAAAGATACTGTAGACCTAATTGAAAAGATTGAAAATGGCAAGTTGCGTATTCGATTAAAAGCTTTCATTAAAAAGGATGCAATTGCTGAAATCAATATCAGTCGTTACAAGCGAAAAGCATTTATGGATTGGTTTCAATAAAAGATGCCAAAAACTACCGACTATTCAGTTATAAATTTCGACCATTCAGTAAAAATATAAGTGTTTAAAGGGGATTTCAGAGATTTTGTTCATTATTTCGTTTAGAATTTAAAATCAAAAAACAATGAACAAAATCACCTTACGACAAATATTAATTCCTTCAATTACCTTTGCAATCATCTCCTTTTTATGGTTTGGACCAATTAATTTAAGTTTCCTTCCAAATATTATTGCTTCAATAGTAATCATCATAGCAAATTACATAGAATACAAAGGAAAAGCATTTTCAGAACTTGGGTTTCAACGCGAAAAATTTACAACCAAAAACATTTTCGTACTTGCTCCATTAGTTGCACTAGGGCTCTTTATTTTTTATTTCTTTGCATTGGTTCCTGTAATTACAAAACTAACTGGAGTTCCTATAGATTATTCAAGTTTTGATGAATTAAAAGGAAATCTTCCTGCCTTATTACTTACTTTATTAATAGTGTGGGCTACTGCGGGATTTGGAGAAGAAATAATCTTTCGCGGTTATTTTATGCGACAATTTGTGAAATTCTTTGGAGAAAGCAAAATCAGTATAGTGCTTAATATTGTCCTAGTTACTGGTTTTTTTGGCTTCATGCATTGGCAACAAGGCATTACAGGACAACTTGTTACCTGGTTTACCGGAGCACTCATAGCTCTGATATTCTACTTGCGTAAATACGATTTGTGGTTTGTTATTGCTGTACATGGTTTTTTTAACACCATTGCTTTAACTTGTGTTTACTTTGGTTTGGCGTAGCGATACTAATTAATAACACCTATGCCTGAATTCACCTAATAAAATGCATCTTTTTTAAACACTATATTTTGTTATAAAAATAAAACAGAACTATGGCTATGCCTGATGAGTTTTTGAGATTTAGACGAAGTTGTTGTGCTTAATCTGAGTCGAAAAAATAATTGAGATTATTCCAGTTGGTGTGTTTCGTACTTTAGCCAACATAGTATATACTTCATAGCTACTAATTGCTGGTTTATGAAAATATTTGTTATCTTTTATTTGTTTTTAATTTACTATATTTTAGTATGTGAAATACGCTACAAAGCATATACAAATCCGTTATGAACAATCAAATTACAAAAGAGTAAAAACATCCATCAAGAATGAATTTAGCACAAAAACTGGGGTTTGAGGAAAATGCAAAATTGTTGATAATCCATGCAGATGATGCGGGACTTTCGCATTCTGAAAATATAGCAACAATTCAATCTCTAGAGAAAGGCTTTGTGAATTCATATAGCATAATGGTTCCGTGTCCGTGGTTTTATGAAATGGGAGTATTTGCAAAAAATAACCCACAATTTGATAATGGAATTCACTTGACACTAACCTGTGAATGGGAAAATTATAGATTTGGACCTGTTTTACCTGTTTCCAAAGTTCCCAGTTTGGTTGATGAGAATGGTCATTTTTACAAAAAAAGAGAACAACTTAAAAAAAATGCATCTGCCGAAGATGTTAAAAATGAGTTGGAAGCACAAATAGAAAAAGCAATTAAATTTGGATTAAAACCAACGCACATTGATTCGCATATGTATAGCATTGGTGCAAGTCCTGAGTTTTTTGACATCTATAGAGACTTAGGAAAAAAATATGGTCTTCCTGTTTTAATAAATAAACAATTGATGAAAATGGTTGGACTAAATCCTGAATTAAATATTAAAGAAGGAGATTTTCTAGTTGACCGGACTTATGTTGGAGAACTTGAATATTTCGAGGCTAATAAACTAAACGACTATTACAATTCAATTTTAGAAAATTTGACAAGTGGATTGAACCTTATTTTAATTCATCCTGCATTTGATGATAACGAAATGAAAGGAGTAACCGTTAATCATCCAAATTTTGGTTCTAAATGGAGACAAATCGATTTTGACTTCTTTACAAGTGAGCAAAATAGGTCGAAACTTACAAAGAACAACATCGAATTAGTTACTTGGAATGATATTAAAAAAAGTGCATAACAATATATCCTATGTAAAGCCCTTTCTCAAGCCTTAAGTTAAAATACGATATTTTAATATTCTAAGTAACTTGTATTAATGATTTTACGTTGTTGGATTATTGATATTCCCTACGTTGTATATTTTTTAGCAGATACAAGTAGAACTGGTATAAGAGCGTATCTGATTCTTAAGGTCACACCCATGCATACCTGCAAGAATAAAAACCCCATACGACTAATCGTATGAGGTTTTGGTTGGCTCGCCTGTTTTTACATATGTATTACATGTCTGTAATATAATCTAGTGATAATGTTAATGTTCTTAATCGAATTAATGGTTTAGGTTGTGCGGTTAGATTAGAAAATATAGTAAGATCAAACCAAAGCGATGCTTCGGTGTCATCTACCTGATTTGTACTAAACCATTCTTTAATGCTATTGGCCCAATCAGAAATCATTTGTTTTAGTGCTTTATCCGATCCATCACCTAGTACCTGTATCGACTGTAATGGTTGCATAATTACCGGAAGGAAAATATCACTTAGCTTGCTGTTTGCTTGATAGCTATAATTAGCATTCATCAAAATACTAATGGTATCCTGGGAGTTTTCTGCCAATAATGTATCAAACAAAATGGTAAGCTGTTGCTCTAATGTTCCCACGTTAGGGCTGGACGGATTATTTATCGTTGCAATATTTAGCGGTTCGCTACTATCTATAGTTGGGTGAAATGCATTCGAAAACCCAATATTACCTGTGGTATATACAAAATCATCTGCCGATGGTTTACCAGGGACTAACTCTACATTACGCTTCAGGTTTGCAGTAGTATCGGCATCCTGTCTGTTTAGGATGTTCATCGTAGGGATAAGTACCTCACGATCTGCTATAGATTGCCCAATAGAAGCTTCAAGGATTTTACCTGTATCTTTAGAAGTATAATAATAACTATAACTGGCTCCATCTTCTGGGTCAATACTAATTGCATTGTAATTAGGTATATTCACAATCGGTGTGCCTATTCCTTCTGGCACTGCACCAAAAATATTAACTAATAATACTCCTGTAGTAGTTTCTATTGTTGTAGAACTTTCTTTGATGTAAAAAGAATACGGATCTGCAGTATAGCCTTGTTTTAATAGCTCATTAAAAGTATTAAGAGCAAAGCCATTACTGGTTTCTGCGGCATCTGCCATTCTGGAAACCATCTGGTTATATGATGATAAAGCTACCGCAGCTGATTCGAACTGAGAAGCATCTGTAGTCGTAGCATCGATCTTGATCAATGTATCATTAAATACCTGATTGATGTTAGGGAAAACAGAAATAAACTCAGCCATCTGTGCAAATGCATCTTCAAAACTGGCAAGAGCTTTAGCCATATTCTCCTGAACATTAAACAGAATCTCAAAATCAACCTGATCCTGAGGGTAGTGAAAAGTTTGAGAATAGGTGATCTGGTAGTTCCAATTTAGGATGTCATCTACCGTATTCGTATTGGTCGTATAAGGATAAGAACCTTCTTGCTTAACCATTGCAGGTGCAGTAGGGAAGGACCTTAAAATCAAAGGAACTTTAAAATTGCCTAATGAAGTTTCTAATGGATGAGTTTTGCTTATTGAAATAAAACTTAACCATGAAGAAGCTTTATAATCCTCGATTCCCGGAACCGAACTAATTTGATGCTCGATAGCAAAGCCAGCATATGTAATACCCAGATCTACATAGGATAATACTTCATTTTCGGTACCTCTAATGATATCTGGAGAAGAAAGCAGGAAGGGCAGCTTGGCGTCTTTACTTTCACTTAATGCCAATTTTGGCGAACTTAGACTAAAGGATGAGCTGAAGTTACCGCCATCAACATTTTTCTGTACGGTATGACTTAGCGGAGGTGTAATAACGTTTCCAACTTCATCAAACAATGTATCTGTTATAGTTACTATAGTTTTGTTGATTACAGCATCGGCACTTAATTTTAAACGAACAATTCGATTATTCTCGCTGAGGAGTGAAGCGTTTAAAACATTTATGTCATCAGAAACGGTATAATTACCTATTTTTTCTGCTTCTTCTTTACTCATAAAATTAGAGAAGAAAAGATACACTATAGTAGCTTCTTCCTGATCTAATTCTACTCCCATAAAGATAAAGTTCAGATTGATGTTTCCGTATAATTGAGGAGTATCTGCACCTTCAGGAATGGTATCTGCCTGTACCGTGGCAGCAAATTGAATTCCAGCACGAGTGGTATACGCATTACTAAGTTTAACTAATAATTGCTGTAAGAAGGTTTCCTGAATATTAGATGTATCTGCTGTCTGCCCTGCAAAAACAGGCACCATTGATAGCTTAAGGATTTCTGCCAGTCGTTTTTTGTTGGCCAGCATATCGGTAAGGAATGTTGTACTTCCGAAATTATCAACTAATTGAATAGCAGCTGTAAATTCTGGAGTTAATACATCATCAATACTCGAAAAGATCTGTTTACCCCAAAGATCCATATCAATATTTTTAAAATCAGTATAGGTAGAAGGAGTAGAGAAATCTATCCCCGTCTTAGGATTAAAATAATAGATAGGAATGTGATCTTTTGTCTCTAGCTTATTAGATATTGGTTTTGGTGCAAAAATCACCGGGTTACTGGTATCGTTGATCTCATATCCAATACTGGTAGTCGAATCAAGACCTAATCGAGTAGCCCATATTTCTGTACCCCCAGTATTACTTAGATTCTCATCGCGGTCTACACCAGAAGTAACTTTAAGTTGATACACATCACTTTTAGATAAAGCAGTTTCAAATCCGGTAGCAAAGTCTTCTAAACCTGTTGTTTTTCCTGCTTCAACTTTTGATAAAGGCGGAATACTGGTACTGGCAGATTTAATACCTCCGGTAGTTTCGAAATCACCAGAAATAGAACCTCCGATACGCTCGATGGTAAAACTTAACTCTAATCTGAATATTTGATCGGTATTTACTTGTGCAGCATCTATGTCAAAAGATATGGTATGATCACTATCTGGTGTTGCAGTAGTAATTTCTCCCATACTGCGATTAGCTATGAATAGATAGATAGAAGCAATCCATTCTTGAACCAAGCTGTTCACATCATCTTTGCTTAGTACAAAAGGATCAGGAGTTAATGTAGTATTTATTTGAAAAGCGATACCATTAGGATCGGTTAACTGGTACCAAATCTGAGTATAGGTTTGTAGATCTCTTGTGGCTTGTTCTATCACTGTAGAAGTAGCCAGATCTTTATCATTATCAGCGCTAAATTTTGACCAGCCATTAAAAACAAGAACATTTGTATCACTTGGATTCGTTACATCGGCTTTAACATTACTTACGGTTACCGTTATTTCTACATTTTCAGGAATGTTATCTACCGTAATAGTGACCGATTTCTTATCAGAATTAAGAACAATAGACTCGATATTGACATTTTGATCAATTGTATAGTTAGCTTTATCTATAGCACTGGTTTCATCTACAGTTACAGTATATTGTCCCAGAATGGTAGTACTGCTTTTTGCTGTTGTAGAGATCAGTCCCTGATAATAACTAGGATCAAAGTTTAATCCCGTATCTAGTTTGGCCTGCCCTTCTTCTCCGGTGACCATCCAGGAAGAACTAATTGAAGGCCACTGGTTAAGTCCAAGAATAGCATCTGTATATCCTGTTAATACAGGCGGTTCATTTAATGGTTCTTTACTGGTTGTCGATGGATCTGATAATTCGCTTATAATACTGTTACCATAAATATCTTGCCATGCAAAATTAACTTGAAGAATATCACCTAATCCTAAATATGGACTATCGTTTCCATCGGGAAGATCATTTTCTGAAGCGACTACCTCTTTACTAAAACGGGTATAAGGTATGCTTACCTGGTAGTTCCAGTTATCATTGGCAGTTAGTGTTTTTGGAACCTGGATTTTATCGGTACTCTCTGGATCTTCTGCATCTGTTGTCGGACCAGAAGGTAAACCAATGTTACTACTGTTAAAATAAGCATTAGCGACTACCTGATAGGTGAGTGAACTATATACATTTTGTAAGAATAGTTCTCCAAAACCTGCTGTTTTTGGATTATCGGGAACAGGAGCAGGTATAGGTCGTATTGCATCTATAGAAGTAGTACCTGCTGCAACGGTAGCTGTTCTGATTTTTGGACCACCAATGATTGTAATATCTTGATTATCGGCAAATATCCCTATAACATCTTGATTGTAATTGGCTATAGAAGAAATATTCTCTCCGTAAAAATCAGATAATGAAGCGAAGGAAGTACCGCCAGGGCTGGTACCTACAGTGATGGTAAGCTGCGGTAAGAAAATAGAATCAAATAAGTTCAGCTGATCTGGTAATTCACTACCTGATTTCTGTTTATTGATTTCCTGTATGGCAGCAACAGTAGTCTCAAAACGAGTAGCAATTTCCTGAAGCGTATTACCACCAACTCCAACTTCGTAGATGCCTTCATTGATATTTAATTTAATCCCTGATCTAAGGGTCAGGTTTTGATTATCGGAAGCTACATCAGCAATATTTCCGTAGTATGCATAGGCCAGCTCACCTAATGTTTGTGTATTGGCAGATGCTAATTTTATAGCATTCGGATTGGATTGTGCAAAGAGTACAGAGTTATCTTTATTAATAGCCTCCCCATTAGCAAAAACATTCATATACGAAGTTATTGTATTTTGAAGGCTTTCTTCAGAAGGTTTGCTGTACATTACAATAAATGATAATGTAGCCTCTCCGTTATCATCAAAAATACGATCCGGAAGCCCTTGTTTACTATCTGTATTATAGTAGTATAAATAGTATCCTCCGTTTCTGGTAATGCTGGCTTGCCATAGCAATCGTAAGAAATCTGTTTGCGTATTGAGCAATCGCATTTTTTCGTCTTCGGGAATCGATGCCGTTTTTAGTAATGCATCAAAAGCCATATCAGGTCTGGTTTCCGTAGAAAGATTTACCTGAGCTAATCCCATTGTGAGTGCATTTTGTGCATCTGTCTGGATACCATCGGGAGTGCTTCCATTAGAATCAACGGCATAAGCAGGGATCAGGCTGGCAATTAGTGAATTGTTATCACCAATTTCACTAACTATTTTTTCAAGAATATTAGCGTTATTACTATTTGCTCCAACTACTTCGTAAGTGGTCTGTGTAGATGGGCTATCAGAAACTATAGGTACTTTCTTTATAGTAACCTCTACCAGAGATCCTAACCCATAATATGCAACATCATGATTGATCATCTTTTTAGAGACGTCATCGTATTGACCTATTAAAAATTCCATTCTTGGATTAACCGCTCGTGTATTTAGATCTGGTAGTTGCAGTAATGTATCTGGTAATGGCCATAAACTTAATGTAGGTACACCAGGAGAAGTACCTCCGTACGGAAGATTAATAGAAGAAGCAGCATTCCAAACAATCTCTGATGTATATGGATAACTAGCTTCGCTATTGGTAAACAAATCATTAACACCTAAGAAGCTAAGGCCAGTATTTAATTTGTTTTTGGTAGCATATTCAGCAACTTTATTTATGCTGATAGCATCATCACTATCGGGTTTAATAGTGATTACCATTTTAGCAGGATCATCACCATTAAATGATAACCATTTTAATGCATCTGGATCTGGTTTGCTAAAGGTAATTTCAAAATTATTACCTTCTGTAAGAGTGGGGATAGGAAACTGCTGACCATCTAGTGCATATAGTCCTGCAGATTCAAGATCCCCGTATGATAAAACACCTTTATTATCTTCTACCCACATCCCTTTATAGTTTGGAGTAACTCCATCTACCGGAAGTTTAAGACCCGCCAGGTAATATCGAGAAGTCATACCAGACAAGTGTTGTATGCCCTGAGTAGCCTGAATTTCTTTAAGTAGTTCGCCTACTTTAAACTGTTCCAGGTTTGCCATATCCAATGTAGCAGAATCAAATAGATCTGTAATCTTATCGTTATTATGATCTTTATCGTCAGAATTAGCGAGGTCTTCTGGAGTAACATTAAATTTGGAAGCTACACTTCTCAGGTTATCTCCTTCGACTGTAGTATATGTAATTAATCCAATGTTTAATGTTGCAACAGGAAGTAATAAGTTCGCTATAGAAGCAATACCGCCATCAGTAATCAAAATATTGATATCAATTTGATTTCCTTTTGGTACGGTATCATTGATAGCTTTAACTACTTGGACCAGAGATTGAGAAGGTAAAGTGGTGTAATCGTATGTATAATTGTTATAGGTAAAACTAATAGCAATGCCCTCTTGCAGAATGTTTTGAATTTCTTGGTTTAAAGTTGCCAGGCTATTTCCATCAAAGCTCTTTCCATAAATAGCTTGATTAGCAATACTATCAAAAGTATCTCCCTGTTGCACAGTATATGTACTTTTAGCAATATACATGGTTTTGCCAGAATTTAGTGCTATCCCAGAATTATCGTTAAAAAGTTCGGCAATAGTATATGCCATATCCCCAGAGAGGTCACCATGATCATTAACCCATTTTACAATACTGTCTGGGCTATCTCCGCTATTGGTGTAATATTTAAAATCTTTTAAAGAATCCTGCGCATTCTGAACCATTTGTTTGGCAATCAGTAAGAAATAGTCACTAAATACGAAGTTACCTACAGAAATATCTTCTCCTTCTGCAAAAGCAGCAAAAGTTGCAGGATCTTTCTCTTGCATTTGGATTGCTAATTGATCGAAGTATTTTCTAAGATCACTTATATATGTAGAAGAAATAGTATTATAACTTTCAAAATCATAGGTCACTCCTTTATAATCGGTATCATAATCTGGTGTCGATAATTCTAGTGACAATGCCATTGGGAAAAATGTGGCGTTGACATCTGTTTCTTGCTGTGGCTGTTCCTGAATATGCAAATCAAACTGATCTGTCATAAAAGAATCTATAGCTTCTGTCGGGATTGGACTAGGATTAGAAGGATCACTAAAATACGCTAATAATTGTGTTAATTGCGAACTGGTGACAGGAGTATTATCTACTTGTTCACTACTGATAGAACCATTCTGAAGCGCAGCGACTGTCCATCTAAAAATTTCTTTACTTAACAACTCAAAAGAAGAATCTGCGGTGTCTTTAAAAGCTTTTTGATATCCATCTATACGATCCTCTTGTGGTGGTGTCATAGATTCTAAGAAAAGCATAGCAATATAGCATGCTTGTTGCTCGCTTAGTTCGGTAGCTTTATCACCAGCCATAGTAAGCCCTAGCCCCAAATATCCTGTTAATGGAGCAACTACTGCCGCTTTTTCCAGATTAGACCAGTTTGGTGTAACCTGAGTCAATGCTACTGTAAGTGGGTTATGTAAAGCGATACGAAGTTGTTTTGCATTTTGTAACTCATTCTGTGCATACGCTTTTAAAGCCATGCCAGAAGAAGCATCTCCCCAAGGTGGATTACTTGCTATGGCTTTGATTGTAATGCTCTGACTGATGCTTGCAGAGAAGCTGAAGTGCATTTTTATTTTGAATAACCCCAGATTTATACTTACACTCAATGAAACACTTACCGAAGCTGATAACTGAATTACAATAGGCTCATAAGGAGAGAAGGTTAATTGAGCCAGTAACCTGATATCAATATTAAGATCAGCTTTTATGATAGCAAAATCAATAGTACCATATAGTTTTCCGATAACACCCACTGTACCTCTAAACCAGAAATAATACGCCTCTGCTACCTGAGCATCATTAGATGAAGAGGTAGTCGTTAATTGATATGGATTGTACTTAGCCAGAACCCCTTCTAAAATTGCTACTGCAGTAAGGCTAAACCCTGCTTTCAAAATACCAGCATCAAAATCATAGCCAAATCCAAATTGCATACCGAAACCAAAAACCAGAACCGGATTAAAAGTACCTAGAGTGGTATCCGGTACTTTATTAGTTGTAGCACTGCTAAGCTTACCAAAATAAACTCCGGCAGAACCCATAACAGGGATCGGGATACCTATCGGTGTCCAAATTAGGGTTTGGAAAGTAAATGATCGAGAAAAATCTTCTTTCCACGGGAATCCTATATCTACCTGAAAATCGCCATTGGTGAATAATTCTATGCCAAAAATGGGCAATGTAAGGTTAACCTGGCCTAACTGTATTTTTCGCATTACTGTGGGTAAAGCGATTTCTGCTTTATATAGTCCTATGGTATCACTGATTTTTTTGTATAAAATCTGAAAATCCAGACCTTTAAAAATACGAGCGGGTTCTCCTTCGAGAGCCAGGCGTAGCGCATATAAATTAGGGTCGTTAAAAACGATCTGCATGGTGATAAAGTAACCACTGCTACTAGCTTCAGATCCATTTGCCAATGCCACTGCCGATGTAGATTTTTTATCTTCCTCAAGCTTAAGTACTCCAAAATCCATTCCTACCAGCCAGTTACTGTTAGCATCAAAATTGATACCGGGAATTTCTCCTGGCTCAGTTGACGGAAGATCTTCTCTCATAATTTTTATAGCTTCCTGTACTTTTTCGACACTTTGAAAACCAGGAATTGTAACATGTTGACCTAATGCCAGTAATTTCAAATCAAGATATTTGTTACCTTGTCCCGAAGGAGAAGGCGTAGTTTCTGGTTTGGCGGCATCCCAGGTCAAAGGTTCCTTAGTGTTGTCTTGCCATAAGAAACTCCCATCTAAAGTAACCATCACTCCATTATCTTTTGGGTCAGGTTGATTTGATTTGTAGGTAATCCCAATAGATTCTATAGTAGCGAATCCTAATGAAATAGGACCTATATCCAGGCTGAAGCCAACCTGTTTTGATGTGAAATCATACTTTAGACTCAGGTTGTTAAGTGGTATCTTATCGAGAAGATTCCAGGGAGCAGCTAATCCAAATTGAGTTCCTGTTGCCCAGGAAACCATTTTTTCTACCATACTACCGATAGTTGTAGACTCAGTAAAGCTTAATTCTGCTACATAATGATGTTTTCCATTGACACCAATGTCCTTTACTTCACCTTTTAAGAATTCCCAGATAATTCCAAAGGATTTTACACTGGGATCGAAATCATAGAATGCCTGAAAATTAATACCCAACCAGGTAACATTGGCATTTATATTACCGTAGTATCCTACCTCTGCTTCTTCATCTTTCTTACCATATGCTACCATAGCATTACCTTCTACACTAAGATCAAGGAAATCAATCTCCCAGGGTTTAGCAGTTTTACCGCTAAATTCCCAATATTTGGTTTTTGTCTGGATTTTAAAACCAAGACCATCAATCGCATAATCAAATCCATCCTCAGGTTTCCAGGTTGGTGCAATGTAAAAAGTGAGTAGTTGCCCAATTTCTAAGGCTCCAGAGGTCTGTGTGCCGGTAAATGTCCAACCACTTCCTGTTGCATAAGTAGATTGTAGCGATAACCCAATTTTCATACTTTCGGGTAATACTACAAATTCCCCTCCGATACTAACTTCATTATTACCTGTGTTGTGAATGATATTAACTGTTAGTTTATTAATCGTGAAAAGAGGTCCTATAACTAAAGGCTTATCCGCTTCGAGAATCGTATTTAGCTGATAATATTTTTCATTTGGTTTTAGGTCAAAGTCCAATAAGGTCACAGCAGTTTCTAAATCCAATGGTCCTGTACCAAATAATTCTAATAGGTCACTAAGCTGGATAACACCATCGCTTAGCCCTCCGTGAACTTTAAAATCAGGATAAGTACCTAAAACGCTAACTGTTCCTTTACCTATTGTAAAATCACCGGTTACCGTAAATTCAATTTTTCTGTTCGCTACGTCCTGTACGTTATAGACTTGCACATCTACACTGGGATTAATTTGAAAAGGAGGATTTGCAGATAATTCCCAGGGTGTATCTGTACTCATTGCATACGACATATAATCAAATGCATGAGTTTGATTGTTGTAGTGTAGTTGAATGTCTTTTAAACCAAAACCTGCCATTCCATTCAAAGGAGGTTGAAGTACTTGAACCAGATTAATACCTCCGGCCATCTGGAAAAAACTGGATACACTAAGAGGACTGCTAAAACCGCCAGTAATAAGCCAGGTGTTCTCTTCTTCAGGGTATTTGATCATTGTTTCCAGTACTATAGGATCATTATTAGAATCTTTGCCAGACCCAATAATATTCCCTTTCAAACCTCCTTCTACTGCGCTTCCGGCTTCGTTAATTTTTAAACTGAAACCAGGCTTTTCGAAACCTATCCAAGGGATTCCGTCGATATTCCAACTTTGATTTATTTCCGTTTCAATCTCTGTTACAACTGACTCTTCGGGGCTGGTAAAATTTAATGTAATATTAAAATCAGGACCAAAGGCAGTTGTTGTTCCTTTAGATAAGGTAACTTGTGTTACCGTATCCCCGTCTTTTTCTTCTGTAATATCCTCTTTGGCTACAGTAATAAAAAACAAATTACCTGTTACGAGCTTGAAAAAAGAGGATAGATATGTATTTGGTAATGCATTTAGGATATTTACACCACCATTACTATAATTATTGATAAGTTTATTATATACACCTTCTAATGTAAGTGCTTCTTCTTCTAAAACCATTAGATCGGTGTCAGAACTAGTTTTGGTACGAGCTTTTGAAGATGCTAATAACGTAACAATAGGTAAGACCAATTTTACTCCTACCAGACCAAGCATTAGTTTATCATGAATATCTTGTTGATAATAAACTCCCAAATTTGTGAAATAGGTGTGTACATCATTAGATTCGGTATACGAATTTACCATAAATGCTCCCGAAACAGCTAATGCATCGTAATACGTTTCAGGTTTGCCAGGATTTGTTTTTTGCAGATAGGTATCAAAAGTTTGATTTCTGAAGTTTAATGCTGCGGTTTTTGCCGCTTCTGCAACAGGAGAATAGTTTACAGCGGATAAGGTAGAAGGATAATTGGCTCTGTCTTCTTCTCCGGTTTTTGGAATTTGTAGAAATGGTCGTCCTAAACTAATAGGTAAACTGGATGATCCTTGACCTTCAAACACTCCTGGTAATCCCGAATTGGCATAGTAATAATTATAAACTTCCTGAGGAACTGGCCCAAGAGTGATAGCTACGATTTCTTTATTTCCTGCCCCGGTAAGCGTACTGGTCAGGTCATCAATTTTTACATAACTCCCATTTTTGTAACCTTCTACTAATGATAATGTATATCCACCATCCATTAATGGTTTAACTTGTTGCCCTAGTTTAAGAATAAAATTATCTAAACTTAATTGAGCATAAGCTCCCATGAGATCAGTATCCAGATAGACTTCTTTGATTTTTGCTTTAAGGGCGGGTAAAGAACTGTTTTTGTTTTTTAGATCCACAGCGAATGCTGAAGCATAATCAAAAGGCATTTCCTGATATTTTTCTTGTATTTTGGCAATGTCACTTAGGATAAAAAATGCAATGGGTGTATTACTGCTCATTTGTGCAGTAAAAGCAGAAAGGATTAAGTTTAAGGTCATTTCTGCCGGACTGGAAAACTGATGCAAACCATATATTGGCCAGAGTCGAAGTTCTTTTTTAGTAGTATGGGCATTATAAATCGACTCGGCATTTATAGATCTTATTTTTAAATCGGCATTATACGTTTGATCTTTTGCATACCATGTCCATAAGGTTTCTGGAACGGTTGTTAGAGAATCTGCAGGAAATTTGAACGCTAATTCTGCAAATGAAGCTGATTCTTTTGTTAAATCGTACGGATCTTTACCTTTACGCTCTATTTGATTAGGTGCTTTTTCCCATAAATAGGGCTGTAGTCTTAAAAAATAGGTGACATTAAAAAGGTCTGCATAATTTACCTGGCTGTTATCGGCTCCGCCAGTAAAACCAAAATCAATTTGTTCCAGGTTTGGTTTTGTGTCTTTATATTCTAAAAAGGTAATGGTAGCTTTACCATAAGTTATACTGGTTGTTGATATGTCATCTGGAATAAGACCGGTAAGTAGTATAGCCAATTTCTTTGGAGTATCTGCTCCAGAATAGATCATTAGAATATTTTTAGAATAGTCTGTAGCATCAACTATTCTTTTCATAATATTTACTGTAGTGGCCTGATGCCCAAAATTAGGGGTGCCATCTACATAAAATCGTAGTTCATCCTTACTTTTTATAAGTGCAAGCATGTCCTTTATTGATGCACCGGTAGTAGACTCGCTAGTATCCTGCCCTTGCATTAATTTGGTTAAAAGATCATTGAAGTCGCCCATCTTAAAATATTTTTATGATTTGTGTAATTCTTTACAGAATTATGATATGTTGATTATAAATGTCATGCCTGTACTATTCTGCCAGTGTCGCTATTTTCTTATTGCTTTTTAAGCTTTTTATAGTGCTTGGGTCATCTTTATTATACATAGCATACCAGCCTAATCCAGATGATTTTCCTCCAGAATTAGGATTGCCAAACAGGTAAAATAAAGAAGAACCATTAGGTGGAATTTTAAGTAAGCCCAAAAACTTCAAAGCAATTTGGGTAAACATAAGAAGGAACGATTTTTGACTATCGTCAAAAGCTAATCGAAGCTGTCCTATAGAGAGTTTAAGTACCGATTGTAGGCTAATCAATTTTGCTCCACCACCCGTACCTGGTAGAGAAATACCAATGTTGGCATTGTAAGTGTCTCCTGTGCTATCAGGTGCCCAACTTAATAGCAGAAAAGAGTCTAAACTTACTTTACCTGCCAGTTCTCCCGGAGTTCCCATATTTAGTTTAAAATCCAAACCATACCAGGCAGAGTTATCAACTCCAGATAATCTAACGTCGGGGATTACAGTTAAGAAACCTTTGTCCTGAGGGCTTTTTTCACTGTTTCCGATAATTAGGCCTTTAAGATCTAATGCAAAATTGATAAATAAACTTTCGCTTCTGGCAGTACTGGTAGTGATATCAAAGGTGATTTCTCCTGCATCAAAATTCAAGGATTTATTTTGCTGTGGATGTTCAATTTCATAAATCATAGATATCCCAAGATTACTGAAATTAAGACCACTTCTTGGAGTAAGATTATCGTTATCAGGGCTTCCAAAAGAGAAAATATCAAAATTGGTTATATTTTTCGTATCACTTGTATTCTCAATGATTTTGTAATCAATGAATCCCTGCATACTAAACCAGGACTCGTCATACCCTTCTTTAGGGGAATCTCGTGTAGTTAATAATACATTAGTGATCTCTATTTTATTATAGATATTACTGTCAAACAAAAAGATATTATCCTCAACACTACCCATGCTATATACTGCATTCCCGTTATTAATCTGAAAACTACCTTTGAGTAAAATATTTTTGAAAATATTCTCTGGATTTCCCATACTTAATACTTCACTATCAAAAAGTTTATTGATGGTTAATTGAGAATAGCTTTCAAAGTTTTTTACAGCAGTATTCTCGAATAAAACTTTTAACGAGAGGAGCCTAAAATCATAAGTATCTGCAGTAGTCGGGGAGATGGTTTCTGGTGGGTTGATGGTGTCATCAAAGTCTGGATCTACGTAATAAATCAAACCAAACATAGTACTGGATTGATCAACGACAGCTCCTGTGTTTTTGGCATCTCCTTTTTTTACAGGACTTATTTCTACTGCAAAATGATGTGCATTAAATGCTTCGGGATTAGTAATCCCAGCCATAATACCTTGAAGATTTGTAGGGATTTCTTTAATATCCATTCGCAATACCAAAATACCTGTCCAGTTTTCATCGGTAGCGATTTCATTAAATTTAGAGAAATATTCGTTGTCAGACTGTTCATATGTTTCTTTAAAATAGGATTGTAACCATTGTGATAGTATGATTAATTGATCGGCATCGGGTTCTTGTTGAACTCCTTCAGAATTAATGGTAGACGGAGAACCAAATTGATCGCGTTGTGTCCATTTTTTTGGATTAGCAACCAGGCTTTCTTTAGCACTGATTTCTGAGTCAGGATTAGGATCATATAATTTGCCTTTACGCCCTTTAATGATCATAATATTTTTATAGTTATTGTATTCACTTCCTTGCCCTACATTGGCCTGTAATTCCCAACTATCAATGCTCATGATATTGTTAAATGTAGCTGTTAGAGGGTCTTCTTCGCCTAGTGCTTCTAAATATTTTGAGTTTGCAGTGACTAAAAAGAGGTCGCTGGTTTGTAGTGCTTCGACCAGTTCATTTTCTGGATTTAAAAACTCTAGTTTGTACTCTTCATTGTGATCTGTATTCTGACCTAAGAAAACTTCGTTCCATAGGGTTTGCCCTCCGCTTTGTGTTGTAGTGGCCAAAAGTCCTGACGGAGTGGTAGAAGTAGTGGGAGTTACTCCGTTTTTATTTACCATTTGCTTTGCAGATAGTAATGACGTATTAGTGCTTGCTTTTCCGATGTTATTTCTTCGAGTCTGGCTAATAACTTGACTTTCAAATTTTTCTGTGTCTGATTCGGAAAAAGAAGTGATTCCATTTCCTACAGTTAACCCCAGGTATGGAACTATCGGAAATAAGGTTGTATTATCGGCATTATAGGTAAAGCCTAAATTATTATGAATAAATAAATCTGGATATTTATAGGAAGAACTCCCTTCTCCAAAAAGAGCAGATCCTTTTGGTTGAGAGACATAGGTAACCGTATTACCAGAAGTGTTTAGTATAGTAGCCCAGGAGGTTTCTTTTGTATGAGATAATAAAGGAGCTGTTGGTGATTCTGGTGCTTTTACAGGCGAGGCAGCTTCAAAAGGGAATTTAGGTGCCAATGCTGCATTTTTAGAAATAAAACGAATGGTATCTCCTTTTTGACTTAAGGTGAAAAATTCTGTACCCTGTAGGCCGCACATCATGTAATATTCACCAGTAGTTGTTTCTTTTTGAAATTCAATTTCAAAATCTCCTTCGGGAGTAAAATGAAATTCTTCTGTATTACTATTATCGTTTATAGCACCTGTAGAAATTACCAGGCGAGCATTGTATATATTGTTAGTTTCTTGTTTAGGTAGGAGTGTTATTTCATTTCCATAGTTAGAAGTAAAATAAGAATTTAGGGTAGTATCTCTTTGGTCACTGTTTTTACCGGTAAAGTTGAAATAAGTTCTTCTTGAGTTGTATGCTGTATTGATATTACATACAGAAGAATCGTTATTCGGGCAAGGATCAAAGGCTTCATTCGTAACATCTGAAGGATCGATTACAATACTAAACCCAAGATAATCTCCTGCAGGAGTGCTTTGGGCTAATGGTAGCCATTCTGATAATGAATCTTCATCACCTTCTTCCTCTGGAAATAAGTATTGAAATCCCCATTTTAGATCATTTAAAAGGGAAAGCCTATTAATGAAAAAATTAGAAAAGCGTATACAACCCCGTAACTCTCCTGAGAAATCGATGTACCCTATTTTGGTAGGAATAGTTTTTGGAGAGGAAGTTCCCGAAAAATTGATAACCAGATTACCTGGGTTGCCATTAAGAGTAATTACACTAGAAGCATCATCTAAGATGAGCCCCATTCCATTTTGTATAGTAAGGTTTAGGCTCGAGGTAAGAGGTGCTTGTAGTCCTGTGTTTAAGCTAGAACCGTCTGCACTAAGCCCCATGAGAGATGTGTTAGATTTGTCGATTTCATTAATATCAATCTGTTCAAGCCATATCATAGCTCTATTGGCAGAACTAGAGGAGATTAGCTCGTTTATGTTTTTTACAAAAATTTCGGCATCTGCTTCATTTTCAATAGAAGGTGCCTGTGCAGAAAACACAAAATTTCCGTTATAATAGGTGTTACTCAGAGCATCTTTTAAGTAAATAGTACCATCGGGAGGATCTATTTCTTCTGGTGTAACAAAAGCAATAAAACCACGATCATCTGCTGCATTTTCAGCGATATATAACTGATTGATAAACTTCTTAGAGAAAACTGTCATGTCTAACTAATTAAGATGGATAAAAGCAATAAGCTTTTCCTTGTTTTAAGAGAATATAAGAGCACTACTAATTTGTTTTTAGACAAAAAAGCATTGATGATGACTAGGGTTAAATTTTTGATATTCAGGTGAGTAAAGGCCCATGTGTATAGGCCTTTACTTATCTGAACACATTAATTAATGCTTACTCCTAATCATAGTGTAAAGGAGATACTAATTATTAACCTGAGCTATTAATTAGTAAACGTATAGGCAGCAGCCATAGTTTCCTGATTACTGTTTCCAGTAGGATTATATCCACTCATGAAAATAGCTATAGTATAGGTAAGACCTCTACCGATATTTACATTGTTAAAAGCTCCGCCATTATTACTGGTGATCTGAACCGCAGACAACGGACGAGCGTAGAAAGAAGGAGCTCCTGCTTGCCAGATAGCTGCCCATGAACCATTACCTTTAAGATCGATTTGATTTGGGAAATTTTCCAAACCAAAAGATACACTAGTTGTACCAGGTTTTACGTTAACGATTGTTCCTTCAAAATTATTAGTAGGACTTGGTTGTCCAGCAGCAGGAATAAATGAAGAAGAACAAATGTTTCCATAAGTCTGTGCAGGGTCGTTTAATGTAGGACCAACAGCATACCCAACAATATAGCTATTGTTGTTAAGATCCAAACCATCAAAGTTTAATGATCCTGCCTGAGTATTACTAGGTATGATCTTACTTTGAAGTGGTGGTGTACCAAATGGAATCTCGTTACTATTCTGCCATAATACTACTTGGTTTCCAAAAGTATTTGGTTGATTCCCCGAAAGAGTATCATAAGTAATGTCAAGAGAGTTGGCCGTAATGGTAGTAATCTCAATTTTTGTTGTTAATACCGTTGTTGATTTTCCTTGTTTTTCTAATGTTGCAGTACTCATAATTGTTTAGATTTAAATGTTAATTTTAGGTTTTAAAAATGTATCTATTTATCCGACGCCGGATCACTTGTGTTAAAATTTAAGATGGCAGCAGCAGTGGTATTATCTGCCCCCATAAAGTATATTAAGGTATATTCTGTATCTCTACCTAGTGATAGGTTGTTTAGCGCTACAATCCCTTGATTAGAGTAACTATCTATTTTTGTTTTAATAAGAGCATCAGGAGGTAGGTTATATGGCGAAGCATAGCCTTTCCATAACCCAACCCAATTTCCGTTTTTTTTTGGGCAGGTAGCCCGAAAGAGTTTGGTAGAAAACTGATAATGAAGTTTGCCCTAAATTTTCAATTCCAATATGTACATTAGACAGCGGTGCTTTGATACCCCCTGCACCCAGAATCGCACTGGCACAAATATTTCCTGTTCCAGAACCTACACCGTATCCCACTACATAGCTATTATATGTAATAGTAAGGCCATCAATAGTAACAGTGCCACTTTGAGTATTAACCCCTATTTCTATCATTTTTAAGGGCTCTACTGTCCAGGGAATAACAGATGATTCCCAAATAGCTATAAAATTTTTGTATGTTGATGGTTGATTAGCAGGAAGTCCCGAAAAGGCTACAGTAATTGATTCTCCGGTAAAACTAGTAATTTCAATCTTACAAGTATTGAGTTTTGCCGTTTCAATTGCTACAGCAAGAGGTTGAAATTCTTTCAAAGCAATAGGATTAATATTAGAGGTGTTAAATTTCACTACAGGACTGGATGCTAACACGCACGATGATTGATTTGGAAAACATAAAAAGAGTATAACTATACATAAGGATATAATTCTCTTCGTTGTAAATCCATAAAGCCCGGGTTTAAAGAAATAGTTGAAATTTATTGGCATTGCTATTTACTTTTTGATTTGTGTGTGTGAGTTGGTGTATTGAGTATGAATGTACTCTTGTACTAAGATACCTTTAAATCAAAACATTTCCTATAGGTATAAACCCGTGTTTTTTAGGAGTTTACAGTGGTGTTTTTGAAGTTTATAGCAAGGGTTTTACCATAAAAAAGAAGGGAAAAAAGGATGGTTATTGCTTAAAATCAGAAGGTTTACAATTATATTAGATAAGAGAGCGTACTTTTCTTAAAAGTGAAATAATCATGACAGAAATTAACGATCCGTCATCAAAAATTAGGCATTTATAAACTGAAAAAGATAAGTTGAAAAAGGAGTTTGATTATACAGTATTAAAATGTGTCAAAATATGCAATCTATGTGGTCATGATTACGTTTGCTCCCCTAAAGATCACAAAACTGATGCTAGATGAGATCTGGTATTAGAATTTTGTTCTTTTGAGTAGAACCCGAACTTAAAACCTACGTCTTCTACATATACATAACTTTGTATAGAAACATCATAGTTAATAGGCGCATTTAATTCTTTCATGAGATCTATAATACGGTAGAGTTTTGTTTTTGAAATCCCCAGACGAGATGCTAATTGTTCTGGTGATCCTGTAGCTTGTAAACGAGTAAGTTGATCTATTCGTTCTATAGTTTTAATGTGTTTAATAATAATACCCATAACTTATTTTTCTTTTATGATTACTGTTTTTAATACACTTTTATTCTGATTTATGATAAGTTTTCAACTTATCTTAAAATTCAAAATTTTCAACTTCTTTAGTGGAGTAGTACGGGGTGTAATCCAATTTAATAGGACTTAATACAGGTGAGAATTTCTTTTTGTTCATTTTTTTGTATATTTGTTTGTGAGCAACACAAATATAGTTTAAAATATTGAACTATGCAAAATAATAGTTTAATATTTTGATTTAATTGAAACGTGTAATATACTTTTAAATTGTAAAGTTTATAATATTAACTTTTTGAATATGGATTTACAAAAGATTAAGGAAATAGCAGACGAAAAAGGCAAGTTAATCAAGGATTTAATTGAAGAAACAGGGATTAAGAAAGGAACTCTTTTCAATTATATGAAAGGGAAAACAGCTATTACTTTAGAAGCTTTTCTAAAAATATCGGATGTTTTAAAAGTTCCTCCTTTAGAATTATTGGCCGTAGTTCAAAATATTAAACTTAACAATGATGCAGCCGAAATGATTCATCGTATGGAGCCTACTAATGATACCGGGCAGGTTAATTCAAATTCTGTTAATGTTATGATGATTCCTTTGGTAAATCAATATGCATATGCAGGATATTTAAGTGGTTTTGAAAATGAAGGTTATGTAGGAGAATTACCAAAAATGCCATATCTGGCAGATAGACAATATAAAGGTAATTATGTGTTTTTTGAGGTAAAAGGAGATTCGATGGATAATGGTAGTTATGAAAGTTATCTTGAAGGTGATCTTATCCTTTGTAGAGATGTGAGGCAGGATTTTTGGAATAGTAAATTACATATTAATAAATGGGATTTTGTAATCGTGCATAAAGAAGAGGGTATTCTTCTAAAAAGAATTATAGAGCACGATGTTGAAAAAGGAATACTAACCCTTCATTCTTTAAATGATTATTATGATGATATTGAAGTGCATCTAAAAGATGTGGCCAAAATTTTTAATGTTGTCGATGTAAGAAGGCATAGAAATAGACGATGATCATGAGTTTGTTCTAAAACTCCCTTGTCTACAAAATATTGGTCTTTTACGACGTATTCATTCCTCGGTAAGACTTCACCTTTTTTAGTGCTGCAGAATTTCAATTCATAACAAGAACTCTTCTTTGTAGGTTGATTCATGCTTTATTCTAAACAATTATTTCTTTTTGAAGTAATTTTTTTAAAAAGAACACCTCATTCCTAAAAACTAGAAATCGAGGTTAAATTAAGTTAATCTTTTTAACGTTAGGTTTACGATTTGTCATTATTATAGTAATGATTAAATAACGTTTCTATTTTACTAATATTAAAATTTATATACAATTTTGGCTGGTAAATTTAGTATTAGTAAAATTTAAACTTAACAAATGAAAAGTTCATTAACACTTTTTTCAGTATTATTTTACTTTTTTTCTACGGTAGTCAGCGGTCAGGAATCTAGTATTAAGGGAATAATTACAGACGGTCAAACCCCGCTTCCCGGAGCAAATGTTATGCTTCAGGAAACTCAAAAAGGGGTAGTAACAGATTTTGATGGTAATTTTGAAATCGTTGGAATTCAGGAAGGGCAATACAGTATTGCTATTTCTTATCTTGGTTTTGAAGATAAGGTGATTTCAATTACAATACATCCAGGGGAAATTAAAAATTTGGGAAGTATTGAACTCATTGCTTCTGCAGAAGCTCTGGACGAAGTTGTAGTCACAGCTTTGGGTATAGAGAAAGAAAAAAAACGATTAGGGTACTCGGTGCAAGAAGTGCAGGGAGATCAACTTACAACGGCCAGAGAAACGAATGTTACGAACTCATTAGCTGGTCGTGCAGCAGGAGTTCAAATAACAGGAGGAGGATCGGGTGTAGGATCAACTTCGCTAATTACAATACGTGGAGAAGGTTCTCTTATTCCGGGAAATAATTCTCCTTTGTTTGTAGTAGATGGTATTCCGATAAGTAACCGTACAATTAGCAATCGAGCCGAAGGAAATCTCGAAACAGATTATGGTAATGGAGCACAGGATATTAATCCAGATGATGTTAAATCTGTCTCTATCCTTAAAGGGCCTAATGCAACAGCTCTTTACGGATCTCGTGGATTAAACGGAGTCGTTTTAATAACTACGAAATCTGCCGAAAGAACAAAAGGATTAGGGATTAGTTTTACTCAAAATGTAACTTTCGAAAATGCATTACGAATACCAAAGTATCAAAACCAATACGGTCAGGGAGCAGGAGGAGAATTTGCATTTCTTGATGGATTTGGAGGCGGTGTTAATGATAATATTGATGAGAGCTGGGGACCGCGTTTAAATGGTCAATTAATTCCTCAACATGATAGCCCAACAACTAGTGGTTTTAGAGCAGGAGATTTTGCAGTAAGACCAAGGAATGCCGATGGTACTTTTGCAGATGAAATTATTCCTACACCATGGAAATCTAATCCCGATAATATTGAAGATTTTTTCAGAACAGGATCAACAATAACAACAAACCTGGCTTTAACAGGTGGTAATGAATTTGGAAATTTAAGACTTTCTTTAACCAATTTGGAAAGTGAAGGCATTCTTCCAAATACAGATTATGACAGAAGAACATATGCATTAAATGGCTCTTATAATCTAACAAAATGGTTAAAGGTTTCTTCATCGATTAACTATGTTAATAGTAAAAGTAATAATAGACCAAATAACTCTTATGGTACAGAGAATATCATGTATTTATGGGTTTGGTTTGGGCGTCAGATAGATATGAATTCTCTTCGAAACTATTGGCAACCCGGCCTCGAAGGGAGACAGCAATTTAATTATAACTATAACTGGCACGATAATCCATTTTTTACATTGAATGAAAATACTAATGGGTTTGATAAAAATCGAATTTTTGGTAATGCCAGAGTAGATATAAATATCACACCTAGTTTATCTCTTATGTTAAGAACAGGTGTTGATTATTTTAGTGAACTACGCGCCAGTAGACGTGCCTATAGTACTCAACGATTTGCAAAAGGACAGTATCGTGAAGATGATATTTTCTTCAAAGAGCAAAACACCGATTTTCTCCTACAATACAATAAAGCCCTAAATGAAGATTTTACAATGGGATTATCATTGGGAGGTAATACCAGAGAAGAAGAAAACCGATATAAACGAATTAGTGCAAACTCGCTATCAGTTCCCGGAATTTATAATTTTGAAAATTCGGCAGAACCATTGTCAAAAACACAATTTAACGATAAGCGTAAAATCAATTCATTATATGCATTTGCAAACTTTTCGTATAAAAACTTCCTTTTTCTGGATATCACAGGTAGAAATGATTGGTCCAGTACATTACCAAAAGACAATAATTCATATTTCTATCCATCGGTAGGTCTTAGTGCTATCGTGTCTGATATGGTAGAGTTGCCAGAGATGTTTTCTTTTGTAAAACTTCGTGGTGGTTGGGCTGTCGTTGGTAACGATACCGATCCCTATGCCCTTAGAAATACATTCTCATTTAATGAGCCTTTTGGTAATTTTCAACGGGTAAGTGCATCAGATATATTGCGCAACGAAAATTTGAAACCAGAAGAAGCTTCATCAACCGAAATTGGGGCAGATATCCGATTTTTTAATAATCGTTTGGGATTTGATGTAACCTATTATAAATCTATTGTAAAAAATCAAATTCTGACCTTACCCGTATCGAATACATCAGGATTTGGATCAAGGATTATTAATGCAGGTGAAATCGAAAATACAGGATTCGAGGTTGTATTGAATGCTAAACCTATTAAAAGTGAAGGTGGATTTACATGGGAGACCAATGTTAACTTTACCAGTGCACGTGGTGAAGTAAAATCTTTAATAGATGATTTAGATACTTATGAGATATCCTCTAATTATGTTAATGTATTAGCTCAGGTCGGAGGTAGAATGGGTGATATTTATGGTACAGGTCTGGTAACCGTAGATGATCCTAACAGTCAGTTTTTTGGTCAGGTAGTACATAATGAAGATGGCTTTTCTGTACGAGATCCAAACTTAAAGAAATTAGGAAATTATAATCCCGATTTTACTGTGGGTTGGCAGAATACTTTTACATATAAAGGATTTAATTTCGGGTTCTTGTTTGATTGGAGACAGGGAGGAGAAATTATGTCTAGAACAACCCTTATTGGTGGTACTTCGGGAATGATGGATTTTACTGCTGTAGGAAGAGAAACAGGAATCATCTCAGAAGGGGTTATCCAAAATGCAGATGGAAGCTATAGACCAAATGATGTAGTGCTCTCTGGACGAGATTATTATTGGTGGCGCTATAATCGTGGTAACGAAGAAATAGGAATATTTGATGCCTCTTTCTTAAAACTACGAGAAGTACGTTTGGGATATAATTTTCCTCAAAAAATCCTTAAGAAAACAATTATTAAGAGCCTGTCGTTGTCATTGGTAGGTAGAAATTTAGCATTATGGACAGAAAACCCTCATTTTGATCCAGAGACAATCTCTTTTAATGGAGGAACCATCGTACCAGGAGTTGAAGATATGGCATTACCAAGCTCTAGAAGCTATGGAATTAATCTAAATGTAACTTTCTAAAGCAATAAAGATGAAAAAATATATAATAGTAATATTAACAATATTAGTATCAGTACTATCCTGTACTAATGATTTTGAAGAAACGAACGCTAACCCCAACCAACCCGAAGAAGTAAGTTCAGATTTATTAATATCTACAGTTATCTCTACTGTGGCTAATAGAGCAGCGCAATCTGGATGGGATAGAGGTAATATTGTAGGTCAGTTAACTGCAAAGATCAATTTTACAGGTTTTGATCGTTATGAATGGGGGTCAGAATCTGGATTATGGAATGAATACTATGGGATTCTCCCAGAAATTGATCTTATTTTGAAGACTTCACTACAAAAAGAAACCAGAAATACAAGTTATGAAGGGATGGCATTAATCCTTAGATCTTATGTCTTTTCTATTCTAACAGATAATTGGGGAAATATTCCTTTTTCAGAAGCGATAGATGGCCAAAATAATAACTTCACTCCTAAATACGATAATCAACAAGAGATTTATACCGCAATCCTCTTGGATTTAAAAAAAGCAGAAGAACAATTGGCAATAGGACAGCCTATTCTTGGTGGCGATGTTTTGTATGGAGGCGATCTTGAAAAATGGAGAAAGCTGGCAAACTCTTTAAGGCTACGTTATCTATTAAGAATTTCGAACAAAGTAGATGTTTCTTCAGAAATGAAAGAGATAGTAGATAGCGGTATTTTTATAGCTACCAATGCCGATAATGCGGCGGTACCCTATCCAGCAACAACACAAATAGATTCATGGCCTATAAGTACAGGTAGAATCGGAGGATTTGATGAACACCGACTTAGTGAAACCAGTGAGACCGTTTTGAAACAATTTAATGACCAACGCCTGTCAAAGTGGTTTCAGCCGACAGATAATCCAGATGATGATCCTAATCTTTTTGTAGGGTTAACTAATGGATTGAGTGAAGATAATGCATCAACATTTAATGGTGGGGCCAGTAACGTATCCAGAATTAATCAATCATTTTTTTATGATTCTCCAAATAGTGTAAAAGCAGCAATCATACAAGCAGCCGAAGTTCATTTTATCATTGCAGAAGCTGCACAACGAGGGTGGATCACCGCAGATGCTAAAACATCATACGAAAATGGAGTGAGATTATCCTTTGAATATTGGGAGGTTAATCAAGATATCAATACTTATCTTGCACAAACTGGTGTGGCATATGATGATAAGTTAGAAACAATAATCACTCAAAAATGGTTAGCATCATTTTTGGTTGGTTTTGAGGCTTGGTATGATTTCAGAAGAACAGGATTACCCTCGGCAATTGTTCCGGGACCAGACAATGTAAATGGTGATCGTGTACCAGTACGTTTTTTATATCCCGATAGCGAACAAACACTTAATAATGAGAGCTACGAGCAGGCAATTTCCCAAATGGGAGGCAATGATATTAATATAAAAGGCTGGTGGGAAAACTAATGATCACCAGGTTTTAGGGTAATGATATCATGTTTAGAACATAATAAATAAGAAAATATCAGATGGAATAAGCATAATTAAGAGCGGTAATACCAGCCAAAATGATTAGTGTGCGATTCCATCTGGTTTCTAAAATAATACATATAAACAGATGAAAAAAAATATAATCTTTATAGTCGTTCTTGCTTTGCATTTGTTTGCAGTTAATGGCAATGCGCAAAAAGAAAATTCGCCAAAAGTAATCTTGATCACTTTAGATGGATTACGCTGGCAAGAACTTTATACAGGTGCCGATTCTCTATTGATAACAAATAAGACGTATGTAAATGATACTACAAAGTTAAAAGCAGATTTTTGGAGGTCAAAAGCAAAAGAGAGAAGAGAAGCTCTGATGCCATTTTTTTGGAAAAAAATCACTACTATAGGTCAACTACACGGAAATAGAAACTCAGGAAGTAAAGTTGATCTAACGAATAATATGTGGTTTTCATATCCGGGATACAATGAGATCTTAACCGGGGTTGCAGATGATAAGAATATCAATAGTAATAAAAAGATAAATAACCCGAATAAAACGGTATTGGAAATAACAAATAATCTACCAGATTATAAAGGAAAAGTAGCTGCCTTTGGAAGCTGGGATGTATTTCCGTATATCGTAAATGAAGATCGTTCTGGGGTTCCTGTTAATGCAGGTTTTGAAGCTGTAACAGGAAATGATCTTAGTCAAAGGGAAGTATTTTTAAACCAGTTGCAAGACCAGATTCCGAGCCCTTGGAGTACAGTTCGTTTAGATGCTTTTACTCACCACTATGCAGTAGAGTATATGAAGAAAAACCATCCAGACTTGGTGTATATTGCATATGGTGAAACAGATGATTTTGCTCATGATGGAGACTATGAAGCCTACCTAAGAGCTGCTCATAATACAGATGGTATGATCAAAGAATTATGGGAGTTTACACAACAGGATGCGTATTATAAAGATAATACCGTTTTTATTATCTCTACAGATCATGGTCGAGGAACGGATCCTTTGGATACCTGGAAGAGCCATGGAACAAAGATAAAAAATGCAGGACAGGTTTGGATTGTTACTTTCGGAAAAGGAATAACAGTTTTGGGAGAGGTAAAGAATACCGAACAATTATACAGTAATCAAATAGCGGCTACTGTTGCTGCGATTATGGGAAATGAATATCCTGTAAAAAATGCTGGGAAACCAATTAAGAGTATAGTGAAATCAAAAAAATAACCACTTCTTAGTCAAAAAAGAGATAGTACATAAACTCTAACTTTTATTTTTGAATATCTAAGTAAACTCTCACAAAATGCTCGTTACTTATTCCTATATAAGCAAATGAATAATTATCAATGCATTTTGTGAGAGTTTACTTCCGTTTTAAGGAATATTCAGAATTTTTATTTCAAAAAGCAGTCATTACTTATCACTCTTTGATTGCTATTTATCATTCTTCCCTTTTTTTGTAACAACTTGAGTAAATTAACATCTTTACTATAAATGCGTTACCCATGAATCCTAAAAATCTGTTTTCTGTACTAGTATTTTCCGTTATTTTATTATTTCTGTCATGTGAGAAAACTAAACCGCTAGAATCGTCTAAAGAAAAAATAAAATCACCTAGTATTGCTTTATTTGGTACATTCCATTTTGCCACTACTTCAGATTATTCATCAATGGATCTTGATGATTTTAGGTCGACTAAAAGGCAAAAAGAAATTCGTTTGTTAATAGAAGCACTTAAAACATACAGGCCAACAAAAATTATGGTCGAATATCCTTACAGAAAAGAGGATAAACTCAATGATGATTATAAAGAATATCTCAATGGTATATATACGCTAAGTATTAATGAAATTGACCAATTAGGTTTTCGTCTTGCCAAAGAGTTAGGGCACCAAAAGCTTTATTGTATAGATCAAAAAATATCACTTCCTTTTGGACCATTGTCTAAATATGCAGAAAAATACGAAAAGCAAAAGTTTGAAACTTTCCTATCAAGTATCAAAGAAAATGATCAAGAAGACTCTAAGCGTTTAAAAACAACAACATTATTAGAATACTTTGCGTATAAAAACTCAAATGAAGAAGATTTAAAAAATAAGAATCAATACTTAAAAGGAACTGCCCAGTTCGTTTCCGATTCGACTTATATTGGAGTACAGTTTGTTTCAAAATGGTGGGAACGCAATTTTCATATTATGGCTAATATTGATATGCAAACTCAAAAAGATGATAGGCTTTTAGTTATTATAGGAGGAGCGCATCGAGCAGTTTTGAAAGATTTTTATGAGGATAGAGAAGATGTTAGATATGTTGAAATTTCAGACTATTTAAACTAGAGCGGTTTAGAATCTAGATCATTACTACATGCCTATATACAGTTTTTAGAATACTTCGATCTAAGCAGTGGTATACAGAGGTAAGGTAATATAATAATTTAAACATTATGTAACCTACTGTTTATCAATTATATAAGATATATTAGGCTGAGCTTTTTGGCATTCAGACTATAATTATTTAGGAGTTAAAAATGTTTAAACAACCTTGGTATTTATTTAAATAATTTTAAAATAATATAAGATATGTGTTAAGTAACACCTAGTTAAATATTCACGTCATTTTTTATCCAATTTCCGTCATTTAGTTATTTCAATTGATACCTAATTTTGCATTATAATTTATTTAGATTAAATAAAAATAATAATGTTGGATACCCAAATTACCCTTAAACCTGACCTCGCGGTTGACTATCTTTTTGATGCTCATTCTAAATATGAATACGAAGAATATATACAAAAAGCTGTTCAGTATATTAAAACCTTTTTAGATAATGACTGTTTTTATAGTGGAGAATCTGCAGAAATGCTTAAGTCTCGTAAAGAAGGAATTTCAGTAAATTCACAAACTAATTTATCTTTGGATCAGGCATTACGAGAGATTAAAGATGTGTTTCTTGACCATGCCATTTCTTTTCATCATCCTCATTATGTAGCGCATCTTAATTGTCCCGTTTTATTACCAGCATTGGTAGGAGATTTAATAGCTTCATCTGTTAACACAGCGATCGAAACCTGGGATCAAAGTACGTCTGCTACTTTAATAGAAAAAGAGATGATTCGTTGGATTTGTAATGAAATGAATTTCCCCGCAGAATCAGATGGTGTTTTTACCAGCGGGGGTACACAATCCAATTTTAAGGCACTTCTGATGGCTCGAGATCATTATGCATTTACACATTATGGAATCAACTTAAAGGAGAATGGATGGTCTGATGAGGTTAGTAAGTTTCGTATTTTTTGTTCAAATAAAGCACATTTCAGTATCAAAAAAAATGCAGCTTTATTAGGTATGGGATATGATGCTGTAATACCAGTAGAAACAGATGATAAGATGAAAATGAAAGTAGATGCTCTGGTACAGGCTATAGAAAAAGAAAAACAACGAGGCAATATACCAATTGCTATAGTTGCTACAGCTGGGACAACAGATTTTGGAAGCTTTGATCCTTTGCAAACGATCTCTAAAATTGCAAATGAGTATAATATCTGGTTTCATGTAGATGGAGCATACGGAGGATGTTATGTCCTAACCGATACCCATAAACATATGTTTAATGGCGTAGAATATGCCGATTCGATGACAATCGATTTTCATAAAACTTTGTTTCAACCAGTATGCTCTAGTGCCTTTCTGGTTAGAGATACAAAGTATTTTAAATATATTTCTTACTACGCAGATTATCTTAATCCTATAGAAAACAGGGATGAAGAACATCCAGATTTGATTGAGAAATCTATTCAGACTACTCGACGATTTGATGCTTTAAAACTATGGTTTACTTTAAAAGTAACTGGAGCTAAAAATTTGGGAGGATTTCTAGAAAGAGTACACCACCTGGCCAGAGAAATCTATTACATCATTAAGGATGATATCTATTTTGAAGTAGCGCACAAACCAGAATTAAGCACTCTTGTATTTCGGTTTAAGATTCCTGGTGTATCAGATGAAAAAATCTTGGATACTGTGAATCTATATATTAAAAATACGCTTTTTAATGCGGGTAAAGCTTCTGTAGCCAGTACTAAACTAAATGGTAAAACCTACCTAAAATTTACCTTGTTAAACCCGAGAACAACAAAAGAAGATCTGATAGAGGTTGTTAAAATGATCAAAGAACAGGGGCTAATCTATGCCACAAATAATTAAAATAATACGATGATGAGTGATACTAAAATAATAGATTTTGTAGCGGTAGGGATTGGTCCTTTTAACCTGGGATTGGCTTGTTTAACCGAACCTATTGATGGGCTAGAGGGAGTTTTTTTAGACAAAAGTTCTAAGTTTGACTGGCATCCCGGGATGTTACTTCAGGATACAACATTACAGATTCCGTTTATGGCAGATTTGGTAACTCTTGCAGATCCTACCAGCCCATTTAGTTTTTTGAATTATATCAAAAAGCAAGGACGTATGTACTCCTTCTATATAAAAGAAAATTTCTTATTACTTCGCAATGAATACAATCAATATTGCCAATGGGTAATAGAAAAACTGCCTAACCTGTTTTTTAATACCGAAGTAACTCATATACAATATAATGAAAAAGAAGAGTATTACGTTGTTACTTCAAAATGTACACAGACCGATGACTTAAAAATATACAAGGCAAGAAAATTGGTTTTAGGTACAGGAACTCAACCTTATGTTCCGGGATGCTGCAGGCAATTAGAAGGAAAAGCATTTCACTCTTCATCATATTTAAAGAGTAAAACAGTAGTACAATCCAAAAAATCTATTACCATATTAGGTAGCGGGCAAAGTGCAGCAGAGATTTTTTATGATCTTTTGCAAGAGATTGAAACAAAAGAATATCAATTAAACTGGATTACCAGATCCCCAAGGTTCTTTCCATTAGAATATTCTAAATTAACTCTAGAGATGACTTCTCCAGAGTATGTAGATTACTTCTATAACCTGCCACAGAGTAAAAAGAATCATTTAATTCAAAATCAAAAACATCTCTATAAAGGAATTAATCAAGATCTAATTGCAGATATCTATGATCTAATCTATACCAAGCAGTTGACTAATGATGTTAGGATATCATTACGTACCAATTCTGAGTTGACCACCGCAGCGTATAATGAAAATCACGATACTTTTGATCTTGAACTACATCAAATTGAACAAGATAAACGATACAGTCATCAAACAGAGGCATTGATACTAGCAACTGGCTATACCTATCAGAAACCAGAATTTATAGAAGGTATCGCAGATCGGATTAAGTGGGATGATAAAAACCGATATGATGTACATCGCAATTATAGTATCGATAAACAAGGTAAGGACATCTATGTGCAAAATGTAGAATTACATACCCACGGATTCGTAACTCCAGATTTAGGAATGGCTTGTTATCGCAATTCTTTCATCATTAAAGAACTAACAGGAAAAGAGTATTATCCGATAGAAAAACGTATTGCTTTTCAACAATTTGAAGTGACTCAGGAAGAAGAAATTAGTATGGAAAAACCTGTTTTAAGGTAAACCATAAACCAGGCCTTGCAGATCTGTAAGGTCTATAAATTGTAACCCTACAATGACTCTAAAAAAGATCCTTATTCTTATGACTCTGGTAGCGGTGGTAAGCGATTATTTGCTACACCCCTTTTATCCACAGTTTTTTGAAGCTCGCTTTGGGATTACAGATCCCAAATATGTAGGGTACTATTTTGCTGCCATTTGCTTTATGGTGATGATTGCATTTCCGTTTTGGGCATATATATCAAAAAAAATGTCCGAGCTTAATATTTTGGTATATACGCAATGTATAGCAGGAATATTAGCATTATTCTGTTATTGGACCACCTCTTATGTTAATTTCTGGATCATATCCTTGATTATGGTATTATTTAAAGGAAGTTATCTTTTGGTATACCCCTATATCTTAAAAATTATTACCAAAAAAGAACACACAAGCACGATAGGAGTGCTCTCTGTTGTTGTACATCTAGGAGGGATTTTAGGAGCAGTGATTGGTGGATTGACCGTAGATCTCGTTGATGCCAGTTATATTTTTCTGGTGATGGCCACTGGAGATTTTATGCAAATGGGAATAAGCATGTATGTACTGCGTAGCAAAAAATATGATACAAATAAAATTATTGAAACTCAATCGACTCTTGATGCTAAGGATAAAATTATTCCCCAAGGTTTTATCCTTAAGATTGGGTTAGTAACCATGATCTTATATTTTAGTGATTTTCTAATCCGCCCTTTTTTCTCATTATATTGGGAAAGCCTCTCTGATTATGATGGTAAATTAATTT
The DNA here is from genome assembly GCF_943373825.1 of Aquimarina spinulae. Taxonomy (NCBI): domain Bacteria; kingdom Pseudomonadati; phylum Bacteroidota; class Flavobacteriia; order Flavobacteriales; family Flavobacteriaceae; genus Aquimarina; species Aquimarina spinulae. The sequence goes on along the minus strand of NZ_CALSBP010000002.1, from coordinate 1,554,452 downwards.
CTGGAAGCATATATGCGATACCTGGTTTTGTAGCATTAATTGCGCTGTGGATCAATACAAAGTATAGTCCGGAAAATAAAAATAAGAGCATCATTTCAGCATTATTTCTAGGAATGATTGGACTCATACTTCAAGGGCTTCCTGTTGAGGCCATTGTGATCGTAGGAAGAATCATTTATGGTTGGGCGATTTTTCAGGGAGTAGTACGTTTTGATGTATTACTGTTTGAGTTTAGTTCACCAAATTCTTATGCTATCGATTACAGTAAGGTTCATTTTTTTCAAAACCTGGGAGTATTACTAGCTTCTTTTTCGGTAGGGATTGTGGTAGATCAACACGGGTTACAAATTCCATTTACAGTAGCATTAGCAGGTTTTTTCATTACACTAGCAATGTACTATTTCATGTTTATCAGAACAACAATTAGAGCAAAAGCAAAGAATCTAGCAAAAACATAAAGATTTTATATGTCAGTACAAGAACATACAGGTTTAGTAACATCTGCAAAAGAAGGATATGAGTTTTCATCATCATATAAGAACTTTGGTGATATTCATATACGACATTTTGATGTTGAAACAGACAGTATTGTATTACACGATTGGGTAAATCGGGATTATGCTTTATTCTGGGGTATGCAACAAAGTTCGGTTGAGAAAGTAAAAGCCGAATATGCCAAATTAATACGACCAGATCATTATGATATTTTTGTTGGTGTATATAGAGAACAACCTGTTTTTGTATTAGAACGTTACCACCCACAACAAGATCTTATCGGGAAGCATTACCCAGCCCAGAGCAATGACTGTGGTATTCATATTATAGTAGCACCACCATCCGAAGGTAAAATTGAAAACTTTACATGGTATATGTTTGATACGATCATGAATTTTGTTTTTCAGGATGAAAAAATACATCGAATTATAGTAGAGCCCGATATACGAAATAAAAAAATGTTTTCGATTTGCCAACGTGTAGGCTTTCAGCTAGATACTATTGTCGAACTTCCGCATAAAACCGCACAACTCGCTTTCTTAACCAGACAAAAACATAACCAACTTAAATTATTTCCACAAATCCATAAAAGAAGTGCAATGAATACGTTAGACAACGCCGTTTCGCCCCAGCAATCTGTATCCCATATACAACCAGAATTATGGGTTAAAGTAAATACTTTACTAATCAAAAAAGCAATATGCGAATTTAGCCATGAGTTACTTATACAACCTAGAATAGTAGAAAAATTGGGAGACGGTTGGAATAGGTATACTTTGGAAGCCGATAATCCTGAGATTCGATATGAATTTAGAGGAAAACAGTTGGCATTACATCATTTATGGATTAGCGAAGTTTCTATTCAGAAATATGAATCCGAAAAATCGGTAAGGCTAGATGCTATTTTATTTATCAAAGAGTTTAGAGAAAAATTAGGGATTGATACTACTGCAATGCCCGTATATCTCGAAGAAATTATTAGCACCTTGTACGGAAGTGCTTTTAAACATGTAAAAAGAAATCCTTTGGCTATAGATTTGGTCTCTGCAGATTTTCAGACTATCGAGCAATCAATGATGGAAGGTCACCCTGGTTTTGTGGCTAATAATGGCCGAATAGGATTTGATAGTAGTGATTATAGATCGTATGCTCCTGAAGCCGGAAATTCTTTTTATCTCATATGGTTAGCAGGTCATAAAAGTAATACCGTATATGCTGCTATCGAGGATTTACCGTATGAAACCTTAATTGAACAAGAATTAGATACAGATACAATTTCATCATTTAATACTGTAATAAAAAATAAGGGTTTTGATCCAGATGAGTACTACTTCATTCCGATGCATCCCTGGCAATGGTTTAATAAATTAGCTAATATATTCTCTCCAGAGATTGCCAAAGGAAACCTGATTTGCTTGGGTTATGGTCCTGATCAATACCTGGCGCAACAATCGATTCGTACATTATTTAATATTTCGAATCCCCATAAGTTATATACCAAAACAGCTCTCTCTATCTTAAATATGGGATTTATGAGAGGATTGCCTTTATATTATTTGGGTACAGCCCCAAAAATGGCAGTTTGGCTAGAAGAATTATTGTATAATGATCCATACATTAAAGAAACAGGATTTAAAATGCTGGGAGAAATAGGTTCTGTTAGCTATGTAAATCCATATTTCAAGGAGTTTGGGCCACATAATGACTATAATAAAATGCTGGCTTCATTATGGAGAGAAAGCCCGATGGGTATGATCGATGACGGGCAAAAACCAATCACAATGGCTGCTTTTCTGCATATTGATCAAACCGGAGAAGCATTACTACCCAAAATTATTGCTGCCTCAGGCCTATCTATCTCAGAATGGTTACACGATTATTTTAAAGCATATCTAAGTCCGCTAATACACTGTTTTTATCATTTTGATTTGGTGTTTATGCCTCACGGCGAAAATATCATCATGGTATTAGAAAATAACATACCGGTAAAAATATTAATGAAAGATATTACCGAGGAAGCTTGTATTCTTAGTCCAAAAGTTAAATTGCCAGAGTACCTGAAACGTATGTATGCTCCTGTTCCCGAAGATGTGAAATTGTTATCAATTTTCACAGATATTTTTGATGGTTTTTTTAGATTCATGTCTCATATCTTGGTTGAACACGCAGGATATTCTGAAGAGAATTTCTGGCAATTGGTAGCAGAAAATATTCAACATTACCAGGAACGCTATCCAGAAAAAGCAACCAAATTTAAACAATACGATCTTTTTGCGCCAGAATTTCATCTATCGTGTCTTAACAGGCTACAATTAAGCAACAATAAACAGATGATTGATCTGGATGATCCTGTTGCATTACTTCAGTTTGCAGGACGATTACAAAACCCTATTGCTGCTTTTAAAAAAGAAAAACCCAGCTCTCTAGTATAAGATCCTTTTTATGAATAACGCAGCAACCATACAAACCACAGTTTTTTCTAGAACTATTAAAGGACTAGGAGATATACATTTACGTCTTTTGGATAAAGAAAAAGATATAGAAACTATCCACGATTGGGTTACTAAGTCTTATGCTACTTACTGGGGTATGCAAGAACATACCTTAGAAGAAGTACGACTTGCGTATCAAGAAATAATCGAATCAGATCATCATGATGCTTTCATAGGCGTACTAAATAACCAACCTATTTTTTTAATGGAACGTTACCTTGCTGTAAAAGATCCTATTTCGGCATATTATAAGGCAGAAAAAAGAGACCGTGGGATGCATATTTTGGTTAGCCCCATCAAAAAAAAGATTCCAAATTTTACCTGGCATGTATTTTCTACTATTCTCGAATATCTGTTTAGTGATCCTCAAACTAATCGCATTGTTGTAGAACCAGATGTGAGAAATGAAAAAATTCATGTACTCAATAAACGAGCAGGGTTTCAATATCATAAAGAAATTGAATTACCTCATAAAACAGCAGCACTAGCTTTTTGTGATAGGAAAGATTATAAGAAAGCACTCTTACGAGAAGAAAATAAAAATATAGTACACAAAAATAAAATCAATGGCTAAGTTAGATATGGTAATCCAACCAGAAGTTAATCTTGATCATCTAAGACTTGATGTTTGGAAAAAAGTAAATCGAGCCCTTGTTAAGAAAGCAATTAGCGAATTTACACACGAATTACTCTTACAACCAAAACCACAGTATCAGGAAAAATATTGGGGACATTTTGTTTTGGTCTCAGATATACCAGGAATTACCTATGAGTTTAAAGCTAAAAAACGAAGTCTTGATCATTGGCATATCGATGAAAATAGCCTTATGAAAAGACGAAATGGAAATCTGGTGACTGTAGATGCCATACATTTTATTTTAGAATTTAGAAATACTTTGGGAATTTCTGATGACATGTTGCCTACCTATCTCGAAGAGATTACCAGTACCTTATCTGGTGCGGCATATAAATATCACAATAAAAAATGCTCTTCAAAAGAATTAGCACAATGTAGCTTTCAGGTAATAGAGCATGCAATGACCGAAGGACATCCTTGTTTTGTGGCTAATAATGGGCGAATAGGTTTTGATGCCGAAGATTACATTAAATATGCCCCCGAAACCGATAATTCGTTTCAGATTATATGGCTGGCTGGTCATCAAGATAAAGCGACATTTACCGCAGTAAAAGGATTTGAATATAAATCACTAATGAGGCGAGAACTTGGTGTCGCTACCATAGCCAAATTTAATATTACATTAGAAGACTTAGGGTTGGATATGGAATCCTATGTTTTTATACCCGTTCACCCCTGGCAATGGCATAATAAGATCATTCATATTTTTGCTGCAGATATTGCAAATATGGATCTTGTGTTTCTGGGAAAAGGAGAAGATCAGTATTCTGCGCAACAATCGATAAGAACATTATACAATAAAACGGCTCCTGATAAATTATATACAAAAACAGCACTATCTATTTTAAACATGGGGTTTATGCGAGGTCTTTCTCCATATTATATGCAAAGCACACCCCATATCACTGCTTGGATAACAGAATTGCTTAAAGATGATAAATACCTTAAAAAAACAGGGTTTACCATGTTGGGTGAAGTTGCTACTGTTGGATATAAAAACCTTAATTACGAAGTTTTAGGTAAGACAAATGCTCGTAATAAGATGCTTTCTGCTTTATGGAGAGAAGCTCCTGGGACTAAGATTAAAGAAGGTCAGCAGGTAATGACCATGGCTGCCTTTTTACATATAGATAATGATAATACTTCATTGTTAGCAGAATTGATACAAGCTTCTTCATTTGATATTGCAACCTGGTTAAAAAAATATCTACAATGCTACCTAAGTCCGTTATTACACTGTTTCTATGCTTATGAGTTGGTTTTTATGCCACATGGCGAAAATCTGATTATGGTGATGGAGAATCATACTCCTGTAAAGGCACTGATGAAAGATATTACCGAAGAAGTAATCGTTTTTAATTCTGAATTAAACTTACCCGAAGAAGTAAAACGCCTGTATACCGAAACTTCTGATAAGATGAAAGTACTTTCAATTTTTACAGATGTGTTTGATTGCTTTTTTAGGTTTATGGGAGATATACTTGAAGAATATTGTGAGTATCCTGATGGACTATTCTGGGAGTTGGTTGCCGATTGTATTAACACATATCAACGAAAACACCCTGAATTAGAAGCGCAATTCAAGAAATATGACCTTTTTGTATCAGAATTTGATAGATGTTGCCTCAATAGATTACAATTAAACAATACAAAACAAATGCTGAATCTGGCAGACCCTATAGAGAGTTTACAATTAGTAGGAACCCTTAAAAACCCTATTGCAGAGTATCGTAATAATAAAGTAAGGATTACAGCTGTGAGTAACTTATAAAAGAAGACCAGTTTAACCTATTTATTCTAATAAGGCATGAACGAAACAATTCAAATATGGTTAGATAAATTTCAGAGTATTTCTGGAATTGTTATTATAACTCTAGTCGTTATAGAATGGGTTATTCTGTTTATAACCAGGAAAATAGAAAGCCATAAAGAAGGTGTAGTAAATATCGTATCCTATATATTAGAATCGATTCCGTACATTTTTTTGGGTAAGATTGTGATTTTGGGAATAATGATGTGGGGATATGAATACCGCTTATTTACCTTAGGATATGAATGGTATATATGGATACTGGCCTATTTTTTATATGATTTCATGTTTTATGTAATGCATTTTATAGGGCATAAAATTAGATTCTTTTGGTGTATCCATGGGGTGCATCATACCGCAGAAGAAATGAAGTTAACGGTAGCAGTACGAGGATCATTTCTTATTTTTTTGCACATGCCGCATACCATATTATGGCTTCCTCTATTAGGATTTGATCCATTTATGATTTTTATCATAGAGTTAATAGCAAATTTGTACGGACTTTATGAACATGTGAGCGAAAAATTAATCGGTAGACAGCCTTGGTTAGAGTGGATTCTTATAACTCCTTCTCTGCATAGAGTACATCATGCCAAAAATCATAAATACTTAGATACAAACTACGGAGAGACTTTTTCTATTTGGGATAAAATTTTTGGAACCCTACAAGTCGAACTAGATGATGAAAAACCCGTGTATGGATTAATGGGTGATAGTATAAATAGTGAGAGTTTATGGCAAATTCAATTGCTATTATGGAAAGAGCTTTGGGCCGATATGAAGACAGCAAAAAAATTATCAGACAAATTAAAATACTTGATTATGTATCCCGGTTGGAACCATATTGATGGAGGTAAAAAAGCAAGTGATTATAGATCTGAAGCATGGATACGAGACGAACTAATAAAACGAACACAAAAAGAAGTACAAACGTAAATACAGATGAGAAATAATAATAGAATTTTAGCAATAGATTTAGCGAGAGGGGTAAGTGTATTGATGGTAATCATAGTACATACCTTATGGATATATGGTGATATATCTACTCAATCAAATACCTGGCTAGGAGGAGTGGTTCATTTTATAGGAAAAGGAACTCCGATGTTTTTAATTGCAATGGGAGTTTCATTTACCTTATCCAGAAATCAAAGCATAGTATTATCTATAAAACGGGCATTATATATTCTGGCAGCAGGATATATTATGAACTTTCTAAAATTTGTTTTACCAGTTCTAATTGGGACAATGCCAGATGCTTTTATAGAAGCCTATGGCTGGACAGCTCCTGCTACTATAGATAACATGATCTATATGTTGCTTACTGGTGATATATTACAACTTGCTGGAGTTTCTCTATTATTTATGGGAATTATAAACAAATTTTCAAAAAACAAGTATGTACCATTAATTATAGCATTTATAATAGCTGTAGTAACCAAGGAGGTACACGGTTTCCAATTAGGAATAGGAAGTGTGGATTATATCCTGGACCTAATGTGGGGAGCAAAGTGGAATGTATATTTTGCTGTATTTCCTTGGTTTTCTTTTATACTTATTGGGATGTTTTTTGGAATGTGGTATAAAGAGAATAATAAAAGTAATGCCCATATATTTAAAAAAATGTTTATAGCAGGTGTTCTTTTGATGTTGATCGGGGGTGGATTGTGTTTTTATAATTTTGAGTATCACTTCGGAGATTATTTTCATTTAGGACCAGGAGGAACTATTTATCTGGCAGGATTCAATTTAGTGCTAATGTGGTTAGCGCATATATTAGTTACCTATATAAAAGCAAATAGAGTTTTTGAGTTTCTATATTACTGTAGTAAACGAGTAACTACGATATACATCATTCAATGGGTAATTATCTGTTGGGGAATGGGAGCTTTAGGATACCAGCAATTTGGCATTACAGGAGTTCTGATTTTGATCCCTTTTTATATAATGTTAACACTCGGAATCCAAAAATTACTGTTTGATAAACCATTTTGGTCGAAGCACACAAAAAAGCAAAATAATATCACAAAAAATTCAATATCTCTACAAAAACCTTAATATCATGCGACAATTTGATTGTATTACAGTAGAATACTTTAGAAACCATGAACTTTTATTATGGAAAATCAAAGATACAGGAATGCCTAATTTCTGTTTAAAAGGACTGAAAGAGTTTAAAGAATTTTCATCTTGGATAAAGGATTATTTTTCACACCCGGATCGCCCTCTTAAGTTCATTGTTTCGGCTTCAGAACATGAAGGGATTTATAACATGGGGGGAGATCTTCCGTTTTTCTTAGAAAATATACGGTCAAAAAATGTAAGTAACTTAAAGATGTATGCACATTTATGTATTGATGCGATTTATAATATCTACAGCTCTTTTGATCTGCCAATACTAACGATCGCCTTGGTAGAGGGAAATGCATATGGCGGTGGATTTGAATGTGCATTAGCCCACGATTATATTATTGCAGAAGGAAAAACGCAGTTTTGTTTACCAGAAAATAAGTTCAATCTATTTCCGGGAATGGGAGCCTATAGTTTGTTATTGAGAAAACTTAGTACAGGAGATGCTAATACAATTTTAAAAAGCGATAAAATTCATAAAGCAAGATATTTACAATCATTGGGGTTAATAGAAGAATTGGCCGAAAAAGGAGAGGGAATAGTATCTTTACATAGTTTTATAAATAAAACAACCGAAAAATTTAATTTTGAGTACCATCATGTAAAAAGTAAGAAAAATGTTTTTCCGCTACGAAAAGAAGAACTTTTGAAAATCACAGATTTATGGGTAGAGGCATGTATGAAGATCAGTACATTCGATCTTCGTAAGATGGAAATCCTCATAAATGCGCAATCTAGAAAAGTAAAAGTAGAATTCTAAATAGATTAGCTTAAAACAACTTCTTCTAAAACCAGATAAGGTTCTAACTCTAATTTTAACTGATAGATCCATTTTTCTAAGCGTTCATCGCTTAATTGAGATTCGTTATCATGATCTAATGCGAGACCATAAAAATAATCTTCTTTTCCTTCTATGACAGCTACAGAATCTGTAAATCGATATCCTTCTATAGGCCAATGCCCTATGATCTCTCCTCCGTTTTCTAATATAACTTTGGCAAGTATACCAATACCATCTACAAAGTATTCTCCATACCCGATTTGATCTCCCAAACCATAAATAGCCACTACTTTGTCGGTAAAATCAATTTCTTTAAAATCATCAAAGAAAGCTTCCCAATCACTTTGCAGATCACCGTCATACCATGTTGATAATCCTAAAATTAGGATTTTAAATTGATCAAAATCCTCTTTAGATACATCATCAATTTCTCGCACGTCTAACTCTTCACTACCCCAAAGAGAAACAAAATCTTTGGTGATATCATCAGTACATCCGGTATCTGATCCATAGAACAAGCCAATTTTTTCCATAATGGTTACAATTAAATATTTCTACAAAAATATATTATTTTTAATTATTCTAAATAAAAATAATACAATAAATTTGAATATCGAAATTTAATAGATATGTATATTTTAGATCCATTGTATTGTAATAGCACTGGTGCCGCCTATAGGGTAAAAAAAAATAATGACGAAAACGAGGCAAAACAAAAAATACAACTGCAAATAGGTGATATTGCCGTTTTGATGAATAACAAAGAAATAAAAACATTTCTTACTGTTATTCGTTCTGCCCGAAAAGGATGTCAATGCGATAATTGCGATAATCAAAATTTTTATAAAACCATAAAATGTAATACTCCACAGGTGGAAATTAATTTTAAATTAACTCCAGAAATTTTGGATGGGTTAGAGGAATTAGTCTTAGGGGTTTTATTTCATGAAGAATATAATGATATCCTGCAAAATAATCGGATAAATTAGTATGTCGAACTTGTTTAAGAGGATATATGCATATCACAGTTGTTTTATCCTATTGTTTCCAATCCTTTTTGTCTGTACTTTTTAGGAGTAATGCCTTCGAGCTTTTTAAAAGCAGCAGTAAAATGAGTAGAATTTTTATAGCCTACTAATTCTGAAATCTCATATATCGGTTTTTTTCCGTGTTGCAATAATTTTTTTGCTTTACTCATTCTCAAATTCAAAGCATATTCAAAGATTGTAGTACCAAAAACACGTTTAAATTCTTTTTTAAGTATAAAGTCATTAAGTCCAACCATACGGGTTAATTCGTGAACAGAATATTGAATGGTTAAATCAGAGCTTATAATAAACTGAACTTCATATAGCTTTTTAATTAGGTTATCGGTATTTGAGATTTCAGTTTTAGCATTCTTTTGTATGTCTAATTGTAGAGAAAGTAACTCTAGTACTTTTGATTCTAGAAATAAACGTTTTAATAGACCTTGTCGAGTATCGGTTAATAGCTCTGCAAGTATTTCCTGGGTTTTGGTACATAGAGGTTTTGTAAACTCTTTATCCTGTTTTTCTAGTTCATATTTTTCACGAATTCCATATGCTGAGTCGAGTTTATGTTTTTTAATAAAATCCAGACTCATTCTAATCTTAATCTCTTTAAAATATTTGTTTTTATGATATTTAATAGATCCAGAAGTTTGGGATATATATACGAGGTAACTTTCCTGGCTTTCATAAATCAGATCATAATTTTTTCCATTAATTTTAATGATTTGTTCACCATCAATTAGGTAAGAAAGCTCTAGGGCATTTATCGCATATGTCCCATGAATATCGAAATCCTTGTTTAAGGATACATCAAAAATTGCTATATGTAACCCATCAAAATGATTGTACTCTATATAACCATCTCCATATTCTGGTAGGAATTGAAATTTTTTTGTAAGTATACCACAGTGTTCCTGGGTATTAATTAGTTCTGTAACAGTATGTAATGTGCATTTATTTTGATTGTTTGAGTTTGTTGTTTTTGAAGACTCTTTATTGCGTCTTTTTTTATCCATGATGCGTCATTTTTCTCTTTCCCTAGATACTAATTTTGCAATTAAATTTATTTAGACCAAATATAAATAATAATATAAAGTCTAAACTAAATTGTTTAAAAAAAATTGTAATGTCAGTGATTATTTTAAGAAAAAACAGTTGTCTTTTTTTTCTGCTTTTATACGCAATGGTCTGTAACGCTCAGAGCAAGGTAACAGGTGTGGTTTTGGATCAGGATTCTAATCCGATTCCCGAAGCATCTATACAGGTTTTAGAACTTCAAGATAAAGGGACTGTAAGTGATTTTGATGGTAACTTTAGTTTAAAAATACCTCCGGGATCCTATACTCTAAAAGCTAGTTTTGTAGGTTTTAAAAACTACATAAAGAAGATAGCAGTAAGTAATTCAACAACTACATCCTTAACAATTGTTTTACAAGAAGATATTAAGCAACTAAGTGATGTAATTGTAAATGCAAAATCTAACGCTCGAAATACAAGAGAAAAAGCATTCGAAGTTGAAGTTGTACAGACCAAAGGACTTAAAAATGTAAGCGTAGATGTTAACTCTATTTTAATGACTATTCCTGGTGTTAATGTAAGACAAAGAGGAGGTTTAGGCTCTGGTTTTGACTTTTCATTAAACGGTTTATCCGGCAAACAAGTTAAATTTTTTATCGATGGTATTCCTTTAGAAAATTTCGGAAGCTCATTGTCACTAAATAATTTTCCGGCAACTTTGGTAGACAGAGCCGAGGTCTATAAAGGTGTTGTTCCCATATATTTAGGAGCAGATGCTTTGGGAGGTGCAGTAAACATCATTACAAACCAACGTAAAAATAATTTTCTGGATGTTTCCTATGATACAGGTTCTTTTAATACACATCGTGCTACGATAAATGGGCAATATTATGGTAAAAAAGGCTTTGCTGTAAAAGTTTCTTCTTTTTATAATTATTCTGATAATGACTATAAGATAGATGGTATTGAAATAAGGGATGAACTGGGGAACGATACAGGGATTAGGCGTGATAATGTAAGACGATTTCATGACGCATATAATTCTCAAATGATCCGTATTGAAACTGGTTTTGTAGATAAAAAATTTGCAGATAAATTACTGGTTGGGATTACCGCATCGGCTAATAAAAATGAGATTCAGCATCCTATTGATCCTCAGAATCCATTTGGTGAAGTTTTTACAGAGAATGGTGTAATTAAAGCTTCTGTCACTTTTGAGAAAGCAAATCTACTCAAGGAAAAACTGAAAGTAAAACTTTATGCTTCTATTGGTCAAAATAATGACAAAGTAGTAGATACTTCTGCACGAAAATATGATTGGTTTGGTAATTTTATAGAAAGAGGGGATCAAAACTTAGGAGAACTCGAATTCAGTAAAACCTTATTTGAGTTTAAGGATAATACACATCTGATTAATGCTTATGGGAGTTATAAGATCAATGACAAGAGTAAGTTCAATATTAATTTTACCAAGAATTATATTAAAAGAAGAGGTGAAGATCCTGCCAGAGTGGGAAGAATACCTTTTAATGACCCTCATATTATAGACAAAAATATATTTGGTGTATCCTATGATTTGAGCTTATTTGATGCTACCTGGAATACCACGCTATTTGCGAAAGGATATTTACTAAACTCAGAAGGTATTATTGAAGATGTATTTACTAATGTAGAAGCAGATCGTTTTACAAAGATTGAGAATACATTCGAAGAGTTAGGGTATGGATTTGCATCGACCTATAAATTTTCAGATCACGTTCAGGTAAAAGGTTCGTTTGAGAAAACATTCAGGATCCCTGATGGCTATGAGGTTTTTGGAGATGGTTTTTTGTTGAAATCAAATCCAGAGTTATTACCAGAAGAGAGTTATAATGCAAATCTTGGAGTTCTTTTAAATACAGATATTAATAAGTTCAAATTGCGTTTTGATACTAACGTTTTCCTTAGAGAATCAGAGAATTTTGTTGCAATTCGATCTGAAGGAATTTTTTCTAAGTTTTATAATACGGCAGCAGCAAGAAGTACAGGAGTAGAAGGCGAAATTAGAACATTATATAATGATATTCTATTTCTGGATCTTAATGCAACCTATCAAAATATTATTGATCGTAATGTAGGAGAGAATTCTGGGGTCGATTTTCTAAAAAATCAACGAATTGCTAATATTCCATATCTATTCGGTAATGCCAGAATAGGATGTAATTTAAAAGATATTTTTTCTACCAACGATCAAGTAACATTCTCCTGGGGTTCATACTACGTACATGATTATCCACTAACCTCTTTTGTAGAAGGAGATCCAAACGAGAGGGCTATTATACCAGAACAATTGTCACATAATGTACAACTAGGATATTCTTTTAAAAAAGGGACTTATAATATCTCTGTACAGGCAAGAAATGTAACTGACAAGAAAGTGTATGATAATTTTGAAATACAACAGCCGGGACGAGCTTTCTATGTAAAATTAAGATACTATTTAACAAACAAAAACTAGTAATAACTATAAATCATATCATAATGAAAATAATAAATTGTATTAAATATTTGATGCTGCTAGCAGTAGTATCAATACTAACTACTTCTTGTAGTAGTGATGATGATAGAGGGGCTATTGTAGATTCCTCCCAAACTTCTACTTCAAAATATGTAGTAGGATTTGAGGCGTTTCCTGTAGGGGACGCATCTTCGGTAGATTATATTTTAGAACTACCTTCATTAGAGTCCCTTACAACAGGTGAAATTTCTGTAGAGGGACAAGGAATACCACAAAAAGGTTGGAGGTTCTTTCATGGTGTCGAAAATACAGTTTTTACCGTGGGATATGGTGATGATGATAAATGTATAGCTTATGGTTTAGACACGGAAAGTAAATTAGTAGAAAAAGGAAACTTTACTTTTGAATCTACTTTGAATAACTATGCAGCAATAGATGATAATACATTATTGGCTGTAGAATTGACTTTTGGCGGAACATCTCAAGAAGGATCTATACAAGCATTATCTGATAAAAGATTTCATATTATAGATGCTGAAACTGGAAAATTACAGAAAATAGTAGAACATCCAATTGATATTACTGTGGGTGATGGTACTGCTGCTAATCCAGGAACGATTCCGTGGGTTACTGGTATGGTTTTACAAGGTGATAAATTGTTTGTTTCTTATCAAAAACTCTTAGCAGATGGCAGTACAGTAACAGTTGATGTAGGTAGAGCCTATGTTGCTGTTTTTAAATATCCCGAATTCGAATTAGAAAAAATAATCTATGATGATAGAACCAGTCCGATAGGAATTAATGGGCATAGTACAGGGATCGAAAAAACTGAAAATGGGGATATCTATTCAAATTCAAGTTCTGCATTAAGTGCTGGTTTTACTTCTGTAACAAAGCCTTCAGGTATTTTAAGAATTAAAAACGGAACTACAGAATTCGATAAAGATTATTTCTTTGATGTAGAAAATGCGCCGAATGGTGGGAAAATTTTCTGGATGGATTATGTAGGCAATGGTAAAGCTATAGCAAGAATTATTATAGATGACACTATCGGTCCTTGGAAAGCATTTTTAGAAAAAGACGTTTTGAAAATGGTTGTAATTGATTTGGTCAATAAGACAGTAACCGATGTACAAGGAGTGCCAATTCATGGTCAGAGATATACTTCTCCGATGTTTGTAGAAGATGGCAAAGCGTATATAAGTGCTTCTACTGCTACAGAAACACATGTGTATATTGTAGATCCTAAAACTGCAACGGCAACTAAAGGAGCTAAAGTACAAGGAGTATCACTTAAAGGAATTTTCAAAGTAACAAATTAAACTAATACAAAGTTATTTAATAGAATAAAACAAATCTAAAATAAAGAGTGCCTTAATTGCTTAGGTACTCTTTAACAAAACTTTTAAAACCTAAACATTATGAAAAAAATAATATTCTTTCTGCTATTTGTATGTAGTCTTCAATCGAGTTATTCAAATTCAATAAAACTGATTGGTAAAACATATAATACAGAAAACTGTCTAAACAAGGCAAGGGCACTTGTAAAAGTTCTTGTTTCATCCCCAGTTTTTTCAGGTGATAGAAATTATTTTAATATCAAATTTCAACAAAAAGAAAGCGGTTCATTTACTACAATAAGAGAAAAGCGAATTACAAAAAATGATGTAAGAATAGTTGGAAATGAATATCATTATATATTTGATCTATCTTCCATAACTTCGACAACATCAAATGAGTTAAAAGTATTAATAACTTATTACGCTCGAGGGCCTATAGGGGGAATTGAGAGGGAATTGATTAGTTATAGATTTTTAAAATGTAATGACAATATAACTTTAACCAATAAGAATTTAAATAGTGAAGACTGTTTAAATTCTGCAGATGCAAAAATAACATTGTATACTCCTGTAGATAAACCAATAAGTTATGGTAATGATAGGATAATTAAATTTTGGCAGGATAATTCATTAACAGATACTAAGAAAACCAATATCTCTGATTGGACAAAGGTAGACGATAATACCTATGAATATACTTATAGCATTAATTCTTTGTCAGGCTCAATAAATAAAATTACTATAAACGATTATTTTATCGCAGCTGGCGTACATAATAGAGTAAGAGCAAAATTGGAATTCTCTAAATGCCCAGATTCGGATTTAGATGGTGTCTCAGACGCAGATGATAATTGCCCTAATACAGCAAATACTGATCAAGAAGATAAAGATAATGATGGAATTGGTGATGCATGCGATAATCAGGACAACAGAGATTCTGATGGAGATGGGGTACAAAATTATCAAGATAATTGCCCTAACGAACCTGGTCCAGCTTCTAATGATGGTTGTCCTGTAGTAACAGGTAATCCAAATCTTCAATTCGAAGAATTACAAAAATCTGATTTCAAGAGTGATTGTTATGCTCCAGGTAGTGGTTGTGTCGTTGGAGGTCATTATATATATAAAAGCATCTTCAGTAAAGGAATGGACTTTAAAGTAGGGGTTAAAAATATTGGAAATGCACCTTCAGAAACATCCTATGTTCATGTATATTTATGGGCCAATGATGATCCTAATGTAGCTTTCTATAAACCATCAAATAATGTATTTAAGTTAGAACCATTAAACTCTGGACAAAATAGACCTTTTATTTCGTTTTATTTTGATGATAAAGGATCTTATTTTAGCGGAGCATCTCTACCTGCTGGTAATTACACACTTCAGATAAGAATTGAAAAAACTCTTGCAGGAAACTCAGATTATAGCGCTGAAGTTAGTTTGCCCTTCAAAGTAAGAGCAGGAGATCCTCCTTCAAGAGCTTTTAAAGTAAGAAACAATACAAAAAATAGACCTTATCAAATATTGGTATATACGATACAAGGAGTATTAATTACTCAAAAAATGGTAACTGCAAAGGAAGAAGAAGCTTTGGTACAAAACCTTTCAAAAGGATTGTATATTATCAAAAAAGGAGATAAAACTTATAAAATAAGTAAGTAATCATAATTAAAAAACACTCCTAAATGATTTAGGAGTGTTTTTTAAATTAAATCATAAAATGAGAAAAATAACAGGATTAGTAATTATACTACTATTATGTACTACAAAAACTTTTGCACACTTCTTTTGGATAGAAACCAATCCTAATGGAGCTATAAACCAAGAACACGAAATACGTATCTATTTTGGAGAGTTTGCTAGTGGAGTAATAGAAAAAACAGACGGTGAAGTATTTCAAAATGCACAACATTTTACACTTTGGGTTGTGGATCAACAAGGGAATAAGATAAAACTAGAGACCAAAGCAAAATCAGCTTATCATGTAGCTAATTTTATTCCAAAATCAGAAGGGACATACTCCATCGTTTTAGATAATAAGAAATATAAGGTTTTAGATTATACTCAATATGATTATGGTATTTTTAGACCACAATACCATTCGGTTGCTAAGGTAGAAGTAGGAAAAAATACGACACATAAAACGGTTGCCATAAATCCCGAAAGTATAGCGATAGTTGATCTTTCTACAACATCTAAACAGGCTAAGCTTCAAATACTTTTTAAAGACAAACCTCTGGCAGAAGCAGAAGTTACACTATTCATAAAAGACGACTGGTCAAAAAAAGTAAAAACCGATAAGAACGGAATGATAACATTTAGTTTGCCTTTTGAAACCCGATATGTGATTGAAGCAACACACGAAGATAAAAAACCAGGAACATATGATAGTGTAGCATATCAATTTACCTGGCATTGTGCAGTATACACTATCAATTGATTTATATTAGAAAAGGCTATGACCGAAAAAGAATTGAAAACAATAGCATCCCAGTTAAGTTGCCCTAGTGGAGATTCTGGCCTGGAAATAGCAAAAAAAATGAATCAGTCTAACTTAGGGATGATCCTTAATACGATTGAGAGTTTACAACTTGAAAAAGAGAACCATGTTTTAGAATTAGGGCATGGTAATGCCATTCATCTCAATGAAATTCTAAAGCAAGCAAACGGCATATCATATGTTGGTTTAGAAATATCAGAATCAATGAAAATTGAATCTGAGAAGCTTAATAATAACGTTGTGAAAAATAACCAATCTAAATTTTTGCTTTACGATGGGAATACGATTCCTTTTTCAGATCATTTTTTTGATAAAATACTGTCGGTAAACACAATTTACTTTTGGGAAAAACCACTCTTTTTATTAGCAGAAATTTATAGAGTTTTAAAAAAAGACGGAGTGTGTTCTATAGCATTTGCCAATATGAATTTTATGAAAACACTACCTTTTGTAAACTCAAGGTTTGAACTGTATGATGCTAATAAAGTTGAAATTTTAGTAAATAAAATACCGTTCAGATCAATCGAATTTATTGATAAAATAGAAACTGTTGAAAGTAAATCAGGAGATATAGTGAATAGAGAATATACCATTGTAAAATTTACTAAGTAACCTTATTAGTCGATCGATGTAAAATAAAAAAGAGAGAACATACTTTATACAAGTATGTTCTCTTTATTGATAGATATATTTAGGGGCAATTTCGAGTCAAATTTTGTAAGGTAATCTTATACCTTAGGCAGCTAAAGCCGGAGTAGCCATTCCGTATACTTCTATTGTAGGTTCGATAATTTCTTTAGAAAATGAAACCTGTAAAGATTGAAGTACATTATAGTTAAACCATATCGATAATAACCTGTAAGGAATTTCTAACGAATCTTTTAATCCTAACTTAGAATCTTCCATATGAACCCATCTTTTAAGAGGTTGTTCATAAATTTTATTCATAATTTCAGTTTCACCGAAGTGCTTTTTCATTTTTATAAACATTTCTACATCAAATAACCATCTGCTAAAGAAGCTTTTGTTAAAAATCACAGGAACCAGGTCTGCTTTGAACACTTTGGCTCCACATTGTGTATCTTGAATAGATAATCCCAAAATGAATACAATAAGGATATTAATAAGTTTAGAAATCATTGCTCTAAAACCATCTTTTTTGATATCATCTGAAGCGTTTTTAGCTCTAGATCCAAAAACAAAACTTAATCTTTTGTTTGTTTTTAATGTTTTTAAAAGTCCGTTAAAATCTTCAAAATCTGTAGATAAATCAGCATCAATAAAACCAATGAATTCTATATCACCTCTACTGTGTAAGTATCTGGCACCTGCTCTTACTGCTGCCGCTTTTCCAGAATTTTTTTTGATATCAATAACACTTACTTTAAGAGGGTTGTGAGATTGAATCTCCTTTAATACACCTACAGTATTATCTTTACTTCCGTCGTTTACAAAACATAAGTGGAAATCGTCTTCCTTTTGTATAAAGTTTAAAAAAGCAGTTACATTTAATCTGTTTTCTTCGTTATAGCATGGTATGATAATTCCCGTTTTCATAATGGTAGTATTTTGAGGTTTATATTCCAAATGTAGCTACGATATGCGCTGTACGAGAAGGTATTTCGATGAGTAGAATATTGCTGTCGGTGAATGGTTTTTATCGAAAGACATACCTTTCGTCTATAACTATATTAGAATGCTGGGATTCTTGAAAATCAATGTTTTGAGGGGTGTGAGATTACTTTGAGTAGATCGTGAGTTTCTATAGAAGTCTGATTTGTAGTTAACCAGAGTCATAAACTACTAATTTTTAATTTGCATTCTTTTCAGACTTGTTCTAAACCGAAACCTTTATCGTATATTTAAATCGAAAACTACGGCGAGTCTTTATGGATAAAACCACAAATAAGTATTTGATAAGTGCATTACTCATCGGAGTGGTTTTTCATGGTACAACAATTTTTTTTACACTAGAGTCTACATACGATGCATTAATTCATCTGTTTTTTGGGAATCATTACGCCAATAATTGGTTCGAACCCTGGAACTATAGTTGGTATACAGGGTTTACAGTGATGGGATATCCACCATTAGTGCATCAAAGTATTGGATTGTTCTCTTATATTGGTGGGCTTAAATTTGGTTTGTTTACTGTAGCTATTATAGCTATCATTCTTTTTATTACAGGAATATACCGTTTTGCCTTAGTACTTACCTCTAATAGAAAAGTTGCTGGATACACAGCTATACTTGCAGTGTTTTCTTCTGCTTTTATAGAAACACTACATATTTTTGGGCAATTACCCAGTATTATAGGATTGTCTATCCTGTTGCATGCATTACCCGAAATTTATCTATGGCTTAAAATCGGAAAATATAAATATTTATTAAATGCTTTGAGCCTTTTAGCGGTTACAGTGACTTCTCATCATGTAACCCCAATTTTTGGAATGGTATTCTTCATTTTTCCGTTAATAGGTATGGTAATCATGGATGTTTCCAGAGAAAAGGTAGGTTCATATAAAGAAATTAGGTTTTTAATGTTTTTACAAAGCTTTCTTTCACTTTTTAAAAGAATTGTAGGTTTTGGTTTTGGATCGCTACTACTTATCATTGTTTGCATTCTTCCGTATTGGATTAATACTAAAAACAACCCAATTACTCAAGTACCCATACCACATGGATCCAGAGATAATTTTTTAGAGGTCACTTCATCAGGATTAGTGTTCTTTTTGATACCGTGGGGAGTTTTACTATTCTTACTTCCCTATATATGGTATCGATTTTACAGTAAGCGATATTTGTTTTTTGGATTATCGATAACCCTTTTAACGATATTAGGAACAGGAGGGACAACGCCAATCCCCAGAATGATGTTGGGAGACAATGCGTTTAATATCCTTACACTAGACAGGTTTACCCTATGGGCCTCTATTATGGCTTTACCCATGTTTGGCGAATTTGGTTATCGATTTATAGAAGGAGATTTAAAAGAAAAGATTCAGACAAAATACGGAGGTGTATATCATAGAATTCTGGGCGGGTTATTTACTGCAGTTCTTGTTTTTATGACACTTTTTACAATGAGCCTGGGGTATTTTAGACCTTCGCAGCCGCAGAAGATCAAAATGCTGCCCATCTTAAATTTTTTAAGTCAGGATCAACACGATCACTGGAGATACCTTCCTTTGGGGTTTGGAGATCAGATGGCGTGGCTTTCTGCTCAAACTAATGCAATGACAGTTGATGGTAATTATCATTCTGCAAGAAGATTACCAGAGTTAACGACCAGAGCAGTAGAGCGTTTAGAAAATTCAAAATTCAGAGGTGTAGAAGGTATTGGTTCTCTGCAACAATTTCTTACTGTTCCCGAGAAATATAATTTAAAATATGTGTTTTCTAATGATAAGTTTTATGACCCTATTTTGTATTTCTGTGGCTGGCAGAGGCTGCGACAATTAGAAAACGGAATTATGGTTTGGGAAAAGTTAAATGTTCCTCCGCTATCCAGTATTTTGCCTAAAGAGGATGTTCCTATGTTTCAAAAATTAATGTGGGGTTTAATTCCATTATGCACTGTATTACTAGCATTTATTATTAATGTACAGTTGATATGGATACACGCATTAAAATCGAGATACAAAAGTTTTCCTGTATATTTTAAGTTTGGAATACATTACAAAGAATTTCAAAAATCAGTTTTTAAAGCATCTTATCTATGGGGATTCTTAATGTTAATTTTTATAGGATATGGCTTTTA
This sequence comes from Aquimarina spinulae, assembly GCF_943373825.1. Taxonomy (NCBI): domain Bacteria; kingdom Pseudomonadati; phylum Bacteroidota; class Flavobacteriia; order Flavobacteriales; family Flavobacteriaceae; genus Aquimarina; species Aquimarina spinulae. The sequence goes on along the minus strand of NZ_CALSBP010000002.1, from coordinate 1,533,965 downwards.
TTTGATATATATAAAAAATGTAAAACAAATAAGCCCCGTTAATGTCACAGAAGCATATTATGATGCATTAGATTTTAAAGAATTTGAAAGAGCATATTCTTATCTGGATCCAAGAAGTGATAAGACGATAGATCAATATATGTTAGAGGTTGCCGTAACAGATGGTTTATTGAGTTCATATGCCAAAATGGATGCAATTAATGTAAGTATTACTACTCAGACAGATAGTACTGCCAGAGTTAAAGCGATTACACATTGGATCACTCCATTAGAAAGAATAGATAAAACATTCTATCATGAGTTGGTGAAATATCATAATAAGTGGTATGTAAAACCATTAGCATATGATTTGGATATTCCTCCTGATCAGTTATTTGCAGAAAACATCACTGCTTTTTATAATCATGGAAGACGTAGGGTTAGTTCAGAACAGACGTATCATGAAGATGTTCTTAAACAACCTGTATTAGAGGTACTATCAGCAAAAATTGTTGAATGTAGTGATCAATATAGCCTTATAGGCGAAATACAAAATGTTGATAATATACCAGCCGATGTTGTAATCACTGGTACATTGTATAATGGTAAAGATGAAAAGTTAGCTAGATATAATGCCAAACACCAAATGAAACATAAATTAATGCCTAAGGAAATTACTAGTTTCCGTATTAATTTTGAAGGAATTGCCTGGATAAATAAAGAGGATCATAAACCAAAAACGTTTGATCCCGATCAGTTCACAGCAATGAAATTTGATGAAAAGCCCGCTAAATTTAATTTGCAATGTGCAGGAAATGTAACCACAGTAGATTTATATAAAGGCGTTGCTATAAATGAGCTTTCTATAAAAAATGATCATGTAGAAGGGGTCTTGTTTAACTCAGGACTAGAAGAGGTTACCGTTCCTTTACTATTAGTTTCTTATTACAGTAAAAATCATGAGCTAGTGTGGGTCGATCATCAATATTTACCAGAAGGTATTCGCCCACAACGAAAACAATATTTTGATTATCAGTTATTGGATTTATCTGGCGTACATACTATTAGTAAAGATTTGGAGAACGTTTTTGTAAATGGATTATTAAATACTTTAATTAGTAATAAAGTAGTTCCCAGCAGAAAAGTTGAACACCAATCGGTACAGTTTTTACCAATAGAAGGAAAAGGGTTTAGTTATATTAAGTTTGAAATTAATACCTATATCGGAGCACCAAACTAATGAAGCTAAAAAAGAAACATATCATTTTACTGTTTTTGGGAGTATTAATTTGTGCTATAAGTATAGCTTTTACGACTGTACTAAAAAAACAAGATGAAATTTCGGCAGTGTTATTAACCAAAGAAAGAGTATTTGAAGCAGGAAATCCTATTGTGTTAGATTTTAAGCTTAATATACCTGTTCGAACTCAACTTTTTATACATTCCTCTTTCGGAAGTAGTGTGATCGATCCCGATAAACATGATACTGCTCGTTTTGCCGTTCCAGAGTTTATGGCAAAGAAAAAAGGAGTAGTGTCCTATACCTTACTTGGTGAGTCAGGGAGTTTATATGAAGGCGAATTACGTATTATTTCTAATACCAAAACAAAAGTACATTTAGAATCCTATATAGGGCCTCCTAGTATTATTGCAGGGGGAGAAGATTATACCATGCAAATTGTTGTTCCTACAGATTCTTTTGATAATCCATTGCGCGATAGTACAGCAGTATTAATCAGGCATCAATTTTTAGATATAGAAAAAGAAAGCATATTACAGAGCAAAGATATGATAGGCTGGGAAAACATATTTTCTTATGATCAATCGGGGCGAATATTGTTGTTTTCGAAGGTTGGAGAAACAGTTTCTAAAGAATTTTCTGTTGAGGTATATCCTTCACTACCAGAAAATTTTGAGATTAGAAGTAATCGAAAACATGCATATGCAGACGGTAATCAAATTACCGAGTTTATTACATCTATAATAAAGGATAAATATGGTAATATAGTAAGTGATGGCTCTCTTGTAAAATTTGTAATTAAAGATAAAAAAGGGCTATTATTACATACACAAGGAAGTACAGTTAATGGCCACGCAGTAGGTAAAATTTTACATCCCGATCATAAAGATACGTGGCAGATTAAAGCCTATGTGCCGGGCATGGCAGAGAGCAATACACTAACTATAGCGTATACCCAGGTTTTGGATGATTTTGAAGTGAAATTTGACAACGATAATAGAGAGATTACTATTGGACCCCTGATAAGTTTTATGGAACAATTAATCCCCGACGGTACCATAGTAAAGATGGATATTTTTAAGGATAATCAAAAAATAGATACCAAAGTTAAAACTTCTTCACGTGGGTTGGTTAGATTCCTGTTACAAGAAGGATTTTATACTTCAGGAAATTACAATATGCAGATCAAAGCTTTAGGAATACAAAAAGAATTTAAGAATATAACACTAAAATGATGGGTTGGAATAGAAACATATATAGGTCACTCATCATTATTTCCTTTGTTGGAGTTATTATACTAATGCTTTTTGGTATCAGTCAGACATTATCCTATCTTACTACGGGAGCAGATCGAAGTTCGATGCTACACCTGGCTTTGCATAAAGAACAAGTATATTTACCTAAATTAAAGTGGAAAGATACCATCAATCCCGGGCGACCTATAGAAAAACAAACGCTACAAGACATAGAACAAGATTACCTTAATGCATGGTATATACGTAATACAGCATATCAAACTAATACCCCAAAAGGAATAGACGATTATTATACCAAAAGTGCACGAAAACACATTTTTGCATCACTAATATCAAACAAAGAAAAAAATATTGCTATACATAGCACTACAACTACTCATAATATAGCACTAGATTTTTATAGCGCAGATGGCCAATTAGCAGTTATAACAGATACCGATGTAAAAGAATATCAAAGGGTTTATCGTGATCATGAACTGTTATTAGAAACAAAATTACAATCAGACTATCAAGTATTGTTAATGCTAGAAGATGGTTTTTGGCGAATACGTCATATGGTAAAAGAAAAAAATCATTCACTAGACCCTGTAACACAAATCAATAAGTCGGTTAAAGTTATGGGAAACAAAATATTTGTTGAAGATAAAGAATACCAGATCAAAGGGATTAACTATTATCCTCAGAAAACACCATGGGATATGTTTGGTGATGATTATGATATTAATGTGATTGCTACCGATTTCGATATTATTAAGAATGCAGGCTTAAATACGATACGAATTTTTATACCTTATGAAGCTTTTGGCAAAGCTAAGGTAAAAGCTGAAAAGTTAGAAAAACTTAAACAAGTATTGGATAAGGCAGAAGCCAAAAACCTTAAAGTTATTGTTACATTATTTGATTTTTATGGAGATTACTCTGTATTGGATTGGACATTAACTCATCGCCATGCAGAACAAATTGTAAGTGTTTTTACAAATCATAAGGCTATTCTTACCTGGGATATAAAGAACGAACCTAATCTGGATTTTGATACCAGAGGAAAAGAAAATGTATTGGCCTGGCTAAAAGAAATGACCCACCAGATCAAACAATTCGATCCTAATCATTTGGTAACAATTGGGTGGTCTGATACAGCATCTGCTAGCTTACTACAAAATGAAGTAGATATTGTTTCTTTTCATTATTATCTGGATATCAATACTTTTTCTGAAGCATATACTATAATGAATACCGAAATTAAGAAACCTATAGTATTGCAGGAATTTGGATTATCCTCTAATAGAGGATTTTGGAGCCCTTTTGGTCCTTCAGAAAAAGGACAAGCTAATTATTATAAACAATTTCAAGAGATCATTAAGCAAGATAATATCCATTATCTCTCCTGGACTTTATATGATTTTGATGAGGTGCCTAGTGCCGTGGTAGGTAAATTACCTTGGCGAAAACATAAACAAAAATACTTTGGGTTTATTGATCGCGATGGAAATAAGAAACCTGCCTTTGAGTTTATAAGTAAGTAAAAAACACTTGTAAGAGATACAAGTGTTTTACAGTTATGACAAACCATTAAGTTTGGGGCAATCCTGCCAGTATTATACAGGCAGAAATATTTTTATAAAGAAGCCCCTTTGTATGTCTTTTCAATTTTGCGTGCTTTACTTTTTTTGATAGCATTAAACTGCTCTAAATACATTGCTGTGATTTTACTCATTGGTAGGGCAGTTGCTGCCTTATAATTTGCTTGCCCCAAAGCAGTGCGATATGCAGGGTCCAATACTATTTTTTCTATTGCATCAGCCAAACTGTCTACACTTTCTGGATTAAAGAATTCTCCCTGGTAGCCTTCATCTTTTACTAATAAGCTTAGATCTCCCAAATCTGGCATAACCACTGCTTTACCGTAACTTCCTGCCTGATGTAATACTCCAGAACTACCTGTTGTAGAGGTATAAGGAAATACGACCATTGCACTTTCTGCAAAGATTTGAGGTACATCTACTTCTTCTACATAACCGGTAAAAGTGAGTTGAGGTACATTCACATATTTTTCTTTCATCGATTGCAGATACCCAATAACATTAGGGTTGTCTGTTCCGGCAATTACAATCTCTAAATCAATATTTGTTCTGGATCGTATTTTTTCTACCGCTTCAATCATGATTTCTACTTTTTTGTAGGTGCCGAATTTACCAAAAGTCATAATTTGCAATGGACCTTCGGGAAGCGTGTATTTTGGTTCTTCAGGTATTTCAAAAGTTCCATGAGGAATCTGTACTACATTTTCGGTTTTATATTTTGCTTTTAAAATGTGAACATACTTGTCAATGGTAACGGCAACGATATCGGCAGATAAAATAAACCGGGTGAGTGTTGTTCCAATCCCGTTATAGATTTTTTGTAAAACTTTATTTTTTGTAAACCCAGAGCTTTCAAGATCTACTTGCTCCATAATATTATGTAATAGAACTATTGTGGGGATTTTGTTAAAGACACAACGTTTGGGTAATAATAAACCAAGTGCTGCAGCTATTTTTTTGTCACCAAATTTCATAAACTGAAGATTGAATAATACTGCATCTGGACGCGTTTGTTTAATAGCTTTCATAACAGAGAAGATATTATTATAACTATTAAATTTCCAACATTGTTTAACGACTACATTACATCCTTCTTCTTCAAAAACGGTATCAGCATCTTTAGGAGATACATCGGTTAATAAAACAAGCTCAGATACCTCGGCATGTTGTCTAAAATGTTTTACCAGGTGGTATGCATATTCATTTAAAGTCACCTTACTAGGCGGATACGCCGTTACAATTGCTAATTTCATCTGTTGAATTTTGTATTCTTTTTTAGAAACAGACAGAGACGAATTAAAATCGAGTAGAAATCTTGTTGGTTAACAGGTTTCAAGATTTTAGGACGAATGGGGTACGTCTTTACTTTTTTTAATATAAGAGTATGTTTAAACATGCTCTAATAAACTACAATTTATAATAACCTGACAACAAAAACAACTGAAACGTAAGAAGAATAACTATAATGTTGTCGATTAGAAAGAGTTTTGTATGTGTTACAGATACAAAACTTATATAACTAGAGGTTAGTAATTTTCTCTAAAAATATGATCTGCTTTATTTTTTTTGAAAGCGTTTACTATTACATTATTTTCTTTGCCTAAAACAAAAAGTATTTTACTTCTTCTATTGGCTTTTGCATAGATTTCTTTTAAAACTTTTATTGCTTTTTTGTCGATTTTTTTTACTTTTTTTAAAGACATGACTACTTCTTCATAATGATCTAATAAGTAGTTAAAATGATCTTTCACTAATTCTGTATTATCCAAAGTAAAGTTTCCTACGACTTCAAATGTTCCTGAGGTATTTATTATTTGTAGTTTCATGATATTTTATATTTTGGGGTTATATTTTATACGAAATCACTTCTTAGGATGTAACTTACTTTACCAAAAGCATTACTTACTTTTTTATTTTCTTTTCCAATGATGTAAAAAATCTTGTTGCTTTCCATAGCATTTCTAAATAATTTGGTCAATACTGTAACACCTGAAGCATCAATTTTTTTAACCTTATCAATACACAATATCACTTTATCCGAATTGAATAATAACTTCTCAAAATGATGCTGTAGCGATTTGGTGTTTTCTGCTACAATACTTCCTTTAATTTCAAAAATCCCTTGGTTTTTAGTAATTCTTAAAGCCATAACTTCTTGTTTTATTGGTTATTATTATTTCAAAGATGGATCATTTTTTTTGCATCTCTACGCTAAATCTGTTGAGTTGCAAGTATCCTTCGATGAATTGATTTAATGGTTCGTTGAGCCTTTTTTAGATAACTTCTGATAGCTTACAAAAAAGAAGATTTGAAATACGAGAAGAATAGCCATTGCTATTATTTGCATAATAACAATATCGGATAATGTGTCGTGAAAGAATATGATAAGTACCACTTGCGAAACCCCAAGTAACGCCGATAATACAACGGGTATATATTGATCTAAGGATAAAAAGTAATAGGCAAAAATGTTAGAAATAGCAAAAAGCGAAGTTGCGATTGCATATTTCCACAGTAGTGGTGCAACACTTAAGTATTCTGAGCCAAACATGATATTGATCACGAATTCGGGAAATAAGTAACACCCCAGAACAATTGAAGCCGAAAGCAATGTGATATAGAACACATACTTAAATAAAATAGGAGCATGAGATTCTCCTTCTTTTTGTTTTTCTACTACTTTAGGTAATAGTAACATTACAAACATCCAGGCAACAAAATAAACTACTCTGCCAATCAATGCTAATGACGCATATAGACCAGCCTCATAGGTCTCAAAATAATGCTTAACCATCAGGATGTCACTATTGTTGATTATGATTTGGGTAAACTCATAAAAAGCCGTTAGCAAAAAAAACTTAATGATATATTTAGATTCTGCAGATGGTAGTTTATGCTTTTTTGTGATTTCGATATCTTGAGAACGAAAAGGTAATAATCCAAACAAAAAAGAAATAGCAATACCCAAAGCAACTAAAATAGAAGATTGTAAACCTAAGGTATATATTAAAATAAGAGTAATAACCAATCTGCTTAGCATCTCTCCCTGGTAGGTAATTGCAAGACTATCAAACTTTTTACTGCCCTGAAAAACTCCTCTGTTAACACTCATTATAAAATAAATAGGGACACCAATCCCAAAAATGGTAAACATAGCAGAGGATTGAGTATTAAAAAGTAGCTGAAGTTGTTGGGAGAAAATAACTAAGAGTGCACCAAAGATAACCCCGATACTACTCGAATATTTATAAATAATATTGATAAAACTTTTAAATATAGAATCCTCAAAAAGCACAGAAAACTTGGCGGTTGATAGCTGAAATGTCATGGCTATAAACGATAAAACCAAAAGAAAAGTAATTAATAATGCTGCATCTGCAAATTGTTCGGGACCTAAAATTCTACCTAATATCAAATTATATAGATAGTTTCCTCCATTAACAATGATAACGCTGACCATAAATTTTTGTTCAGCACTTAATTTCTTTAAAGCAGTATTAAGAATCATATTCATAAAGTTAGTTTTTAATTTTCCAACCTCTACATTTTATTCTAAAAAAAATCTCTTTTTAATAAAACCACTATACTACCTGTTTTTGGTTAGTATAGCAGCTTTATTGACTATTGTTATTGTATTAAAAAACTTCCCTCGTATCTTTTCTTAAAGTCATCTCCTCTAATGATGTACTTATACACTCCTTGCTGTAAATTTTTGGCAGTAAACGTAAAAGTATCCGATGGGGCCGCTACACTTCCTAACTCTTCTTTTTGCACAACTCTACCCAACATATCGATTACAGAAATTGTAATTTTTTGATTTGCTGTAGGCATCTTGATCGTTGTTTGTGTTCTGAACGGGTTAGGAGAATTATGTATAACAGTAGTATTATCTGTGGTTAGCGTAATGTCCTCGATATCATCATTATTAATAATTGTTGCATCACTATCTTCCTCATCAATAGTGTCGTCGGTATTTTCTTTCTCTTTGGTAAAAGCGAGTTTAGCAACTTCTAGATTAAAAAGAGCGAAGCTTTGATAATCTCCCTGAATAGAAAATACAACACTTCTTAATTCATCTATAGAAACACTTTGTTTTGCCTTACTAGAAAACTCTGAAAAAGGAATGGTATACGTTTGTTTTGTATCACTTGCTTTTATGGTATATCTAAGCCTGTCATTCCAGTTTACAAGATCTTTGGTTACCAAAATTACTTCTACATCTCTATCGGTATATAATTCAAACTCAACAGCATCATACTCAGAAACATTTAAAGTTAGATCACCACCAAGGATATTTCTAAACAAGTTCATAGTTTCCTTAAGGTTACCGCTTACTTTAGCATCTCGTTCTACTTGATAATGTTCACTTTGAGCTTGACTGTTTTTATTTTTTATGATTTCAAAATTAAATACAGTAGCTCCCTGCTCAAGAAAATCGATACCCCATGGGCCATCAGCCAGGTATAATACATCTGCTGTATTGGGATTATCGCCGGTAATAGCAAATCCGATATCAAATAAGTATCCGGTTTCTACAGTAATAGTTTCCTGGTATTTACCAGATAAGGATATGGTTTTGGTAATTAGTTCTTCTTTAGATAGTTCGGTAACTCTTTTGTTTCCTCTGAAATTGAACTGACTTACTTCTGATTTATTTACAATATCCAGAACAAGTTTACCATCTCTATAAAACCCTTTTTGTACAAATACAGACGGGATATTATTAGGAATAAAAGTTTTGCCCAATGATTTTTGTTCGATTAATTTATCGATAATCGTATTTGCAATAGTTGCTACCTGTGGGATAGAACCACCCCAAATCTGGAAGTTAAGGTAGTCGCCTTCTGGATATTGATCGATATTCCATAAGCTATATAATTCATTTTGAAATTCATCTATTCTTACAGAAAAATGTAAGGCTTGTTCGACTTCTCCCGTAACTCTTCTGATTTTGGTATTTACCAAAGTATGATTTCGAATCGTTAAAGTTCTTATATCTTCTAATACAGAACCATTAAGTCTGTCACAGATCGTTTTAGAATGATCATAAATAGATCCTTTGGTTGCCATAGCCAGTGCAGCTCCGACTCTCTTATTTTGATTGTAGTAATCTATCGAAAATACTGCTGTAGCATTGGTTATACCAATTAGATCGTCTGGGCTAGAAACAAAAGATGTCTCGGTTCCTGTGGCACCCGTTGTTGGGAAATAAATACTTAAATCTTGATTATTACCAGATTTGTATGATTTTTGACCCGGAGCGAAACGTTTTTGTAGTTTCTTTTGATTGTATACGTTGTTCGTTTTTGATCTTAAAAAGTTTCTTTTGGCAATTAAACTAGCCAGGTCACCATTACTTTCTAATCCACCGTCGTTTCCAGAAGTTACAACACCTTCTTCTGTTAATTCTGGGATGTTTGTCGTTTTTAAGGATGAGTATTGATCGGCTTTGATGTGAAAAAGAACATCATTAAAGTCGTGATCTGCTCCCGGGTAATCTCTTCTAATGTCTTCAAAACCAAGTACGATACTCTCATTTGCCGTATCAGCAAGTAGGATATTATGTGGTCGTAGGGCTTCATCACATTCTGGGTTGTAATCAGGATTAGAATAGATTTGCCATAATCCAGAGTCTACAGTACTACCATTCCAACCGTCTACAAGTAATACCCATCCAATACCAGTATCTGCTGCAAAACTTCCTATGTTTACAGTATTACCAGCATTTAATTCGCCATTACTACCTGTTTTAGAAGCATTAGGGAATACAATAGTTATATCTTCTGGGTTAGGAGCCGCAGTAGAAGGGCTGTTGATATCATAGGTATAAAAACCTAGTGTATTTTTATAATTTGTGTTTTCACCGATAAAAGTTACAGAAACATTCGTTGTACTTTCAATAATAACATTGGTGTCATATCCCGAGTAGATATAATTTGGGTTAAGATTTGGTACAGAATTTCCTTCTGGTAATGCGTTATCGATTCGTGTAATATAATCAGAAGCGAGTGTTTCGTTTGTTCCTAGATAGTCCGGGGTTCCGTTACTATTGTATGTTCCTGGATATTGGTATCGCTGACCAATACTTAGTACGGGAAAACTACTTGGAGTTTGGTTTCCGTTATCAGAATCAAATACAGTTTCTTTTAAATCAAAATTATCATCTAAGCCATCCTGGTCAAAATCATTTCCTGCGGCAACCGTATCAGCAGTACCATCACTGTTAGTATCATACCCATCTACAGTATCCAAAGTTCCGTCATTATTAGAATCGGTATCCATAAAGTCAGGGTTATCAGTACCATCGGTATTTGTATATCCTTGGGGAGTACCACCATGATCTGGATCAAAAGCATCGTCCATACCATCTCTATCCTGATCAGAACCAGAAAGCGCTACGAAACTTGCGCTGTTCTGTCCTTCAATAAGATCAATAATACCGTCCTGATCTGCATCAACATCATATGGATCATAAATTAAATCACCATCGGTATCTGTAGGGTAGAATGCAACTCCGGTTTGATCAACGTCTACGATATCAGCGATTCCGTCAAGATCAGAATCTACAAAATTAGCATCCTCAGAATTAAAAAAACCATCTCCATTGGTATCATAGCTTCCTAATCCGGCTTCAACGATATCAAATATCCCGTCGTTATCACTATCAAGGTCCAACACATTAGGAACTCCATCACGATCAGTATCAAAAGCCAAAGACACTCCACTATTACACGTATTACCAAAATCCGGATCCAGGTAATTAAAAATTCCATCAGAATCATCATCACCATATGGATCAATCCCACCACCTTCTACGATATCAGGGATTCCATCACCATCGGTGTCCTTGTCAAAAGGATCTAAAACTTCATCTTTATCAGCATCGATGGGAGATACTCCAACTGCACATTTAAAACCATCATTAGAATTTGTTACTTCGGTATTATTTAATAATGTGGCATAAGGAGAAGCTAACTCATAATCATTTACTAAATACAATCCCCCTTTATTACTAGATACATACAATCGGTTACTGGTATCGGTATAACAAGCACCAAATGTATGGCTAGGTAAATCTGTAACAGACTTATAGCTAAAAGCAGGTGTGGCTGCTGTAAGATCCCATTTATACACATTTCCTTTACTACCGCCGTATAGATTGCCATCTATAAATACGATATCTGCACAAGTACTTGGCGAAGCCTGATCAGATACTACGATCTCAAATGTTGGAGATGAAGAACCATCATAGCTTTGAAGATTGGTAATTTTATGAAACGATTGTTTGTCAATTGCGTTTTGAAAAACCCATAAGTTCCCTTCGCTATCTACATCGGCAGCATAACCGCCACCAAAAGAAACACCTCCGTTTTGTGCCACAGCACCTAGATCTACTACCATATCTGTTCCGATACGTAGTAAATGCTTATCGCTATTTCTAATCGCATATAAAAAGTTATCTACAGGATTGTATCCTCCTGCATTGTATGCTGTATGCGTATGAAGAGGGTTTGAATATGTTCCTGTTATCGGGTCGTATGATCGTAATGCTCCAGAAATTACCTGATAGAATTTTCCCTCGTTACAATCAAAAGATTGTTGGGCATACGTAATATTCGCTAGGAGAATTATCAAAAGGATAATGATCTTTTTCATAGTATATACTGGTCGTATGTATTGAAACTAATACAGACGTTTTTTTGATAGTTAAAATAGATTTTGAATTAAATTTTGCTAAAGAAGAAAAGTAGTTATCTTACCATATAGTAGTTTGTTTTAAGGTTGAAAATATCTGAAGCACTTTTGCTATTTGTTTTAATTTTGAAATAGCTAAACCATATCATTAATAGATTGATTGGGATAAGAAAAGAATCTTTTAATGTTATTTTAGAGCCTTCTACTTCAATCCAACTATCTAGTGGTTCTTCACTAATACAGTTTAATAGATCTTTTAACCCTACATGCTTTTTTAATCGAAGAAAAATTTCAATATCGAATAACCATCTGCTGATAAATCGTTGGCTATATACATTTTCGATGATACTTTTCTTAAATACTTTTGCTCCACACTGTGTATCTTTAATAGGAAGCTGTAGAATAAATCGGATAAAGAATCCAACAAAGTTTGATAATAGTTTTCTAATTATATTTCTGTCAATATTGTTTGATTCTGCTGCTTTTCTAGAACCAAAAACCATAGTTAACTTTGGATCACTATTTAGTTTCTTTACCAGGTTGTCCATTTCTTCTAATGATGTAGAAAGGTCGGCATCAAGAAAAGCAATATTTTCTATGATGTCTATATCTGCCAAATAGTTAGCTCCAGTTTGTACTGCAGTAGCCTTACCTTGATTATGTTCGAGATCAAGTACTGCTATCCTTTGTGGATCAAATTCTTTTAGCTCGCACAACATTTTTAAGGTATCGTCAGAACTGCCGTCATTCACAAAACATAAGTGGTAATTTGAATTTTTGCTTAAGAAATCGCAAAACTTTTTTTGATCCAGCCTATTATATTCATTATAGCATGGGATAATAATTCCGGTAATTTTCGTCATTTTTTTTTAGATTTTGGGACATACTTCTGGGGTAGTAGAAGTATTGGTTTTTTAATACTGGTCTATATTATTTTTTTAGACCTAAATCTTTTAAAACATGTTAAACATTCTTCTGGGGATTTTTGAAGACTATTTTACATTTTGACGAATTTACTGTAATCTCGAATTGATGGTAAGCGCTAGTTATCAACTCGTTGTAAAAGTAATATGTGTTTTTGAAATTTTATTATGGTAAAACCACAAAATATTTACGCAAACGCCAAAAACAATGTATTTCGTCGATTAATCGATATTTTGTACTGAAATTTTAACATTTTTTGATTTAAAAAAGAAGGTAAAATACTACAAATGTTAAAGAAAAAAATGATTTTTCGATTATTTTGATGTTAAAAAAAGGGGGTTTTTCCCCTGTTTTATTCCTTAATTATTTAAAATTATGTTAATGCCGATACCTTTTTTGTTAAATGAATTCGGGGTAGAGATATTATTTTCATAAAACTTATTAAGTTTTTGACTGCTGTTTTTTTAGTTATTCTTACTTTAACGATGTTAATCAACTATTACACAAAATAATGCACTTAAAGTCATTTTTTATTAGCCTTATATTTTTGTTTTCATTTTCACTTCTATTTGCACAAGATATGCAAGAAGGGTTTACGTATTTAGAAACCGGTAAATATGATAAAGCAAAATCTTTTTTTGATACGATTCTAAAACAATACCCTGATAACAAAACAGCACGTTTGTGTTACGGAAGAGCAGTGGGGTTACTAGGAGATTCGCAACAGGCGGTATCTATTTTTACAGGACTTAAAAAAGAATATCCAGATGATTTCGAAATTAAACTAAATTATGCCGAATCACTACTCTGGAATAGCCAGTTTGCCAAAGCTGAAACGTTTTATGAAAAATTGATTAAAGAAGATAGCAAAAGCTTTCCTGCAGTATTGGGGTATGCAAACACACTTTCTAATCTCAAAAAATATGAAAATGCATTAAAGATGGTTAACAATGCATTACAATTACAAGAAGGAAACCCCAATGCTCTATTATCACGCAAATACATTCGTCTGGGGTATGCCAATACCATTGCACAAGACAAAAGGTATGATGAAGCCATTGCACTATTAGATCAAAACCTGATTGATTTTCCTAATGATAAAGATACTCAGTTAAACAAAGCAAACCTGTATCTCATGACCAATGACTTAGATAATGCAGAAAAAGCATATACTGCTTTGGCGGTTAACCCTAAGGATAGTATTGTATCACTAAATGGCCTGGCTCTGGTAGCTCATAAAAGACATAAAGAGAAGAAAGCATTAACTATAGCTGGTATGGCAATGCATAAAGTAAAAAAAATTAAAGAGGATAAAGAGCTTTATCTAGCTACACGAGAACGATATATACAAGCATTATTATGGAATAGAAAATTTACTGCAGCAAAAGAAGATATAGATCAATTACAACAATTATATCCAGATAATTCGAGAGTACTGGCTTTACAAGCTACTCATGGTATGTATACTAGTAATTTTAAAACCAGTCTTCAAAAATACGATGCGATTTTAAAAAAAAATCAAGGATCTTTTGATGGTAATTTAGGAATAGCAAATGCGTATAGAGCAGTGGGAGAGGATATGAAATCCTATACATATGCTTTTAACACATTAGAATATTACCCAAAGCAACAGGATGCAGAGAAGTTAATAAAGACGTTAAAGAAATCACACACGCCTTTTATAGAAGAAAAAACGGCATTCACTTTTGACAATGGAGATAATGAAGCTGTAAATATTACCGTAAAGACCGAGATTCCTTTATCTGCTAAATTTAAATCAGAGATTCAATACGATTATAGAACTACTAAAAATACAGTAACCAAAAATGAAGCTACGTCTCATGATTTTTGGCTAGGGGGAGTGTATAAATTTAATGGAAGAGTTGCTCTACAATCCAAAATAGGGATCACTAATGCCGATGGATTTACAACCGAATATACAGAATTAGTTGCCGAGGCGATAGTAAAGACAAAACCTTTTAAACTTCAAAACTTAGATGTTGGATATAAAAGAGAGTTGCAAAATTTTAATGCAGATTTATTAAACCGGGAGATTGTAATGAATAATTACTTTTTGAATTATAACCTGGGAACCAATTTTAATTTGGGATGGTATACCCAGTATATTTATACTTCTCAAACCGATGATAATAGCCGAAATCTACTTTTTACCTCTTTATACTATACGGTACTACAACGACCTGTTCTAAAAGTAGGGGTTAATTATCAATATCTTTCTTTTAAGAATCAGGTGCCTGTAATTTATTTTAGTCCTGCACGATTTAATTTGGGAGAGCTATTTGCAGAAGTGGTAAGTGATCCACAAAAAAAGTGGTTTTATAATGCAAGTGCAGCTTTGGGTCGACAATTTGTAGAAGACGATCCGGGTTCATCTACTTTTAGAGCAGAAGGAAAGTTTGGATATCGGTTTTCAGAACGATTTAAAGCAGACGTATATGGCAAGTATAGTAATATCGCTTCGGCTACAGCAGCAGGTTTTGAGTATGTAGAATTTGGTTTTAGGTTAAAATGGTATTTCTTAAAAAAACCAATTTTTGATAAAAAGATTATGGAGTTACAAAAATAGCACAGATTTGTGCCTTCAATCTGCTGTTAGGATTATACTAGGTTTTTTTCTTTTATATGAGATACTCCTACATCTTAAACCTCTAATTTTTTTGATATTTTGTATTACAAAATATCAAAAAAAGAGCTGCATTTCTACAACTCTTTTTTACTTATATAATTTATTTGATAATCAAACTTTATAATACTTTTTTTCAAAAGCACCAATTTGACTTATTACCGGTTCTTAGCATTTATTTAGTTTAAGTTTTTTATCTACACTTTCATCATTTATAGATATAATCTCGATTACTAGGCTTTTCTAACCATAAGATTGTATTCCAAAGGGATTTCATTGTTGATTTATTCTTTAGCCATACTCTATCATTATCAATCGTAATGTATTTATAACTAGCAAAAATCTTCCCTTTCTTCAAAGCATTATCATGTAAAATATCTGAAAACTCACTTAGTGCAACTTTTCCTTTATTCCCGTTTAATGAAGAATAAAAGACATGTTCTTCTCCTAAAACAGTATACAAATTATCGTTTTTTTGAATACCTAGCAACACCTTTTTACCTTCATTTCTTAAACTACTTATGATTTTTGAAGATTCATCTACAAAATGATTCCCCGCATGTTTTTCTAAATTATTACGTTTAATTCTTTCTTTCAAATAATTCGATTTCATTTACTTTAGGGTTTTAGTTAAAATATATCTATTGCCTGTAACCCACGCACGCCATCCACTTTGAATATCATATTCCAAATAACCTGTTCCTTTCTTTATTCTTCTATTTAATCCATTTACTATAACTTTATCCACTTGTATACCAGAGCTTACCCTTATACTGTTAGCACCATTTTCTTTAAGCAAATTTTCTATTATTCCCCCGCTCCCGCTAGCGTCTCGCTAGTGGCGTCAATGTTTTGTTAATCCAAATAGATATCCATCGCTATCAATCTCTAATACTGTATGGTCATCCTGATAATTTCTAGCACTACTATATTTCCAATCTACCGAATTGGTTACAAAACCTGATTCGACAGGATTATTGTGAATATAATCTATTTTTTGTTGAATCACTTTATTACTCCATAATTCTATAGGTTTATTGTGCTGCTGCCAAAATTGCATTCTGCTTACAGTAGCATTCTTTTTACCAGCCTTCTCAAACATCCATAACAACCATTCTTTCCTACTTTCCTGAGGATTATTCTCTATTACTTTTAACAACTTTTTTGAAGTATATCCCCCGCTCCCGCTAGCGTCTCGCTAGTGGCGTCAATGTTTTGTTAATCCAAATAGATATCCATCGCTATCAATCTCTAATACTGTATGGTCATCCTGATAATTTCTAGCACTACTATATTTCCAATCTACCGAATTGGTTACAAAACCTGATTCGACAGGATTATTGTGAATATAATCTATTTTTTGTTGAATCACTTTATTACTCCATAATTCTATAGGTTTATTGTGCTGCTGCCAAAATTGCATTCTGCTTACAGTAGCATTCTTTTTACCAGCCTTCTCAAACATCCATAACAACCATTCTTTCCTACTTTCCTGAGGATTATTCTCTATTACTTTTAACAACTTTTTTGAAGTATATCCCTTAAAATCCCTAATCAATCCTGAAGGGTCATCATTTGAAGAACGAAATACCAAATGTACATGACTAGGCATAAAACAATACGCATAAACCTCCATACCTTTTTCTGATCTACAATATGTAATACTTTCTGACAAAACAGATAAATATTGTTCTCGTATAAATACATCGATCCAATACACTGTAGCAAAACTTATAAAGTATAAACCTGATCTATTATAAAATTTATAATTCCTGCTCATTTTGCCAAAATACAATAGTACAGTTTCAAAAAATGAAACTAGAATATCTTAATCCAAATAAAAAACCAGCTACATCACTGCAACTGGTTCTTATCATTTATATATTTTTATACCCTAGCTTTGACGCCACTAGCGAGACGCTAGCGGGAGCGGGGGTCTTACCTTTTCCATTAGAGAAATTACCATTTCCTGTATTTGTCCAAGTAGTTCCACTAGCAGAACTCTCAAATAAACCATTTATAAAAGATTCTGCATCAGCACCACTAGGATCAGCCCAAAACACAGGGTTATTATCAAATGCAGTATAAGTGCTCATTGAGTGGTGCGTAATTGGATCAATAGAGGTCCATCTTGCTATGGCAGGATCATATTGCCGCAATGGCATTTCATAAAGATCAAGACCTAAACCTTCCTCTAATTCTATACCATTATATCCATAGTTATGTTTGCTGCCATTCACGGCAAAGTTGTATCCTTTGTGTTGTAGCCCAAAAGGATAATAATTCTTCTCTTCTACGATTTCATCTTGAGTAATACTACCATCTTTATTGGCATCCTTATAACTTAATCTAATGTTACCTAAATGGTCTTTAAACTGATATACATACTTATACCCATCTGCTTCATGTTCTACAATACCCTCTGAGTGATTAAAAAACTCTAGAGCACCATTCTTATACACATAATTACCAGCATATTCTGTTGTCGATGAACTTCCCTCTGTGGTAATCTTTTTTAATTTTACCCCAGTGGCATCGTAAATATAACATATTATTAAACGAAAGAAGTCACAATTTTTTTATCAATTGTGACTTCTTTTATTTATTACTCTTGTCCACCAATTTTTGATACCACTAGCGAGACGCTAGTGGGAGCGTGGGAATAAAAATATAATATCTTCCACTCTATATAAAACATAAAAAAACAGCTACAAGCCTAACTTGCAACTGTTTCTTATCATTTATGTATTACCCATACCGCTCACTCAGCACGCCACTAATCAAAGACGTAGCGGAGTTCAATACTAGGGAACAGTGGGTAACTCATACTCCTTGAGTTTTTCTAATTCTTTAGCAATTCTTGATTGCCATTGTTTTTGCTCTTTTTCATTAAAATAAACTTTACTATCATATTCTCTTTGCATTATACCATGTTGCAATATCTTTTCTTGATATATCTTTTCATAAAGTTTGAAATTAGAACACTCTTCTTGAACAAGTATTTTAAATTCTTTTCTAATTTGTCTAGCATATAATTCAGCAATATCAAAATGCAACTGTTCATGAACTAAAGTTTCTTTATCGTTCACAATTGTCCAAGATTTATCTTTTAAAAAATAAGTTACAATTTGAATATTGGGTATTTCATCTTCATAAACCTCGCCTTCAATCTCTATTTGAACAAATGTAACTGCTGTTTTCAAACTTTTTTCTTCAGGAATCGAACCTTTAAAATCAGACCACTTCAATTTAGTTGTCGGATTCCAAGGTATCTTATTACAATTCGAATTGAGAGTAATTAGAGATATAAAAATTAATACAAAAATCTTACTCATCATTGATTTACTTTAAAATCTACACTAGGATCTTTTTTTGACAAACCTCCAGATCCTTGAATTAGTTGACTAGGACTAACTCCTGCACTTATTAATAAATCTATCATTTTCTTAGCTCTATTATTGAGGATAGTTTGTACGGGGGCTGTTCCATTATTAAACTTAACTATTGAATTTCTGTCTTTCCCTCCATTTTTATTACGATAATTAGCATCTATTGCAACTTTAATTTGAGGATACTCTTTTAAGGTTTTTATTAAATCTTTCAAGTTTTTTAACGTATGATCTGTAATAGCTTTTCTATTTACACTATCTGTATTGGGATGAAATGGAAGTGCAAGTGAAATATTAATTTTTGCAAAATCCTCAGCTGTAGGGATAGGTGTTTGTATAGCTTTACGCTTACGTACTGGTCTTGGATTAACTATACCTAATTCAGGAAGTTGTTGAGTCTCTAACACAAGAGGTGATAACCCTATAGAAGCATCGATATTTGGAATACTAGGAGAATTATCAACCACAGGGGTGATAGTAGAGGTAGTGGCTTTTTTTCTATTTCTTTTCCTTCTTCTTTTCCTTCTTCTATTCCTACTAGCAGGAAAAATATTATCTGGTCTTCTCCATGCTTGAGCTAACGAATCTCCACTACTACTACAATCACATTGATTTCCACTAAACAATTTCTTAACACCATTAGAAGCCTTTCTTCCAAGTGCTTTTAACCAATTCCATATTCCAAGACCATATAAATCAACATATCCAACAGGATTGTTGTTAGCCATTACATAAGGCGATTGATTATTATAGAAATCTGTCATAGGGTCCATTACCATAAACCTCCCAATAGTAGGGTCATAATGTCTTGCTCCTAAATCAAAAGTATTCATGCTTAAGCTTTGATCAAATTCCTTGCCATTAAAAGAATAGCTATGTTTCCTACCATTTACAGCAAAATTGTATCCTTTATGTTCGAGCCCAAAAGGATAATAATTCTTCTCCTGTACGATCTCACTTTGGGATATAGTACCATTCTTATCAGCATCTTTGTATGAGAGTCTAATATTTCCTAAATGGTCTTTGTACTGGTATACATACTTATACCCATCGGCCTCATGTTCTACAATACCTTCTGGGTGGTTAAAGAATTCTAGTGTACCATTCTTATATACATAATTACCAGCATACTCTGTTGTCGATGAACTTCCCTCTGTGGTAATCTTTTTTAACTTTACCCCAGTGGCATCGTAAATATAACATATTATTAAACTAAAGAAGTCACAATCTTTTTATCAATTGTGACTTTTATTTATTACTCTTACCTACCAATCTTTGACGCCACTAGCCAAGAGGCATAGCGGGAGCGATCAATTACACGCTAGGAGCAGCAGGGGATCTTTAACCAAAAATTACAGAGTTTTCAAAAACATTAATAATACTTCCAGAGTTATTAAATTCAAAAAGAAAAAAGTAATATTCATTAGAATCAAACTTATATTTTTCCTCTAATATTTCATCAATTGAAATATTTCTACCTTCTTGGGATAAATAACACATTACATATGTTTTACTCATACGTGAAAAACTAATTACATATTTACTTTCCGAACAAGGTGAAAGATTAATACTTAAATCATTATGTTTGTCAATTCTATCATTATTTAAATCATCTTCAATATTTTTTAATATTTTTTGGTAATCTTTACCAAATTTCTTTTCAAAATCCACATTTTCTGAATTAAAAAACACTTCAAATTGCATAGGAGATATTTTAGAATCAACTAAATAACAATTTTTCATTCCTATTGTGTTATTTTTCTTTATATAGTTTATAGAATTATTAATGATTGATTGTTGTCGAGAAGATGATAACTCTTTATTATTTGAACAACCTAACAAAATAAAAGCCATAACTAATATTAATATTGTTTTATTCATTGTATAACATATTATAGTTTATTATTGGAACTTCAATACGGTTTCCATCTTTTTCTATCACAAGACTTCCAGGGTTGTTAGGGTTCCAATTCGAATATGATCTACGTAAAGGAAGACCTGTTTCACTTCTAAATTCATTTATCCTTTCTACCGTTGGACCTGCAAAAACGGCTTTGGCAAAAACCCCCTGTTGGATCTCTAAATCTACCCCCTTCTTTTTCATTATTATCTCTTGCACTATTAAAATATGAAGCACCAAATCTAGTATGAAGTGATTCATGAAGAAAAACGAAACCAGTATCCATTGTCCTAGAGTCAACATTCTTCGACTCTAATGAATATTGAATATTACTTATTTGCATCGCATCTAAATATATTTCTCCATTAGGACTGGCTTGTGAACCAAATTGCTTAAATTGTCTTCCATCTGCTGTTTGTCTAGTATTTCTATCATTATTTTTCACAGTAATAGTACCACTATCATTGCTTAATAAATGAGAAACATAACTACCTGCTTTATTACTTTTTTTACAATTAGATTTGCATTCCCCTTCTGTAAGTGTTGAAACCCCATCTCTTGAAGTACTTTTTTTAATTACTGATCCGGTAGTTTCTGACAAATTAGCCATTAAATTGATTAATAACCAAGTATCTGTTTTTGTTCCCCCATTAACTAAATCAGTTACATCAACAGTTCTACCGTCCGGATCAACAAAAAACACAGGATTATTAAGTGAATAGTTATAAGATGATTTATCATAATACTTTTCCGCCAAAGGATCCATATTCATCCAACGACCGATAGCAGCATTATAATTCCTAGCCCCATAATCTATCCAATCAAGCCCTAGTTCAGATTGCTCTTCTTTCCCGTTATATCCATAGTCATGTTTTCTACCCTTTACATCAAAATTGTAACCTTTGTGTTGTAGTCCAAAAGGATAGTAGTTCTTCTCCTGCACGATCTCACTTTGCGTTATAGCACCATTCTTATCAGCATCTTTGTACGATAACCTAATATTCCCTAAATGGTCTTTAAACTGGTATACATATTTATATCCATCGGCTTCATGTTCTACAATACCTTCTGCATGATTAAAGAATTCTAGTGTACCATTCTTATATATGTAATTACCAGCATATTCTGTTGTCGATGAACTTCCCTCTGTGGTAATTTTTTTTAGTTTTACCCCAGTGGCATCGTAAATATAGGTAATATTTCCGGTATGAGAAGCATTATTTACCGTAACTGTTTTAGGTAGGTTTAAATGATTATAGGTAATCCCTGTAATCCCATTGTTTTGATCCTGGATCATATTACCATTGGCATCATAGGTATAATCATCATTGGTATTGGTGCCATCTTCAAACCCACTGGCGAGGAAATTATTATTGATCCTTTATATAAATAGGTATGTCAAAATACATTTTTGTTGATTTTACAGAATCTTTTTCTTTATAATATTCCTCTATAAATCCTCTAATATTTTTTTTACCAGTAGTCATCTTAAACCATTTTCCAAAAGCTGCACTATAAGGTTTACTATGACCCTCAAAATTTTTCTGATTCTTTATGTCGTGTTGAATATTATAAAAAGTGTCTAATACTATTTCTCTCTCATTTGAGAAGTCTTCATTAAAGTTTTCAGTTTCATTTTTAGGTAAGCAAATAAGTATTTCCGATGGTTTTCCTTTAAAAAAATGAGAACGCAAAAACGCTGCTCCAAGAAAAGCTTCTCCTTTATTAATGGTATCGGTTAACACTTGAATTTTGAAGTACTTACTTGATTTATATATTGTATCTCCTTTTTTATCAATATTCCAAGATTGATTAAGGTATTGTTTTCCTTTTATGATTTTATATTCTCGGATAAAATCCAGTTTACCTTCTTTAAAAAAAGACCATTTTCCGATTTTTAAATCATCATCATTCATATTTCCCATTGCCTTGATAATACCTAATCTATTATATAGGATTTCTTGATGATAAGCACTGTCAATCCATACTTTCTTCATTTCAATAGAGCCATCTGTTCTATAAAAAGTAGAAGTATCCACAAGTTTTCCATTTTTGAAATTATGAATAGTAGTTAGGTTTCCCTTTTTATCGTACCCTCTTGAAATTCCATCTTTCAATAAATTTTCGTTTTTACTATTACTTTTTTTGGTATTACATGAAACTATCAAAATATATAATATCACAAAAAACAATCTATAACTCATTTTCATTGTTGTTTATAGTCTTCGATTAGAATTGATTCAACATTTTTATTGTTTGACTGTTTAGCAGAATCCTCTTCAGCACTTTTTCTATTAGAGAAAAACTTTTTACTTTTTGCAGGTCTATCTTTATATGATATAGTAGAAGTGTTTGTTGTATCTTCTTCACTTTGTCCTATTTCTTCTCCGGCTACATTTTCCGCATTCATTGTACTAGATGAAGAATCGGATTCGGATTCGGTGCTAGAACTATTTGAATTCGAAGATGAGTTTTCTGATAAATTATCTCCAAGCTTATTTTCTTTATTTAAAATTCCTATAATATCTTTTATAAAAGCAAGAGCCTTATTCTTAAAATTACGAACTCCACTTATTGGTAAATCAGATATGTTTAATTGCCCTATCGCTTTCCCATTACTTGTAGGTCTTAGAAAATCACCTCTTTTTTCACGACCCCAACTATCAATACCTGTACCTTTTCCTCTACTATTTCGAGATCCATTAAAACCAAAACTATTCACAACTTTCCCATTGACCGATATCTGTCTGGTATCTCCGTTCATATGAGTTCTATTTCCATCAACATCAGTAGAACCTACATGATATCCTAAGTGTTGAAAACCTTTTACACGACTACTACCATCAATCCATACTACTTTTCCTGTTTTTTTATGTCGATAAAAATCATTAGGAGCCATACCATCATAATCGATAAAATATATCGGATTATCAAATGCATAATTATAAGGGGAGTGTCTACGCATCTTTTCTGCTAATGGATCAAGATTCATCCATCTACCAAGAGCAGGGTCATAGTTTCTAGCAGTAACATCTATCCAACCAAGTCCTAGTTCATCTTGTTCTTCTTTGCCTCCAAAACCATAGTCATGCTTACTCCCATTTATAGCGAAGTTGTACCCTTTATGTTGTAAGCCAAAGGGGTAATAATTCTTCTCCTGAACGATCTCAGAAGTACTGATACTGCCGTCTTTATTGGCATCTTTGTATGATAGTCTGATATTTCCTAAGTGATCCTTAAACTGATATACATATTTATACCCATCCGCTTCCTTCTCAACAATCCCTTCTGGGTGGTTAAAGAATTCTAACGTACCATTCTTATAGACATAATTACCAGCATACTCAGTAATTAAAGAACTTCCCTCTGTGGTAATCTTTTTTAATTTTACCCCAGTGGCATCGTAAATATAGGTAATATTTCCGGTATGAGAAGCATTATTTACCGTAACTGTTTTAGGGAGATTTAAATGATTATAGGTAATCCCTGTAATCCCTTTGTTTTGATCCATAGTCATATTACCATTGGCATCATACACAAAATCATCATTGGTATTGCTACCATCTTTAAAACCAAAAGTCGTATTCCCGGTATCTGTCACTCTTAAGAGTTTGTTACCACTATCATAGGTGTATGCTAGCATATCCATATCTCCAAAAGAAGTAGCAGCTTCATTAAGATTTCCTTTTCGATTTAACGAGAGGATATTTCCTGTTTTGTCATAGGTAACACCACTTAGGTTATAGTTACCATCGCTACTGATTCCTTCTGTGATTCGATTTAAAGCATCATAACTGTATTTGTAATGTCGCTCTACGTTATCATTGGCCGTTTTCCATGCTGTTTCAGAGATATTACCATTAAACAATGCAGTAGCTCCATGTTGTGGTATATTATAATTGATGGTAAAATTAAACAGGTCATTATCATCATAACTATCCTGATTGATGTTTTTTAACCATCCTCGTACATTGTAGGTATAATGTACATCTTGTAATCCTCCTCCAACTGTTTTAGAGGTTAGTTGCCCTAACTTATCATAGGTATTAGATACGATCAATTCTCCCGGGAATTCCTCGTTCTGGATCTTAGCAAAGAAAGAAGTACTAGCCGTGGCTGCAAAATGAAATCCATTAGATAAGGTAATAGTATTACCCGCTACGGTAGTTGTGGTTTGGGTGATCGGTTGTGATAAGGTTACTGCTGGTGTAACTCCTGTATTACCCGTACAATTTACCCCAGAAGTATCTTCTATACATTGTCGTTGGGTGAGTATCCTACCCATATGATCATAGGTAAAGGTATCTATCGTTACAATGGCAGCATTGCTATCTTTGGTATGAGTACTTTTGGTTTGTTCTACCTTACCTACAAAATCCAATTGGGTTGCTACAATATCAGTAGTGTTTAAATATTCATTTTTACTAGCTACGTATATAGGTCGTGCTTTTTTATCATAGTAAGTAACCGTAGTAATCCAATCAAAGGTATCTAGTACTCGTACTTTACTTCCTGTAGGTAGTGTCTTGGTTTGATCTGATATAGTTTCGCCATATACAGTACCGGGATTGGTTAATCCTGCAAGATCAAAGCCATAATCATCATAATAGTTGATGGTATGTAGCTCCAGGTTTGTTTTTGGAAATGCCGCATTACTATAATAGATAGTAGTCCCATCGATCATAGCGGCAGCACCGCGCTGCTCCCATAAGGTAGATTCTGTATTCACAGCTTGTTGTATGGTTTTTCTATCGCGGTTATCGGTAATCTTACCGGTATAGGTAACTCTTCCAAAAATATCATATTTGGTAAAGAGCCAAGCATTGCTCCCTTTTAGATTCGCGTCCTGGGTTAGGATGGGTTGATCTAATTTGTTATAGACAATATACTCCTTGTCTTTGCCAGGGATTTTCTTTTCAATAAGCCTGTTACGATTGTCATATCGGTATTGATAACAGAGTTCGGTAAGCTCACTCTGGCTTACCCCATCACTAGCCGCTACTTTAGGGGGGATTACATAGGTTAAATTCCCAAATCTATCGTAAACATAATGAGTGTCGTGTGCCGATCCTGCATTAAAGGTTCGTTTTAAAACAATTTTACCCTGTTTATCCTTGTACTCTTTGGTCGTATGGTTATTACCATCTGCCGGAGTCCAATTCTCATCCTGAGTAATAGTTATGTGCAATTGATTTACAGCATAGTGTCCATCCTTTACCAGACTAGGGGCCTCAGTATCATTTGGATTAGCAAAATCTACTTTAAAATACACTACCTCATTAGCTTTATTAGTATACCAATCTGTCTTTATAGCATGATCTGCATCACTACTACGATTAATTTTCCATGCTTTCCCCGGAGCACCTACTTTTATCACTCGATTAAGAGGGGATTTATCAAAAAGGCTCTCTGAATAGGCATTAATCTGGTTAAGATCAGTTATCCCTGGAAAATCACTGGTATAGGTATCTTTGTAATACTGGTTAATATCGGTATTTACATTGATCTCTTTATAACTCCCTATCGTATTGTCTGCCTCAAAAGGTAGATATTGTTTTGCTTGTCTACCATAATCATCATAAGTGATATGAGTCACAATATCTTTACCATCTGGTGAGGCTTTGATGGCTCGTTGTTGTATGGGTCTACCCAGTCCATCAAAATAGGTCACACTTTCTATAGCCTTGTCGATATCATTAATGTTAGAGCAGTTTACATTGTCTAGTTCTGCAATGGTTAACGCTACTTGAGGGACTGTGGTATGTATATAATTCTTGTCTGATAATACTACCTGGGCCTGGAGATTTAACCCTATTAGCATAAGTAGTATATATATGATTTGTTTTTTCATGTTTTTGCTTTTATTTCCTCCTTGTTTTTAATAGGTGAACGAAGTAGAGGAATGGTATTTTTATATTTATGAGATAACATATTTATTATTTCTTTAGAATATATCTAATGTGGCACATCTCCACCACCACAGGAGCGGGTAAAATTATAGGTAACTTCTACAGTTTTAGATTTTTGAGTTCTCTGGTCTCTGATCACACATTTTATTCTATCTGATTTATTATCACAATTTAGTTCCACCATAATACCTGTTGGGCCATAAGGATTATTTCTTACAGCTACCCCGTCTCTATACCATGAATAAGAATAATGACCCGACCCATTTGATGGTACGGCTGTGATCATGTAATCCTGGTGGTATTGGTTATTATGTATTGTTGATTTACTAAAACTTCCTCCAAGTGTTGGAGCACCATTAACCGTTATGGTTTTACTTACTGTTTTGCTTACTCCGGTTTTAGTTGCAGACACCTTACAGGTCACCCTTATATTTGTTCCGTAGTAATCATAATTCATAAGTAAACCAAAAGATTTGGCACTACTGGTATAGGTTTTCCAATTACTGGTTACAGTCCATAAATAGGTATAACTTCCACCTGCTTCGCTAGGGTTAATATTAAAAGTAGCTGTAGTATTCACTGCTATAGTAGAAGGTACAGAAATACTTCCCGTGTTTAAAGGGTTGTATACATAAATAGTTCGAGTGCTATCAACAAATTGTCCTGTCTTGGTATCGATTACACGAAACTTAATGGTATAGGTGCCATCTGTTGAAAAAGCCTTGCTATAAGAAGTTGCGGTAGCCGATTGTATTGCATTATTTACATACCATTCGTATCTTCGGGAACCTGATCCTCCTGTAATACCATTAGTAGTAAAATTAATAGTATTCCCTTCGATACTATGAATTTTATTAGCATGTACAGCAGGAGTAACTAATGAGGAATATACATGCAATGATTTAGGAGGACTACTTACCGATTTTCCAGTCTCATTGTCAATCACTTTAAAGTAAACATTATTTGTTCCTACTGTATTGGTAGTATATCTAAAAGTTGTAGTGGTACTGGCTTGCTTTACATTGTTTGCATACCACTCATAGCGTAAATTACCAGACCCGCCACCAATTCCAGAAGCACTAAAATCAACGTTAGTTCCTTTTACAACATGGTCGTGGTTTGCGCTTACTGTAGGTACATGGATAGGAGGATATTCAACTACTACACTCATTGTTTTGCTTACCCTATGTTTGGTTTGGCTATTATAAACCAATACCGATATGGTATAGGTACCTGTAGTATTAAAAGTTTTGGTAAAACTAGTGGTACCATCACATTGCTCCTGTACACCATTTACAGACCAGGTATAGAGATCACCACCATTCCCCGTGATACTAGCACTAAAAGTAGCAGATTGGTTAAGTTGAATAGTGTTGGAACCTGGTAGATCGATAGTCACATCACCTAAAGTAGCCGTTTGTTCGCCTTGGTAATTATAACGTACTTGTTGCGCAATATGCTGGTCGTTATCTAACCCATACATAAGCCTGTTAAATTCATCATACTTATAATACGCTTTATGCCCTTTGGGATCGGTAATACTGGTTACCCCAACAAGAGGATCATAGGTATAGCCCGTTACTTGAGCATCTGCAAAATAAGCGTCGTCTCTAAGACTTTTAAACAGGTTACGCATGGTTGCTTCTTCTGCTTCTGTATCTTCTGTATTCGATGCGGTTTGTAACTGAGTGATTAAACTACTTGCTGTTGAAGAAATCCCGGTATAACTGGCATTATCAATCTTAACAATAGGCAAGGTGTTGTTATATCCCCATACATACATGATATGACGACCATCAACCTGCGAAACTTCTAAGGGATACCCTTGATGATCATAGCTTAAATACTCTACCTGATCCTGAAACACGTTTACTGCGCTTTCTTCTCCTTTTAGGGTTTTAATCAGTTCTGGTAGTAATTTACCATCCCCCCAATCTTTAAACGCTATACTTTGAGTAGCTACAAACTTATCATCTTCTTTAGTTTGAGTTTGTATAGGGATAGCAATTCTGTTCTGGGCTATTAAACTGTTATGCACTGTATTGCTTAGATCATACGGATAGAGAAATTCTGTAACCATTGTATTATTATGACTACCAATATCTGTTTGTGTCTTCAATTGTCCATATGGAGTATCATATGCATATGAAGTCTCTCGTGTAAGTGTTTGTTCATGTAAAAACTCTCGATGTATTGTTTTGATGAGTTTGTACTCTTTGGGATAATCGATGTAATAATTATCCTTAAAATGGTGTGGGTTTCCATAACTACTCGAAATATAATGTCTACCAACTGCCATCCCATAGGCCTTTACACTACTATGCATACCTTTGCCATATGGGTAAAATTCCTGATATTGGTTAATAGTTTCTTTTTCAAGAACAAATTTTCCGTTTTCTTTTTTATGCACTTCCTTTTTAAGAAGCTGACCTTTTTTCCAGTCGTTATTCATTGTAGTTATAAAAGGAAAGTTTGTATAATTGTTACGAGCCACAGTATAATAGTTTACCTCTTTCCCATTATCTCCACCATTTACAATGGTTTCTACTCTGCGATATAATACCGGAGCTCCCTGATAACTGGTGAAATTACGCATGCTATTGCTCACGGTGTGAATCCTGGTTATATCTGCATTTATTCCATCATAGTATTTTGTAGAATACCTGAATACGGGAGAGGACCCAGTCAAAAGACCACTATCTATGCCATCTTCTAATACATATTTATAATGGGTTGTCTTGCAATTTCCGTTGTTATCACAATCCTCAGTGCCACTAACTCGTACCCCTCCTACATAACTAAAGAGTTCTCCTGCTTCATTAACAAGCTCTTCATATTTTATAGAACAGTTTGCATATACATCTCTTTTTGTTGGGGCATAAATGCTACCTGTTATACGAATTATAGCACCTTTAGGAACTGCTCTAAAAACAACAGGGTTTGTTTTATAGTAACTATCTGAGCAGCCTACTAGAGGCTCACATTGTGCTTCGGTATCTTCTCCAGTTATATTTATTTCCCCCAAATTAGAGAGGTAAGGAAGAGGTGGATTTAACCATTCAACTTTTATACTAGCCTCTGCACCTTGTAAACCGATATTAGGGGTTACATCTGGGTTATCAGGATCATACAGGAACATTCCTGCACTTAGGCTTACTTCAATAATTTGGTAAGATGGGACAGTAAATGTTGTGTCAATTGTTTTTGTAACCCCTTGTCCAGCCTTATTATCACTCGAGAATGTTTTGTTCCTGGTGTAGGTATAAAAATCTGCCAGGCCGGGTGATGTAGGAGGTACCCTGTTTTGCTCATAACTGATCAAACTGTATCCTTTTGTAGGATAGGTTATCTTTTTTAATGCCCCCGATAGTGTTTTATTATGATCTATTTTCCTGTTTTCTAGAGATAAAAGAGAACCAGAATTCCCATTATAGTACCCCCATGGATCCTGATATTTATAATTTACAGAAGGCCCTAAGGTGTTAGGAAAAGGATAATATTCAAATTGATACCAGGGTAAGTTTGTATTGCCATTGCTTTTGGTAATTCCTACTAATGTTTTTCTGTTTTTAGTTGGATCATTATACGTAAAATTATATTTTATGATCTGTTTTCCTGTATTCCAAACAGAAATCTCATTCAAGGTCTGAACCGATACTTCCTGATCTAAAACACCCGAGGTGATATCAAACCTCACCTCGCCGTTGGGAAATATAATTTTTTGAAGCTGGTGTCTGGTTGTAGAGTTATCGGTATAATCCTCTTCAATAGAAGCTGTACCTCCCACAGAGGTATCTTTAGTTCTTGATTCAGAATACACTCTTTTACTATAACTTTCTGTAGGGCTATACTCAAAATAGATACTTCCTTTACTATCGTTTAATTTGATACGGGTTAATAAAAAACTCATAGGGACATTGCGGTTAAGTGATTCTCCTTCAATTGAAGTCTTATATGCGTAACTCCCTATTTCGTGTATCTCAAAATAGTATGTAACTCCGTTATCTTTAGTAATTATTATTGTATTGTTCGTTTTGTTTACTTTGAAGTTTCTATGCTCCATAAAAACGATATCCCCTTTCTCATCATGCACATAGCTTCCGCTTAATCCAGGAGCACTAATAACATATTTGTCTTGTTGTGCATCATAATTTCGATTGGCAATATTGTTATAAATCTCAAAACGTTTATTGGTGTCATACTCATCAATTGGAGTACCCTGGTCATATACTGTTTGTAAAAAAGGAATAATAGCATTGGCTTTATAAGATTGATCTCCATATTCATCATCTTTTCCCCTGATTTGTCGTGTTATCCTTCCATTGGCAATTAAATCCCATCCCATCCCGGTCATAGGGTGATCTTGCTCGGTAATAAGACCACCGTAATTGTACGACAGATGAATGGGCCATTCAAAATCACCGACTTTAATAGTGTAAACAGGTACTGTATAGTTAATTTTTCCGGTAGATAGGTTAACAGGGATATCCCCATATTTACCCAAAGAAGCTGCTTCTGGTGATACAGGAAAAACCTGTAAGGCTTCTTCTAAAGGATTTGGCGAAGTAGATTCCTGACCTATGGCGATAGTACCCACTATAAGCAGAAAACTTAAAAATAGTATTCTCATATAAAAGTTTTTAGTGACTAAATTTTTGTTTTTAATCGTATTCCCGATACAATATTAAATCATCCCAGTTTCGTTTTTCGGGACTGAGAAAAAAAAATGAAAGTTTTTTTCGAAAAAATAAAAATCAGATTTTGAGGTGAGGTAAATACCAGCATAGCGAGGGTAGAATCCATACTAAAAAATAGAGCAGAAATCAATCTGCTCTATGTTAATAATTACTGTAATTAATTTGGATTTGGCAGGCTAATTGCCAACGATCACGCGTGCTGCCAGGTAGTCATTATAAAAAGTAGTATGGGTACGTTTAAAACGTTTCATGACTTTATCCCCGCTATTACCCAAATCCTGAACTTTTAAATCATCTTTTAATTTTTATGTAAACTTTAGAATCCAAAAGAATCATTAAATAATCCTACCGAAGTGACAGAAGAAAAAATCGCCTTATTTATTTAAGCTGTTTTTTTTAGTTTATTCTAAACATAGCATCATAATTATCTTCGTAAATACTATGTAATTGTTCTAAGGGAATTTTTTGTAAGGTCTTAATAACCTTTGTTTTGTTATAGAGCGTAACAGTATAGGAGGTAAAATCACTATTTGCTTTGACTTCCATTCCATACTTTGGTTGAGCATTTTTATCAAATGTTAAGAGACATACAAATTGCTTCTCGGTGAAATCACTGTTAAACCAACTATTATCTACTTCATTCTCCCACCTGTTTTCTTCTTTTTTAGACAGTAATTCTTCTTTGAAATTGGCGAATATATATTCTTTTTTGTGTATGTATAAGGATAGTTTTGAAAAGAGTTGGAACATGTAATCATCATTCCGATAATTTTCTATTTCTTGTAGTTTTTTATCATCCCAGATAGAATAAATATGACTAAATACTTCCTGAGTATGTATATCATTATCTTTTATATAAGTATATCGTAGTTTGGTTTCAGGATTTTTATTGATTCTTTTTTCTTTTAGAATTTGACCTTGATGATTTTTTAATCTTAGTATATTGTTTGTATTCGTTATAGAAAATTTAAAAGGTTCTGTAATAGAATACCCATCACCCATTGAGCTAAGTTCAAACATTCTACTACGAAACATGCCTGGAATTCCTATTATGATGCTATCGATTTCTCCATTTTTTATATGAGACCTAGTTATGATTTGATCTCTATCCTTTTCTTCATACAAGTACTGATATCCATTATAAATACTATCATTTTTGTAGATAGATTTTGTAGTTAGATTGATGAGCGTATTTTCTTCTTCTTTATTGTTTGCTAACGATATAGAGTATTGAAACTTCTTTTCTCCATTTTCGTACTGATCTACTGCCATAAAGTCTTTTACATCAAAATACCCTTGAAAAGGCTTTCCTTTTTTATAGATCCCTTTAATATTATTTTGCCCATTAACGAAAATACTATCATAGGCCACAGATTGGATTACGCCTTCTTTATATACTTCTGTTATTGTATACTGATACCTTTTTTTATGTTTACGAATTTGTTCTCCATGAAGTTTTCCTTTAGCATAAGAAGTCATATTTCCATCATAATCTGTCGTAAACCCATCATAGGGGATTCCCTTTTTGTAATATATTTTTTGATTTAGTTTTCCTACGTTATCATAAAAAACACATTCTCCATCTACGACACCTGCTTTTGCATGATAATACCCTACATGGTCTATTGTATTATAGTTTCCGTATTTAAGATGGGGATAATAATAATAGTTTTGTTTTCCCTCTTCTAAACCATTTATAATATGTTGTATTTTGTAACTGACCCATATAGGTCTGGGATATTTATAGTTGTATCCTATATCATTATCTGATAGCAAAAATGTACCGTGGTCTTTTTTTCCATCTTTATAGGTACCTTTTGCAATGATTTTGATTTCTTTCTTATGGTCGTCATTATATTGTAGTTTAACTACACGTTTTTCCCCATATATTTTTCCTGCTTTATAGGTATAGTTATATTGCCAATCTAATTCATTGTATGGGATAGAGTCGGTATATGTATTATAATTACCTTCATAACGTTTATCATCTTTATAAATAAGTACGTTTTTGAGTTTACGATCTTTGGTATATGTTGCACTTTCTCCATTTTTTTTACCATTTTTTAGATGATAATATGAGGTGATGATCCCTTTTTTAGTATTATAAACCTGCTGTATTCCTTCTTTTTGACCATTAGATACCGAGGCTATGGTAATCTCTTGGGCCATTAATTCATTATAGTTTTGATCAAATACAAAAGTTCCTTTATTGCGTTTACCATATACAAAGTTCCCTTCGGCAATGATCTTTCCTTTGTGTTTTAGATATTCTTTTCCGTGTTTAACTCCTCGCTTATAAGTAACAAATACCTCATAGTTGCTTGTATATAGAGGGGATTGATAAAATGTACCTTCATAAGGTTTATTATCTTTATATATTCCTTGAGTTACCAATGTCCCTTTTCTATCAAAATGGGATATTTCATATCCATTTTCTGTATACGAGGTAATATCTTTAATACCATCTACATACCCACATTCATTAGATTTGTAGTAGTCAATTTCTTTTCTATTAGTTAGATTTCTTGAATAAAAATTTGTTGATCCTTTATATAAAAGTTCTCCTGTAGAGCTGTAATTTGAAATTTCTTTTTTTCCATTAGGCAGGTATAGTAACGAATATGCCAATTGTGTTGACCCCATATAGAATTTTTCTTCTTTGACAAGCTCTTTTGCTTTATAAGTTTTAAAACATTGGTCTGTTCCTTCCTCAGTCCAACCGTTTTTAGTATAATATGAATATACGATCTCTCCTGTTATGCTATATCCTGTACATTGCCCTTCTTGTTCTCCATTGTGATACGTACATTCTTCTTTTTTTTCGCCAGTTGTATAATAGATAGTAATTACTCCTTCTTTTTTACCATCTACATACATTCCTTTTTCATAAGTTCCGTTTACATATCCGTTCACATAAGCTCTTTTTTCATAAGTGAAGTGTTCATAAATATCGTTTTCAGGACATAAGGTTAAGGTATATTCCCCTTCTCGTTTGCCCTCAATATAATGTTGCTCTAGTATGATGTTCTCATTTTTATCATATCTGGTATATGTACCGTGCATTTTACCTTTATGATAGTGCACTTTAGATTCAATAGTTTTTGTATCACTATAATATGTTATACAAATGCCTTCTTGTATATCATTTTTATATGTTCCTTCTTCAATAATATTCCCAATCTCTGTACTATATATGATATATGGGCCATTTTTTTGACCATATTCATACTGATATTGTTCATGTTTTTTGCCTTTATAATATTCGATGTTAACACCATGTCTTTTTCCATTTAAATAATTTACCTCTTCCTCTATTTGTGTGTATTCTTCATCTGTAGTATCATTATGCGCCCAATCATATTCAATTACCGCGCCTTCAATTTTTCCATTTTTATAGTGAGCTATAGTATTGATCTGTCGATTCTCGTAATACCAGGTAACTTTTCCTTCAAATTTCTTTTCATTATTTTTATGTGCCCATCCTGTCATTTGGGGATCACCATTTATATAAAAATCCTGGATGTATATTAAATCCCCTTTCTTTTTTAAGGGTAAGTTACGATAATAGACAGCATTTTTTTTATGGGTTTTTTTCCATTCTCCATCAAAATAGATTTTACCCTTTTTTTGAGCAATACTCATGAAGGGAATCACAAGCAGTAGAAATAATATTTTTATATTCATTCCTCTTTGATTTATTTATGCAATCACAAAAGTAAGTTCTATGAAACGAGGAGATACACCCTGAAAACAGTGATTATAACTTCATAGAATAAGGTTTTTTTCGTTTTTTAATGACGGATTATCAACCTTGAAAACATTGAATATGGTATATAGTATATAGTGGTAGGATTGATATATATTTTCAGTTCATAAAATCCTAAGTGTGTAATTAAATAGCGAGGACAACCATGACATTATCCCCGCTATTACCCAAATCCTGAACTTAACCTAATACCATTTAGTGTAAACTTAAGTGCTAAATGGTATACTTTATTATCGGATTAAAAAACTGCCTTTATATTTTTGTTTGTTATCACCTCTTAAGATGTAATAGTATACACCGGGGATAAGACTTTTGGTTTCAAAAGTTATACTGTTATTATGTAGTGTCATACGTTCTTGTCGTACTGTTCTTCCTATCATATCGATAACAACCATTTCTATTGTCTGGTTTGTGCCCGGTACTCTAATCGTAGTTTTATTTCTAAAAGGATTAGGGTAATTAGAAAGCGTAGTCACTGTTGTGATTTGCTCATCTGTTTCTACTTGTGCGATTTGGTCATCATTAGTTTCTTCCTCATCTTCTGTTACCACAGCTGGTGTTTCGGGATCTAGTTCTGGATCTATTGTTACCGTACTGGTGAATGCCAGATCCGATACTTCTATATGAAATGGAGTAAAGTTTTGATAATCTCCCTGTACCGAGAATACAATGCTTCTTACTTTTTCGAACGTTTCATTTTCTTTATTTCCATTTGTAAAATCAGTGAACGAAAGGGTATGTGTTGTTTTTTTATCGGTGGCAGCAATTCTATATCTAAGTCTGTTACTCCAGTCTGTAAGGCCTTCGGTTACTAATATCACCTCGATATCTCTATCATTATGCATTTCGAACTGTACAGCATCGTAGTCAGATACCGCTAGTGTAAGTTCACCTGCCAGTATATTTCTAAAAAGATTTAGCGTTTCTTTTACTTCGCCATATACCAGTGCATTACGTTCTATAGTATATTCATTTTTTTGAGCTGCTACGTCATGTGTTGTGACTTTGAAATTCTCGATTACGACTCCCTGCTCCCGGTAATCAATACCCCAGGGACCATCTGCCAGGTATAATGCATCTAATTGAGCAGAGTTTTCTCCTCTAATAGAGAACCCGATATCAAATAAATACCCTGTTTCTATAGTAATTTGCTCATTGTATGCTCCTGATAATGCTATTGTTTCAACCATATTGTGTTCTTTTGATTGTTCGGTCGTTCTAATGTTTCCATTAAATGTCATCTGAGTTGAACCTAATTTATTGATAATATTAAGAGTTAGCTTTCCATTTGCGTATGCTCCTTTTTCTACAAATACGGTAGGTACTCTATAACTTACTTTATGACTACGCATAGGTTTATCGGTTGTAAATGTATCTAAGATGTGATTCGCAATATTTGCTACTTGTGGCACCGATCCGCCCCATACCTGGAAATTTAAATAATCTCCATCAGGATAGTTACCGATATTCCATAAGCTATAGATTTCATTTTCAGCTTTACCTTTCTTAACCGAGAAGGTTAGTGCATATTCAATTTGACCCGAAGCTCTTTCTATTCTGGTACTTACAAGCGTATGATTTTTGATAGTTACCGTTCGTACATCTAGTAATTTAGAGCCGTTTAATCGATCGCATATTGTTTTTGAATGATCATAAACCGAACCTTTTGTTGATGTAGCAAGAGCTGCTGCTACTCTTTCATTTCCTTTATAGTAATCTACAGAGAATACAGCTTCTGCATTGGTGATACCCAATAGATCTTCTGGACTGGATACATAAGTAGACTCGGTACCTAATATTCCTGTATTAGGGAAATAGATGCTTAAATCTTCATTGTTTGCCGATTTGTATGATTTCGTACCAGGCTGAAATCTTTTTTGACTCTTTTTGGTATTGAAAATACTATTCGTTTTTGTTCTGCTAAAGTTACGTTTGGCGATTAAGCTTGCCAAGTCACCATTACTTTCTAACCCACCATTATTGGCAGAAGTAACATCGGTTGCGGTATCGATATCTACACAATTATCTGTAGAGATCGCAGTATAAGGACTTGCCGTGATATAGAATAACGCATCGTTAAAATCCTGGTCACAAGAAGCATAATCTCTTCTTATATCTTCGAAGCCTAATATAATTCTTTCGTTATCGGGATCAGATAATAAAACATTGTGATATCGCAGGGTTGGATCTGTTTCTGGATTATAATCCGGATTAGAGTGTAGTTGCCAGTGTCCTGTTCCTACACAACCGTCTGACCATGCATTGGCTAGCAATACCCATCCTATTCCTGTATTAGGAGGAAAAGTTCCTATTTTTACTTTATCACCTACTTCTAATTCGCCACCGCTTCCTACTGCTGATACATTAGGGAAAATGATCGTAATATCTTCTGGCGCAGGGATTGAAGGCGAAGGGTTGTTAATATCATAGGTATAGAACCCCAGTGTGTTTTTATATCCTGCTCCTTCTCCTATAAAAGTAACCCATATATCAGCTTGTTCCTGTACTTCAATATCTGTATCATAACCCGAAGAAATATAGTGAGGGTTAAAATCTGGTACCGGGTACCCTTCTGGTAGCGCATTATTTATCAAATCGATAGTTTCTTGGCTAACTGTATCCTGCCCGTCTAAATACAGTGGCTTTCCGTTAGAAGAAAAATCACCTAAGTAGTTATATCGGTCACAAATCTCTGGGATAGGAAAACTTGCAGGGGTTTGCCCTCCGTTTTCTGGAGCAAAACTACTTTTTCTTAAATCAAAGCTATCATCTAATCCGTCATTATCATTATCAACTCCGGATAGTGTAGTTTCTGCAACTCCGTCACCATCACTATCATATGCTTCGGTACTATCAGATATACCATTATTATCAGAATCAGTATCTAGGTGATCATAAGCATCGGTACCATCGGTATTTACGGTTCCGTTTACAGTTCCTGCATAATCAGGATCAAAGGCATCATCCATACCATCGTTATCTTCATCAATGTTAGATAATCCCTGATAGCTAGCACTGTTTTGCCCTTCTATGATATCTACAATCCCATCATTATCAGAATCGATATCGTAGCAATCATAAATACCATCATTATCAGTATCGTTAGGGATAAAAGTATTCCCTTGATCAGGATCAAATGCATCTGCTAATCCATCGAGATCGGTATCCAGAAAGTTGTTGTCTGATCCATTGTAGACTCCGTCGTTATTCGTGTCTTTATCGCCTTGCCCTGCTTCTACAATATCATAGATACCATCGTTATCAGAATCGATATCCAGAAAATCGGGATTACCGTCACTATCTCTATCAAAAGCATCTTGTACTACATTGTCTCCGTTACCACTGATATCATTATCAAGGTAGTTGTATAAATCATCTCCATCACTATCTCCGTAAGGATTTATACCATTACATTCTGCAATATTTGTAATGCCATCACCATCACTATCGGCATCCATAGAATCTAAGGTACCGTCTTGATCTTTATCCAACGGAGAAATACCGTTGGCACATTTAAAACCATCATTAGAATTTGTGGTTTCGGTAAGATTAAGCAATGTAGCTGTTGGGGTAGCACTTTCGTAATCATTGATTAGGTATAAACCTCCGTTGTTAACAGATAAATACAATCTGTTATTAGCATCGGCATATGCTGCACCAAAAGTACCTGTTGGTAAATTGGTTACTGCTTTTTCAGAAAATACGGGTGTTCCCGAAGACAGGTCCCATTTGTATAGTTTTCCTCTGCTTCCTCCATAAAAAGAACCATTTATATAGGCAATATCTGCACAAGTACTAGGCGAAGCCTGATCAGCCTCTACAACCTCGAAAACGGGAGAAGAAGAACCGTCATAGTCTTTTAGATTTGTTATTTTATGAAATGTTTTTTTATTGTTGTTTTGATATACCCAAAGGTTTCCGTCTGCATCTACATCTGCTGCATATCCACCACCAAAAACTGTTGTCCCGGCAGGGGTTACAGCACCAAGATCAATCACCATATCTTTAGCAATTCTAAGGAGATGATTGTCACCTTTCTTAATGGCATACAGGTAATTATCTTCGGGATTATATCCTCCCGCATTGTAGGTAGTAGAATAGGTGTGTAGTGCTTCAGAATATGAACCGGTAATGGGATCATATGCTTTTAAAGATCCAGAGATTACCTGGTAGAAATTACCTTCATCACAATCAAAGGGTTGTTGAGCGTTTACGGATAAAGCTATCAAGAAGGCTATAAGGGTAGTTATTTTTTTCATGTTGATATAGATATAGGTTTTCAGATGACTAAAATTAATCTATATCAACTCCTTGTATTGGTGTTATTCGATCAGTGGTAATTTGCTGTAGATGAATGGGTTTTACGAAGAGATGAGTTTTTAAACCGGATAATCAATGTCTGAGGAATAGGATTTAAAACTTCTTGTCAGTCTGAGCCTGTCGAAGACATTTGAAAATACAAATTTGAAAGCACTTCGACAGGCTCAGTGTGACAAATCAATGAGATATTACTAATTTAGTTTAAAGCATATTAAGACGTTTCATTAACTCTGGACGGTTAGAACGACTTACAGGGATAACATCTTTTGCAATAAGCACACTGTTGTCTTCTATATCAATGATTTTTTTGATGTTAATGATATAAGATCGATGTACTTTTAAGAAAAGATCGGTTGGTAGTTTTTCTTCAACTTTTTTTAAGGTAGAATGCACTGTATAATTTTGCTTTTCGGTTTTTATCAGTACATAATCTCCTTTGGCTTCTATCAAATTAATAGTTGGGAGATTAATTTTGATTAATCTTCTGTCGATATTAATATAAAGCTCATTTTCTTCAGAAGAAGGAGTGTTCGATGGCAGTTCTGTAGAAGTCTCTACAGAGGCTTCTGTTGTAGCAACTGTAGTAGCACTTTCTGCCTTTTGTATGGCTTTAAGAAACCTGGGTAAGGTTATTGGTTTTACCAGGTAATCTACAATACACTCATACTCAAAAGCTTCTAAAGCAAAATTCTTGTCAGAAGTTGTTAAAATAATCTTTGGGGGATTTTTTAGGGTATCGATAAAATCAAAACCTGTAAAATCGGGCATATGAATATCCAGAAATATGAGATCTACTTCTTCTTTATTTAAGAATTTAATAGCCTGAATTGCATTAGGGAAATCCTTAATCACATTGAGTTCATCAACCTGCGAACAAAGTTGTTGAATAATCATTCTTGCGGTTTCTTCATCATCTATAATTATGCAATTCATAGTAAGTTGGTTTTTAAGGATTTTTAAAGCGTTTTTAGAAAATGCTCTATGGATTCTAAAATTAATATAAATTTTGAATATAACGAAGTGCTACCGCTTTTTAGCTCTTCTTCAAAGTCTATTGCGGTTTGATACCCTTCTTCAAAACCAAACATTCCGATTTTATGTTTTAGTTTATGAACATTTTCTGCTGCTTTAGTATATGCTTTTGAGGTATAATTTTTAAGAAATTCATCTTTTTCATCAGGAAATTCTCGCTTTACAATACCAATTAATTTTTGTTCAAAAGCCTCAGAACCTGCAGCCAGTTCTTTTATATATATGAGATTTGGAGTTTCGTTCATACCTTATTTTTTTAATGTAAAATAAAAAGTAGTTCCTTGGGCTTCTTCAGATTCGATCCAGATCTTACCATTATAAAATTCTACTATTTTTTTTACGATCGATAATCCAATACCTGTTGATTTTTTTTGATCATCGAGCGTTTGAAATATCTGAAATATCTTGTTGTGATATTTTTTAGAAATCCCTCTTCCATTGTCTTTAATACCGAATTTCCAGAAATTAGGGATTTCTTCATACATTATGATAACCTCTCCTTTATCCTTATCTATTGCTTGTATTGCATTATTAATTAAATTCTGAAATATTTGCTTAACTCGTGATACATCTGCATATATAACAGGAAGCTTATCGTGTGTACTAATTGTGATATGATCAGGAGGATGTATGAGATGTGTAATATCTTCGATTAAGGTATTTAAATCGATATCAGATTTTAAATTCCTCGATTTATCACTAATTATAGAATACTCTAAAATCCCACTGATTAGGTTATCCATTTTTTCAATATTTTGATCTATCAAATCCAGGTTCTTT
Source organism: Aquimarina spinulae (assembly GCF_943373825.1). NCBI lineage: Bacteria > Pseudomonadati > Bacteroidota > Flavobacteriia > Flavobacteriales > Flavobacteriaceae > Aquimarina > Aquimarina spinulae. The sequence goes on along the minus strand of NZ_CALSBP010000002.1, from coordinate 1,492,854 downwards.
AGTATTGGCGCTTTAAGTTCCCCATTAGCATCTTCTTTTATCCAGTTAATAAGCGTATTGATACTTCGTAATGGAGATTTTAAATCGTGAGATACTACATGCGCATAATCGTTAAGCTCTTTATTACTTTTTTCTAAATCTTTGAGTAGCAATTCTCTTTGTTTCTCTATTTCAGAAATTTGAACAGCTTGCTCCTCGATCATTACCGCAAGTTCGATTCCCGAGAGTTCGTCTCCATTTTTTCCTTCTTTCATGTTTTTGAAAGTTATGGATTGTAGAATCCTGGTAGCATCGGTTAAACTGGCAATCACCTTTTTTTGCTGTTCTGCTTCCTGCTGGAGCTTTTGATTGGCATCAAATAATTCTTTAGAACTTATAGACATTGCCCTTTGTAACATGCCTAGTTGATCTTCAAAATTGTGATAGGATCTATCAATAGCATTTAAAAATTTTTCTGAATACTGAGATTCTTTACGCTCGGTATTCAAATGTTTTTTGATTTGTCTGGTCAATAATGAGTGCATATTATTCACTAAATAAAGTTAAGGTCATTGTTTGATTGTGTAGTTCGCAGTTTGAGTTTTTTCCTTCAAAAGGAGAGAGTTCACCATATGAATAAAACCCAGCTACAGTAGCTTGAGTGCCAATAGATTCTATAACTTCTTCTACTTCTTCTTCAACACGTTGATCCATAACCAATTTTCTACCAATACAGCTTACTAATAAAGCTAATTCGGGTTTGTGTTTTCTGTTTTTCATTCCTATTTCTGCTGCTTGCAGGGCTCCATCTACAATATTATCAATATGTCCCATCATTAATTGAACGACAGCTCCCTCTGGGACATCTCCTGCCAGTATCATTGTATTGGTTTTTTCATCGATAGATAGAATTGTTCTTACAATAGGCTCTTCTTTATCTTTAGATTTAACACTAAGTGGGTATAATAATGCAGATTGAGGGAGTTCTGCGGCTTTATCCCCTAGATATTTTTTATATAAATCCAGAGCAGGTTGATGATCTAATTCGTACAGTACATTCTGATCAGATTTTGTAATAATTCGCTCTGGCCCAAAGGGAGTCCACCCCCCATACTGGGCATAACTAATCTCTAGAGATTCACCATAAAAGGCGATTAATATAACTTCTCCTTCTTTAGGATTCTCATTATACCCCGATATTGTTTTTTCAAATCTCGAATCATCCCCACAGAGTCCACCCGTAATGGCAATATCGTCTATCTTTGTTTCGAGACCTTCGATTAATGCCGAACCGTTTACAAAACTACCCTCAGAAATAATAAAAATATGTTTTAAGCCCTCTTTTGGTACTTTTTGAATTAGTTTGTTTCCTAGTCGTATTGCATCTTTATTATTGTCGATACTATTTTCTCGAAATATGGCATAGGTACTTTTTTCAAATTCTATGGCGGTTAGCGCTATCGAATCATCAAGAACTTTACTCCCAATAATTTCACCGGCAGTAGAACCGATAACAATTTCTCCATCTGGGAATAGTTTTTTTACATCGTTATAAACTTCGGGGTTCTCTAATTCATATCGATTTCCGAAAACCAGCACTAAAGGATTGTGTAGCTTTTTTTCTGTTGTTACAACAGCAGTCCAATCTTGATTTTTTTTCTTTTCAAATTGTTGAAATCTCATAGCTCCTATTTTTTTAATGTGAAGTAAAATGTTGTGCCCTTACCTAATTCACTTTCTAACCATATATCACCTTCATATAGATCTATTATTTTTTTTACAATTGCGAGTCCGATTCCAGAAGAATTTTCATTGTCTCCTACAGATTGAAACATCCTAAAAATCTTCTTGTGATGCTCTTTTTTTATCCCTATCCCATTATCCTTAATTTTAAAGAGGTGATAGGTCTTTTTGTCTTCGTGATCAATTTCTATTGTTCCGATTTCTTTATCAGTATAAATTACGGCATTACCAATTAGATTCTGAAAAAGCTGTTGAATTCTGGTGATATCACCATCGATTACAGGAAGTTTATTTTTAATAGAAACTTCTATATGATCAGGAATCAGAATAATATTTTTTATATCATCTATAAGTATATTAAGATCTATTTCTTTGGTTTGCAGGTTTTCTTTGTTACTTACACTAGAATAACTAAGGATATTATTGATGAGGGTTTCCATTTTTTCTAGTGTATTTTCGATCATGGTAAAATGTTTTACACCAGATGTATCAAGTGTATCAATATGATCTTCTTTAATCCAGTTTACAAGAGCATTAATACTTCTTAATGGCGATTTTAGATCATGAGAAACGATATGTGCATAATCCTTAAGTTCCTGATTTGTTTTCTCCAGGTTTTTTACCAGTTGATCTCTTTGTTTTTCTACCTCTAATTGTTCTGTAATATCTTCTACTAAGGCAACCATGTATTTAATATTTCTATCTGGATCACGTACCGCGGCTACGTTGGTCTTTGCCCAGAATGTGGATTTATTTCGTTTTACATATCTTCTATTTATAGAAAAATTGTCAATCTCACCATTATTCATTTTTTCCATATTGCTGGCCGAGGCTTCGTATTCATCTTTTAGAGAAATATCTTTGATCTCCATTTGTAGTAGTTCTTCTTGTGTATATCCTAATAAATCCTGGAAAGCTTTATTGGTCTGAAGTATTTTTCCAAATTGAGAAAGCGCAATTCCCAAAGACGAGTTTTCGACAATAACAGATAGTTGTTTTTTCTGTTCTTCGAATATTTGTTTTTGTTTAAGCTTTTCGGTAATATCTGTTACTATACCCTGTGCGCCTATAGGAGTTTTGTTTTTGTCAAAAATAAGACTGGCATTAATATGAACGGTGCGTACTCCATTATTTTTGGTATATACCCGGGCCTGGTAATCAGAAAAAGAACCTTTGGTAACCAATTCCTGAAAAGAAGCCATAGCGTATTTATAATCGTCTTTATAAATAAGTTTTATAACATTTAGTTTCTCTTCGGTAATATCATATCCAAATAAATTTCTAGCTGCATAGTTCATCTCCAGGACATTACCAAAAATATCCATTCGTACATATGCATCTAATAAATTATCGAATACACCTTGCAGCTCAGATTCCTTTGTACCTACCTGATCTTCTAGTTTTTCATTAGTTTCCTTTAATTCTTGAGTGATCAGATAAAGTTCTCGGGATTTATCCTCAAGAATTTTTTCTGCTTGTTTTCGAGCTAATTTTTCTCTTTGTATGGCTCTTTTTAGTATTTCTATATCATCACTACTCATTTGTTTTCACGATACTAAATTTTACTTCCGTTCCATCTGATGTGAGTTTTTCTAGAGTGATTGTGGCGGTAGCATCAAAATGCTCAAAAGTTTTACGCATTAGCCCAAGCCCAAAACTATACATGGCTCTACTGGATTTATAAATCATAACCAGTTTAGAGGCTGTTTTTTCTTGTATTTCAAAAGTGGGAAGTTCTGCATCAGGATATATTTTTCGAACTTCGACATGAATATGATTTTCGATAGAAGATAGCATTTCTATTGGATCATTGTACTTGTTAATTAAATCGGGGTAGCTACTGGCTAAAACAGAAAAAAAATGTTCGGCATAGGTAAGAAGAAGATCGTCGATACTTAGTTTTGTATGCTCACTAAGATGCTTTAACAATCCCAACATTTCAGAAAAATCATAGGTACCTATGGCAGTATATGCTCCTTGCGAGGGTAGATTAGATTGTTGAATAATTTTATCAACTACTTCTAATCCGAATTTATCTTCGACTAATTCTAAAAATTCTGTAAATACTATTCCTTTCATTCTTTTAAAAACTTTTTGGTTAGATGTTTTTATACCTCAAAAATACTATTGTGTTGTAGTTTTGAATGATTGTGTATGATCTTAAAAGAAAACGATATAGGGGTAGCTCTCAGTTTTTGAGTTGTAATTATCTTAACTCAAACTGATGTTTTCTTTATGGGGTATAAAAACGGATAAGAACTCCTATAGTGACAATATATTTACATTAAAAATGTATTTATTTCATATCCATATTATTTTTTGAAGTTTATAAAGATAACTGTTATGCTTTTAAAAGTTCATTAACACTCCAGTATTCAATTAAACATTTTATTTTATGCGTGTATTCTTCATATTTTAGTGGTTTTACAATATAACCAGCAGCTCCAATTTCATACGCTTCTTTAAGATCTTGATGATTATTAGATGTACTTAAAATGATCACCGGTATGTATTGTAATGATGTATCTGATTTTAGTTCTTTTAAAAATTCTAAACCATTCATTTTAGGCATGTTTAGATCAAGGAAAATAATATCGGGTTGTTGATCCTTTTTTGCTAAAACATCTAAAGCTTCTTCACCATTTTTGGCCTCTATAATTTTGTGAGGATAGTCATTTTTATCCAAAACTCTGGCAAATTTTAGCCGTTCTATTTCGTCATCATCTATTAATAAAAAAGTCAAACTCATCATTTCAGTGTTTTAAGTTAGGTTAAAAAATGTTCTTTAACAACACTAAAGGTCTCCTTTTTAGGGATAATTTCATTATTACTTTCGTTGAAATGTATTTTTAGTGTAGACGAATGGTAATTTTTTATAGATAAATGGGGAATTGAAAAACATAACAAAATTGAAGGGTGAAGTGTGTATTTTACAGATAAAAGTAATACTCTGGATAAGTTCATTCGTCACTTCTGAAAATATAGTTGTATCATTACAAAACAATTAAAAAGTTAATCTTTTATTTATTATAAATAATGCAAGACAACCCTCAGGAAACAACAGATCTAAAATTACAAGTTGAAAATGAAATTGATACAATCATTGTTGGTTCTGGAGTAGGGGGGTTAGCTTCTGCAATTTGTTTGGCTCGCAGTGGTCAACGGGTATTAGTTCTCGAACAACATGATGTGCCTGGGGGATGGTGCCATAGTTTTTACCTAAATGGATATCGTTTTACACCTGGAGTGCATTATGTAGGATTGTTAGATAAAGGACAATCGACAAGCGAACTTTATGAAGGACTGGGAATTGCAAATGATCTCGCCTTTTTTAGAATGAATACAAAGGCATACGAACATTGCTGGATTGGTGATGAACGTTTTGATTTCCCTGCTAATTTTGATGCATTATGTGACTCGTTATCACAACGCTTTCCAGAAGAAAAGAAGGATATTAGAAAATACCTCACTATGGTTCGTACAGTGAGTCGACAAATACAATTGATTCCTAAAATAAAAGGCTTTTGGGATCATGTTACTATTCCTTTTCGAACAAAATACATGGGCAAATATGCTTTATTTAGTTTAAAAAGGGTGATTGGTTGGTATCTCAAAAACCCATTACTCAAAACGATACTCAATATACAATATGGTGATCATGGATTACCACCAGGTAAAGCAAGTTTTCCTTTACATTGCGCAGTAATGGATCATTATTTTGACGGTGGTTTTTATCCCATGGGTGGTGGCGGAGCTATAGTAAAGGCTATGACTAATGCTATTAAAAAACATGGTAGTGAAGTGCGTACCGGGCAAAGTGTAAAACGTATTTTATTAGAAGGAGAAAAGAAAAAACGAGCTATTGGAGTTGAACTCGAAAACGGTGAGCGAATTCTTGCCAAAAGAGTGATCTCTAATGCAGACCCGGGAAAGACCTATTTAGATATGGTAGGTCGGGATAATATAAGCCGTAAATTAGTAAAGAAACTTAATAAAACGAAATATTCGTGTACATCCCTAATGCTGTTTTTGACAGTAGATATGGATCTTCGAAAAGCAGGATTAGATTCTGGTAATATATGGATGATGCCCAAAAATGCAGATATGGATGAGCAGTTTGCAGAAATGCAAAGAGTTGATATCGAAGAAGGTGAAGAATTTGCAGGTCTTTTTATAAGTTGTACAACGCTTAAAGATCCTATAAGTTTTGATGGCCGATATCATACTATGGAAGTAATTACCTATATTAATTATGAAGCTTTTAAACGATTCGAAAATGAGAATAAAGAACGCTCTCCAGAATATCTGCAATTCAAAGAAAAGTTGACTCAAAAGTTTGTGAATAGCTTAGAAAAAGTGGTTCCCGGGATTAGTGATCATATTGTGCAAAAAGAATTGGGAACTCCGATAACCAATGAGTATTATATAAATTCTACCAATGGTTGTGTATATGGTACCGAAAAAAGTTTACGCCATATTGGTCCTTTGGCGTATAAACCAAAAAGTGAGATCGAAAACTTATACCTCTGTGGTGCCAGTATCGCATCTCATGGAGTAGCAGGAGCAAGTTATTCTGGAGTTCAGACGGCTGCATTAATTCTTAAATGTAGACAAGATGATCTTATTCAACCAGATGTGGATCTAAATCAGGATGTTCGTATTTATGATGCCGAAGATCCTTCTGATTACCCAGACTGGATGCTACGTAAAATAGAAGTAAAAAAGTCACGTTTGGCTACCGATGATAATAGATTCTCTTCTGTTAAAGAAAAGTAATCTCTACTTGATATATTAACGTTATCCCATTAAATTATAGAACTTAATCTGGATAACGTTAATACTTTCTTTATTTTTTACTCTTTGTTATAAGGGATATAATTCTCCCAATGCCATGGTGTATACGTATCTGCAATCGATACTTCTAATAGTTCTTTAAAGATACTTTCTCCATTATCACTATTGGTCATTATCATAATACCCTTTTGTGCTTCTGGAAATATGATTGAATAATGCTGAAATCCATTGCCATGGCATTCTTTAAACGCCCCAAAACCATAAGGAGTTTTCAAAATACCCCAACCCAATCCATAACTTAACGCAATAGCATCATTTTGTGTAGAATCTTTTAGGGCTAGTGGGCCAAATTGCTTGATAGAATGAATTCTAAGCTGTGGCTTAAACAGTTCATTCCAAGAATTTCGAGTGATAATTTTTTGTTGTAATACGGCTTTAAGAAACTTCGAATAATCTTCTGGCGTAGTTTCTAGAGTACTACCTCCTCTTGGCTCATTGTCTATATCTTTTTTAAAACGCTCACTTGTGATAGTATGACCGTATGCAAAGTTATCTTCAAATGATGATGACCATTGGTAACTGGAGTGACTCATGTTTAATGGTTTGAAAATTATTTCTTGTGCTAATTCCTCCAGGTTCTTCCCCATTATTTTTTCTAAGACGACCTGCAGGTAAATAAATCCTTCTCCAGAATAACTATACCTGCTTCCTGGTTCACGGTTTACACGCAATTGATAATCCGATTCCATCCATCGGGAATTTGCAAAGCCAGTAGTGTGAGTCAAACACATACGAGCCGTTATTTTATGATATAGACTGTCGTTTTTTAAGGCAGAAAAATCATCATGCCAACGTGTAAGTGGTTTGTACTCGTATATTTTTTTAGGTAAATAAGACTCTAAAGCTGTGTCGAGATCAATAACACCGTCTTCTACCAATTTCATTACCAGTACTCCAAAAACTGCTTTACTAAAAGAGCCTCCGTAGATATTAGTAACATCATTTAGAGCTAATTTTTTATCATAATCTTTATATCCGAAAGTCTTCTGATATGTAACCTCATTGTCATTAAAAATAGTAACTGCAATCCCAGGTACATTTGCCTTTTTGATGAGGTGATTAATTTTAATTGTTAATGAATCTTTAGTTATTTCGGTTCCATCCAGACGTACAATATTTTGTGCTTTCGCATGAGTGCAACTTGTAAAACACATAGTGCTCATCAATAGTAATACGATCATTTTTTTGGATACAGCTTTTTTGTTGCTGCTTATAAACGGAAATGATAATGGGTAATAGCATTTTTGTGAATTAACGACTCTTACTATATTAAATAACATACAAATTATACTAATTGGGATTATAGATATAAACAAGAAAAACCCCCATTTTTCAATAGTTACAAGAGCTACTAATGAAAGTATGTACACTATGCTCATCGTTATTTGAAAATTAATAATTTTTATACCATGACGGTGGTATAATTCGTTATCCTCTCGCTTATGAATCCAAATAAATAAAGGAAAAAGTATATTAGCCAGTGGTATTATAAAGCCTAAAAACGGAGTGCTATGTAATAAGATTAACCATTTTTTCTGTATCGTTTCCTCCTTTGGATTTTCTAATATCAATAAATCATTCACCTCAATATCTAATGCAGTAGCCAACAATTTTACGGTTTGAAGATGTGGAGTTACATCTCCTTTTTCTATACGCTGGATGGTACGAATTGTAACTTGTGTTTTTTCTGATAATTCTTCTTGAGTATACCCTTTTAATTTTCGTTGATACACTAAGTTTTTTGCGATTGATTGGGTTTCCATAATTATATTTTTATTTGATACAAAGCTATGGAGAGCTCCTTGTTTTTGTAACGACATTTAGATGTCACCTATCTGTCATTTTTTATAAAGAATCAAAACACAACGCTTAACTACACAATGATAATTTCATACAGGGTATGTGTAGTCATTACGATTATGTTTTTGTTTACCGAAGGTAATTAAAATCAATCTAGAAGTTGCAAAGTTTTATATGAGTACTATTTACATCAGAAAAGGTATTATTCTATTTCTCTTTTATCAATAACAATTACAGGTTTTCTACTCAGTTTAGGGAATTGAAGTTTCTGAATGTCTTTTTTATCATGAAATTCAATTTTTGGAGATACTCTAAGCTTTGCTCTAAAATGATCTTTTATATCATGCAGTAAATCTTCTGTAGGGGTTTGTGTAACTATTTTGATTAAGATTTCATCTGTACCTATTGCATTATGAAAAATTTCGATGATATAATTCTCTACTTCATTAAAATCATTGAGAATATTATCCATAGCGGGAGGATATAGAGTTGTTCCTTTATACTTAATCATTTGCTTTTTTCTTCCTACCACTGGACCCAAACGCATGGTATTACGCCCGCATGCACAACTTGAAGTATGTGCCTTAACCATATCTCCTGTTTTAAATCGTAATAAGGGCATTGCTTCTACCCCCAGAGTAGTAACAGTAAGTTCACCTACTTCACCAGGAGGAACAGGACAATTATGATCATCCAGAATTTCTGCAATAATTAGCTCTGGGTGATGATGTCCTCCTTGTTGTTCGCTACACTCTGTAAAAGCAGTATTCATTTCTGTAGATGCATAGGTAGAGTATAATTCTATGTTCCAGCTGTCTTTTATCTTTTTTGCAAGTGTATTTAACGAAAAATCTTGATTTCTAAGAGATTCTCCTATACAAATAGCACCTTTTATTCCCGAAGCATTCAGATCAATATCGTGTTCTTGAGCATATTTAATTAATTTTAATAAAAATGAAGGAACTACGATTAAGTAGGTAGGTTTAAATTTTAAAATAGAATCCCATTGTAATTCGGGAATCCCAGCTCCTACGCGTATAATCCCAGCTCCTAATTTTCTAGCACCCAGAAAATAGGCTATTCCCGCCATAAAGCGCCTGTCGATAGTTGTCATTAACTGCATGATGTCTTCCTTTTGCACACCAGCACAGGCAAAAGAAATGGCTTCATTATAAGCTAATCTTTTTAAATCATTATCAGTTAATGCAAAAGTAACAGGCTCTCCCAGGGTTCCAGAGGTAGTAACATAATCTATGATTTCACTTTTCGGTACACAGATAAAATCATCATTAAACTGTTGTAATTGCTCTTTGGTAGTAACTGGGATTTTTACTAAATCTTCTAGAGTATTAATCGTCGAAGGAAGAATATTATGTTTTGCAAAAACACCCTGATAATAAGTAGAATGTGTATCTAAATACGATATTAATTTCTTTAATTCTTGCTCTTGTACCGTTTTGATCTGAGCCAACGACGCTTTTTCTATTTCAGGAATCATTGTTTTAATTTCCTTTTTAATTTTTTAATATACGAATCAATTTCACGTTTGTCGGGAACTGTCGTAATTTCTTTGTTGCCAGCTTCTTCAAAAGCATGCAATGCAGCAGTATAATATTGTTTTTCGTAATAATACCTACCAATTAAATAATATACTTCCCAATACTCTGGATTAGTCTTCCGAAAAGTTCCGATAAAAGCGGGAGCTAACATTTCTTTGTTATCAATTGCTTTTTGAAGGTCTTTACGTAACCGTCTGTAATTTTCGTAATCTTTATACGCTTTAGTAAATTGAAAAGGGTCTTTTTCAATATTTAATTCAGATTGGGATAATGTTGTTTTTGTATGCTTTTTATTAAAAATATCATTCAGGTTATAAGCAACAAATTCTCCCAATTGATATGGGTTTGATGACACCCATACCATACGATCTTCTGGTTTAAAAACAATGCCATGATGTGCCAATAATTGATTTAAAGCTTTTTCATTACCATACCCTATTTGTTTGTTGTTTAACCCTTCTTTGTTTCTTAGGATATTCACAGCAATTTGCGGTGTTACTTTTGGTTGCTGTTGTAATAACTCCTGCATTCTTTTATAGCGATATTGAGAATGGCTTTCTTCGATATGTTTTATATTGTTTTGATCATCAGAATAGGCCTCACTTTGAAAATGATTAGAGCAAATTAGTTGATTAGAGTTCGCGACATCGTAAACACCAAAGTTTTTGGGAGATACTTCAATAGTGATTGCTTTTTTATCTTTTGCACTTCCAATAAATATCGATTCAGATACAAAGACTTCTCGTTTTTTTGCTATTGCTATCGCTTCGTCTATTGTCGAGGCATATTGTAAAATCTCACGAACCAAAATTGAAATTGGTGTTTTTGCTAATAAAGGAATTTTAGATTTTCCTGCATTTATAGTTACTGTAAGTCCATGCTCATTCATTCCCGAAACTACACCAATCATTCCTCCCCAGGTTACAGACATAAACTTATGACCTTTTGTTGGAGTTACAAAAGCAATGATTTTATCTTTGGCAAAGTCATCACCAGCATAAAAATCAAAATTCCTACCAATGATCAAATCGCCATCTACGGTTTTTTCTCCCCAGGCGGCAAATGAAGAACATCCTACTAATGCTAAATCCTGCAAAGCATGTCCTATATCATGTGCACCATGAAGATACAGTATTCTTAAGTAGTTTTCTGCTATATGATTATAATCGTTTGATGCATATTTTGAAAGTCCGTATATTTCTGCTTTATACTCTGCAGGAATATGTAAATACATTTTCCTGTTATACCAGGCTACAACTTTTCTTAATAAATATTGTTTTGTTTTTGAAGGTACTAATTCTCCTACCTTAGATAAAAAAGCATGCTCTTGTTTTTTAAATAGCTCTTGTGTCAGACTTCCGGTTTGTAACCCTATTTGTAAAGGATCTCCTTCTACATAAAGCTCCCATAAACCTTGCTTGTTTTTACTAAGAAAGCTATTTCCGATAGTAAAAACAGAATCCGAAACTTTGATTCTTTTTTCAATAAAAGAAGAATAGCTACTAACATCTGGAATATCTTTTATAGATTTAGATACACCACATGACATTAACAGAAAAAAGAGTGCAAAAAAGCACAACCATTTTGTAAAACAAGATGTTTTTAAGAACATACTTCTTTGTTTTTTTAGATGCTTGTTATTTTTGTTATTCTCATAATCTAAATCGTTTTTTGTTCTTTGTTGGCTTCTAGTATTTTATCCAGTAAGTAATCTTTACCTATTATTTCTGAACAAGTAGTAACGGCACTAATAGTGACTCCCAAAATACCGTGCATATTTAAACTCTGCCCCGTAAACATTAGGTTTTTGATTTTGGTTTTAGGAGATAAAAAAGAGTGCATTGGTTTATTAACATCTTTAACATAACCATACATCGAACCTTCATTACTACCAATATAATCTCTGTAGGATAATGGTGTCGAGGTATATGTTTCTTGAATACAATCTCTTATGTTTGGAAATTTTTTCTCTAATTCAATAATGATTTTTTCAGCTTTTTCAGCTTTAAATTCTTCATAGGTTTGTCCTCTTTCATTTTTATTAGCTACCGTATTAAATGTGTTTTCCCAAGGCTCAACTTCTTCATAACGCATATAGGTCATTACAGCAATACTATCTCCATATTCATCTGTGTTTTTATTAACCCCCATAGTCATCATATATCCTTCTGGCCAACTTTCATCGGTATAACTTTGTGTATCCCATACTCTATCTGGATGATTAAAATGATAGAAATTTTTGTTTTGGTAAGTAAAAGTGTTAGGTTTTAATACGATATATAATGTAAAAGCGGCGATTGTGCTTTCAATCTTATGTACTCGATTGGCATATGATTTTCTAAATTTATTCTCTCCTGCTAATTTTAAAGTGAGTTTTGGCTCAATATTAGAAATAAACAAGTCTCCTTTTATTTCTTTACCATTTTTACACGTAACAGAACTAATTTTACCATCGTCAAATCCAAATTTAGTAACCTCATGGTGTTTGTATGTTTCGCCACCATGTTCTTTTAATCTTTTAATTAAGACTTTTGTAATCTGACTTCCTCCATTTATACACCGATATGAACTTTCGATATATGAGTTAATACATAAAGCGTGTACATAAAAAGGAGTACGATCACTGTCTCCAGCATATAAATAATTTGTTCCTGCAAGAACTCCTTGTAGTTTTTTGTTATCTGTAATAGAATTGATATAAGATTTCGCATTGAGACCAAAAATTTCAGTATCATCAAAGTAAGGCTTCCCCTGTTTTAACTGATACAGTGGGAATTTACGACATGTTTCTTTTAATTTATTACAATAGGTTATAATAGCTTCTTCTTCGTCTGGAAATTGATCCACTAAAATTTTTATAAAATTTTCATACCCTTGAGCATGTCTGTATTCTTTTTCATCACCTTCAAAAGTTATGATATCAAAACCGTCTTCATCGAGTTTTTTTAATTTTAAATCATCGATGATACCAATGTATTTAAAATATTGATATAGATTTTGACCTTCAGAAAGCCCACCAATATAGTGTACTCCTGTATCAAAAATAGTTTTGTCTCTTACAAAGGTTTGTAAATTCCCTCCATACTGATTGTTTTTTTCTAATACACATACACTATAGCCTTCTTTGGCTAAAATGATAGCAGAAACCAAACCACCCAAACCACTTCCAATAATTACAATATCATAATGCTCTTTCACACGTTTAAATTTTAGTAATTTATTATTAATAAATTAATTATAAAATTGAGAACATATGTAACCACTACGTTCTCGCATTAAAAATTTAAACATTTTCTTTTATGAAATAATTGTTGAAATTTCTTAATGCTCGTTTCATTCTTTAATTTTCTTTATTTTTTAAAATAACCAGATTATTCTTTTGGTGCCTGATCTCGAATCCCAAATTAGTAATTATCTGTGTATGTATATTTTGACTTTCGTTTAGTAAAACTAACAGATTAATTTTACTGCTTAGTATTTTTTCTAATTCATTCTCTGTAATCGTAGCTAAATTTAGAATAAGAACATTTGCATCATATGTCATTGTTTCTTCTACATTATCGACACAAATAATTTTACTATGATTATTAGTAATATAGCTGTTTTTAACAATATCTCTAGTGTTTTTGTTTTCTATATAGTTAATAATCTTTCTGTCTGGACTATCTAAAGATAACAGAAAATCTAATTGACCCGAATCTTTTGAAATATGAAGTATAGTTTCTTTTTTTTCGACCGTGTCTATAATTATTTTGTAAATCTCTTTATTCGCTTTTAAATCTTTTAGTACTTCTTTATAAAGAGGGTCACCTTTGTATCGATATTCTTCGAGAATAATTTTGTTGAAATATCCATCGTGCTCTATCTCATTTCTAAGTTTTCCGAATTCGCTTTTAAAATATGCCCCAATTTGTTTTGTTTTTCTAGCATAGTTTTCGCCAAAACTAGTATCGTTTGCTTTTATCCTATCGAGTATTTTGATGGTTATGCTACCATCTTTAATAATAAAACTTCCTTTGGGGAGTACTTCAGAATTTCCATGTATAAGTATGGGAATGATGTCTAATCCAAATTGCTCTGCCAGATAAAATGCTCCTTTGTGAAATCGTTTAATTTTATTGGTGTTAGATCTTGTTCCTTCAGGAAAGGCAATAAGTGAGTAACCTTGATCCACTTTCTTCTTTAAATGCTCTAATCCATTCTCTATACCACTAGATACAGGATAAAAACCAGCTAATTGTACTGCTTTTCCAAAAACAGGAGAGTTGTATACCCAATCGTTTACCAGAAAAATAATTTTTGGATATAACATTCCTATCGCCAAAATATCTAAGAAAGAAGTATGATTGGCAATAATAACTCCTGGTTTATCAAAGGTTTCATTACTTTGATTTATAATCGTTTTACGTACAAATGGATTTGTATATAGTACTGATCCCATAAATTTTGACATTATTTTATGAAACCATTTCATTTTTATTTTTTTAGGTAACGGGATAATTTTTATCAGAAATACACTAAATAGTGAAAGCAGTAAGCCTCCGATACCATAATAACAAAAAGAAAGAACAGAATGTATAAATAATCTGAGTGTTATCGGTCTTTTTGTCTTACTACCGATAAAAAGCCTAAATAATTGAGGTTGGATGGTGAATGAAATAACAATTGCAGATAATATTCCGATAATAGAAAGTAATGATATCGTATATAGAGCAGGATGTTTAGCAAATATTAAAACACCTACTCCTAAAATAGTAGTGATAACAGATAAAATAATAGATGTTTTATGAGTTGCTAATGCTTTTTCTCCGGTTCTATACTCATGTAGTAACCCATTAGTCATAAAAATACTATAGTCAATCCCCAGACCAAAAATAAAGGTCGAAATTATAATATTAAAGATGTTAAACTCTAATGAGAATAATCCCATTATACCAATGGTTAGCAACCAAGTGATCGCTATAGGAATACTTGTTACCAAGGTGAGAGATAAGCTTCTGTAAAAGAATAAAAGGATAAGTAATACAACAATTAATGAGTAACCAACTAGTTTGTTAAAGTCATTTTTTAGATTCCCTAAAAAGGTTTCATTCATATGTTTCCTGTCGATAACTATGGTCTGAGGTTGATCTTTAAAAAGGTCAACTACATGCTGTGCATTTTCATCTTTTACTTTAACGAGCGTTGTTGCTGTGACAAAATCCTCTTTTGTTGTTATATAATCTGCTATAGAAATCGTTTTTAAGGCATTGTAGTCTTTGATTTTTAAAGGCTCAAAATTCGATTCCAGGAGCGTATAAAATGCATTAAAACTAGTAGGTTTAAAACCTAATTTATTTCCGCTTTCAATAAGATTAGTTTTTGTGCTAGCTATTGTGTTTGCGTTCCAAAAAGAATTCCATTTCGAGATTCTTTCTTTTTGAGTTTTTTCTGAATAAATTAAAGATCCGATAGAGCTGAAATCGATTACTTTTCCTTCATCTTTTAGTAGTTGTAGCTTTTCAAAAATCTTATCATTTACCTGTAAAGTACCTTGCTCCGAATTTTCATAGGCCGCCAGATAAATTGATTTTGAGGCAATATTAGTTAAAGCATCTAATCTTAATTGTGCCTCTTTTAACTCTTGCGGCTCAAAGTTTAGCTTAGAAATATCATTGTTAAATTGTACTTTATTATAAGTAAACAGACTTACTATTAGTAATAATGTTAATGTTATAATTACCCATTTGTTTTTGTGTAAAGGATATTGAGCGGCATTATCTATGAGTGTTGTTTTTGGCCTTTTTTGAGAAGTGCTTTTATATACCTGAGGGATAAAAATTAATGCAAAAAAAGAAGATCCTACAACACTAATTGCTGCAAAAATACCTAAATCCTGAAGTGCTTGTGATTCTAAAAATAATAAACATAAAAATGCTAAAGCGGTGGTTAAACTACTCATTAAAACCGGAGTAGTAATTTCTTTATAAACTGCTTTTATATTAGTGTTACTTCTTATGTGTGTTAGGATATGAAGTGAGTAATCCAAAGTAACCCCTAATAGTACAGAACCGATACCCAGTGATATTGCAGAAATTTTTGCACGAATTAAGAACAATAAAGCAATTGCTAATAGCCCTCCAAAAATTGTTGGAACAAATAAAATAATCGGAATAGTAATTTTTCTATAAAAGAAGATAAGTATGATTAATAAAATCGTAATAGCGATACTAATGGTTAGTTGGATATCGCGTTTTATTTGTTTAGCATTTGCTACAGCGATTAAAGCACCTCCAAAATTTTCACTTTGTACTTTACCTTTAAAATGATCATTAAGTTGATTGTTTATTTGATAAAGATCCTCTACAAATTTGGCATTCTTGTCTGTTTCGCTAGATTTTAACTTAGGAGTAATAAATAATAAAACATGATTTTGATCTTTACTAAGTAAAAAACCATTGTGTAATGTGAAATCATCACCAAAACTAAGTTGCTGTAATTTTTTTAAGGCAATAAATGATAATCCCAAAGGGTCCTTTAAAATATTATCTCTTGCAATAATTCCCGTAGGAGAAATTAAAGTTTTATAATTACTATTTGTGATAGCTTCGATGCTATCTTTTTGAATTTTATTTTTAATGTCTTCATAATCATTTTCTTGTAAAAAAAGAGGGAGATTTTTGTACACAAAATCCAAAGTATTAAAAATATCTTCTTCTTCGACCTTACCTTGGATTTGGGTAATGTGCTTACCAGATCTTAGAGTAACGCTATCAATAAATTGTGCTGCATATTGAGTGAGATCATCGACCGATCCTTCTGGTTGGCGTGTGATATTTACTATAATTTTATCAGCAAAATTTACGGATTTTAGTACTTTTTGAATCTCAGAAGTCTTATCATTTGTAGGAATCAATTTGGTGATATCTTCTTCAAATTGAATTTTTGAAGCTATAAATAATAAACCCGAAATAATGAGTATAAATATTCCAAAACTTACAACTTTTTTGGAAACAATAGAGGTGTATAAACTATAAAAAAAGCTATCCATTATGATGCATTATTTTTTTTATAAAAAATGATAAGAAATACATATCCTAAAATTCCTATAGTAATAGCAGAAATTATGGCTAAGGTAAAACTACCTACAATATAGGTTTTTAGGCTTTTTATCATTTCAAAATTTTCACCAATATTGGTGAATGATGGCTGAGGTTCTCCTAAAACAAAACTACCGACTTTTAAACTCATAAAAACGATAAAAGGAATGAAAGGGGGTAAACTTACATTAGAAAAAGCAAAAGCAATTACCTTATTTAGTTTTAAAACGACAGCTAAAAAGAGTACAAGTACGGTGTGAAATCCCCATAGAGGTGACACCCCTATAAAAACTCCCAGAGCTACCGATAATGCTTTTTTTTGTGGGGAATCCTGACTTTCTAAGAAATCTTCAAAAAAGAAACGTTTTATTCCTTTTTTTTTAACTTTCCGGAATAAATTTCTTGGCTTTATATATAAAAAAGCTACCGTAACCAACCAAGTATTAAGAATACTTATTCGGGTAAAATCTTTAAAAGGCCTAAAATGTGATACCCTTTCGGTTTCATCATATAATACTTGTATCGGAATATTTTTTACAATTACATCTCTCCATGCTGCTTTTACAATAACTTCTATTTCAAATTCAAATTTTGAGGTATAAAAATTCAATTTTGCTAATTCTTCTAGTGGATATAGTCTATATCCAGATTGAGTATCCTGAAGTTTTGTACCCGTTTCTACCCAAAACCAGAAATTAGAAAACTTATTTCCGAAGCTACTTTTTTTAGGAACACTTTCCTGATTCATATTTCTTGCACCAATGAGCAAGATGTTTTTGTTTTCTGATTTTTCTAAAGCTGTAATAAAAGCAGGAATATCTTCGGGAAAATGCTGGCCATCAGAATCTATCGTAATTGCATACTTAAAACCTTGTTTTTGTGCAGCTGCAAACCCAACGCGCAAAGCATTGCCTTTCCCTTTGTTTTTTGGTAGATGGATTTGTTGAATTTGAGGATATTCTTTTAATATCTCCCGAGTAGTATCTGTAGCCCCATCGTTTACAACAATAATATTTTTAGTGTAAAATAATACACCATCTATAACCCGTCGTAATGTTTTACAATTATTGTAGGTAGGAATTATTACACATACGTTGAATAGGTCGATTTTTTGTTTTGTAAACTCTTTTATCACTCAATTGAAGTGTTTCAATTTTTAAGGAACTAAAATTACTGCTTTTTCTTCATCACTAAAAGCTTTCGATTGCAAAATATACTCACCGATATGCTTTTTTAAAATTTTAGGTTTTATCGTCTTGTATTGTTTAAGCAGAAATAATTTATCTTCTTTTATATTGGATTTATATTTTAGCAATCTAGGAGTGTTTTCCTGGATTCCTATACGTATAAAACGAGGTTCGACAGCATTTGGTGACTTCTCTATAGCAAATTCGATATATGAAACTCCTTCTATAAACAGTCGTTTTTTTTCTTTTATACTTTTTTCATATTTCGCCTGCAATGTAATAGCGGCTCCTTTGTAAGCCACCAAAACAATATCATCTTCTTTATTTACAGGTGCAAGTTGCTCATTAAGTGCAGCTACTTTTGTTTTGTCATGAGCAGCTTCTTTATATGCAATTCTTATGGTATCCAAATCTATCGATAGCATAGTAAAAGATAATAATGATATGAATGCAATCAAAAATTTCACTCGTTTAGGTTTTGGTAATTATTTGATAATATATTAATTATAAAATTAAGAACGTATTAGGCGCTACATTCTATCATTAAAAAATTTAAATATTTTAATGTTCGTTTTATGTTTAGATTTATTGTGTTTTAAAATTAGCTGTTAATTTTAAAGCAACTGTATCTTCAAATGTAGTTACATTTTTTACTTTATAGGTATCATCTGTTTGGGTAATATCTAAAGTTAAAACTAAATCTGGATTTTTTTCCGGATTTATAATAGCCATAAATTTAATATTACTAGAGGATTGCATAAATAGTTTTTTATCTACAATACCTTCTGTTAATTCTTTTATGATTTGCATCATGCAAACACCTGGTGTTACAGGATTTCCTGGAAAATGCCCTTTGAAAATCTCATGGTTTTTGTTGATGGTAATAGTTGCTGTCGACATATTTTCAACAGTCTCTAATGTATTTGCGGTGTAAAAATCTTTTAGTAACATATGTAATTAGAAATTAAATCTATACGATAGGCCAATTTGAAAAACGCGATTAAATTGATTCTTTTCTTCGTATATAGATTGTGTTGAAAAATCATGAAAATCACCAGAAAAAACATCTAATGTACCATGCTTATATCTAGCTTCTATAGCAATTCCGTTTTTAAATTCGTAACCAAGACCTGCTGCAATAGAAAGGTCTACAAAGGTAATGTCATTACCTTCTTCTCTGTTTACAAGACTTACGGGGGTGTCGTCAAAATCAAAATCAAGGCTTGGTGCAATGATCAAATGTAATCCTGTATTTCTAACAAAAAATTTGTTAGTAGCAGATATTGAAACGTAATGGATTTCGAGATCATCTCCATTTGAAAATTTGTTGTTACCCCCTTGGTTAGAATATCCCACTTCGGGTTGAAGAGCATATAGTTCTGAGAATCTGAAATGTAAAAAAGCTCCTATATAAATCCCCGCTTTAGATTCTAAATTAGCATTAGAAAGATCCGAAATATTAACCCCACCTCTTAATCCAAAAGATGTCTTGTTTTGTGCAGAGATAGCTCCAAAAACACCAAGAAAGGTTATGACCAATAAAAGATTTCTCATTTTTGAATCGATTTTAAATTAATTTTAAGCTTTAAATTCTTATGCTCAATCGTAATTAGATTTGCAATAGTATCACTAATTTCTGAAAATGTAAAAACTACTTTTTCTTTTCTATTCCCAGTTCTAACAATTTTATGAATTGCGTTATTTGTATTGTAATAATAGTGTTTATTGTTATTAATTTCAGTTTCAAAAACAACATCGTTTTGATGTGAAAATGTATTTAAAAGGATAGGAGTTTCTTCAATCAATGCTTTAAAATCTTTTTTTAAAATGTTTATTAAAATCTTTTTATTGAAGTCTTCTAAGATGTAATTTACGGTAAAGCTTTCGTTAATAAATGAAAAGTCAAAAATTTTATTTCCCATTTCTGTAGTAAAGACAATACGATGATTATTATCTTCAATCTTTTTTACAATAAAAATCCCGCCAAAATGTTTTTTGTAAACATCAATGTTTGCTTTATACACATAATCTTGCGTCTTATCTGAAAAATAGAAATTTCTTACTTCTATATCAGATGCTTCTCTTTTAATGAAATTATTTTTCTTAGGATAGGAAGCACATCCTATACATATAAAACAAAAACTAATGAGCAAATATCTCATCTGCCAAAGGTGTGTTTAAAACTCTATTGCTAAATACTATTCTGGTGTAATCATTTGAAGGCTCTATCATTTTTACTTCAATAACATCGCCTTTGGAGTTAAATGTTATATGAAATGCTTTAATAAACTTTTTGAATTTTTTGTCCTTTGGACTAAAATGCACCTCGCTATTTTCCTGGTTTTTATAATAACTGATATCAAACTCCTCATCATTAAACATATCTCCTTTTACGCTATTAATAATAAGTTTGTTCAATTGCTTAAACTGCTCACTAGACCCAATATCAATGTTACTTTTATTGCCTTCATCATTAATATATAGTGTCTTGTTTTTAAATAACACAGAATATTTAAAAGGTTCTATATATTCCCATTTTACAACATCTGGTGTTTTAAAAGCAAGTTTTCCTGTTGTGATAATATCATTCGATAAAAAATCCAAGTGTTTGTATTGTGTAAAATCACTCGAAATAGTTTTTGTTGTGGTGGCAAGAGCTTTTACTTTTGTTTTTAAGGCATCGGCTTCTATAGTGCTCATTTTAGTTTGAGCAGATAGAGTAGTAGCTATAAATAGTATTAAATAAACAATTTTAGGCATATGCTTTTATCTTAAATAAAGAATCTATTGTAACCGATTCTATATTTTGTTGTTGTAAAAATAACAATAACTGTTCCAAAACAATAATTGTTTTTAAGCTTGTATCATGAAGTAAAATGACATCACCTTTGGATAGTTTTTTAGTTATTCGTTTTAGTACTTTATCCGAACTTCTGGATGTTGTATCCAGAGATCTGATATTCCATCCAATAGGTTGTAATCCTGTGACTTTTAATGCTCTTTTAATTCTTGGATTTGTTACACCAAAAGCAGGTCTGTATAGTCGCATAGCTAGCCCGGTTACTTCTTTTACTATAGCGTTGGTTTGTTGTAGCTCTGAAATTACTTCTCCTGTTTTTAAAAAACCAAAAGAGTTAGGGTGCGAATACGTATGATTACCAATAACATGCCCTTGTTTGATACTTTCTTTAATTAATTCGGGATACATCTCAATGTGTTTGCCAATGCAAAAAAAAGTAGCTTTTGCATTATACTGTTTTAAGAGTTTTAAGACTTGAGGTGTAAATTCGGGGTTTGGCCCATCATCAAAAGTAATAGCAACTTGATTATTTTTTATATCCTTATTTGCATTAAGAGAAGTGAAATGATAATTCCATTGTATAAGTCCAGAACCAGCCATTGTAATAAGTAACCATATAAAAGCCAATAAGAAATAAAACCATACCGGTATTTCTAATGAGTAATTGGTTATATGTAAAACCAAAAAAGCAAGTGCTGTTATTCTATTTACGGATTTAAAATTTAGCATTTACGCAGTAAAGTGAAACTATGATTCTCTCCTCTGTATTGATTGTATAATAAAATAGTAGTAAAGTTCGATGTCGATTTTTTATTTAACCTAACTACTTCTGGTAATTCTTGTGTTTTCAGGATTTTTGAAGCTAACCACACTCCAAAAGACGATGCGGTATTAAATTCACCACATAAATGCTTGTAATATACCTGTTGTGTGTCTTTAAATAGATTTAGACTTAACTCATTGTAAAACGCATCGTATTGTACATCTCCATTATTACCTAATACAATAGCATCTATATCGTCAATACCTAAGTTGTTATCCTCTAAAAATAGTTGAGCTGCATGAGAGACTTCGGTTTCTGATAATGTATTATAGGTTTGTACTGCTATAACTTCGGCATAGCTCGAGTCTTGTTTTTTATTTGATACGACAAAGAAGTTTGCACCTTCACCAAATATTGCTCCCTCTGTTTTAGAATTCAACACTTTGGTAGAATCGGTTTTTTCTAATTTGATGTGGTTAATGAGCTTGTGAATCGTAATCGTATGATCACCATGTTCATCAACGCCTCCGATTAGAATAGTATTGGCCTCATCATTTTCTAGCTGTAATTGGGCATCTAATAATGCCGATTCAAAAGATACACTTGCATGTACATATGTAAAATTGTAACCTTTACACTGAAGCCCTAGAGCGATTTGCCCACCAACTGTATTATGAGTTGATTGTATAAATGAAGTAGGAGTGAGGTATTGTTCGTTATTATCTATAATTGCACTAACAAATTTTTCTGAATCCCTAACACATCCCATTCCTGTTCCTGTAATAATAGCATCAACATTGTCTATGTTCGCGTCTGCTAATGCAATTCTAGAGGCAACAACTCCCATTTTAATACCTTTTGCCATTCTACGTGCTGCTGCAGGAGGAATATATTCTTTATAATTTGGGTTAACCACAGAAATCACATTATCTGTATAGGTATTGATTTCTTTCAAAAACTCGGTATTGTCAAAAGTTTTTTGAGATGAAATAGATCCGATACCGGTTATATAGACTGCACTCATATCTCTTTAATTAAACAGTTTTTGTATATTAGGTATTACCCCTTTGTTTACAATTTTGCTATTGTTCTTTTGAAAAAATTATGGTAGAACAATTACCTCCAAAACCTAAGGAATTAGACAACACTGTATGTAATTCTTTTTCTTTGAGTTCTAATTGTGGTGTAATATCAAACTCTTTCATCTGAGTTTTAAAATTAAGATTAGGATAGATGATATTATGTTGAAGCGCTAATATTGCGTAAACAGCTTCGATAGCTCCTGCAGCGGCCAATGTGTGTCCTGTATATGCTTTTGTAGAACTAAAATCGGGAATTTCTTCACCAAAGACTCTTAGAATAGCACGCCCTTCGGATAAATCATTATTTCCTGTTGCTGTCCCATGCGCATTAATGTAATCAATATCATTTGCTGTATATGCTGCAACTTTTAAAGCTTTTTGCATTGCCAAAGTTGCTCCATCTCCATTTTCTGAAGATGCAGTTTGATGATAGGCATCATTTGCATTACCATATCCTTTAACATATCCTAATACTTCTTTTTTTTCTGCAGCAATAACTTCATCAGATTCTAATACTAAGAAAGCCGCAGCTTCACCTAGATTAAGTCCTTTTCTATTTTCATCAAAAGGAGTATTGTACGTGTCTGATAAGATCATTAAAGTTTTAAACCCGTTAATGGTAAACTTAGACAAACAATCAGAACCACCCACAACAACTCTGTCTAGTTTTCCCGACTTAATCAATCGGGCACCAAGCATTATAGCGTTTGCAGCAGAAGAACAAGCCGTACTTATTGTAGTTACCAGGCTTTTTTCGATTCCTAATTGTTCTGCAATTTTTTGAGTAGAATCTCCGGCATGGTGACCTTCGATATATTTTTGGGTGCTTTTGTTTTCAAGATAATCATAATAATACGTTTCTGTCATATCCATCCCACCAACACTGGTTGCCGAAACTAATCCTGTTTTATAAGTATCGATATCAGAAATTCTAGCATCTTGTATTGCTTGCTTAGCAGCAATAGCACCTAATAAAGCCGTTCTTGAGTAATTATTATCAGGAGTTAGACCCAATTGTTGTTCTAACTCCAGATTTGTAGATGCAATTTCACCAACCATAATATCATCTTTATGAATGGTGTCAATTTTAGAAACTCTAGAGATTCCTTTTTTACCATTAATAAGTGATTGGTAATTTTCTGCAACATTGTTTCCGATAGCAGAAATTATTCCCATTCCGGTTATAGCAACACCTTTACTCATTTAAATATAAATAAAATTTATTTTGTTCTATGTTCAGAAATGTATTTTGCCATTACTTCTATAGATGCAAAAATTTCACGTCCTTCTTTAGGGTCGGTTAATTTAATACCGTAGTTTTTATCTAACATTACAATTAATTCTAATGCATCAATTGAGTCTAAACCTAAACCATCACCAAAAAGAATATCGTCATCAGCAATATCTTCAACAGCAATATCTTCAAGATTTAATTGCTCAATAATGTTTTCCTTTAGTTCTTGTTTTAAAACCTCCATATTATGTATTATATAAATTTACTATATTTTGTTTAGTATGTATTGTGGTTCCTTCTCTAGAAACCAGATATAAAAATGCGTCATATGCTACTCCATCAAATTCTACCCAACCACAAAGAGCTTCATTAGCTTTATTTGCTGATAATAGACTATTTGTATAGTCTGATAAATATTCGGCATTAAAGCTGTCAAAGATAAAAAAACTATTTTCAGAATGAAGTTTATATTTTATACTAATCTCACCAATACAGATATTGGGTAATGTATAAACAAAAACAGCAGGACTGGGATAGTAATTGTCTTTATTTTGTATAGATTCCTGATGTTTTTCATCGGTATCTAAACTAGATGATTTATTTGAAAATACAATAGCAATGTTATTTTCGTCTTCTATATTTAATTTTTCTTCTTGCAGGATAAGATCTGATGCCAAAAAAGCAAGCTTACTTAATCCATCCATTTTAAAGAATTTAGGATATTTAGTGTCAAAACTTCTATAAGCTGCTTTAATAAATTCTAAAAAATCTAAAGCATCTTTATCGTCATATATAACAGATCCGTTTAAAGAGATTTTATTATCTTTTATGTGACAGAATGATTTTATATAAAATCCAGACTCCATAAATCGGTTACTTTTTTTTACAGACAAATATGGTATGGTATTCTCCTACAGCCAAATCTTCTTTTATAACTAACCCGGCTTCGTTTGCTAATTCAATCAATTCAGTAGCTTTATACATTTTACTATTTCCATTTGCCAGTACTGTAAAATACAATGATGTAGCTTCTAAGATAAATTTTGCATTATCAAATTTTTGTCTGTCGGTGTATGTTTCCATAATTAATAGTTCTGTGTTGTCATCCATAGATTCTACACAAACTTTTAATATTTTTAGAATTTCTTCTTTAGAAAAACAATCTAAAAATTGACACATCCATATAGTATCTGCCCCAGTTGGAATTTTTGGGTTTTCGGATAACCAATCTATTTCATGACTGGTAACACGGTTTTCAAATTGATTGTTTTTTACCGCAGCAAGGGCCTTTTTTAATTGACCAGGTAAATCAATCATTTTTATAGAAACATCATTATTATAATTGCAACAACTAATAGCAAACTTTCCTGTATTTGCACCAATATCAAATATTAATTTTGGATTTTTTCTAAAAACTATTTGTAATGCATCCTGAAATATATCATCAGAATAATGGTGATCAAACTCAAACCAGGATTTTTGTATTTGTGGATCTAATTGTGATAGGCCTTCATATATGGTATCCCAATTTCCTAATTCTTTTAAGCCTTCGGGTTTCCCTTCTTTAATAGAATCGTTTAAATGATATAGCCCTTTATAGCAGACATCATTTGTAAAATTGATATTAACATCAACGGTTTTATTATAATTTAAAAAATAACCAATATTAGTTAACTCGTAAGTATTGTCTTCACTTTTACTAACAATATTAGAGCTTTCGGCAATTTCTAATAAAACACCGATACCATAATTGCTAATAGATAATTCTTTGGAAATATCTTCTAATGTGATTCCTCCTTTTTTCCTTCTATCAAAAATAAGGTTTAAAACCCCAAGCTTTCTTAAAGAAATTGTTGCTTGAAAAACGAAAGGTGCAAAGGCTATCTTTTGTGCTTCCTGAATTGCGTCTATAGCTTTTATAGTTTGAACTGACATACTTTTATAAATATAAGTTATTTAATTTTTTGGAATACAACTGCGGTATTACAACCTCCGAATCCGGAGGCGGTTTTTAGAAAAATATTTAATTGTTTTGGGGTGGTCTTTGTAATGATGTTTAATGGTTCTGATGTACCGGGTTCTTTAAAACCTAATGAGGTGTATAGCGTATTCTTTTGCAATGAATACATCCCTACAATCGTTTCAACTAATCCCGAGGCTCCCAATGTATGACCAAAATAGCCTTTTAAACTATTTAAAGGTACTTTACCTAAATTAAGTCTGTTAAATGCAATCGATTCTGTTTCATCATTAAACAGTGTTGCTGTTCCATGGGCCGAAATGTAATCAATGTCGGTATGCGTAATATTTCCTTCTTTAAAAGCAGATTGTACACTTCGATATAAACCTTCACCAGTTCGGGAAGGTCCAGAAATATGATTCGCATCGTTACACGAGCCTTCACCCAAAATAGCAACTGCTTCTTTTGATAACCTTTTTTTGGTATTAGTAATCAAAATACTGGCAGCAACTTCTCCTATATTAACCCCTTTTCTATCTTTATCATAAGGTTTACAAGGCTCATCACTTAGTGCTTGAAACGAATTGAAACCAGTTACTATAAATTCACTTACCATATCCCCACTAACAATAAAAACATCATCATAGGTGCCATGGTTAATATAGCGTTTTGCAATTGCAATAGATAAAATTCCAGAAACACACGCATTAGAAACAACTATTGCATCATTTTTAAAACCTAAAGTTTCTTTGATTACTTTTCCTAAAGTGCTTAAATAAGCTCGTTCTTTTTGGAATCCATTGTTTTTATTTAGAGCATCGATATTGCCTTTGGTTGTAGATATAATAAGTCCAACGCGATTTGTTAAAGGAATTTTAGATGCTTTGACAACCTGACTTAATGAAGAAATCATCATCTTCTCTAAACGGGTGAACTGCCCTTTATTATTTAATTGCTTAAAACTAGCAGCTAAATCTTCGGTATTTATAATTGAAGAATAAAATGGACTTGGTAATAGGTCTTTGTCATCAATACGTCGCAAGCCCGAATTCTCGTCATGAATATTCTGTACAACAGTTTCGCTGTCAAAACCAAGTGATGATATTATATTATTATATGAAGCGTAAATCTTACTCATTCAATTTTATAAGGCCTTCTTTTTGTTTCCATTTGATAAAGAAAGATGGAATTGTTAGTGATAAATCACCATTCCCTATATCTTCAACAAACACCTGCACGGTTTCTCCTGTGCAGACTAATTTATGATTTTGGTTGTAAATTTCATATCTAAAAATCATTTTAGCAGCTGGACTATCTACATAAATTGTTTTTATGGTAGCGATATCTCCATATCGTAAAGGTAGTTTATGTTCTGTACTAGATTTTACGATTGGCGTTGCATAACCAAATTTTTTTTGATCTAAATATGAAATACCGTGATGTCTTCCAAAAGCTTCTCTGCCATCTTCAAAATATTGAATATAATTACCATGCCAAACAATTCCTAAGGGATCAGTTTCTACAAAACGTACTCTAACCTGGCTGGTAAAACTTATTTCTTTGTTATTTTTAGACTGCATTTTTCTTTTCATTATAAACAATAGAAATTAAGGCCGTTATTATAAAAAATAATAAAAGTAATATTATTTCTGGAACAATTTCTATAAAGTTGGCATTTCGCAAAAATACATCATAGAAGGCATTTAAACCCCAATTCATTGGCGAAATATTTGATAATAGTTGCATAAATTTGGGCATTACAAAAACAGGTACCCAAACACCTCCCAAAGCAGCGAGGATAACCACAAAGGTTGCTCCAAATGGAGCAGATTGTTCTTGTGTCTTGGCAATAGTTCCTAGTAATAACCCCAAACCTATTGCTGCTAAGCCCGCAAAAAAAGCAACAATAAATAGATTTACTATTCTTCCTGATACATCTAATGTTGGTAAACCTAGTTTCGGAAATAAAAACACTCCTATAGCTAACATTAAAGTAAATTGTATGAGACAAACAGCCAGATATACTGTAGTTTTTCCTCCTAATACTATTGCATAGGATACAGGATTTGTTCTTAATCGCACAAAAGTTCCTTGATTTTTTTCTTTTACAATATTTATAGATAATGGTACGATAATAAAAAAGATAGCAAATAAAGTCCAGGCAGGTACATTGTGCTGCGCAGAATTCGGAATAATCTCTTTGTCTCCTTGTTTTGGAGCTATTTCTTTAAAACTGATAAAATTATCTGTTTCAAAAATAACCTCTGTATCGTCTTCTGCTACTTGTTCATGAAAAGCCTTGTAAATAGATTGTGTTTCTATTTTAGAAATCATTTTATCAATACCATTTTTTACAGAACTTTTAAAAGTTAATTGAGTTGCCGGATCAAAATATAGTCTAACCTCCTTATTTAATATAGTTTCTTCTGGTCGAATCTCTTTTTCTTCTTCCAGACCAAATTTTGATAAAATACCCTCTACATTCTGATTGACTTTTTTCTCTAAGTCTGATGATAACTTTTCTGGAATAATTATAGCGAGTTGATAATTTCCCTTAAACACTAGATTTCTGGCTTCTTGCTCTTTATCTTTTTGAATGACCTCAAAAGTATTGGATTCTGTTAAGCTGTTAATTATAGTCTCAGAAACAAGACCATTATCATTATTTACAAGAAGTATTGGGATCTTAGTATCACTAATCGTTTTAAAACTACTATCCTGAATAATTGTTATCGTGATGATTAATACAATTGGCATTACAAATAAAATAGCAATACCACCAATATCTCTGGTGAGCAATAAGAACTCTTTATATGTAGAAGCCCATAATTTATGCATGATCCCTTAATGCTTTCCCGGTTAAGGCTAAAAATACATCTTCAAGATTATTTGCCTTTTTTTGATTAGAAATTAATTCTTGTGGTTTCCCTTGAGATATTATTTTTCCATGATCTATAATAGCAACTTTAGTACAAAAATCTTCAGCTTCATTTAAATGATGCGATGTATAAATAATTGTAGTTCCTTTTTGATTTAAAAGTTGTAAGTATTTAATAATTACATTTTTAGATTGTACATCTACCCCAACTGTTGGTTCGTCCAAAAATAATACTTTAGGCTCGTGTAAAATACTTGCGATTAAATTGATACGACGTTTCATCCCTCCAGAAAATGTACTCACTTTTTTGTTAGCAAATTTTGACAGACCTAATGTGTCAATTGCCTGGCTTATTTTAGATTTTAATAGCTGTCCTTTTAAGCCATACATGCTACCGAAATACTGAAGATTTTCATTAGCGGTTAACGAAGGATATAAGGCGTACTCTTGAGGTACAATACCAATTAATTGTTTTAATTGATTAGGTTTTTTATACGTTAAACCATCTATAGTAAATGATCCTGATGTAGGTTTTATTAAAGAGCATAACAACGAAATTAGTGTAGTTTTTCCGGCTCCATTTGGGCCAAGTAATCCAAAAATTTCTTTTTCATCGATAAACAAATCTAAATCTGATACAGAATATGCATCTGCACCTTTATATTTTTTAGATAATTGTTCAATTTTAATCATGCTTTATTCTGCTGTTAAATCGCTTTCTTTAATTTTTTAAAGAAAACTTCTTCTCGATTTGCTATATCGTCTAGTTGCAAAGCAACATCGTTATATGCATCATCTTTTGCGCTTCGGTTTTTGTATATGCGAGAAGCATCTAAAGCAAAATCTCTCCACGAATCACCAATTGCAGTCATTTCTGTAGATAATTCGATTAATGTATCATTCTTTAATAGGTTACCAGCCTCTTGTAAGAATGCAGCATAGATATATCTAAATCCACCACCACCGGTTCCTATTTCTTCTTGCATTCTAACTACTTGTCCCAAATAATGATTGGCTACTTTTGTGCCTTTCTTTTTTGGCCATTTTCGAATTAATTTAGCCACCGTTCGAATTCCTTTAACTCCAACGATAGGTACTGGAGCAAGCATTTCTCTGCAAGTTTGTTTAATTCCTTGAACTATAGCTTTTTCTAAAGCTAACTCCTTAGGGAAATCGATAGGGTAGTACATGTGCCCTTTAGGAGCAAAAGCACCTTTGGCAAAACGCACTTTTTCCAACTCTTTTGCCGTTAAAGTTGTAACGGTTTCCATCACCGGATCGCTAATTAGATACGAATCTTCTTTTTTTCCGTAAACAACCAAGTTGTGAGCATTAAAATGAAAGCGATATTCGTCAGGAAAATATATTAGGTTATATACCCCAACTTGAAGCCCTACAGGATTATTCTTCTTAAGATTTTCGTCTAAACGTGCCTTAGCGTTCTGAGGGTTTTTAAATTTTTCTCGTTTTATTTTTATACCAACTCTTTTTGCAAATCGTTTAAAAATAAAGCCAGGCATTGCCCGATAAGTAAGGGCCGGAGCATGATTTACCATTAAAAATGGGATGTAACAAAATAACAAACCTGATCCAATACCAAAGACCAAGGGTTCACTAACATTGAAACCATTATGTTTCATTAAATTAGACACAACACCATTTTCGCAGTGTGCAGATTGATGATGCGTAAAGTTAATTTCCATGTTCAATGTGTTTTAATTGGTCTACGGTGATTTCGAAAACATCAGCGTATTTTTGTAATATTTTTTGAGATAGCTTTTGAAACACTTTTGGTTTAAAGTGCCTTTTAACGCGCCATTTCCATAGACCAACATAGCTAGCTAAAATGGTAATATCCATTTTATGTAGTTCCATATAATATTCTATTGGGCTTGTTTGATTGTTTAAAACCCTGGCCTGCGCATCCTGTACCCGTTCATTTATTTCTTGTATAGCATTGCTTAATGCTATGGTTTTAGGATCCCATCCGCTACTGTTTGTTGTTATGTATTCTCCATTATCATTAACCGCATAACATAACTCTCTAAAATTGGCAGATTCTAAATTACTTTTGTCCTGTGGAACTTCACTTTCTTTCATAAGAGCATTATTTCATTTCCTGAATAAATAAATTTATTTCACAAGATAATAATTCTTTATCTGTTTCATGAATAGTGCATTCTAATGTACACATGCTATATTGCTCTGTGTCAAATCGGGATTTTAAAACAGCTTTAGAAATTATTGTTTCTCCTATTTTGGGACAACCGTAAACCACAACTTTTTTGATTGCACTAATAAAACCAATAAGTTTGGTGCCTTCGCCTTCTAGGTCATCGTCTTCAAAATAACTTTTGCCAACGATCGAAGAACAGGTTTGAGCAGCATTTTCTACCATACCTATTTCGCTAAAAAAAGAATCGTTAACAAAAATGCAATCTGATTTTATATTAAATGAGGTTGCTACATGTTCGTCATCTATAGATAGCACTTTGTCGACCATTAAAAAAGGAGCGCGATGCGGTAGGAATTTAGCGATATCTAATGTTTTGACTTTATCCATTAACTAGCTAGCAATAACAGTTTTCATTTGTCCAGAAGCGATCACTTCTTTTTCTGTGTTAAACACTTCGATTTTTACCATAGTAACTCCCATGAACTCGTGTAAAATTTCGGCTTTGGTAGTTATAATCTCATTTAATTTTGGGAGATAAAAAATTTCTACTTTTTTTACAGATCCTATATACCCTGTTGGAGCGGGTTCGTCTCTAAGAAAATAATCATATCCTGTGTGCAATGCCACAGTTTGCGCCATATTTTCGATAATTCCTGGTTCTAAAAATAGATCGTCTTTTAGAAAAAGGTTACCTTCTGTAATTTTGAAGGAAGACGAAACACTTGTCTCCGAAAAGGCTAACAAAGAGTCTACCATTTCGAAAGGCTCTTTTTGTGGTATTAAATGTTTGATATCTGTAATAGGTAGGTTTAATTTTTTCATCTTAACATACAGTTAAACAGGCATATGTGTAAGAAAATCTTGCGCTTTCGGGAACTGATAATAATATTTTATCACCTTTTTTAAGGTTTCCAGAAGCAACTAACTCTTCGAGCATTATATAGATAGATGCTGCTCCAACATTTCCTACATTACTTAAATTCATAAACCAATTTTCCCAAGGAATCTCTACGCCATTATCTTTCATTTCCTGGTATAAATTTTCTTTAAAATAATACGAAGATATATGAGGAAGGTAATAGGTAATATCTTGAGGCTTTATTTTATTTTTTTCTAGAGCCATTTTTAGACTATCTACTCCTTTTGTAAGAATATTTTCTCCCAGTAGTTTTACATCCTGTTTCATTGCAAATAGGGATCTCTGAGCCCATTCTTCTGATGGGTATTCACTCCAGGGTTTTAATAAGCCATTATCTAATTTATCCCCTCCTGCATACATACATGCTTCTATTTCATGTGCATAAGAATAGCCTTCCATCCATTCAATTCTTAAAGGGAGATCTCCATTAGGTTGGTCTTCTAAAAGAAACGCGCCGGCACCATCGGATAACATCCAGCGTAAGAAATCTTTATTAAAGGCCAAAATCGGTGTTTCGTCTAATTTTTTTAAATGCTCTACTTCATTTTTGAAAACGTCTGATTTCATCCATGACGATGTTCGCTCAGACCCTGTGCAAACGGCATTGGTATTTTGTCCTGATTTAATTGCCAGGTAGCCATACTTTAATGCATTCATACCAGAACAACAAGCTCCCGAAGGTGAGTTAATTTCGATATTTCCGTTTTTCAAAAACCCATGAACCATAGCTGCGTGCGATGGTAATATTTGATCAGGGCTAGAAGTACCGCATGATAATAATTCTATATCAGAAGATTTAAAAGTATCATCACATAATAATTCTACAGCTTCTTTTGCAAGCTGAGCATTATTATGTGTTATGTTTCCGCTATTATCAATTGCATAGTATCTGGTTTTTATTTTATTATTACGTAATACAATTCTTCGACCTTTAGATGTCTTCCCATCTATAACACCTAGCTTATCTTCCATCTCATCATTACTAATGGGAGAATTTGGTAAAAATTTTGATATTCGTGTAATATAAACTTCCTTCATTTTAACGTCTTCCTATTTTACTTCTACAGATGAATAATATTTTTTATCTTTTCTAATTTTCGGAATCAAGAATAAATAAGTTAACAAAAATAAAATAAAAACTATAGGAGCAATAAACCAAATAGCAAATAATAAATATTTATTAAACATTTTCTCCCAAAAAAACCTTTTTTGGCTGTTTTTCTTTCCTTTAGCAATAATAAATTTTGCCCATTTTGAAAATAAAATATTCCCGCGCTTATCTACAATAATTAAAAAGGGCTTAATTTTTACTGCTTTTTCGAGCAAAAGATCATTTTGCAGCGTATCATAATTGTTTTTGGCTATGTGTTTTGAAATTACATGTCCAAATTTTACCGATTCATCAATATCTTTTTGAGAGACCCCAGGCTTAGGGAAAACACCCAAATAGTTTCCTTTTTTTCCAGAAAACATCCAATGCGAAATTGTAATGAGGCTAATATGGTTGAGATGGCGATCTGTAAGAACAATATGTCCAACTAAGTTTGCATTTAGTTGGTTTAATTTTTTCTTCATTTTTTCCTGCGCCATAATCCACATATTCCTGCATCCTATTACGGTTATTACAGGTGTTCCTGATAGAATTTTTTTGGCCTCTGCAGTGTTTAAAAACGAAGTGGTAGGTAGCGATGGAGTTAGATACCAAATTTGATAACCTAGTATTACCAGATCATATTTTTGATTTGTTATTTCTTCAGGAAGAGGTTTTGTTTTTTCTGGTACCTGAAGAAATGTTTCTGGAAAAACCCCAAAAAAAGCTTTTTTGTTCCATGGAAATGGATAGGGGTTTTCCATTTCAATTTTGTGATGGGTTACCTTTATTTCTTCAGAAGAAGCCATAGGGAAAGCTATGTTTTTAACAATTTCTGTCAACTGCCCAGACTGCGAATAATGGATCACTAAAACATGTTTCATTTTACTTATTATTTACATTCCAAAAATCGAAATAGTTAAACCATTGTAATGGATACTTGTCTAACATCCATTTTAAGCTTTCTGTGTATTCTTTTAGTAATTCTTTGGCATCCCTATGTTTTGCTTTAGCTTTTCTGGCATAAAGGTGGTAATGTGTATTCGTTTCTTTCATAACATACACAAAAAGTACAGGTACTTTTAATCTAGAGGCTAGCATAAAAGGTCCAGAAGGGAACTTGGCTTCTTGCCCCAATAAATCTTGTGTTAAATATTTAGAACCTTCAAAATAACGGTCTCCTGTAATGCATACAATTTCATTTCTAGCCAAAGCGGCATTAATTTGAAAGATATGAGAAAGATCTTCTTTGATGAAAATAAATTTAATATTAGATTTAGAGGTCACACTATCAAGATAGTTCTTAATTGCAGTATGTTCTATGTCTGTAGTTAAAAGACTAATTGCAGCATTTTCCTCTAACTCACCAAAAAAATGTTCAGCAATCTCAAAATTACCAAGATGTGCACTAATAAGAATACCTCCTTTTTTTTCCTTCAAGGTTTCGTTTATGAGTTCTACGCCATCAAACTCATAAGTGAATTTGTTTCTAAGGCCTGATGATATAGCTACTTTATCAATAATAGTCTGGCCAAAAACATAATAGCTTTGGAATATTTTTAAAATACTCTTAAATCTAGGGTATTTAAGTCTCTTATTTAAATAGTAATATATAGATCTACTACTAGATAAGGCAAAAAAACAAAAATATACAGCAACAAAGTATAAAATAAAATAGGCAGAGCCTAAGCCAACTTTTTTAATAAAGAAAACAAATATTTTATACCCAAATACTGTACCTCTGGACTTTCCTTTCCATTCAGTAGTCATAAATGTTTATAGCGATTTTATTTTATTCTCTATAAGATCGTAAAAATTTTGAAGTGTTACAACATTTATAAAATCTTCGCCTATTAATTTTACACCAAAATTGGATTCTACAGCTACTACAAGATCAACAAAATCTAAGCTATCTAGCTCAAGAGTCTCTTTTAAGTTTGCTTCTGGAGAAATATTTTCCTCTTCTACTTCAAACTCATCAATAAGAAAGTCGTTTATCTTTTCAATAATAACTTCTTTATCCATATTCTATTTATTAAATTTTTTTATTATTAATGCGGAATTTGTTCCCCCAAATCCAAAAGAATTAGACAAAAATACATCAATTTTTTTATCTAGAGTTTTATTAACCAAATTTAGTTTGGCT
Organism: Aquimarina spinulae; assembly: GCF_943373825.1. Taxonomy (NCBI): domain Bacteria; kingdom Pseudomonadati; phylum Bacteroidota; class Flavobacteriia; order Flavobacteriales; family Flavobacteriaceae; genus Aquimarina; species Aquimarina spinulae. Next base: position 1,457,605 of record NZ_CALSBP010000002.1, on the reverse strand, counting down.
GCATCTTCATCTGGCTGCTCCAAATTTATATTTGGTGCAATAAAAGAATGTTGCATCATGAGCATAGAATAGATGACTTCACTAGCTCCTGCCATCCAACATTCGTGCCCTGTCATTGATTTTGTAGAGCTTACATGTGGTCCGTTTTTTCCAAAAACATTATAGATCGCTTTTGCTTCATTGGCATCTCCAACAGGGGTTGAGGTTGCATGGGCATTTACATAATCTATAGCCGATGTTTCAATATCTGCTTGCAGGAGTGCTTTTTTCATAGCTCTTGACGGGCCATCAACGTTAGGAGTAGAAATGTGTTCACCATTTGAAGAAAACCCATATCCTATAATTTCTCCAAGAATTGTTGCTCCTCTTTTGATTGCGGATTCATAACTTTCTACGATAAGTGTGGCAGATCCACCACTTGGAACCAATCCATCACGATTAGTATCAAATGGTCGAGAGGCTTTTTCTGGATGTTCTGTATTTGTAGAGAATACTCCTAAACCATCAAAACTTCCCATGGCAAGCTGGTTTATTTCCTGAGCTCCTCCGCAAACAATACAGTCTTGTAATCCGCTTTTTATAAACTGATATGCCATTCCGATAGCATGGGATCCACTGGCACATGCTGCACTAATAGTAAAGTTTATTCCTCTAAGTTTAAAAATTGTAGAGAGATTCATAGTTACAGAAGAGTTCATTCCTCTAAAAATTGCTCCTGAACCTACTAATGTGGTATCTTTTTTTTCTCTAATCTTTTCTACAGATTCAATAACCGATTGCGCAGTACTATCATTCCCATAAAGGATACCAACTTCATTTTGATCAAGGAAAGACTGATCTATATTCGCATTTTTTAAAGCTTCGAGTGTAGCTATATAAGCGTATGTTCCTTCTTGCCCTAGACTAATACGCTGTCTTCGGGAAAGTAATTTATTTAATTCTGGTTCTGCTACCATTCCTGTTAAACAAGAACGATATCCGAATTCTTTTCTTTTTTCATCAAAAACAATTCCAGATGTCCCGTTGTATAATGATGTTTTTACTTCTTCGAGGTTTTTACCAATACAAGAATATATACCCATTCCCGTGATTACAACTCTTCTCATATATTCAGAATTAATTTACGAGTAAATTCCGCCGTTTATATTAATCACTTCACCTGTAATATATGAAGCTTTTTTGGAGGCTAAAAACGATACGATATGCGCTACTTCTTCGGCTTCTCCAAATCTATTGGCTGGAATTAACTTTTTAAGTTCTTTTTCATCTAACTCATTGGTCATGTCGGTTCTAATAAACCCCGGAGCAACAGCATTTACTGTGATATTTCTTTTTGCTATTTCTTGTGCAAGAGCTTTTGTAGCTCCGATTATAGCACCTTTAGCGGCAGAATAATTAGTTTGTCCAGCTGTTCCCTTAACTCCAGATACAGAAGCAATATTTATAATTCTACCATATCTGTTTCGTAATAATTTTTGAATTAAATGATTTGTTACATTATAAAAACCATCAAGAGAGGTGTTAATAACATTTTGCCAATCATTTTGGGTCATCCACATGAATAGGTTGTCCTTTGTGATTCCCGCATTATTTATGATGACTTCAATTATAGCGTCTTTATTATTCTCTTGCCAAGTATCTAGTTTTGTTTTTACCTGATCAGCATCAACTACATTAAATTGAATAATTTCTGCAGTTCCGCCATTGGCTTCTATTTCTGTAAGAGTTTGCTTTGCAGCAGTTTCGTTACTATTGTAATTAATTAATATATGATAATCGGTGTCTTTAGCGAGTTGTATGCAAATTGCTTTTCCAATTCCCCTCGAGCCACCTGTTATTAAAGCACACTTCATTTATTTGTAAGATGTAATAGTTATTTCAATCGATTTTAGATAAAGATTAATAAGTATTAATTAAATAATTCTAAATTTTCAAACCACAAGTTTTTAAGTATTTCTCCTTTAGTGTTTAGATAACACCAAGATTTTTTTTGTTTAACTCTTGCTAAGCCATTTACAAAACCTTTTTGTGCATTTTTTTTAAAAACAGAAAAACCACCAGCAGTAATTTCATATTTTTCTTCTATAATGAGTTCTCCTTTTGTATTTACGAATCCCCAAAGTTTTTTAGTTTTAACAGGAGCTAGTCCATCAGCACTAAATATTTCTGCATCTCTGAATTTAAAAGGAATTACAGTTTCGCCACTAACGTTAATATATCCCCATTTACCATCTTTTAATACAGGTGCTAATCCATTATTAAAAGCTCTTACTTTATCATATGCGGGCTCAATTATCCATTCTCCATTTTTATTGATAAATCCAATTTTATCATTTTTTTTGGCATAAGTATATTCTCCATTTACAGAGAAATCCCATATTTTTTGAGCTCCTGATACTTCTTTAAACTCTCCTTTAATAATCAATCCATGACGAAGGCCTTTAGTAGCTACAATTATATTGTGATAGACATTGCTCACGCCATCATAGGTTGTTTTTACAAAATAATTACCAGAAGGATCAATTAATCCCCATTTTTCACCCTCTCTTACTTTTGCATATCCATTTCTAAAATTGAATGCTTTCGAAAATTTTGGAGCTACTGTAGTCTCTCCTTTGGTATTGATAAAACCTACTTTATCTTCTTTTCGTACGATAGCAAAACCGTCTTTGAAATCATAAATTTTGTCAGAATCAACATTGGTAAGGATTTTCTCTCCTTTGGTATTGATATAAAACCATTCTTTACTTTTTAAAACGACAGCTATACCAGAACTAAAAGCTTTAACTTTATCGAAACCAGGCTCAATAACCCATTCTCCTTTTCTATTTATAAATCCCCATAGTTTACCTTTTCTTGCAGCAGCTAGATCTTCAGAAAAGTTTTTTGCAACATCTAATGTTGCGGGTATTTGCCAGTCACCTGATTTTGTAAGATAACCAAATTTACCGTCAAATTTTGCTAATGCTAGTTCTTGAGCAGATCCTACTAGCGAACAAAGAGAAATTACAAAAATTAAAAAATGTTTAGTTTTCATCACGCTTCTATGGTTTCATTATTAATAATAAAATCTTTTACTTGATTCACATAGGGGTACATAACAACATCTTCTGTAAATATAGGAACTATATTTCGTATAGCATCATACATCTTTTTTGTATTCGTAGAAACTTGATCTTTTACATCTAAATATTCTATTGCCTGAACAACAGTTATTAGTTCTATCGCAACAACTTCAAAAGCATTTTCTATAACCTTTTTTGTAATCAGGGCAGCATTTGTTCCCATACTTACAATATCTTGATTGTCATTATTATTAGGGATACTATGCACATACATCGGGTTTGATAGCATTTGGTTTTCTGCTGTAGTAGATGTAGCTGTAAATTGTACTCCTTGCATTCCAAAGTTTAAGCCTAGTTTAGCAAGATTTACAAAAGGAGGAAGTATATCGTTTAATTTAGAATTTAATAAGTAATTTAATTGACGTTCTGCCAACATCGATAATTTGGTAACCACAATTTTTAACTTATCCATTTCTAAAGAAACATAGTCTCCATGAAAATTACCTCCATGATATACGTGTTTTTCTTTAACATCGATAATAGGATTATCATTAGCAGAGTTAACTTCTTCTATTAGGATTTTTTCAATATTGTTTAAAGTGTCTAAAACCGGGCCTAATATTTGAGGAACACAACGTAATGAATAGTATTCCTGAACCTTCTCTTTAAAAACAGTTACTTCAGTTTGATCGGTATATAGATACTCTTCTCTTTTTCTGATTAAAGAACTACTTTCTAAATGCTCTCGCATTTGCTTAGCAATTTGTTGCTGTCCTACATGCTTTTTTGCATGATTTAATTCTTGTGATAAATGGTCATCATACGCTTTTACAATTTCATTAATTGCACATGAAGCCGTAATCATCCAGTTTAATAGTCTTCTGGTATAAATCGTATTTACTAACCCCACTCCAGTCATCACAGATGTACCGTTCATTAAGCCAAGTCCTTCTCGTAAAGCAATCGTAATGGGATTGATATTTTCTTGTTCAAAAACTTCTTTAGTGTTTTTTTGTTCTCCTTCATGAAACACTTCTCCTTCGCCAATAAGAGTTAAGGCTAAATGTGCTAATTGAACCAAATCTCCACTAGCACCAACACCACCATGTTCATAAATAAGAGGAGTAATATCTTTATTAATCAAAGAAGTCATAACATCTACAACAGATTTATGAACACCAGAATACCCTAGGCACAGGGTGTTTAAACGCGCTAACATAGCTGCTTTTACATACATGGGAGGAATTGGATTTCCTGTTCCCGAAGCATGACTTCTTATTAAATTGTATTGTAGTTGATTTCTTTCTTTATCGTTTATTTTGTATTGTGCCATTGGCCCAAAACCAGTATTTACACCATAAATGATTTTATTTTCAGAAAATTCTTTTAAAAAATTAAAACTTTCTTCTACAGTTGCTAGAACACTTTCGTCTATTGCAATCGATTCTTCTTTAAATATAATGTCAAAAAAGTCCTGTATTTCTATTTTCCCTTTTAGTGTTAGCATCTATATTTTGCTCAAAATTTTAATGAATAATATTTTAATAACCAAAAATAAAACAGTTATTTTGGTTTGCAAATTTATAATAATTAAGGAATTAATAAGTACAATAGTGCTATGAATGATGAAAATATTGATGTTTTAGTAGTAGGAGCAGGGCCTTCGGGATGTGTTGCAGCCTCTTATTTACATAATAATGGTTATAATGTGAAAGTTGTTGAAAAGAGCCTTTTTCCAAGATTTGTGATCGGAGAAAGTCTTTTGCCAAGATGTATGGATCATTTTGAAGAAGTAGGACTATTAGATTGCCTAAAAGAATGTGAGTTCGAAGTGAAATCAGGAGCACGATTTATTAAAGGAGAGAAGGTTTGTAATTTTGATTTTAGTAAAAAGCATACAGAAGGTTGGGATTGGACATGGCAAGTGCCTCGTGCAGATTTTGATTTGGCTCTTACAAAAGAACTTATTAATAGAGGTGTAGATATCTGTTTTGAAGAAGAAGTCGTTGCTGTAGATTTTGAAGGGAAAATTTCAAAAACTACGATAAAGGATAAAGAAGGGAAACATCGTGTTATTACTGCAAAGTATGTTATAGATTCTAGTGGTTATGGAAGAGTACTGCCCAGACTTTTAGACTTAGAACAGCCATCTGAGTTGCCAAAACACTCTTCGATTTTTACGCATGTTCAGGATATTAATAGACCCGAAGGAGGCGAAGGGACATTGATTACATTTGATGTGATAGATACAGAAACCTGGTTATGGGTGATTCCTTTTTCTAATGGGGTTACTAGTATAGGTTATGTAGGGCCAACAGAGTTTCTAGATTCATTTGAAGGTAATGCTACAGAGAAATTAACACAAATGTTACAGCGTTCGGATTATTTCTATGAGCGTTTTAAGAATGTTGATTTTATGTTTGATCCTATATCAATTAAAAATTATTCAAAATCTGTAAAACAATTGTACGGCAAAGGATATGTGTTAACAGGAAATAGTGCAGAGTTTTTAGATCCTGTGTTTTCTTCTGGAGTTACATTTGCTACCGAATCTGCATTGTTAGCGGCAAAACTTGTCGCTAAAGAGTTGCAAGATGAAGCTGTAGATTGGGAGCAAGAATATACTGGGTATATTAAAGGAGGTGTTCATGTTTTTTCATCTTATGTAAAAGAATGGTATACAGGAAATCTTCAAAAGTTATTTTTCCACCAACCAGAAAATCCACAAATTAAACGACAAATATGTGCGGTTTTAGCGGGTTATGTGTGGGATGAAACAAATCCTTTTGTTACCAAACATAATAGATTAATTAAAACGGTTGCCCATATGATAGATATGGAAACCGAAGCCGAAATCTTAGATGATAAAAATACACTGCCCAAGTAGTTTTTAATACAAAAACCGTCACTAATTACAGGCGATTCATCACAAAATATATCTTAGACTTAATGTTGTAAGAGAGGATAACTATGTTTGCGAAAAATTGAATTACAATGAAAAACAGATGTTTACTCTTATTACTATTTATTACAATTAATGTGTTCTCACAAGACCCTAAACTCTCTGATAACTTTGTCGTTGAAGTTGGGGAGAAATATGAAGAAACAGATGGGCACATGAAGGTGTTTTTTAAACACAAGGATTATGTTGTGGCCATCAATACTCAAAAATCAGATTTGGTTATTCAGAAATTGGATCCAAAAACCCTAAAGGAAATTAAAAGGATCAATGTGAAAAAATTTATGAAGGGTAAAGGCGGAAACAAAGAAATCATACAGATGGGTGATAAAGCTGTATTTTTCTATGAAGCCTGGAACGGGAAAGAAAAAATAGAATCCTTGATGGCGGTACCCATTTCGCTAGATGATTTAACCGTAGGAGATCCTTATACTTTTTTGAGCCAGCAAGGTAAAATAGTTATCGTTAGGCATAAACTTTCGGGTTCGAAACCATTAAAAATGGGGGCAGCATTTGGAGGGAAGTATTTCTTTAAAAAATCATTTGATAAACAAAAATTATTAGTTAAATATAGGTTGAAACCTAAATTTAGAAGTGATAAGAAGAGTTTTGATCGCATTGCGATGCATGTTTTTGATGCTGATCTAAAACTAGAGTGGAATCAGGTTGTAGAAATGCCCTATACAGAGAAGAAAATGAATAATGGCGATTATACCATTGATAGAGAAGGTAATTTTTATATGCTGGCTACTGTATATGAGGACGATAGTACAGATGAGAAAAAAAAGAAAGAAAAAAATGCAAATTACCATTTAGAATTATTTAAGGTACAAAAGAACACCAATACAATTATTAAAAATGAAATAGATATAGGAGATAAATTTATTGATGAAGCAGCTCTTTATGAAAACGCAAAAGGGGATATTATTATCGGCGGAACCTGTAAAAATCCAGACCAAGGGATGAAAAGAGTATCATTAGTATTTTATGAAAATGTAATAGGACAGCCTACAGGTGTTTTTACGGTCAATCTTACCAAAGAAGGAGGGGTACGTGATTTTAAAAGCTATGATTTTCCTATTGAGATGTTGACGAAACATTCTTCCCAAGGTGAGAAAAAGAATATAAAAGAAAAAAAAGAGGAAGAAGATCTAAAGCCACCTTTTTACTTATTAAAACTTAATGCTATTGTTTTAAATAAAGACGGTAGTTTTTTAATTCTAGGAGAACAACGGTATATTTTGCAAAAATCAGAAGATTATAGGTTTCACAATGTTCCAAAAATGATGAAAAGGAAGAGGATTGATGTTTTTGATGAAGATGCTGCCGTGATGGTATTAAGAGGCTTATCTTATCATTATAAAGATATCTTAACTGTTAAAATAAACGCAGATGGAACATTGGCCTGGATGCATAAGTTGCCTAAAAGACAGAGAGGAGTAAAACAAAAAAGATCTATGTCATATACTCATATGTTTGCAGGAGATCATCATTATTTATTATATCTGGATAATGTAAAAAACTTAAACTTGCCAGAAGATAAAGTTCCTCATCAACATACAGATGGGCAAGGAGGGTATTTTACCACTTATATTATTAATGATAAGACTGGTGAGGTCAAAAAAGAAGCATTGTTTAATACTCGGGATATTAAAGGTATAGAAATGGAGCATTTTGAAACCGATAAAATCCTACCTCTTTCTGATTCTGAAATTTTAATCGAAGGTTTTGATGGAAGAAATAAAGATTTTCTGGTAAAGGTGAGCGCAAAAGAGTGAGAAACCATCGAATTTTTTTATGACCTAACAGATATCAAAATAATAAGACAGCCCTTCAAGGTTTTAAAACCTTGAAGGGCTGTTATAAAAATTATACAAACTAGATTATCTATGTAAACGATCTAGAATTTCCATTACTTCTATTTTTTTTCGTACCGAAACGGGGATATTTTCTCCGTTTTTTAGCATAAGATACCCTCCGTCAGTTTTGATAAAGGCGCTAATACATTGTAAGTTAACAAGGTGACTTTGGTGTACTCGCAAAAATTGATAGTTCTTGAGCATGTCAGAAAAATATTTCAATGTCTTGGTTACAAAAATTTTCTGTCCATCCTGAAGATAGAAAATGGTGTTATTACTATCAGATTCGCAACGAATAATATCATCCAAATTTACGATGATGATTTTATCGAGAGTATGTAGTGAAATTTTGTCTGGTTTTTGCTCTGGGGCAGATAATGTGTCTTTTAGGATGTTAAGACGTTCTTTGTTGGGTTGAATCTGTTCTTTTGCTCGGGCAATAGCTTGAGCTAATTCTTCATTTGAATATGGTTTTAAGACATAATCAATAGCTGCAAATTTAAAAGCTCTGATAGCAAACTCGTCACTGGCTGTAACAAAAATGATCTTTGATTTTAGGTCGGGAAATATTTCTAATATGTCAAATCCAGTGCCATCGCCCAGCATAATATCTAAAAAAAGAATATCAGGTTGTGTATTGCGTAATGATTTTGCTGCCTCAACTACACTTTGGGCAGTATCAACTACTTTTATTTCTGGATGATTCGCTTTTAGGTCACTTTTTAAAAGCTGAAGTGCATCAGGCATGTCTTCTACGATAATTGCTGTAAGCATAATTGTTTTAATAGTCGGTTTGTAATGGTATTTTAAATGTAATCTCTGTTCCTGCCACAGAATTGCCGTTTAAGAGGATTTCTTTTATATGTAGGGAATCCTTTCCCGAAATTGATTCAAGTCGCTCTCGGGTCACTGTAAGTGCCATAGATTGATGATCTGTATTGGTTTTGTTCTTTTGTGATTGAAAAATACCTTGCCCATTATCTAATATAGTACAGTGTAAGTGTTCTTCGCTAGTATGAAATAATACTTTTAACTCACCATCTCTGCTTCCTTTTAAAATACCATGCCTAACCGCATTTTCTACAAAGGGTTGGATTAACATGGGCGGAATAAGAATTTCTTCGGGGTCAAAATCAGAATCTATAGAAATATCATATACAAATGGTTTGCTGGCCATTAATTGTTCTATTTCAATATAATGTTTTAAGGTCTGTATTTCCTGATCTAGGGTTATATGATCTTTTCTAGAGTTGTATAGAGTTTCTCTTAATAAAGTGGCAAATGTATTTATAGTAGTATTCATACGATTGGGATTGTTGGTTCCCATCGCTTTTATACCATTTAATGCATTAAATATGAAATGAGGATTCATTTGTAAACGCAATGCTTTTTGTTCTAATGATAGTAAGTGATTTTGCATTTGTAGACGATTACGTTCTTCCCGGTTTTTTTGTTTCACTCTTCGGATGTAAGATAATGCATATCCACCTAAAATCAATACAATTATTACTAATACAGTTAATTGAAACCAGGCTTTTTCATAGATAGGACTATCAATAAAAAAGCGAAACATAATAGGATCACTTTCTTCCCATCTATAATTTCGGGATTGTGCAGAAAAGTAATGTGGTCCATATGCCAATCCGGCAAGATTTTGTTTGTGATCTGATGACCAGGGGCTCCATTCAGAATTGTTCAACCTCCATCGATATTCTACATCATTAGGATGATCAAGATCAATAGTTTTATAGCTAAATGATAATTCTGTTTGATTTGGCTTCAGTTTAAGAACACTTTTGTTATTTACCCAAGCTCCCAACTGTATAGAATCAACACTGCGATAAGCAACTTCTACGTCTTCAAAATGTATACTAGGCTTGATTGTAGCTTTAGTAGTTTCTGTTGGTTGATATTTGGTTAGCCCATATATTGCTCCAAACCATAGATTGCCATGATCATCTTTGGTAACAGCATTAAGACAGGTTTCAATCCCTAAGAAGCCATCATTTCTTCCAAAATGAAAAACATCTACAATATCATTTGATTGATTTAGCTCAATTCTATCAACTCCTCGTTCACTCCCTGCCCATAGATTGTTTTTGTCATCAAATATCATTTGATAAATATTGTCTGAATAGGGTTTTTTTCTTCCTTTTAATTTTTTGAATGTGATCTTCTTATCAAGATCAGACCACCAAATCCCTCTTCCTGCTGTCCCGAGGTATAATATGTTTTTGTGAAAAAGTAATGTGCTAATTGCCGTCTTTTGGTTTAAAACATTGCCTAAGTGCGTAACTTTATTTTTTTCAATATACCCTAGATGCCCATTTTGAGTAGCATACCAGATTTTGCCAAGAGAATCTTTTTTCATGTCCCTTATTTGCAAATCTTCAATACCACTTTTTCGGGTAAATTTCTTTAAAGACCTTATTCGTTTCTTTTTTGGGTCGTATATAAATCTGGAGACCCCAGCAGAATATGAGGCAACCCAAACAGTATTGTCTATTACTTGTATAGTTCTTATCCAATCTGATAATAAGCCTTTGTCTCTGTCAATAATGTGATTTTTACTAACTGTAATTGTAATCGTATCTGTAGTTATAATTGGATCTTCATCTAATTCTTTGCTATTAGTAGTATCTACAACAATACTGTCAACTTGCATGATCTCTTTAAAGAGAATCCCTTTACCTTCTGTACCAGCCCAAATGTTTCCGGAGTTATCACTGGTTATGGTTTTGATTTTTACATCAGATAAACGTTCTTCCTGAGGTATATGATGAATCCCGGCAGAATCGATTTTTACCATTCCTGCTTCTGAATTAGATGTCCAAATACCATTTTTTGCATTATGAACAGCATATACACGATTACCTTTTAGTCCAGTGTTTTGGTCATAGTGTGTAAAATTATTCTGAAAATATTTATAAAACCCTCCACCAGATGTAGCAATCCATATATTAGATTGAAGATCTAAAATACTTTTTCGGGTGTGTGAAACAGATAGGCCATTTTTTCGATTAATTTTCTTTTTTAGAGTATGCGTTTCAAAGTCCAGTATGGTAATTCCGTCATTATCTGTAGCAAACCATAACTCATTATTACTATGTATTGAAATATTTGTTACCCGAACTGGTTTTTGAATCCATTGGTTACCATATGTTTTTGCATTTGTGTTTAGTACTAAAATCCCTTGATTAAAAGCAGCAGCAAATACTTTGTTATTATGAAAGATTGCCGCTGTAAAATCATATGCGCTATGTCTTTCTATGATTCTTGTACCTTGTTTAATGTGATTTAGTTTCCAAAGCCCTTTATTGGTTGCAACCCAAAATAGCTTACCATCAAAAACAATATCATTAATAATACTGGTATTGATTTTTGGATTAAGATTAATCTTAATTAACCCCAGATTTTTTCGATATTCATAAATGCCAATATTGGTGGCCAGATAAGTCTTGTTGCCTATCAAACATATTTTGTTAATTCGGGGTCCTTCAATGTTAGTGAATTTATTCTTGATCTTGATACTAAGCCCATTTTTTGTACCGATAAAAAGACTGTCATTTACAAAGGCAAGAGAATGAATATAGTTTGATTGTAATCCATCATTTTCATTCCAGGTTTTAAACTCTTCGCCATTAAATCTAGAGAGCCCTCCTCCTTGAGTGCCTAACCATAAGTATCCTATTTTATCTTGTACAATATCATAGACTTGTGATTGAGGTAGTCCATCTTCTAGAGTATATGCTCTAAGTTGATTGTTTTGTGCTGATAATGAGCCGATAATATTCAATACCAGGAAAGAAACAAGATAGATGTATTTATAGTTTAAGTTCACAAGAGATTTGTCTGGTTGGTAACAAATATAATCAAACTGCTTTTTTCTGGGATATAATTGATTTAAATGTAAAAAAAAACCGACACCACCGGTTAAGGCGTGTCGGTATAATAAACAAAAGTTTCCCCCTTTTTGTTTATTAGATTGAGATTACTGTTAGGATTAATAATTAGTACCCTGTGATAGCATTTGTTTTTGAATCTTCAACAATGCCATCTTTCCAGGTAAAACTTTGTTTTAAGTTTACATATTTAGTATTAGTTGTTGTTGTTTGATAAAATGTTTGTGTTTGTAATATGTTATCTTTTATGCCGTATTCCTGATTTGGAAATATGTATTGAAAATCGGTATCAGAATTTTCACAATACACATTTTTAAGTTCAGGCAATGCTACAATTGTGTTATCTTCTTTAAGCATGTAGTAATATGCTTCTACATGAGCACAACATGCTAGATACTCGACTTCCATCTTAATTACCTTAGAGATCCCTTCTAGTCCAGGGTTCTCTAAGGTAGTTATAAAGATATCCTCAAAAAGCTCTGTGTCTTCAATCGTAAGAGTAGATATTTTATCTAAATTTTCTTCTCCCGAACGAACCAGATTAATAACATATGAGGGGTGTTTTTCTCCACGGTCCATAATTTCGGTAGTAACCAAAAACTCTTGAGTATCGGCAAAAACTTTTTGTGCATGGATACCTTGAAAACTTTGAAATAGAATAATGATTATGGCAACATTTTTCATAACAGCTTATTTTGAGGTTGGCTATTTTATATAAAAGTAATTCCTTATCTTATTCTTGAGGATGTGCTTTTAGTATTCGTAATGATTCAACTAGAATTCGTTTTTTGTAACATAAAGCCATCCCTTAGTGATTTTATATTCTAATACTTTATAAGATAAGAGACAAGAGTGTTTTAGTAAGCTGTATGGTTAATTATTTAATGAATTTATCTTTTCAGGTTTTATAAAATTTTTACTGCTTTTGATTTACGCCATTTACTTCGAGATTAGATATAAGTGTTTGATAATGTGACGAAATCATGAAGCTAAAATTAGCTTTAAGGTGCTGTTTTTTTTGTATCTTCACAAGAATTACCCTTACAAAATTTAGATGTTAGACATCTTTTTAATATAGATCATCTCTTATGATCAAACAAAGATGTGCATGTCTATCTATTAATAGTTAGAGAAAATAAAAATCAATATTCCAGATATTCAGTTTTTGCTAAACATGTTTAGAGAATTTTGCGTTTAGTTATAGACTATTTGATACTTACCTTCTGTTTTAAATAGAAGTTGACTCAATACAGAAAAATCTATAAAATATAAACAAATGAAAACAATACGGTATCGTTCGAACGGACAGGATGTTCATTTTTTGGAAGAAATTTTAACCACACTGGGATATCAAGTATATGTGTCTAATTTTTTTGGGAAAGATACAGATACAGCTGTCAGAGATTTTCAGGCCAAGCATAACCTTGTGATAGATGGTATTGTTGGGCTTAAAACCTGGTCTAAACTTATTGAAGTAAAAAATGACTTTATTGCATTTAACGATAAGCTCTTGTCTGAACAAGATATCGAGGATTTTGCAGATCTATTTGGGTTAGAATTAGCAATGGTAAAAGCAGTTAATGAAATAGAAAGTAATGGAAAAGGCTTTTTGGTATCTGGTAGACCCAGAATTTTGTTTGAAGGCCATATTTTTTGGAAAGAATTAGAGAAACGAGGAATAACCCCATCTCAATATGTTTCAGAATATACTAAAAATGTGCTATATGAGAAATGGACAAAAGTACATTATAAAGGCGGGGCTGGAGAGTATGATCGTTTAGAAAAAGCTGCTGGGATGTCTGATGACCCAGCTTTTCATGAAGCAGCATATAGTTCGGCATCATGGGGGGCTTTTCAAATCATGGGATTTCATTATGCGAACTTAGGTTTTTCTTCTATAGACCATTTTGTTTCAGAAATGTATGATCATGAAAGAGAACACCTTAAGGCTTTTGGTAAATTTATAGAAGCTACATCTTTTAAAGGTAAAAAATTACTGGATTGGATAATAGAAAAGAACTGGGCAAGATTTGCCGAAGGGTATAACGGATCAGGCTATAAGAAGAATAAGTACGATACCAAACTAAAAAATGCTTACCTAAAATATAGTAGTAGTTAATCGAGATTGTATAATAGAATTAAATTTGTTTTTAAGTTGTGTTCCCAGAACTATATCTCAGTTTTTCTATTTTTGCCTTATGATTGATAATTTCGAGAATGAATTTTTTGGGATCGGTATTCAAAATGGTAAAACACCAGAGAACCTTGGCGTATTATGGCGTTCTGCACAAAATATGGGAGCTAGTTTTATTTTTACGATAGGTAATCGATATGCAAAACAAGCCAGTGATACTCATAATGCGGTAAAGGCCATGCCGTATTTTCATTACGATACTTTTGAGGATTTTTACCAACACCTACCTAAAGGAGCAATGTTGGTAGGAGTAGAGCTAACAGATAATGCACAATCTCTAGAGACGTTTAGCCACCCAAAACGCTGTGTGTATTTACTAGGAGCCGAGGATCATGGATTATCTAAAATAGCTATCGAAAAATCACAGTTTTTAGTTAAATTTAAATCCGAATTAAGCATTAATGTGGCTGTAGCGGGAAGTATTATTATGTATGATCGTGGTGTTGATAAACCCAGATTTATAAGAGCGTAGATGCTGTAATTTTTAGATTGAAGGCATCATATCTAATTTTTGTCACTACATTTATAACCACTATCCTTATTGTTTATGTTTAAAATAATAGAAGACTTTATTGCTGATTTTAGCTCCTGGGTATGGGACTGGCCTTTATTGGTATTGCTTATTGGTGGAGGAATATTTTTTCTTATCTATTCTAGATTTACACCTTTTTTCTATTTCAAACATGCGATCGATGTGTTGCGAGGTAAATATGATAATGAGCATGCGCCTGGCCAGCTTAGTCATTTTCAGGCATTATCTTCTGCAATTGCAGCTACAGTAGGTATGGGTAATATAAGTGGTGTAGCGGTAGCAATTGTTGCAGGTGGCCCAGGGGCTGTGTTCTGGATGTGGATCAGTGCTTTAATCGGTATGGCAACCAAGTTTTATACCTGTTCACTAGCGGTAATGTATCGATCAGAAGATGATAAAAGGGCTTTACTTAGTGGTCCTATGTATGTAATCACTAACGGCCTGGGAACCCAATGGAAACCCTTGGCCATACTTTTTGCCTTGGCAGGATTGGTCGGTACATTACCTGCGTTTACTGCAAATCAACTAACTCAAACATTAGTAGATGTTTTAGATTGGGATGATGGTTATAAATGGTATATCGGGATTGTCTTAGCGGGGTTTGCTTCGCTGGTCATTATGGGAGGAATAAAAAGAATTGGGGTTGTGGCCAGTAGATTGGTTCCTTTTATGGTAGTGCTATATTTTATTACTGTGATTACTATTTTGGTATTACAAATAGAAAAAATACCAGATATGTTTATGCTAATTTTTTCTGATGCATTTTCTGGAAAAGCAGCTGCAGGAGGAGCTTTAGGGTATTTGATTAAAACAGGAGTAAAAAGAGCTGCATTTTCTAACGAGGCAGGTATAGGAACCGCTCCTATGATGCATGGTACAGCAAAAACCAATGAGCCTATTCGAGAAGGATTAGTGGCAATGATTGGTCCGGCAATAGATACATTACTGGTATGCACATTAACTGCTTTGGCAATACTTTCTACAGGAGTATGGCAAAACTCTAATGGTAATGGCATATCCCTTACTTTAGAAGCTTTTAATTCTGTTTTGCCATATGGATTGGGGGATATTGTAGTGGTTATTATGGTTTTGGTGTTTGGACTTTCAACATTGTTTTCATATTCTCATTATGGTACTACATGTTTAAGCTTTTTAACCAAGCCGAAGTATGGTAAATATTATAATTACTTATACATAGTATCGATTATAATTGCCGCAGTAGTAAAAATAGAATTTGCGATTAATCTTATTGATAGCGCTTTTGCTATAATGGCAATCCCTACAGTGATTTCTGGATTATTACTGGCTCCAAGAGTAAATGCCAGAGCTAAAATCTATTTTGAAAAATATAAAGTATAAACTATTCTTTAGTGTGTTTTATTAGACCAGATTTCCACGAGAAGATTATATTTTCATGATAATAAACTCACTTCTTCTGTTTTCCTGATGCTCTTCTTCTGTGCAATCGACTCCATCGGCACATTTATTAATCAATCTTCTTTCTCCATATGCTTTACCAGGTATGCGTCGCCAATCAACATTGCCTTTTCGCACGATATACCTTATTGTGGCTCTCATTCTTTTTACACTTAACTTTTTGTTGTACCAATGACTGGATCTACTATCAGTATGTGAGCGAACTTCAATTTTTAATTTGGGATACTTGTTCATTGCAGAAATTATTTTTTGAAGCTCGACTTCGGCTTTTGGGCTAATTTCATAATCATCCAACCCAAAATAAATAGGTTCTAATTGTAAAATTTTTCCCAGATCATCACCAACAGTAACCTCTACTGTAGAGGATAATACTTTTTCTGAATCTATATTTGTTAATGAAATTGGTAGATTATGAATAAATTCAAAAACATCTGTAGTTTCTAATGTAACTTCTTTAGGGATGAAATTTTCGAGCTGTGCTCGTATCACATATGATGTATCACAAGGTACTTTGATTTTGTATTTTCCTTTTAGATCAGAAACAGCTTGATATAATATGTTACCACTATTATCCAATACTATAACGTCTGTTCTTATAAGTGGTTCGCCAGTTACACTATCTGTGATTGTGCCATCTATATATTGCATGCAAGAAGTGATCAGTTCTTCGACTTGCTTAAAACTGTAGATGTCATCATTACCTTTACCTCCTTTTCTGTTACTAGCAAAATACCCTATTTTGGTATCTTCATTTAATACAAAGGTAAAGTCGTCTTTAGAGCTATTTACAGGTTTACCAATATTAAAAGCATCAGAAAAACCAGATTCATTAGGTACAGAAACAAAAATATCTAATCCGCCTAGACCTACATGACCATCACTAGAAAAGTATAGTCTTCCACTGTCACTGATATAAGGAAAAGTCTCTCTGCCTTCTGTATTTATGTTACCTCCTAAGTTTTTTGGTTCGCCATATTTTCCACCTCCTAATACATCTACCACAAACAGGTCAGATTGCCCCAAAGTACCTGGCATGTCACTGGCAAAATAAAGTTTCGTCCCATCAGCGCTTAAGGAAGGATGAGACACAGAATATTCGTCACTAGAAAAAGGTAATTCTACGATATCAGTCCATATTCCGTCTTCTAGGGTGGCCTTATATAATTTTAGGAGTACAACCCCCTTTTTACTCGTTCCTAATTTGTTGTTGGTGTAGTTGTTTCTTGAAAAATATACAGTTTCTCCGTCTTTACTAAAACTGGTAGATGACTCATGGAATTTTGTATTTATTTTTCCTTTAAGTTTAACAGGATCTTCTAAAGTAATCTGATCTTCTTTGATATTTGAAGAAAAGATATCTAAAAAAGGCATTTTATTCCATTTATGAAGTTTTGAGTCATTAATGCTTTTGCTTCTTGATGAAGCAAAGACAATTTGATTTTTGTTATTGAAACTAGGTGCGTATTCTGAATTTTTTGAATTAATACTCAAAGGAAATATGTCATATTTACCCGACTGCATTTCGATAAAATCTAAGTAATTTCTTTTTTCTATAAAAGATTTGGCTCGTTTGTCATTTCCTGTAATAGCATAGAATTGATCCATAATCCTATCGGCTTCCTTGTAGCGTTCAACACTTTTTAAGCTTTGTGCATATCTAAATAAATATTCGGGATTAAGATCCTCTGGATAGGTTTGAATAAGCTTTTCATACCATCCTACAGAATCTTCAAGATCTCCTGTAAAATAGAACGAATCTCCTAGTTTAGAGTATAGATTTTGAGAAGAATATCCGCGTTGAGCCACATCCATGTAGATTGCTCTGGCATCTATATATGCAAATGCTGTAAAACTTTGATCTGCTTTAGTTATCTGTTTATCCTGATCTTGAGAAAAAAGCTGCGACGATGTTATGAAAATGAGTATGTAGAAAGAAATGAGATTTCTTCTTATAAAAATTGAAGTAAAAAATAAGGTGTGATTTTTCAAACGATCCCAGAATTTAATGTTAAAAACTTGTTTTCACGGGGTATTTGAAAACATACTGGAACTAAATTTAAGAAAAATTCAATTAAAAATTCAATTCAACTCCTTTATTTTAATAACTACTTTTTGTAGGAAAATGTTAATAAAACAAGGATGTATGTAATAATTTTATGATCTGTTGTTTTCTTGCTTAATATTCATCTACCTTTGCATTAAAATCAATTATATGGCTCATAAAGCTGGCTTTGTAAATATTATAGGTAACCCTAACGTGGGCAAATCTACATTAATGAATGCCTTTATTGGTGAGAAGTTATCTATTATTACTTCTAAAGCACAAACAACAAGACATCGTATTTTGGGAATTGTAAACGGTGATGATTTTCAGGCGATTCTGTCAGATACTCCTGGGATTATAAAACCTGCTTATGAGCTTCAGGAATCGATGATGGATTTTGTTAAATCTGCTTTTGAAGATGCAGATGTATTGATATATATGGTAGAGATTGGTGAAAAAGACCTGAAAGATGAAGCTTTTTTTAATAAAATAACAAATGCGAAAATCCCTATTCTTCTGCTAATAAATAAAATAGACCAATCTAATCAGGAAAAATTAGAAGAACAGGTTCAGTTTTGGAGTCAAAAAGTACCCAATGCAGAAATATACCCTGTATCTGCTTTAGAAAATTTTAATGTAAAAGAAGTTTTTGGTAGAATAATCGAATTGTTACCAGATTCACCACCTTTTTATCCAAAAGATCAGTTAACAGATAAACCAGAACGCTTTTTTGTAAATGAAGCCATTCGCGAAAAAATATTAGTGCACTATAAAAAAGAAATTCCTTATTCTGTAGAAGTAGAGACAGAGGAGTTTGTAGAGGACGATACTATTATTAGAATTCGTTCGGTGATTATGGTAGAACGTGATTCTCAAAAAGGAATCATTATAGGTCATAAAGGGTCTGCTCTAAAAAGAGTAGGTACAGAAGCACGTAAAGAACTGGAAAAGTTTTTCGGAAAAAAGATACATATAGAACTTTATGTAAAAATTAATAAAAACTGGCGTAGTAACGAACGTCAATTAAAACGATTTGGATATAATAACTAATTCGTAATCCTTGCAATATTACTTTATGTATTGCTTTTTAGGCCTTCTTTGTCACTTGCGAGAAGGTTTTTGTTAAAACTATTTATTGATTAATGTCTATAATTTATCCTTAGCATAACGTTAAGGATATATGTGTTGTTAACATTTGAATTTTTAATCACACAAAACGAGATCAATAATGAAAATTTTTAACAAGACTATTCTTATTTCCACAATTGTATTAGGGCTTTTTAGCGCATGTGACCCTGATGATTACCATGGAGGCGGAAACACAGGTAAATTAACATTCAAAAAAATCGGAGGCTTTGTCAATGGAACAGGAGATGAGGGATTTGCAGAGATTTCTGCTTTTGATCCTCAAACAGATAAGCTTTTTGTTGTAAATCCAAAAGAATCAGAACTTTCGGTTTGGGATATATCTGATCCGGGCGTACCAGTACAAGGGGTAGAT
Organism: Aquimarina spinulae; assembly: GCF_943373825.1. Lineage (NCBI taxonomy): Bacteria > Pseudomonadati > Bacteroidota > Flavobacteriia > Flavobacteriales > Flavobacteriaceae > Aquimarina > Aquimarina spinulae. The sequence continues at coordinate 1,438,112 of NZ_CALSBP010000002.1, read as the reverse complement.
ATAGCTTTGGTCGGTATACCTAATAGCGTAGCCGTAAACAACGGAATGGTGGCTGTGGCTTTAGAAAATGCTGCAAATAAACAAGCAAATGGAACTATTGCGATTTATAATTCGGATTCGCAGGAACTGCTACATACCTATCCCGCAGGTGCACTACCAGATATGGTAGCTTTTAGCCCTAATGGGAAATATATTGTAGCAGCAAATGAAGGAGAACCGAATGATTTGTATACAGATGACCCAGAAGGATCAATAACTATTATAGAAGTGGCAGCAGGGCAAGTTTCGAATGTAAGCTTTACAGCTTTTAATGGCCGGGCTATTGGTAATGATTTTCGGGTTTTTGGACCAGGAGCATCTCTGGCACAAGACGTAGAACCAGAGTATGTAGCTATTTCACATGATTCAAAGACAGCATATGTTACGTTACAAGAAAATAATGGATTGGCAATTGTTAATCTAGAAACCAAGACAATTACTGATATCATCGGATTGGGAGTGAAAAATTATGAGTTATCCAATAATCAAATAGATGCTAGTGATAAAGATGATATAGTAGGAAATTTTCAAAATTGGCCGGTCTTAGGGTTTTATCACCCAGATGCTATAGCATATACTAAGATTAGAGGAGGGCGATATTTAATAACAGCAAACGAAGGAGATGCTAGAGATTATGATGGGTTTTCTGAAGAAGAAAGAGTAAAAGATCTAACTCTTGATCCTGTCGTTTTTTCTGATGCAGCTACCTTACAATTAGATGAGAATTTGGGAAGACTAAAAATTACTACTGCAAATGGGGATATTGATGGTGATGGAGATCATGATGTGATTTATGCTTATGGTGCAAGATCATTTACAATATGGTCTACATCTGGAGCAGTTATTTATGACAGTGGAGACCAAATAGGAAAAACAATTTTTGATTTGGATCCAAGTGCTTTTAATAGTAACGAAGGAAGTGCGGCCGATAAAAGATCAGACGATAAAGGAGCAGAGCCAGAAGCTGTAGAAACTCTTAAAGTGGGTAACAAGACACTACTTTTTGTAGGATTAGAGAGAACAGGAGGAGTGTTGGTGTATGATATATCCAATCCATCTAGCCCAAAGTTTTTAGAATGGTTAAGAGATGAGACAGATATTTCTCCAGAAGGATTGATTGTGGTCGAAGCAGAAGATAGTCCAACAGAAAATGACCTGATTATAGTAACTAATGAAGTATCAAATACAGTTGCTATTTATGAAATACATAAAAAGCATTAAATCAATATAGAAAGAGAGAATCCTTGTCATAATGCCGAAGAGAGGCTAATTAGCTCTATTTTTTCACTAATAACAATAAAAACTTTGTTGTTTTACAGTAACCAACTTGACTATAATACGTGGTATATTTGACTAAGTAATTATTTCACTGACTGACTATCAATTATGAAAAGTTCCATCGGCCTGAAACATTGGCCTTTGGGCTTTTTATTTTTACTTTCTTACGTATTGTTAATCAAATCAAAACATTTATAGTATTGCTAAAATAAAAAGTCTAATTTTGCACAAAATTTAGAAAAGATATCAATGAGTGGTATAGTGGCAATTGTAGGAAGACCTAATGTTGGAAAGTCAACGTTCTTTAATCGATTAATTCAAAGAAGAGAGGCTATTGTAGATGCTGTTAGCGGGGTAACCCGTGATAGACATTATGGAAAGAGTGATTGGAATGGAGTAGAGTTCTCATTGATTGATACCGGTGGTTATGTTGTGGGGAGTGATGATGTTTTTGAAACCGAAATCGATAAGCAGGTAGAACTGGCTATCGATGAAGCTGATGCCATTATTTTTATGGTTGATGTAGAGTCAGGAATAACAGGGATGGATCAGGATGTTGCCAATCTGCTTCGTAAAGTAGATAAGCCTGTTTTTTTGGTTGTGAATAAGGTAGATAATGGACAGAGAGCAACAAATGCAGTAGAGTTTTATAATTTAGGCCTTGGCGAATATTATACTATTGCCAGTATTAATGGAAGTGGTACAGGAGAACTTCTGGACGAATTGGTAAAAGTACTACCCGAAAAAGATGAAGACGAATCTAATGAGTTACCTCGATTTGCAGTTGTAGGAAGGCCTAATGCGGGTAAATCTTCATTTATTAATGCTTTGATAGGAGAAGATCGGTATATTGTAACAGATATTGCAGGAACTACCCGGGATGCAATTGATACCAAGTATAATCGTTTTGGATTCGAGTTTAACTTGGTAGATACTGCAGGAATACGACGTAAATCTAAGGTAAAAGAAGACCTGGAGTTCTACTCTGTTATGCGATCTGTTCGAGCAATTGAACATAGTGATGTTTGTTTAATAGTTTTGGATGCAACCAGAGGTTTTGACGGACAAGTACAAAATATTTTTTGGTTAGCCGAGCGTAATCGTAAAGGGATTGTAATCCTGGTTAACAAATGGGATCTTGTAGAAAATAAGGAAAGTAATACCTTAAAAGATTTTGAAAAATATATACGTAGAGAAATAGAGCCATTTACAGATGTTCCTATCATATTTATTTCGGCTTTAACAAAGCAACGTATATTTAAAGCTATCGAAACGGCAGTAGAGGTGTATAAAAACAGGTCTAAAAAGATTAAAACCAGCGAGCTTAACGATATTTTATTACCGATAATTGAACATAATCCACCGCCTGCTTATAAAGGTAAATATGTAAAAATAAAATACATCACACAATTACCAACACCGCAACCGCAATTTGCGTTTTTCTGTAATTTACCACAATACATAAGGGATCCATACAAACGATTTCTCGAAAACCAGCTTCGTAAGGAGTTTGATTTTCATGGTGTGCCAGTTTCGGTGTATTTGAGAAAGAAGTAGAGGTGTGTTTTTCTGGTGCTATTTTACTGTGTAAAATTTTTAATGATTATTTGTTGTATTACAGCTTTCTTTTTGGTGCTAATTTAGTCTTTCAAACGATGTACTAAAATATCTTCTGTAATTTAGAACTAAGATAATTACCAGCTTCCTCCGGCACCGCCGCCGCCGAATCCGCCGCCGCCAAAACCACCACCAAATCCACCACCGCCAAAACCTCCACTAGATCCTCCGCCAAAGCTTCCACGTCCCATGTTGCTTAGGATGATTACATCCAGAAGGCTGCTTCCTGATCGATTTCCTCGATTTCCTTTTCCACCATTTCTATGATTGCTTTTAGAAAAAGCTTTAATGATGATGATAAAAGCTATAAGCAAAATAATTAATTCTGTTATAGGTAGCTCTTTTTTGTTTTTTCTTGAACCTTTAAAAGTGCCATCAAGCACTTGAAAAATTGCAGTAGTACCTTTGTCTAAACCAGTATAAAAATTACCTCTTTTAAATTCTGGAGTTATAATCTGGTCAATGATAGTTTTTGAGGTAAAATCGGTGAGCTTTTCTTCTACACCATACCCTGTGGCAATCCATATTTTTCTGTCATTTTTGGCTACCAGTATAAAAACTCCGTTATCTTCTTTACTTTGTCCAACTCCCCATTTATGAGCCCATTCTGTCGCGTATAAACCAATATTTTCACCTTGCAGAGAATTAATAGTAGCTACTACAATTTGTGTTGAGGTAGTGTCAGAATATCGAATTAGTTTTTCTTGTAGGTGTTTTGACTCAGAAGTAGTAAGCATATCAGCTTCGTCATAAACAGCTGTTTGTAATTTAGGTTTTGGCGGAATTTTTCTTTGCGCAGATATTGTATTAAAAGATAGGAGAGGTATTCCTAGAAACAATAAGAGCAATATAAATTGTTTGATAGTATTCATTTATCCTTTAGAGATTTCGTCAGAGAGTTCGTTGATATCAGTATGATCCCAGGGGAAGTATTTCTGTAATTGCTCTCCGGCAAGAAGAACTCCGTTAATTAATCCTTGAGTGAAATCTCCTTTTTTAAACTGCTCAAGTATGGTATCTTTTGTACTTTCCCAAAAATCATCTCCAACGACTTCATTAATACCTTTATCTCCAAAAATAGCAAAACTACGGTCTTCTACAGCAACATAGATGAGGACTCCATTACGTTGGATGGTATTATCCATTTTTAACCAATGAAAAACTTCGGTAGCTCTTTCCAAAATTTCTATTTCAGTATGTTTTTCCAGATGCACACGAATCTCTCCCGATGTTGTTTTTTCTGCATCTCTAATTGCAGCTACGATTTGTTGCTCTTGATCATAAGTAAGAAAATCTTCTACCTTAGACATTATTTAAAATTAAAATCAACATCTGGTGCTTTTTCTGCACCTCTATCAGCTTCAAACCGTGCCATTTCTTCAAAGCTTCCGAAAATACTTAAAATGATGTTATTAGGAAATTTTCTCATGAATTTTGTATAGCCACCTACAGATTCGTTGTACCTATTACGCTCTACATTAATCCTATTTTCTGTTCCTTCTAGTTGGGTTTGCAGATTAAGGAAATTTTGATTTGCTTTTAGATCAGGATAACGCTCTACGGTTACTAATAATCTTGATAGGGCAGAGGTTAGTCCTCCTTGTGCCTGTTGAAACTGTGCTATTTGATCTGGTGTAATATTACTAGGGTCAATATTTACAGCAGTTGCTTTGGCTCTGGCTTCGATTACTTCTTTTAAAGTATTACGTTCAAAATCTGCAGCTCCCTGAACGGTTTTAACTAAGTTGCCAATAAGGTCACTACGTCTTTGGTAAGCACTTTCTACATTAGACCACGCTGTTTTTGCATCTTCTTGTAGTGTAACAGCAGTGTTATAACGACCTCCAAAAAAGAAATACAGAATTACAATGATTCCTACGATTACTAATACTGGTATTAAAAGTTTTTTCATAACTCAAATTATAATAAGATGACTTTTTATAGTTGTTCTTTAATTTTAAGCAATTGTCCTTTGATAGATTCTAGTTTTCTTATGATATCGAAACTATCTAAGGCTTCTTGTTTCTGTTCTTTAAGGTGAGTTTTAGCACCTTCGAGAGTAAAACCACGTTCTTTTACTAAGTGGTAAATTAACTCGAGGTTTTTGATGTCTTCTGGGGTAAATTTCCGATTGCCTTTAGCATTTTTTTTAGGCTTTATAATATCAAACTCTTTTTCCCAAAAACGAATTAATGAGGCATTTACATCAAAAGCATCGGCTACCTCCCCGATACTATAATACATTTTTTTAGGCAAGTCTACATACATACTTATTCTTTTTGTTGTGTAAAACTTCCGTCATCTTCAAAAATGAGCTTACTTTCAGGGAAATCTTCTTCTGTTAATGATTTGATTTCATTTAATGCTCCCTTTTTCTTATCCATAAATGGATATACTTCATCTATTTGTTTGGCAGAATGAAGTTTTCCTTTAATAAAATTACCATCGGTATCAATATCGATTTCTGCAATAGGAGCATATCCTTTAATCCCTCTTAAATTAAATCGGGAGTACGTGCAGAAATTACCCAAACTATATGCTATAAATTTATTTTTATATACTTCAAAAGCTCTTGAAACATGTGGTCCATGCCCTATAATAATATCAGCACCAGCATCAATCATAGTATGTGCAAAACGATACACATCACCGCGATCTTCGCCATAAAAACGTTCTGTTTTTCTGGGAACATGAGTGTATTTAAGGCCTTCTGCCCCTCCATGAAAAGAAACAATCACGATATCTACCTTTTGTTTGAGTTCGGTTACGATTTTTTTAGCATTGGTTAAGTTATGAATTTTTATGCAATCCTTGTTAGGGGCAAAAGCACAAAATCCATACGTGATACCATCTTTTTCGAAAACTGTAGAAGGTTGAGCAAATACTCCTGCATAAGCAATATTGTGCTTTTCGAGGGTTTTAGAAGTGTTCTTAATTCCAATTTCGCCAAAATCACCAATGTGATTATTAGCAATACTCATTACATCAAACCCAGTTTCTTCAAGGTATTTTCCAAAATATTCTGGTGATCTAAAGGAATAACATTTTGACGGATCAGAACAGCGTTTAGCATTCTCTCCCTCATCAGTAAGTGTGCCTTCTAAATTACCAAAAAGTAAATCTGCCTGGCTAAGTACAGTATTAACATCATCAAAAGGACCTTTACCTTCGGGAGGTAAATAACTATCATTGGGGAAATCGGTTCCCATCATGATGTCACCAACGGCCATGATTTTGATATACGTTGGTTTTGCTAATTTTTGTTGGGTGTTTTGGACTATTACGTACATCGAATCCAATACTTCTTTTGAATATTTTTGAGCCTGTATAGAAGAACAAAAACCAAAAACGAAGACAATAAGAAATAGTTTGCGCATCAATATTTAGTCTAGAGTTTCGTTAATTAGGTTAGAAGCTTTAAGCATCTGTTCAAATTCTTTAGGGGTTAAACTTCCGTAGTAAAAATTACGAGGATTAATACGTTCGCCATCTTTAAAAATTTCATAATGTAGATGAGGTGCTACGGATCTTCCAGTACTTCCTACATATCCAATAACATCTCCTCGTTTTACTTTCTGGCCTTTCTCTACGTTATATTTACTTAAGTGAGCATATAAACTTACATAATTAAAGCCGTGATCAATACGGATATGTTTTCCATAACCAGAAGAATTAGCATCTGCACGTTTTACAACCCCATTACCAGAAGCATAAACCGGTGTTCCTGTATTAGCCGAAAAATCCATTCCGTAATGAAATTTTCGTGCTTTGGTAAAAGGATCACTTCTCCATCCATAACCAGAAGCCATACGTCTTAAATCCGAATTTTGAATAGGTTGTATGGCAGGAATTGTAGCTAATAATTCTTCTTTTTTCTCGGCCAACGATGCGATTTCATCAAGAGACTTTGATTGAACCACAATCTGTTTTGTCAATTTATCGATACGCTCACTGCTTTCAATAATAATATCAGAATTATCAAAACCTTCTAAGCTTTTATATCTGTTTACACCTCCAAATCCAGCATTACGTAATTCTTCAGGAATAGGATTGGCACCAAAATAAAGACGATAAATGTTATCGTCACGTTCTGCAATCTCTTTTAGAATATTTTCATCACGCTTCAATCTTTGATTCATTAAATCATACTGAAGCTGCATATTCTCAAGTTCTCTTTTATATGCTTTTTCTTTAGGAGTCTCTAATTGAGGGATGTTAAGATAAATAAGAAGAAGGATGAAACCAGCTAAAAAAGCGCTAATAACTCCTAATGCAGCTATACCAAATCTACGACCTTTCTTTTGCTCAATTCTGCGATAAGAAAGCGTCTCACTATCATAGTAATATTTAACCTTTGACATAATCTAAAATATGCTATTTTTGCAGGATATCAACCAATATGTGGTTTATAAAAAACCAAGACATCGCAACAAATATAACAAATTGTTGCAAAGTCTAGAAAAAACTGACAAATATCGATTTAGAATCTTTTTTTAAAACAACGCAAAATAATGATCGCGATTGTGTTAAGTGTTTTATTTCGAAAAATAGTAATACATAGAATTCATGAAATCCCAAGAAATACGAAATCAATTTTTAGAGTTTTTTAAATCCAAAAAACATAGCATCGTGCCTTCTGCACCAATGGTGATTAAGGACGATCCTACTTTAATGTTTACTAATGCCGGGATGAACCAGTTTAAAGAATTCTTTTTAGGTAATGGTATTCCAAAAAGTAATCGAATAACAGATACGCAAAAATGTTTACGTGTAAGCGGTAAACATAATGATCTGGAAGAAGTAGGTATGGATACCTATCACCATACCATGTTTGAAATGCTTGGGAATTGGAGTTTTGGAGATTATTTTAAAAAAGAAGCAATCCAATGGGCCTGGGAATTATTAACCGAAGTATATGGTATAGATAAAGACATTCTTTATGTTTCTGTTTTTGAAGGTGCAAAAGATGAAAATCTGGATATGGATCAGGAAGCTTATGATCTTTGGACAGCTATTGTTCCAGAAGAGCGTATCATCATGGGAAATAAGAAAGATAATTTCTGGGAAATGGGAGATCAGGGACCTTGTGGTCCTTGTTCCGAAATTCATGTAGATATTCGTTCTGAGGAAGAAAAAGCTAAAACTCCTGGTCGGGACCTGGTAAATATGGATCATCCACAAGTGGTAGAGATCTGGAACCTGGTTTTTATGCAGTATAACCGAAAAGCAGATGGGTCATTAGAGAAGTTACCCGCACAGCATGTAGATACCGGAATGGGTTTTGAACGTTTATGTATGGTGTTACAAGGAGTGAAATCAAATTATGATACAGATGTTTTTACGCCTTTAATTCGAGAAATTGAAACGATCACCAATTCTACATACGATAAAAATAGCTTGCCAACCAATGATGATGGAAAAGTAAGTGTTGCAATTCGTGTTATTGCAGATCATGTAAGAGCTGTGTCATTTTCTATTGCAGATGGCCAACTACCTAGTAATACAGGAGCAGGGTATGTAATTAGAAGAATTTTGCGTAGAGCCATTCGATATGGGTTTACTTTTCTGGATACCAAAGAACCTTTTATATATAAGCTGGTAGAAACACTTAGCAAACAAATGAGTAAAGCTTTCCCAGAATTGAAAGCTCAGAAAAACTTAATCACTAATGTAATTAAAGAAGAAGAACAATCTTTTTTAAGAACATTGGATCAAGGATTAGTATTGTTAGAAAATGTGATCAAGAATACCAAAGGAAATATAATCTCTGGAGAGAAAGCTTTCGAATTGTATGATACTTTTGGTTTTCCGATTGATTTAACAGCTTTAATTTTAAGTGAGCAGGGATATGAATTAGATGAAAAAGCTTTTGAAGTAGAACTTCAGAAACAAAAAGATAGATCCAGAGCTGCATCACAGGTAACTGCCGGAGATTGGAAAATATTACTAGATGGTACTACTACAGAAAATTTTATTGGATATGATCATCTTAAAACAAATGTAAAAGTAACCCGTTATCGTAAAGTAAATAGTAAGAAAGATGGAGAACTATATCAATTAGTATTTGATAAAACACCATTTTACCCCGAAGGAGGAGGGCAGGTTGGAGACAAAGGATACCTAGAGGTACCTAATGGTGATGTGGTGTATATAATAGATACCAAAAAAGAAAATAATCTGATTATTCATTTTACTAAAAACTTGCCTAAGCATATTGATGAGACTTTGACTGCTGTGGTAGATGAAAAACAACGTTCGAGATCTGCTTCTAATCATACGGCAACACATTTGATGCATCAGGCATTGCGTACAATTCTGGGTACTCATGTAGAACAAAAGGGATCGATGGTTCATAGTGGTAATTTGCGTTTTGATTTCTCTCATTTTGCTAAAATGACTACCGAAGAATTGAAAGAAGTTGAGCATTTTGTAAATGCGAGAATTCGCGAACAACTTCCGCTAGAAGAGCAACGTAATATTTCTTATGATCAGGCAATAACAGAAGGAGCAATAGCACTGTTTGGAGAAAAATACGGAGATACAGTAAGAGCAATACGATTTGGAGAATCTATGGAGCTTTGTGGCGGTACTCATGTAAAAAATACCAGTAGCATATGGCATTTTAAAATTGTATCTGAAAGTGCGATTGCAGCAGGAATTCGAAGGATTGAAGCAATTACCGGAGATGCAGCAAAAGAATTCTTTACAACTCAATCTGAAGCGTATGGAGAAGTAAAAGCAGTGCTTAAAACAAAGGATCCTTTAAAAACTATTATATCATTACAAGAAGAAAATTCAAGTCTGAAAAAACAGATCGAAGCTCTTCTTAAGGATAAGGCTAAAAATCTAAAAGGAGACCTTAAATCGGAATTTGAAGATGTAAATGGAGTTAAATTTCTGGCCAAAAAAGTAGACTTAGATGCTGCCGGAATTAAAGATTTGTCATTCGAATTAGGAGGTGAACTTGAAAATGTTGTAATGCTATTCGGATCAGATCAGAAAGGAAAGGCCTTGTTATCATGCTATATTTCTAAAAACCTGGTAGAAGAGAAACAGTTAAATGCCGGGCAAATGGTTCGTGAACTTGGTAAGTATATCCAAGGCGGCGGTGGCGGACAACCATTTTTTGCTACAGCAGGAGGAAAGAATCCTGCAGGTATAGAAGAAGCATTAGAGAATGCAAAACAATATTTAAAATAATCTTAAACTATAAAACTCCTCCTCTTCCTTTGTGGAAGAGGAGGAGTAAGGAGACTTATGAACCTACAAACCAAAATAACACTACAGTCTCAAGAACCAAAAATTGATTACAACTCAGAACTTTTACTGTTAGGCTCATGTTTTGCAGAAAACATAGGAGAGAAATTCGAATACTTTAAGTTTAGGAATAAGATCAATCCGTTTGGGATATTATTTCACCCTAAAGCAATAGAAACATTTTTGTGGATGGCTACCCAGGGAGAACAATATACCGATACCGATTTGTTTTATATTAATGAACAATGGCATTGTTTTGATGCACACTCCTCTTTAAGTAATGCTGATCAAAATGTAGTATTATCTAATTTAAATACTGCATTAACGACTACAAGAAAGAATATTAACTCTGCGACACATATTTTTATCACTTTAGGAACCGCTTGGGTATATCGATTAAAATCTCTGGATATGGTGGTGGCAAACTGTCATAAAATTCCGCAAAGAGAGTTTGAAAAAGAATTATTATCTGTAGATGAGATCAATCAATGCCTTCAGAATTGTATACATCTAATTAGAGGTATTAACCCATCAGTAGAAATTGTATTTACCGTTTCTCCTGTACGACATAGTAAAGATGGGTTTGTAGAAAATAATAGAAGTAAGTCTCATTTAATCACATCGCTACATCAAACTATTAGTAACAATAAAAATCTAAGTTATTTTCCTTCTTATGAAATCATGATGGACGAACTTAGAGATTATCGGTTTTATAATGTAGATATGATCCACCCTAATACGTTGGCGATAGATTATATCTGGGAACGTTTTTCTGAAGCTTGGATTTCTGAAAAGACAGCCCAGACTATGGGTAGAGTCGAAGAAATCAAAAAGGGAATGATGCATAGACCGTTTAATCCCAAAAGTAAACAGCACTTAGAATTTTTAGAAAGATTAGAATTAAAAAAATATCAACTTTATCAGGAATATCCATTTATGGATTTTTAACCCCGAATTATCATATAGCGTTTATTTTAACTATGTATTGCTCATGATCAAAATATGAAAACCCCATAGCGATGAGTACTAATTTCATCACTATGGAGTTTGATATCAATGTACGACTTGTTATTAATTAAAATGTACAATCTCTAGAATATCGGGCAGCGTCATCTTTTTTCCATATAGGCAGATATGCTGCTTCAGGATCATCTACCTGTATACAACTAAGGTCAGGGTTATTCCTTAAATCGACAGATGCCATACTAGCATTTTTACCATTGTTCATGGTTAAATCAGTTAATTTGTTGTTAAAACACCATAAGTGTGTTAAGGCTGTATTTTTGCTTACATCAAGGGTTGTTAATTGATTGTTGTGACAATATAAAAGATCCAGCTTTATATTTTTACTTAGATCAAGGGTTGTTAAGTTATTTTCATGACACTTTAAAAACTCTAAAGCTATACTTTTGCTTACATCAAGGCTTGTTAAGTTATTGTTAGAACAACTAAAGTTTGTTAATGCTGTATTTTTGCTTACATCCAGGGTTATTAGGTTATTGTTAGTGCAATTTAAGTGTGTTAATGCTGTATTTTTGCTTAGATCAAGGGTTGTTAAGTTATTTTTAGCACAACCAAAGCTTGTTAATGCTGTATTTTTGCTTACATCCAGGCTTGTTAAGTTATTGTTAGAACAACCAAAGCTTGTTAATGCCGTATTTTTGCTTACATCCAGGAGAGTTAGTTTATTATAGCGGCAATATAAGTCCTCTAATGTTGTATTTTTACTTACGTTCAGGGTCGTTAATTGATTATTGTCACACCATAAAATCTTTAATGCTGTATTTTTGCTTAGATCCAGGGTAGTTAGCTTATTATTACGACAACTTAAGAATCTTAATGCTGTATTTTTACTTACATGTAGGGTTGTTAATTGATTATCGCCACACCATAAAGTCTTTAAAGCTGTATTTTTGCTTACATTCAGGGTTGTTAGCTTATTATTACGACAACCTAAAAATTCTAAGGCTGTAAAATATTCAATCCCTGAGAGATCAGAGATGTTTTTATCATCTATAGCTAATCTTTCAACAACCTGGGCTTCTTCTATACTTATTTCTCCATCACTATTAATATCTACCACAGGAGCTGTATGTTCTAATAATGCCTTTTTAAAATTAGGGTCTTTAAAAGAAATGTAACCTGTCTCTATAATATCATTTAGGTGTATTGTTATGTTAGCTTCGTTGTCATTTACCAGTACCGTTGCCGTAAGTTTTTTTTTGGTTTCATAGTCAAACAAGGTAGCATCTTTTACGGTAATTTTTCCGGTTTCTTTGTCTATGTTTAAAGCTCCTTTTGGTTCTTCGTTTTTAAGGGTATAGGTCAAGGTTCCCTGGTTGGTAGTTGCTTCTATAGTTCCCAGTTCTTGTCCTTCTGTTGGGTTTTCGTCTATAGTAGTTTCAAAATCTTTTAGGGTAATTAATGGGTCATGGATATCGTTTAGATGTACTGTTACTTTAGCTTCCTTGTTACTGTCCCCATTTTTTATAAGTAGGGTTGCTGTAAGTTTTTTTCTGGTTTCATAATCAAATAAAATAGCGTCTTTCACTGTGATTTTTCCTGTTTTAGAGTCTATACTTAAAGCTCCTTCGGGTTCTTCGCTTTTAAGGGTGTAGGTCAAGGTTCCCTGGTTGGTAGTCGCTTCTATAGTTCCTAGTTCTTGTCCTTCTGTAGGGTTTTCGTCTATAGTGGTTTCAAAATCTTTTGCAGTAATAGTAGTTTCTGTCACAACATCATCATCGCTGGAGCATGAAATGACAATTGCGCTCATGCACAATACAATACATCTTTTCAATGTTTTTATGGAGTTATTTTTCATAATCATTTATAAAATTTAGAAGAACAAAATTTGTGTTATGTATGATGAAAAAACACCCTGTAATCCGTGAATTTGAGTAAGAAGGAATATAAAGCATAGGCCGTTTAACCCAAAAAGTAAACAGCACTTAGCATTTTTAGAAAGACTAGAATCAAAAAAATATCAGCTCTATAAAGAATACCCTTATATGATTTGGGGAGAATAGTTATTTATGTTTAAAATAAAAAAGAGGTGGCTGTATTTACTACAGTCACCTCTTTTGTTTTTATAGTTTGTTGTTTAATTATTAGGGATAAACAGAGGAGATAAAGTAACGGTTGCATTACCTCGGGCACCTACATGATTAGTATAAGTTTTGTTTTTTTGAATGGTATATAAAGAGTCTACATAATCATCATTATTAGTGTACCATTCATCTGGCATTGCTTGTAAAATAGCCCCTGCTACTTGCCCAAGTATATTTACCCATGGCTGTCCAGAAACTGTACCAACAATTTGAAAAATACCATCAACAATTATGGTAACCAATTGTTTAAAATTGTAGTTGTCGTCTTTTTCGAATAATTGAATGTTTGCCGCCTGGTATTTATAATCATCCCAAAAAAGCATGATCTGGTTAGGGTAATATGTGGTACCTTCATAATTCAGATAATACATAGGTATGATTTTTACTTCAGCTTCATTACTGGTGTTTTTTATTCCAGAAGTGATAGCGTAAACTTCTGCAGCACCACTTATCCAGGGCTCCTCATCGTTATTTAATCGTATTTTATCTAATTTGGTAGTTTCAAGCCCTGCATTGGCTTTGGAAGAAGGGCTTAAGTCCATTTTAGCAGACCCAAAACGATTATTTTGTAATCCAGCAGTTTGTAACTGGGTATTCATATAATCTACTTCTGCTTTTAAGGTTTCGTAGCCTTTGGTTTCTATTACAAGTACAGGTACATTGGGAACATCTTTAACGTCTAGAAAAACAGTTTCCCCTTCAAGAGTATATGCTTCAATTTTTGTCCATGATTTTTCATCACCTTCGGGAGCATATGATATTAATAGATCAGCATAATCTACCGATTTATGATCAGGTTTTTGTAACCATAATTCTGGTATTTCTATAATGTCAGGTATTTCGTTAGATTTAAGTTGGTTATCTGCCTTATCTACTATCTTTTTTAAGGATTGATACGATTCCTGGTCCGATAATAAGGCGGCGTTTTCTTTTAATACTTTAGATAACTTGATCCCTGGTGTTCGATCTTTGGCTAATGTCTCTACAATATTAGTGCTAAACTCTGTGTTAGCTAGTAAATCAATTAGGTCAAATGCTATCTTCTTTTTGTCTATTCTATTCTTGTTTTGAACGACATTAGTTTCGTTAACGACTACTTCTTCTGTTTCACAATTAAAAAATAACAAGGAAACGAGAACTACATTTAAAAGTAAAAATGATTTTTTCATAATTTTAATATACTTAAGTTAGTTTTGTCTTTTAAAATTAGGAAAATGATATCTTATTGACTTGATTTATAAGGTATTAAATACTCAAAAGAAATGTGGTTAGACCATAAAAATTGACAAGTGTATTTTTGTTTTTTACATATTTATTATGCATGCATATAAAATTTTGTTCCGTAGATAAATGATTGATAATGAGTGTGTTGGTTTTTTTTAAGCCTTTTTGGCTAAGAATTTTAGAAAAACACACACTGTTATAGTAGCGAACTAAAAATTCTAGAAGCCATGATTTTTGAAGAAATAATTTAAAAGAGAAATAGTATTCTATACTGTAAATTCTGAATTGATCACAGTATCAATACCGCTACTAATTAGATGTTTGATATTAGGTCTTTTGGATTGTATATTTTTAAGATGTTCTAACACTTGTGAAGCAAATATTGAATCTCTATCATAAACTAATTCATAAATCTCTAAAGGAAGTAACCAATCGTTAGGATGGTCTTTCTCTAAAATTTCGAATACGGCTTCCAGTGAAAACGTAGCATTTTTTCCTTCTCTAATATTTTTAACAGAGGAGTATAAAGAATGTAGATCTTTTTCTTTTTCAGAATATGTTCTTTGTGCAGTAACCGACGAAGGATTATGAGTCACCAAATTAAATGAGTTATCATCTGCAGGGCCAGAGAAAGCAGATACGATTTCTTTTCCGACAGCTAGATCAAAAGTACCCCATTCTGGTTTAAAAAGATATTCGTCCTTGTATTTGATAGTACATTCACTAAACTGAATTAAAATCAATTCACCTTTAATGTTTCTTATTCCAGTAATGTTAGTTCCTGCAATAGTAATCCCACTTTCGAATTCGAATTCTATATACTCTCCATCATAAAAATTATAAGCTTTCAGATCTCTTGGAGACATGTTTTCTATAGCAAGATTGATACCTTTTAATTTTCCAAGAGGAGATCTAAGTCCATTTGAGTGAGCCTCTATACCGTGGCCAATAAGCTCTTTTTCTCTAAAAGAAAGTGCTGTTGGGCCGCTAGTTTCAAAATAAATAACTTCGTTATCCTCATTTTTTATCATTCGGGTAAATACTCCCGAGATTTGTAGACCAGTACTTAGCTCTATGGTTCCTAAATTTTCTGATTCGATTAATTTTGCAAGTCCTCTGTGTCCACCTTTTCTTAAAGCCATAGTATCTGCAAATTCTTCTAATACCTGACATAGATAAGCAAAATCTGGCGTTACAAAGAGTTGTGGTTGTGGTTTGGTGATGTCAAAATCCTGAAAAGCAGCATCGGGAGAGTAAGGCAGTTTCTTTACATTGTTAGTCATACACCATTCGCTTTCTCCAATAGAGGAAAGCAATCCTGCACCATAGATTCTAGGTTCATCTACTGTACCAATTAAGCCATATTCAACCGTCCACCAATGTAAGTTACGTATCAAAGCCATTTCCGAAGGGTTCTCTTTCTGATTTTGTAACTCTTCTATTTTTCTTTCTGCTTCTTCTATCTCTTTTGGATTTGTACCATATGCTTCTTTTAGAATAGAAAGTGTACGCACAGCTTCATACATATCGTAATCTTTTTTAGAAGAGATTGCTTTGCAACCAATTTTCCCGAAACGTCGTAGGTATTCTGCATAATCAGGATTAGCAATGATAGGAGCATGTCCTGCTGCTTCATGAATTATATCGGGAGCAGGGGTGTATTCAATATTTTCTAATTGTCTGATTTCTGATGCGATAACAAGAATATTATATGCCTGAAACTCCATAAATGCATTAGGAGGGATAAATCCATCGACAGCTACAGCTGCCCAACCAATTTCTTTTAGAATTCGATTCATTCCATACATACTTGGTATCTCATCGATCGAAATTCCTGTCTTTTTAAGGCCATTTAGGTAAGAATTATGGGCAGCTTTACTAAGAGAAGTGGTGTTTTTGCGCATAACATACCTCCAAACTGCTTGATTTATTGGCGTGTACTCTTCATAATTTTGTGGTTTTATGAATTGTTTTAAATGCGCGGGAAGCCGGTCAATTAAGGGATTAGATGCAATATTTAGAGACATATATAGAAATTAATTTTTGATCAAGACAATTTAATTGGAAAATTAATAGTTTTATTTTGATATTGAAGTATTCTTAAATAGTTAAATTTGTTTTATCAATTAAAAAAATAAATGGTTGTGAGAATTAAGCTGATAGTATTAGGATTATTATTATTTACATTAGGTATAAATGCCCAGGTTACGCATAGTGAACCAGTAAGTTGGGGTATGCAAGAGAAAAAGAGCATAGTTCCGATGCTTATGAAAAGTTTTGATTTGGCTAAAATCAAAGCTGAAGATGCCAAGAATGATTCGGATAAATCAAGACCATGGCGATTTGGTTATGAACTTAAAGTGAATTTAGGTCTTAAAAATTCGGGAGTATGGGACGAATTACCGAATGGAGATAGAATATGGCGTATTAATATTATATCTAAAGACGCCAAGACATTAAATTTCATTTTTGATACTTATAAAATACCTAGAGGAGCTACTATGCATTTGTATAATAGTGATAAATCTGATCTTTTAGGAGCGTATACAAATATTTTTAACAGACCAGACCAGATGCTAGGTACCTGGATGGTAGAAGGAGATAATGTATGGATAGAATATTTTGAACCTGCTTCTGTTGCTGGTAAAGGGCAATTAAATATTGCTAAAGTAATTCATGGATATCGCTCAATTACAAATACTCAAATTCAAAGCAAAAATTTCGGTGACTCTGGAGATTGTAATCAAGATGTAGAGTGTCCTGTTGGAGAAGATTTTGATGAATTAAAAGATAGATTAAAGCACGCTGTTGCTTTTGTAATTATGGATGGTTTTGTTTGTACAGGAACACTGATTAATAATACAAAAAATGATAAAGCACCATATTTTTTGACAGCTAATCATTGTAATGCTGGTAGTGAATCTACTTGGGCATTTCGTTTTAATTGGATTAGTCCTAATCCTTCTTGCGCGACAACTACAGGTAGTACTGATGCTGCAGTAAACCAAACAACCAGTGGAGCTACGCGATTAGCTGCGAATGCAGAATCTGATTTCAAACTGTTGAATTTAGATGGAGGTTTAGATGAATCCTGGGAATTAGAATGGGCCGGTTGGGATCGAAGAGATATAGCAGCAAATTTTGCGATAGGGATTCACCATCCTAGCGGAGATATAATGAAGGTGTGTAGAGAAAATACAGCGCTATCGCAAATAAAAACTAATATTGGGGGTTTAACCGCTCCTGTTGATTCCTGGGAGGTAACAGATTGGGATCTTGGAGTTACAGAAGGCGGGTCCTCTGGTTCTGCTCTTTTTGATCCAAATGGTAGAATAGTAGGGCAGCTTGCAGGAGGAGGAGCAGCCTGTTCGGGGATAAATGATAATGGTCTTTCAGATTTTTATGGTAGGTTTAATGTTTCATGGAGTTTTGGTAACTCAGATTCTAACAGACTCTCTAATTGGTTAGATCCCGATAATACAGGAAGAGAAACATTAAATATGCTTTCTCAGGAAAACAATGGAAACCCACCGCCACCGCCACCGCCAATTGATCCAGAACCTGAAGAAGAAAAGGTGTTAGCGGTTTCTTTTAACGCATCAGAAGCTATTGTTAATATTACTAATACAGTAGAGGGTAAATTAGAATATTACCTTTATAATATTTCAGGAATGGTTGTAGGTTCTGGGAAATTGTCTGAAGAAAAAGGACAAATTGATATGTCAGATAAATCAACAGGAATGTATTTTATTTATGTTAAAAACACATCCGATGGCACTTCCTTTACCAAAAAAGTAATTGTAAGTAAACAATTCTAGATATAGAATAACAAAATATAAAGAGTTATTCTTTGGATCTTATCCCAAAGAATAACTCTTTATTATTAACATCTTTTAAAATTAGAGTATCTTCTTTCAGGGTTCTGGTTTTAACTTCAATAAGAGTTTTAAAAAATTCTTTTTCTATTACTGAATTTTTTTCGCAATACATTTTTGTTGCAATAGGGAAGCTAAAAGAAATAGTGTTACCTTCTTCGGTATACTTAGAAGAAAACGTATTGCAGCCAGAGTGGCCATATGCAGAGCTTTGTTCTTCGTCAAAAGTGATATGTAACTTCCTCTTAGAAACATCTTTCCCATTAAGTCGAGTAACAGAAAAAGTTATTTTTTTAGTTACCTGATTTTCTTTTTCCTGACTTTTGACTGCTGCATTATTTTTGTTTGCGCAACTATTTGTATTTGAAAATGCCACGAAAAACAAAATGATTATTAAAGATTTCATAAGTCTATATTCTTTTTATGGTTAATATAGTATTATTTATAACATAAATTCATCATAATCATTGTTTTTGGTCGCAAAAATATGGGTTATATGAGATTAAAATTTATTTTTGAGTGGAAAACAAAATACCTACCGTGAAATGAGTATAGTTAAGGTTTTTAATGCCGGCTTCACTTTATTAGTTGAGCTTGTTGAAAAATGATTACTATGTGAATTTTATCTGACCAATATAAATGATAAATCAAAACAGATGAGACCCGAAAGCAGAAAACAAGAAATTATAAATGCAGCAGCTATTCTTTTTAAAGAAAAAGGGTATAGTGCAGTAACTATGAGAGATTTGGCAAAAGCTATGGGGATTAAAGCGGCAAGCTTATATAATCATATTCAGTCAAAACAAGAAATATTATCTACTATCATAATTGGACTTGCAGAGGAATTTACCGTTGGGATGAATAAAATTGTGAATTCTGATGAAAATACAATCCAAAAACTGGAAAATATTATTGACTTACATATAGATGTAACATTGCGAAATGCAGATGGTCTGGCTTCACTTAATAACGATTGGATGCATCTGGAAGAGAATAATTTGCAATATTTTGAGAAAATGCGCCAAGAATATGAAGATAGTTTTAGAGATATAGTAAAGAAAGGATTAGAAAAAGGAGAGATTAAACCCTATAATGTAGAAATTATGGTGTTTTCTACACTCTCTACCTTAAGAACATTGTATTTATGGTACCCCGAACAAAAAGAGATTGATTCTGATATCTTGAAACGAGATATGATATCAGTATTGTTAAAAGGGGTGGCATGACCTATATTTTGGGGTAGCCATAAAATTAACAGATAATTATTTGTGTATCAAACTAACAATTGTTAGTTTTGTTTAGCTATAACTATATAGTTAAATTAAGATATGACTGATTTTTATTCTATTCGCGTTTCTGAATTAACTAAAGAAACTAAGGATTGTACATCTATCACTTTTGATATACCAGAAGAGCTTAGAAATACATTTTTGTTTAAGCAAGGCCAGCATCTTACTCTAAAAACATCTATTAATGATGAAGAGGTAAGGCGCTCTTATTCTTTGTGTTCAAGTCCTGTTGAAAATAAATGGCAGGTGGCAGTTAAACGAATTGATCAGGGATTGTTCTCTAACTTCGCAAATGATGTGCTTAAAAAAGGAGATGTTCTGGAAGTAATGCCTCCTATGGGAAACTTTTTTGTTGAAGTGGCTCCTTCAAAAGCCAAAAATTATATTGTTTTTGCAGCAGGAAGTGGTATTACGCCTATATTATCCATACTAAAAACTCATCTTGCGTCTGAGCCAGAAAGTACTTTCAAGCTCTTTTACTTGAATCGGAATGCGAAATCCATTATCTTTAAAGAAGAGATAGAAGCGCTTAGAAACAAGTATTTTGGAAGAGTAGAGATATTTTATTTTTTAACAAAAGAACATCGGGATATACCATTACTTAATGGAAGATTTACAGAAGAAAAGATACAGGAACTTACAGATAAAATAATTGATGTATCCAGTGTAGATGAATGCTTTGTCTGCGGTCCTGAAGAAATGATCTTTTTGATTAGAGATGGATTGGTGAATGCAGGATTGCCAAAAGACAAAATTCATTATGAACTTTTCTTTTCAGGTGTTTCTGAAGAAGATAAGAAAAAAGCAGCAGAAGTAGTTGATCATAAATTTGATGGAACTGAGGTTACTATTATTGATGGTGGAAAAGAGTTTCACTTTGCCATGGATGATGATCATGATAATATATTAGATGGAGCGTTGGCTTCTGGTGCAGATCTGCCCTTTGCTTGTAAAGGTGGAGTGTGCAGTACTTGTAAATGTAAAGTTGTTGAAGGAGCAGTAGAAATGAAGGTAAACTATGCGCTAGAAGAAGATGAGGTTGCAAAAGGTCTTGTCTTATCTTGCCAGGCTGTTCCTACTACAGAAAAAGTAGTAGTTGATTTTGATGTATAAAACTCTAGGATTATGAGCGAAAAAGAAATAAAAAACCATGGGACTGGGCAGAGTCTAAGTCTAGAAGAAATCTTTGAGCAGAGAATTGCCAGAGATGAAAAGATCGAACCTAAAGATTGGATGCCGGAAAAATACCGGAAAACTCATATTCGGCAAATTTCTCAGCACGCACATTCCGAAATTATTGGAATGTTGCCAGAAGGAAACTGGATTACTCGTGCACCTTCCTTAAGACGTAAAGTAGCTTTAATAGCTAAAGTTCAGGATGAGGCAGGACATGGATTATACTTATATAGTGCATGTGAGACTTTAGGAATTTCTAGAGAAGAACTATACGAGCAATTACATACAGGTAAAGCAAAATACTCTAGTATATTCAATTACCCTACAATCACCTGGGCAGATATGGGAGCAATTGGTTGGTTGGTAGATGGTGCGGCAATTATTAATCAAGTGCCTCTATGCAGTACTTCCTATGGGCCATATGCAAGAGCGATGGTTAGAGTATGTAAAGAAGAGAGTTTTCATCAGCGTCAAGGATATGAAATAATGATTACGTTGGCGAATGGTACCCCAGAGCAAAAAGAAATGGCGCAAGATGCATTAAATAGATGGTGGTGGCCATCGTTGATGATGCTGGGACCTACTGATGCAGAATCTGTACATACTGCTCAATCAATGAAGTGGAAATTAAAAAGAAAAACTAATGACGAATTACGTCAGCAGTTTATTGATCAAACAGTTCCGCAAGCAGAATTAATTGGACTTACTATTCCAGATCCGGATTTAAAATGGAATGAAGAAAAAGGGAGTTACGATTTTGGAGAAATAGATTGGGACGAATTCTGGCAAGTAGTAAAAGGTCACGGCCCTTGTAACAAAGAGCGTATGACAGCTAGAGTTAATGCCTGGGAAAAAGGAGAATGGGTGAGGGATGCAGCGATGTCATATGCCAAAAAACAAGAAGATAAAAAGCTTAAAAAAGCAATATAATAATTCTGAATTCAGAATTTAAAATTCATAATTATGAAAAATAACTGGCCACTTTGGGAAGTGTTTGTAAGAAGTAAAAATGGTTTAGAACATCGTCATTTTGGTAGTATTCATGCTGCCGATGCAGAAATGGCTTTAGAAAATGCCAGAGATGTATATACACGAAGAAATGAAGGAGTAAGTATATGGGTAGTAGAATCTAAACATATCACAGCATCAAACCCCGAAAATAACGGAGAATTATTTGAACCCGCTCAGGATAAAGTGTATAGACATCCTACGTTTTATACATTACCAGATGAAGTAAAGCATATGTAATTTTTACAATGGTAAAAATTACAATTCCCGTGAATACGGAAAACTTACTATTTGAAATTAAAGTTATTTAAATAAGATACCCATCATTACGGGCAGTGTTATGAAAAACGAAAATAAAATACAATATATCTACGGTATAGCAGATAATGCTTTGATCCTTGGTCAGCGATTATCAGAATTATGTGGTCATGGACCAAACCTGGAAACGGATATTGCAATGACTAATATGGCATTGGATTTATTAGGTCAAACGCGAAGTTATTACCAATACGTGGCTCAACTTTCTGGAGATGGGAAAACGGAAGATGATATTGCTTTTTTGAGAATAGAAAGACAGTACAAAAACGTACTTCTTGTCGAACAACCAAACAGACACTTTGGATATGTGATTACAAGACAGTTTTTCTATGACGCTTTTCACTTACTATTATTAGAAGAATTGCAAAATAGTGATGATGAAATAGTAGCAGCAATTGCAAAGAAAGGAATTAAAGAAGTAAGTTACCATCAAAGATTTTCTTCAGACTGGATGAAAAGATTAGGAGATGGTACAGAAGAAAGTCATCAAAAAGTTCAGGAAGCGGTTGATGATTTGTGGAAATTTACAGACGAACTATTTCATATGACAGACGATGATAAGATTGCTGTAGAAAATGGAGTTGGCGTTAATACTGTGGCTTTGCGAGAAAAATACGACCAAAGGGTTAGAGACGTATTTGAAGAGGCTACGATCACCATACCAGAAACAAAATGGTTTCAGAAAGGCGGTAAACAAGGTATTCATAGCGAACATATGGGCTACTTGCTTTCAGATTTACAATATATGCAACGTACCTATCCTAATATGAAGTGGTAAAATAATACAGAATACCGAATTTAGAATATTGAATGATGAAGAGAAGTAAAACTTCGGACTTGGATATTAAATGTTCGATATTCAATATTTATTATGACAATAGAATTTGAGAAACATATAGATCCGGCGCTGATTCCAATTTTGGAAAAAGTTCATGATCCCGAAATTCCGGTATTGTCTATTATGGATATGGGAGTGGTTCGCTCTGCTCAAATGATAGAGACGATTGCTCAGGTTACAATTACCCCAACATATAGTGGTTGCCCTGCAATGGATGTGATAGGAGATGATATTATTAATGCTTTTGCAAAAGAAAATATAGAAGCCAAAGTTTCCTTGGTCTTATCGCCGGCATGGACTACCGATTGGATTACACCAAGAGGTAGAGAAGCTCTAGAAAAATATGGGATTGCTGCACCTTTAAACGAGAAAGCTGATAAAGAAGCACTACTTGGAGGTAAAAAAATAGTAAAGTGTACCCAATGTGGCTCAACAAATACAAAAATGATAAGTCAATTTGGTTCAACAGCGTGTAAAGCGCTTTTTCAATGTAATGATTGCTTAGAACCTTTTGATTATTTCAAATGTCTCAAATAATGATGCTGGGATTAAGAACAATAATATATAAAGTTAGTGATCTGGATAAAGCCAGGAAATGGTATTCAGATGCATTTAATACCAAACCTTATTTTAACGAACCTTTTTATGTAGGATTCAATATAGGAGGGTATGAACTTGGATTACTTCCAGAAGAAGCCTCTTCAGAAACAAAATCTGATAGCGTACTTTCGTATTGGGGTGTAGAAAAGATAGATACAACATACCAAAGATTACTCGATTTAGGAGCTGCCGAACACGAAAAACCAACAAATGTAGGAGGAGAAATCGTAGTAGCAACGGTTAAATGCCCATGGAATAATATCATCGGAATAATTTATAACCCACAATTCAAAATAGAGAATTAAATATGCCTTCAATCGAATTGCACATTGAAAATGGAGTAGCGAGAATAACGCTAAACCGCCCAGATACTTTTAATAGTTTCAATAGAGAAATGGCCTTGTTATTACAAAAAACATTAGACGAGTGTAATGCTAATGATGAAGTAAGAGCCATTATGCTTATCGGAAACGGAAAAGCATTTTGCGCGGGTCAGGATCTTAAAGAAGTAACTTCTCCCGAATTGAACCCGGGCTTTAGAAAAATATTAGAAGAACATTATAATCCAATAATCAGCCGCATTAGAACTATCGAAAAACCTATTGTGGCAGCTGTAAATGGAGTTGCTGCAGGAGCAGGAGCCAATATAGCTTTGGCGTGTGATACTGTTGTAGCTTCTGAGGCCGCAAGCTTTATCCAGGCATTTAGTAAGATAGGATTGATTCCTGATAGTGCAGGAACCTTTTTTCTGCCTAGGTTGATTGGTTTTCAAAAAGCTTCTGCTTTAATGATGTTAGGTGATAAAGTAAGTGCAAAAGAAGCAGAGCAATTGGGGATGATATATAAAATTTTTGAAACAGAAACCTTTGAAGAAGAGGTAACTAAGCTAGCTTCAAAATTAGCTCAAATGCCAACCAAAGCTTTAGGGTTGACTAAAAGATTACTGAATCAGTCATTAGTAAATACGCTCGATGAGCAATTGGCAATAGAATCGGATCTACAGATAGAATCTGCAGAAAGTGAAGATTATGCAGAAGGGGTAAATGCATTTATTGAAAAAAGAAAACCAATATTTAAAGGTAAATAAGAATGATGATCGTTGGAGTAATAGGATCAGGAACAATGGGAAGTGGTATCGCTCAGGTAGCCGCTACTTCTGGTTGTAAAGTAAAAGTATTTGACACGAAACAGGAAGCTTTAGATAGAAGTAAACAAGCTTTAGAAAAAATTCTTTCTCGCTTGATTGAAAAAGGAAGAATTGATCAGACAGAGAAAACACGTATTCAAGGTAATATTTCTTATGTAGATTCTTTAAAAGACCTTAAAGATGCAAACCTCACTATCGAAGCTATTATAGAGAATCTGGATATTAAAAAGAAAGTATTTTCACAACTAGAAACATATGTTGCAGAAGATACAATTATAGCATCCAATACCTCTTCTTTATCTATAGCATCTATAGCATCTTCATTACAAAAACCAGAGCGATGCATAGGAATTCATTTTTTTAACCCTGCTCCGTTAATGAAATTAGTAGAGGTGATTCCGGCGGTACAAACTTCGACTCAGGTTACTGATAAAGTAGTGAGTATTATCAAAGATTGGAAGAAAATAGTAGCCTTAGCGAAGGATACTCCTGGATTTATTGTGAATCGTGTAGCACGACCTTTTTATGGAGAATCTTTACGTATTTATGAAGAAGGCCTGGCAGATGTAGCTACTATAGATTGGAGTTTAAAAACTTTGGGAGGGTTTAGAATGGGCCCTTTTGAATTAATGGATTTTATAGGGAACGATATCAATTATACGGTTACAGAAACTGTTTTTAAAGCATTTTACTATGATCCTCGATACAAGCCTTCTTTTACACAAAAAAGATTATCTGAAGCAGGGTATCTGGGAAGAAAATCAGGTAAAGGGTATTATGAATATGGTGAAAATGCAATAAAGCAAAGTCATAAAAAAGATAAAGTACTGGCGCAATACATCTTTGATAGAGTATTGGTGATGTTGATCAATGAAGCAGCAGATGCACTGTTCTGGAATATTGCCTCGGCAGAAGATATCGATATTGCAATGACCAAAGGCGTAAATTACCCTAAAGGATTGTTAACCTGGGCAGATGAAAAAGGAATGGATTGGTGTGTCAATATGTTAGACAATCTTTATAACGAATATCACGAAGATCGATATCGATGTAGTCCGATATTAAGAAAAATGGTGAGAGAGAATCGAACTTTTTTTAATAAAAAACTAGTTGCAGATAATTAATCTACCAGTATGATAAAATCAGAAAGAATTCCTCATAAGATGTTATCTCAAGATGCTTTTAGCCAATGGTTAGGTATCGAAATTATCGAAGTCGAAAAAGGAAGATGTAAAGTAGGGATGACGATTAGGAAAGAAATGTTGAATAGCATGAATAAAGCTCACGGAGGAATATCCTATAGCTTAGCAGATACAGCTTTTGGTTTTTCTGCAAACACCCATGGCAAATATGCTGTATCTATAGAAACTTCGATCAATCATATCGAGGCGTTAGAAGAAGGGGATTATCTAACAGCAGAAGCTACAGTTGATATTACTAAAACCAAAGTAGGCTTCAATATTGTAGAAGTTAAAAGAGGAAATGATATCGTTGCGCTTTTTAAAGGAGTAGTATATAGAACCAGTAAAGACTGGGAAGAATAAATATAAAAATCAAAATAGAATTTAAAATATAAAACCATAAAATGATAAATGCAGAAGTGGTTCGGATATATAAGATTACACTTTAGAATTTATGATTTAACATTTAAAATTTAAACTTTTGAAAGAAGCATATATAATAGATGGAGTCCGCACTCCTATAGGAAGCTATAAAGGAACATTATCAGCAGTAAGAACTGATGATTTAGGAGCTTTGGTGATAGAAAAGTTAGTAGAAAATAATCCAAATATTCCAAAAGAGGCTTATGATGATGTCATTTTGGGATGTGCTAATCAAGCCGGTGAAGATAATCGTAATGTAGCCAGAATGGCTGCATTATTAGCCGGGTTACCTTTTACTGTTCCGGGAGAAACGGTAAATCGTTTATGTAGCTCGGGACTATCTGCAATAATCCATGCAAATAGAGCAATCAAAGCAGGAGATGGTGATCTGTTTATTTCGGGAGGAGTAGAGAATATGACACGTGGCCCATATGTGATTGCAAAACCGTCATCTGCTTTTGGTAATGATTCTAAAATGTATGATTCTAGTTTTGGATGGCGATTTGTAAATCAAAAAATGCACGACCTGTACGGTACAGACGGTATGGGAAATACTGCAGAGAATCTGGTAGAGAAATATAATATCTCAAGAGAAGATCAGGATACTTTTGCGTATTGGAGTCAGATGAAAGCGACCAATGCTCAGAAATCTGGGAGACTAGCTAAAGAAATTACTACAGTCGAAATTCCACAGCGTAAAAAAGATCCAATCCTATTTTCTGATGACGAGTTTGTAAAACCAACTACTACCAAAGAGGTATTAGCAAAATTACGTCCAGCTTTTAAAAAAGAAGGTAGCGTAACAGCAGGAAACTCTTCGGGATTAAACGATGGAGCAGCAGCTACCATTATTGCATCAGAAGATGCAGTAAAAAAATATAACTTAAAACCACTGGCCAGAATAGTAAGTTCTGCAGTAGTGGGAGTAGAACCCAGAATTATGGGAATTGGTCCTGTTCAGGCATCTAATAAAGCCTTAGAGAAAGCCGGAATTACAATGGACGATATAGATGTTATTGAACTTAATGAAGCCTTTGCCTCACAAGCATTAGCATGTATACGAGAATGGGGATTGGCAGATGATGACTCAAGAATAAATCCTAACGGCGGGTCTATTGCAATAGGACATCCATTAGGGGTAACCGGTACCAGGATTGCGTACTCTGCCGCTTTAGAGTTACAACAACAAAATAAACGATATGCGCTAATCACAATGTGTGTTGGAGTAGGTCAAGGATATGCTTGTGTAATCGAAAATACAAATATCTGATTTATGAAAAAACTAGAAAGCTACATAAACGGAAAATGGACTGCAGGTTCTGGTGATGGAATTGTAATGCACGATGCCATTACAGGTGAAATTATTGGGGCGTCTACAACCGAAGGGTTAGATATTCCAGAAGTGTTACAATACGGTAGAACAAAAGGAGGAGAAAAACTGAGGAAAATGACTTTTCAGCAACGTGGTAATATGCTTAAGAAATTGGCATTATATCTTACCAAACGCAAAGAAGAGTTTTATGAACTAAGTTATCGTACGGGAGCAACCCGAGTAGATAGTTGGATCGATATCGAAGGTGGTTTTGGTAATCTTTTTGCCAATGCATCCTTGCGAAAATTATTTCCGAATCAGCCTTATCATGTAGAAGGAGATCCTATAGATCTGTCTAAAGGAGGGCGGTTTATGGCACATCATATTTTAGTACCTAAAAGAGGAGTCGCTGTACATATTAATGCTTTTAATTTTCCTATTTGGGGAATGCTGGAAAAATGTGCTGTTAACTGGATGGCAGGAGTACCAGCAGTTGTATTACCTGCACCACAAACCGCATACTTAACAGAAGCAGTAGTACGAGTAATTATAGATTCTGGAATACTTCCCGAAGGAGCATTACAGTTACTTAGCGGAATGACCAAAACAATTCTTGATACTGTACAATCTCAGGATGTCGTAACTTTTACAGGTTCTGCACATACCGGAAGGATCCTTAAAGCACATCCAAGACTTATAGAAGAATCTGTACCTTTTACTATGGAGGCAGATTCATTAAATGCTTCTATATTAGGAAAAGATGCTGTGCCAGGGACACCAGAATTTGACTTATTTGTCAAAGAAGTTCGAAAAGAAATGACTGTGAAATGTGGTCAGAAATGTACTGCAATTCGTAGAATTATTGTGCCTTCAGAATTGGTTGAAGATGTACAAATCGCATTAGGGCAACAGCTAGATAAAGTTACTGTAGGAGATCCAAGATTAAAAGAAGTGCGAATGGGAGCTCTGGCAAGTAAGCAGCAAGTAGAAAGCTTTAAAAATAATATTTCCGAAATAGCTAAAACTGCTCAGATTGTATATGGTGATTTAGATAAACTTGAAACTGTTGGAGCCGATGCTCAAAAAGGAGCATTCGTAAGTCCGATTTTGATGCGAGAAGATAACCCATTCAAAAATACAAATGCGCATACTATTGAAGCATTCGGTCCGGTAGCAACCATTATGCCTTATGATACGCTAGAAGATGCTATTACATTATCTCAAATGGGTAAAGGATCATTGGTATCTTCTATTTTTACATACGATGATAAAATAGCTAAAGAATATATAGTAGGTGCAGCTTCTCATCATGGTCGCATCTTAGTTGGTAATCGAGAAAATGCTAAACAAAGTACTGGTCATGGTTCTCCATTACCATTACTTACACATGGAGGTCCGGGACGTGCCGGTGGTGGCGAAGAAATGGGAGGAATGCGAGGAATTAAGCACTTTATGCAACGTTGTGCCATCCAGGGAACACCAACCACACTTACAGAAGTAACAGGTATATACCAGGCAAATTCTGCATATAAAGAATCAGAAAATCATCCATTCTCGTATCATTGGGAAGATATTGAGCCGGGAATGTCACTAAAAACTCATAAACGTACAGTAACTGATACAGATATTATTGGTTTTGCAAACCTTACCTGGGATCACTTCTATGCGCATACAGATATAACATCCTTAGACGGAAGTATTTTTGAAAAACGTACCGCCCACGGGTATTTTATCCTGGCAGCCGCAGCAGGTTTGTTTGTATATCCTAATAAAGGTCCTGTAGCGGCCAATTATGGATTAGAAGAATGTAGATTTTTAAGACCAATCTACCATAATGATACGGTATATGTTAGACTAACCTGTAAAGAAAAAGTAGATCGAGATGTTGCAAGTGCAGAGCATCCTAGCGGAATCGTAAAATGGTTTGTAGAAGTATTTGATACCGAAGATGAGTTAGTAGCTATTGCCACCATTTTAACAATGGTACAGAAAAAGCAAACTTCTCTTGTAGAAATGACTGAAGCAAAAATTAAGGAATGCTTAGGTAAACTATCTGCAGATGTTAAACCAAAATGGGGGATCATGACACCGCAACATATGATAGAACACCTGGAGTATACCTACAAAATTGCTGCCGGAGAAATTCAGGATTTTGAAATTGCAACACCAGAAAAGATTTTGGATAAAGTACATAATAGCTTGTATAATTATGAAGCTTTTCCTAAAAATACAGACTTTCCCTTACTTAAAAAAGGAGAGTTAGAAGATCTAAATCATCCAGATCTCGAAACAGCTATAACAAAGCTAAGCGAATCTAGGGAAGTATATAAAACATATTTTAAGGAAAATCCAGATGCAATACTAAAAAATATTGTTTTCGGAGAATTGAATAAATATGAATGGTATCTGTTAGAAAGAAAACATTTAAACCATCATTTTGATCAATTTAATCTATTAGATTAAATTGATCAAAATTCCTGTGAAGACGGGAATCTAAATTATGAAGGGATGAGAATCTTATAATTAAATGTAAATGATAATTTGGAGTGTATATATCATAACAAATAAACCTAACGGAGTTCTTTATATAGGAGTGACTAAAGATTTGAAAAGAAGAATACGCCAACACAGAAATAAAATACATCCGAGAACATTTTCAGCAAGATATAATCTGGAGAAGTTGGTGTATCATGAAAATTATAAGACAAAAGAAGAAGCGTACACCCGGGAAAAACAAATGAAAAAATGGAATCGGGAATGGAAAATAAAATTGATTGAAAAAGATAATATAAGTTGGATTGACTTGACTGAAAATTTGACCGAGTATTTTAAAAATAATGTAGAATTAAAATAATAAGATTCCCGCCTATGCGGGAACGCAGATAATGACACAACCATACGTAAACATAAACATAGAAAATCAGGTAGGAACTATTGAGTTTTTTCATCCTGCTCATAATTCTTTACCAGGAGATATTTTGGCTAAGCTTGCTCAAACAATTACTGATGCAGGTACTAATGATGATATCAAGGTAATTGTATTAAAAAGCGGAAAAGACAGAACGTTTTGTGCCGGAGCAAGTTTTAAAGAGTTGATCAATATTAATGATGCCGAAACTGGAAAAGTATTTTTCTCTGGTTTTGCCAATGTGATCAATGCTATGCGTAAATGCCCAAAATTTATTATCGGGCGAGTGCAAGGAAAAACCGTTGGTGGTGGAGTTGGATTAGCTTCTGCAACCGACTATTGTATGGCAACAAAATATGCATCTATAAAATTAAGCGAACTTAATGTAGGGATAGGACCATTTGTAGTAGGGCCTGCCGTAGAACGTAAAATAGGATTGTCTGCAATGACACAGATAGCGATTGATGCCAATTCATTTTATGATGCAGAGTGGGCTAGAGATAAAGGGTTGTTTACCAAAGTTTTTGAAGATGTAGAAACATTAGATGTTGAAGTAAAAGCTTTTACAGAACATTTATGTACATACAATCCAGAGGCAATGAAGGATATGAAACAAGCATTTTGGAAAGGAACAGAAGATTGGGATACACTTTTGGCAGATAGAGCCGTAATTAGCGGAAGATTGGTATTAAGTGATTTTACAAAAGAGAAATTAAAAGGATTTAAATAACAGATTCCTGGGGTCACACTGAGCGTCTCGAAGTGTAGCCAGGAATCCCAGAAAAGAAAATTAAAATAGAACTAAGTAAAGATCCCTGCTTACGCAGGAATAAGTTATGATTTACAGCTTTAAAGGATATATACCCGTAGTACACGAAAGTAGTTTTGTGCATCCGCTGGCAGCAGTAACTGGCAATGTGATCATTGGTAAAAACTGTTATATCGGACCAGGAGCTGCGATACGTGGAGATTGGGGAGAGATTATCCTTGAAGATGGAGTTAATGTGCAAGAAAATTGTACGGTACATATGTTTCCAGGTAAATCTATTGTGCTCAAAGAAAGTGCGCATGTAGGACACGGAGCGGTGATTCATGGTGCAAATTTGGGACGTAATTGCTTAATTGGAATGAATACTGTAATCATGGATGATGCAGAGATAGGGGATGAATGTATAGTGGGAGCAATGTCTTTTGTGAAAGCAAATACAGTTTTTCCAAAACGAAGTTTGATTGTTGGTAATCCGGCAAAGGTAATTAAAGAAGTAAGTGATGAAATGATAGCCTGGAAAACAAAAGGTACACAGCTATATCAACAATTACCAGCAGATTGTTATGAGTCATTAAAAGAAGTAGAGCCTCTAAGAGAAGTCCCAGAGGATAGAGGAAGACAGGAAGCATTTTATAAAACGTTGGAAGAGTTTAAAAAGAAATAGATCATTACGAATGTCACATTGAGTTGTCACACTGAGCTTGTTGAAGTGTTGTCGAAATGTAACATGAACGAATAAAATTAATATATTACAAGTAATTAACTAACAAACATTTGTTAACCAAGATGTCGACAGTAGAATTAAAAATGCCCAAAATGGGTGAAAGTATATCAGAGGCTACCATTCTTAACTGGTTAAAGAATGTAGGTGATACGGTAGAAGAGGATGAAACAATTTTAGAAGTAGCTACAGATAAAGTAGATTCTGAAGTGCCTTCTCCTTGTAATGGAGTGATAACAGAAATACGGTATCAGCCTAATGAAGTAGTAGAGATAGGGCAGGTAATTGCTGTTATCAATGCCGATGCAGTATCTGGGTCATCTCATCAAAAATCGGAAGAGACAGAAACTACTATTGAAAGATCACAAAAAAAGCCAGAACCATCTGTTCAAACAGCATCAAAAACAACAAGTAATTCTGATTTCAAAAATCTAAATTTAGGCGAAAACGATGGCTTTTTATCTCCTTTGATCATTAGCATTGCTCAAAAAGAAAATATCACTATAGAAGAACTGCAGAGTATTGCAGGTACAGGAGTAGATGGTCGTATACGCAAAAGTGATGTGATGCAATACCTGAAAAACAGGAAATACCCACTGCCTAGCAGGCCACAACCACAATCACCAAAATCAACTTACAATGCACCACCGATCTCGTTTGTAGAAGGCAAA
Source organism: Aquimarina spinulae (assembly GCF_943373825.1). Lineage (NCBI taxonomy): Bacteria > Pseudomonadati > Bacteroidota > Flavobacteriia > Flavobacteriales > Flavobacteriaceae > Aquimarina > Aquimarina spinulae. The sequence goes on along the minus strand of NZ_CALSBP010000002.1, from coordinate 1,405,354 downwards.
GATCGTATTGTAGAAATGGATCGTATGCGCAAAATGATTGCAGATCATATGGTGTATTCTAAACATACTTCGCCTCATGTAACCAGTTATATCGAAGTTGATGTAACCAATATCGTGAATTGGAGAAACGAAGTAAAGGTGAAGTTTCAGGAAAAACACGGAGAAAAATTAACATTCACTCCAATTTTTGTAGAAGCGGTTGCTAAGGCAATTCAGGAATACCCAATGATTAATGTTTCTGTAGATGACAAGAAGATTGTGGTACATAACGATATTAATGTTGGTATGGCAACTGCACTACCTAATGGTAACTTAATCGTTCCGGTGGTTAAAAATGCAGATGAAAAAAACCTACTTGGATTGGCTAAACGTGTAAACCATTTGGCAAATAGTGCAAGGAATAATGCCTTAAAACCAGATGAAATACAGGGAAGTACCTTTACCATTTCTAATGTAGGAACCTTTGGTAGTTTGATGGGAACACCAATTATTAATCAACCCGAAGTTGCTATTCTTGCTTTAGGGATTATTAAGAAAAGACCCGAAGTAATTACTACAGAAAAAGGAGATGAAATTGCAATTAGAAGTATGATGTATTTGTCATTGTCTTTTGATCATAGAGTAGTAGATGGGTTTTTAGGAGGATCATTTTTACGTAAAGTAGGTGATGAATTGGAAGCTTTTGATATAAATAGAGAAATATAATAATAAATGCACAAGGGATAGAAGCAGGCTACCATGTAGCGCGAATAGCCCGACCCAATGGGATGTGCCCAAAACAAATACTAATGGAGCAGCAAATCAAAATTACAACAACCTCAGATTCAAAATTAAAGGATATTGATTTTGATAATATTCCTTTGGGTAAAGCCTTTACCGATCATATGTTTATCTGTGATTATGAAAATGGAGCGTGGCAAAACCCGCGTATCGAACCATTAGAATGTATTCCTACACATCCTGCAGCGATGGCTTTGCATTATGGGCAAGCAATTTTTGAAGGAATGAAAGCTACAGTAGGAAAAGATAATACTCCGCTGTTGTTTAGACCAGAAGAAAATGCAAAACGATTTAATCATAGTGCTGCCAGAATGGGAATGCCTTCTGTACCCGAAGAACTTTTTGTAGAGGCAGTAAAGCAGATTGTAGGTGTAGAATATGACTGGATACCACCACAAGAAGGAAGTGCATTGTATTTGCGACCATTTATGTATGCAGATGAACCTTTTATTGGGATGCGTGCAGCAACAAGTTATAAGTTTATTGTGATCTGTTCTCCTGCCGGACCGTTCTTTACCAAAAAAATAAAATTATATGCTGAAACCGAATATATAAGAGCTGCAGATGGAGGAACAGGAGAAGCAAAAGCAGCAGGTAATTATGCTGCAGCGATCCTGCCTACAGAAAAAGCTAAAGCCAAAGGCTATGATCAGGTATTGTGGTTAGATGCTAATGAACACAAGTATATTCAGGAAGTAGGAACGATGAATATCTTTTTTAAAGTAGATGGAAAGTTTATCACCCCAAGAACCAATGGATCAATTCTAAAAGGAATTACTCGTGATAGTGTACTCACTTTACTAAAAGATAAAGGTTTTGAAGTAGAAGAACGCCCGATTACGATTGATGAGGTTATTGAGTTTTCGAAAGAAGGAAAATTAGAAGAAGCTTTTGGAACAGGAACAGCAGTTGCTATTGCCATGATAGAAACTATTGGATATAATGAAGAATTAATCACATTACCCAATACAAACCCTGTAAGTCAGGATATGAAAAATACTCTTGATGAGATTAAAGCCCAGAAAAGAGAAGATAAACATGGTTGGATTATACCCGTGTCTATTAAAGAGAAAGTAAAATAATTAGAATTTACGAATTTGGATTTACGAAGGATAAAATAATTAAAATGTTATTTAAGGAAGAATTTAGGTGGTTTCAGTGTTTTATAGTTAAAGAATATCGAAAGCAAGTGAAATCAAAAATCGTAAGTCGTACATCAAAAATTGATTTAAAATGTTAGCTGAAAAAACCATAGCAAAAGAAGTATTAGAAAAAGCATTCATGACGCTCTGTAAGGCTAAGTCGATGACAGAGTTGTACGAAGAAAATTTCAAGATTGTTTCTAAATATGTACATGCTACCTCGAGAGGGCATGAAGCAATTCAAATAGCTACAGCAATGCAGTTATTACCTCAGGATTATGCGTTTCCGTATTACAGGGATGATTCGATGTTACTGGGGATAGGAATGCGACCGTATGATTTGATGTTGCAGTTACTGGCAAAAAAAGAAGATCCTTTTTCGGGAGGTAGAACCTATTACTCGCATCCCAGTTTACGTGATGAGGATAAACCAAAAATTCCGCACCAATCATCAGCAACAGGAATGCAGGCGATACCTTCTACGGGAGTAGCAATGGGAATGCAATACAAAGAATTGGTTGGTTTGGATGACAAATCATTAAAAGATAAACCTCTGGTAGTATGTTCTCTTGGAGATGCATCAGTAACAGAGGGAGAGATTGCAGAAGCTTTTCAGATGGCTGCCTTAAAGCAATTACCGATTTTGTATTTGGTACAGGATAACGGATGGGATATTTCTGCAAATGAAGAGGAAACCCGTGCGCAAAATGCTTTTGAATATGCAGCAGGATTTAATGGATTAGAAGCTATTTCTATCGATGGGGCTAATTTTACCGAAAGCTACTTGGCGATACAAGAAGTAATCAAAACCATTAGGGAAGAAAGAAGACCGATTCTGGTGCATGCCAAAGTACCTTTGCTAAATCATCATACTTCGGGAGTGCGAATGGAATGGTATCGTGATGATCTTGAAGAAGCTCGTTCTCGTGATCCATATCCAGTATTAAGAAATCAATTACTCTCATCTGGTTTTACAGAAGATGAAGTATTGGCTATCGAAACAGAAGCAAAAACAGTAGTAACCAAAGATTTGGAAGAAGCTATGAAGGCCGAAGATCCAAAACCAGAAGACCTGTTTACTCATGATTTTGCACCAACACCAATTACAGAAGAGAAAGGAGAACGATCTCCTGCAGATAAAGAAGAAGTGGTAATGGTAGATTGCGCTCTGTTTGCTGTAGAAGAATTAATGAAGAAGCATAAAGAATGTTTGTTATATGGACAAGATGTAGGGGGAAGACTAGGAGGAGTATTTAGAGAAGCAGCTACATTAGCTCAAAAATTTGGAGACGAACGTGTGTTTAATACTCCTATCCAGGAAGCTTTTATTGTTGGTTCTACTGTGGGAATGTCTGCTGTTGGTTTAAAGCCTATTGTAGAAGTACAGTTTGCCGATTATATTTGGCCAGGGCTAAATCAATTATTTACAGAAGTAAGTAGATCCTGTTATTTATCTAATGGAAAATGGCCGGTATCGATGATTCTACGAGTTCCGATTGGAGCATATGGTAGTGGAGGACCTTATCATTCCTCGTCGGTTGAATCTGTAGTAACTAATATTCGTGGAATCAAGATTGCATATCCAAGTACTGGGGCAGATCTTAAAGGATTGATGAAAGCTGCATATCATGATCCAAATCCTGTAGTCATTTTAGAGCACAAAGGATTGTATTGGTCAAAGGTAAAAGGAACCGATGCTGCCAGAACCATAGAACCATCAGAAGATTATGTATTGCCTTTTGGTAAAGCTAATGTTGTACAACGTATATGGCCACAGGATGAAAAAGAAACTATGACGATCATAACTTACGGTATGGGAGTACATTGGGCGCTTAATGCCACAAAAGACATGAAAGATGTGGTTGAGGTTATCGATTTACGCACATTATATCCTCTAGATGAAGAAACCATTATGGAATCGGTAAAGAAAACAAAGAAATGTCTTGTAGTTACCGAAGAACCTACCAATAATTCTTTTGCAAGAGCATTATCGGGTAAAATCCAGGAAGAATGCTTTAGATCTTTGGATGCTCCTGTAATGACAATTGGGTCAGAAAATATGCCAGCTATTCCTTTGAACAGCACTTTGGAGCAAACCATGATTCCTTCTACCGAAAAGGTAAAAGAGAAGATAGACGAATTATTAAATTATTAAGTAATTGATTAGTAAAAGAAATACCCTGGTAGTTTAGATCTAAATTACCAGGGTATATTTTTTTATCCCCATCTGCAAAATCTATCACAGTACCCTATACCACAAGCACCTCTACCACTTCTAGTAGGACAACATAAATTTCCTAGTTGATAACAACCGGGTAATGGCCCAGAGCCATTAATAGATTTTTGAAGCTCTTTACTTAGTTTTTTTACCCCATTTACATTTAGAATACTTTTCATTTTTGAAGGTTTTAAGAGTTTATATTCAATGAATTAATAATGGTGTAAGATATTGATAATAAGGAGTTTTTGTTTGATGTGATATAATATGATTATGTTAAGTTATTGAATTTGATAGTGAAGAAGGTATTGATTTATATAAAGAGATCACCTTACTTTCTCATATCGAAAATCAGATTCTTGTTTTGAATGTAAGTTGTTTTGTTATTCAGATATTCTATATGGTTTTAGTTCTTCAAAGAAGATGTCATCATTAGGAACATCAAAATCCATACTTTTAACATTTAAGTTATTATCAGTATTAAATTTTACGGTTCCAAAACTAAACCAGGCATGTTTCTTATCCCAAACAATTTCCCAAACGTCATGGTGCCAGTGTCGTAGTGTAGCAGATAAATCTGGAGTATGTTCAAATTTCATGCGTAACTGGTCTTTTTCTAACGAGATTTTAATTTTTCCGTAGATATCAGACCTATAATCCCCTGCTATTTTAGTTGGTGCGACAGAAGGTTTGGTATTTAACTCTCTTTTTTCTTTTCTTTTAGAGATTCGAGTATCTTTTTTGCCATTAGTATTTGCCTTTTTCAATAATTTGGCAGACCAATCGATAGATGTTGTGCCTAGAAATTGATCTAAAGCGTGGTAAGTTGCAGCTCTAATTGGACTTTTCATACCATTGGTAAGTACTACAACCCCAAGATTTTCGTCAGGAATTAAAGTAACTGCCGTAATCATCCCATCGAACCCTCCTGTATGAGCAACGCTAAGCCTTCCTTGATAATCACTTAATCCCCATCCTAATCCATAGCCACTAAAATGCTTATTGAAATCATTTTTTGAAGTGTGATCTACTCTATAATTGTTATGAGGTGTCCAGATTATATTTCTGGTGTTTTTGGTAAGTAAGGTATCTTTATCAATACGACCGTGGTTTAGATTAAAGATCATCCATTTAGAAACATCTTTAACACTAGAAATAAGCCCACCCATAGCTCCTATTTCTTCCCAATCTACCCATTCGATAGGGATATTTTTATCATTTACACGACCATGTGGGGTGGCATAATTCTTTTTTGAATCGAGTTTTTTATATGAGGTTATGGTTCTATCCATTCCCAAAGGATCCAGAATTCGCTCTTGTACATTTTCTCCCCAACTTTTTCCGGTTACTTTTTTTATAATTTCTCCTGCAGTAATGTACATCACATTAGAGTACCCAAAACCAGATCTAAAATCATGAGTTTTAGGAAGATGTTTAATTCTTTTTATAATTTCTTCTGATGTTAGGTTTGCTTTATACCAGATCACATCACCACTGAATGTACCAAGCCCTACACGATGACTTAGTATGTCTCTTATAGTAACTTCATTACTTACCCATGGATCATAGAGCGCAAAATATGGTAGGTGTTTCTTTGCTTTATCATCCCAGTTTAGCTTTCCTTCCTGAACCAGCATTCCAATGATAGTAGCCGTAAACGCTTTAGAATTAGATGCAATGGCATACAGTGTATTTTCATCAGGTTTTTCGTTTTTTCCTTGTTCTTTTATTCCGTAACTACCACTAAAAACCAGTTTTCCATCTTTAACAATTCCAATAGAAACACTGGGGATATCCCAGTCTTTTGCCATTTTTGCATAGTATTCATCTAATTTTTTGAGATCAACTGTAGTGCCTGTTTGACCTAATATATTCGTTGTAGAAATCAGCAATACTGTAAATAACAGCAATAGTTTTTTCATGATATTAATTTTAGATAGTGTTTTGTGTGTTTCGAAAGGTAAATATAATTTATTTAAGATGATAAGAATTGTTATATCTCCTTTAAAATGATAAGCTATATAAGCAGTTTTGTCTAATTAAGAACTACAATTAGGTATGCAGAGTACTATTTTTTCAATAGTTTTCTAAATGCTTCAGCATTGCCATGAAATAGATCATAATCGACATCGCCTTTGATTCCTTTTAAATTTTTAAGATCTGTACGTTGCCAGATAATCCAGCCTTCACTTTTCCAGGTGTTAGGAACTTTTGGAGCTTTTTTGGTATACGCTGCAATCCACAATTTATATTTGGCAAAATCGGGATGGTCAAGGTATTTAACACCAAAATAATAATTAGAATAGATAATTGGAGTTACTCCCCATTCCTTTTCTACTGTTTGTAACCAGAGTAAGGTGTTTTTTTGATATTCTTTTTTAGTAACAGGGGCTTGAATCCCTAATTCTTCTAGATCTAAAACAGGAGGTAAATCTCCCGGTTCTAATGTGCCTACTGCAGCTATAAAATTTTGAGCTTGCTTTGTAGGGTCGTAACCGGTTTGATAAAAATGATAAGCACCCCGGTAGATACACTTACTTTTTGCAGCTGCTCTGTTTGTTTTAAACATTGGATCTTTAAAATCATCACCTTCTGTAGCTTTGATGTATACAAAATTAACACCGTCTTTCTTAATATCATTCCATTTGATATCTCCTTGAAAATGAGATACATCCATTCCTAAGATAGAAGGGTCCGTTTCGAGTCTTTGGTTTTCTGAAGTACACAAATTGTTTTTGTCTGTTGCACAAGAAAACAGTACTAACGATAGTATAAAAAGTTGAATGGTAATTTTTTTCATGAATTCTATTGGTTAAGTCTTAAAAGTATTTAATTGTTTAAATTTTAGGTTAATGTGGATCATGGGTTAGATCTTTGCCAAGTTTTTTTAAATTTTCCTCTTGGGCTTCTTCAATTTTACTTAATCCAGAAAAATGAAAGAACTTCTTAAGTAAGAAACTCATGATATAAAAATATAATAGTGGTAAAATAAGAAAAAGAACAATGAGGTTACTAATCATGTTTATGATAAGTTTCATCAATTCTTTTTTACCTTCTTTTAAGATTGCAAAAGCTTCAGAAAATCCTTCTTCTGCATCAACACTAACATCTTCGACTTTATCAACAACTGCATCTTCAACTTTTTTAAAAATGCCTATACCTTTACGACCTTTTTCTTTAGCTTTCTTTAATTGTCTGTTTTTTCGAGCTTCTTGTTTTGATTTGATGTGCTTTTTCTTTGCTTCATATTTGTTCTTAATAGATGAAAGATGCTCATGTAACGAAGAACCAAGACTTAATTCCATAGTGTCAGATACATAGTGTATTCCATTAACATATAAAGAAAGTCCCGGGTTGATAAGCAATGCTATAATAAGCAGTTTTAAAGCTGTTTTTTTATATTTTTCAAAGAATATACCCATAAGAAAAATCACAGGGAGTACTTTAAACAGTAATGATTTACCCATATTTACCAATATGGTTTGAACTGCAATTACAATATTTGCAAAGGTTAAATAATTGATTGCTCGTGTAAAAATATCAGAAAGCTCTGTTGCCAGTCCCCCAACTAAGAGGATACCAGAATTGTCAATACCTGTAGTAATACTTTTTAACTCCATGGCAACGCCAAGACCCAGCATCATATCTCCATTAATATTAGATAAAAAATCAATAGCTGGTGCCACTAGTATGTTACTAAACCCCAGAATGATAATAATCAAAGAGATGATAATAACCCAGGTTTTATCATTTTTAATAAGATTGGATAGTGTTTGGTTAATATCCATAGCAGTAGTAAAGTTGGTTCATTTTGTGTAGTTTAAAGGTAGAGAATTTTTGAAGTAAATTGTATAGGTATTTATACGTAATTATTACAGAAATATATAAAGTATATTCAGAAAAATTATGCATAAAATTACCATATGATTTTCTACAATTTTGATATAATACAAGTGATATTTTTGATGATTCTTTAAAAAAACTTTAAGAATAGTGTCTATGTTTCTTGAAACAAGTACTCTTTTATAAATGTTTACGAATTAATAATATATCACCAAATATGAGAATTAGTACAATTATTACTATGCTATTAAGTGTAGCTCTATTATCATCTTGCTCATTTAAAAAACAAGAGGATGTTCCTTCTGATCCAATTGATGCCAAAGTATCTAAACTATTATCAAGTATGACTTTGGAAGAGAAAATTGGTCAAATGACTCAAATTACAATTACTGCACTAGAAAAAGAGGGGCAACCAGGAATACTGGACAAAAATAAATTAAGAGAAGCGATTCATAAATATAAGATTGGTTCGATACTTAATACACCTAATCCAGGAGCTCCAAAACCGAAAAGGTGGAATGCAATTTTAAATGAAATTTTGGCAGAAACTAATCAGACCGATAAGAAAATTCCAATTATTTATGGAATAGATGCTATTCATGGAGCAAGTTATACAGATGGAGCCGTTTTATTTCCTCAACAAATAGGTTTGGCCGCAACATGGGATGCCGAATTGGTTGAAAAATGTACAGCTATTGCTGCTTATGAGACCAGAGCATCTTCGATACCCTGGGTTTTTTCTCCTGATTTAGATTTGCCACGACATCCAGCCTGGTCAAGGCTTTGGGAATCCTTTGGGGAGGATACGTACTTGTCTTCACAAATGGCTGTAGCAATGGTAAAAGGTTTTCAGGGAAATGATGTTGGTGCATCTGATAAAGTAGCTGCCTGTCTTAAGCATTATATTGGATATGGAAGTACAACTACAGGAAAAGACAGGACCCCAAGCATTATTCCTGAAAGAGTACTTAGACAATATGATTTACCCATATATGAGAATAGTATAAATGCTGGAGCCAAAAGTGTTATGATTAGCTCTGGAGAGATTAATGGTACTCCTGTTCATGCTAGTAAAAAAATGATAACAGAGATTCTAAAAGGTGAATTAGATTTTAAAGGTTTTGTGGTAACAGATTGGCAAGATATAATTTACTTACATACTCGTCATAAGGTAGCTTCTACTATGCGTGAAGCTGTTAAGAAATCAGTTATGGCAGGAATTGATATGAGTATGGTGCCAGAGAATTACTCTTTTTTTGAAGAGTTATTTTCTTTGGTGAGTGACGGCGAAGTACCTATGTCTAGAATAGATGATGCGGTAAGTAGAATTCTGAGAGTGAAGTTTGAATTAGATTTATTTAGAACACCGATTACCAACCCTGAAGATTATCCTGATTTTGGTTCTCCTTCTTCGATAGCAATGTCGTATATCGCCGCATCTGAGTCTATTACTCTACTAAAAAACACAGATAAAATACTTCCTATTGCTAAAGAAAGTAAGGTACTGATAACAGGGCCAACTGCTAACAGTATGCAATACCTTAATGGTGGATGGTCATACACATGGCAAGGGGAAAAAAGTGATGAATATGCAAACGATAAACTTACAATTTTAGAAGCATTTAAAAATAAAGTAGGAGAGCAAAATCTAGTATATACGCCTGGGGTATCTATTTTTAAAGAGGTTGATATTGCCAAATCTGTTTCACTTGCCAGTAATGCAGATTATATTGTTTTATGTTTAGGCGAGCATAACTATACAGAGACCCCGGGAGATATTAATGATTTGATGATCACAGAACCCCAGATCAAATTAGCACAAGCATTAGCTAAGCTAAATAAACCGATTATACTAATCCTTAATGAAGGAAGACCAAGAATCATAAGTCAATTTGAAAACGATATGAATGCCGTTTTGCAATGTTATCTTCCAGGAAATGAAGGGGCGCGTGCTTTGGTAGATATTGTTTATGGAGATATAAATCCAAGTGGAAAACTACCTTATAATTATCCCAGATACACAAATTCTCTACAAAAATATAATAGAAAATATACAGAAAGTTTGGGAGATGAAGAGCAAAATGATGATGCAGATTATCAAAAAAGTTATAATCCACAATATGAGTTTGGATATGGGTTATCATACACAACTTTTGGCTATAAAAATTTAAAACTGGATAAGATATTTATTAATAAAGAAGACGCGATTCAAATAACTGTAGATGTTCAAAATACTGGAGTAAGAACCGGAAAAGAAGTGGTGCAACTATATCTTAAAGATATGTATGCAAGTATTACACCTGAGGTAAAAGCTCTAAAAAGATTTAAAAAAATAGAACTTCAACCAGGAGAAATGAAAACAGTTTCATTTACGATTGGAATTGATGATTTAAAGTTTGTTAATGAAAATAATGAATGGATTGCAGAAAGTGGAGAATTTGAAATAATGATTGGCCCCCTTTCTAAAAAAATAGTACTTGAAAAAGAGCTACAAGAACCGTAAAGATTTTTTTATTAGAATTGTTTTTGTTAATTTAATGTTAAAAAAATATTCTTAATGCTTTGAAAATAAATTATTTATTCAGGAATTCATAAACGCTTAAACTATTTTAAATGCAATCTGTTAAAACTATAGATTCTGTATTGTGGACAAAAGTTAAATTAGGGGATTTAGATGCTTTTAATCAACTATATGACAAATATATAGATGCACTTTATGAATTTGGTATTCAACATACCAAGGATACAGACTATGTTAAGGATTGCATCCATGATCTATTTTTAGATATTTACAAATACCGTAAAAAACTTTCTGATGTTGATAATGTAAAATATTATCTTTTTAAATCTTTGAAAAGAAAGATCAATAGAAAATTTAAATCAAAACTTAGTCTATTCTCAACAGAAGAGAAAAAAAATGAAATTAGATCTGAATACAAGTCGATAGAAGAAATTATTATTCAGTCAGAAAACACATCAGAAATTGAAGCAAAACTTTCTGCTGCTTTAACATCTCTTTCTAGTAGACAACGAAAAGGATTATCCTTAAAATTTGATGAAAAAAAATCATACGAAGAGATTGCCGCGATCATGGGGATTTCTATAGAATCGGTACGTACACTTATCTACAGAGCGGTAAAAAAATTGAGAAATGAGATTTGAGTTAAACAAAAATTAAAAAAACAAAAAAGATAATTTTTTGTCTATGTTTTTTGGTTTTGATGCTTTTATAATATGGTAAGGTGCTGAATTTGTTATTTCATCATTAAGTTTTACCAAATGCTATAGTATAATAATGTGCTAGATAAAAACATAAAATAGTATAATTGATATTAAAATCTTCCCAAAATGTTAACCGAAGAAGAAAAAAGAATTTTAAAAAATAAAATAAATACGTCTGTTACAGAATATCGTAATAAAAAGAAAAAGAGACGACTAGGATATTATATAGGTGTTGCTGCAGCAATTACAATTATATTTTTTTCTGTTAAGCATACCAATACCTTTCAGAATTCATCTGCAATAAAAAACTATGTTGATGCTACAGATATTAATATTGATAAAGATGGAGACGTAAAGTTGGTTTTAAATGATAAAGAGGAAGTGAAAATTACAGAAAAAACATCAAGTGTCACGTATTCTAGCTCTGGAGGAGAAGTAGATATTAATGATTCTAAAATAATAGAACAATCGTTAGAGAATACTTTTAATACAGTTATTGTTCCTTTTGGAAAGAGAACTAAAATCACTCTGTCTGAAGGTACAAAAGTATGGCTTAATTCGGGTTCGAAACTTACATATCCAGTTGTGTTTAATGGAGATAAAAGAGAAGTTCATCTTATAGGAGAAGCTATTTTTGATGTAAAACATAACAAAAAGCAACCATTTTATGTGGTTACAGATGATTACGATATTAAAGTTTTAGGTACGGTATTTAATGTAAGCAGTTATAATGATGATGATTATACAAGTACAGCTTTAGAACGAGGTAGTGTAGAGATAAAGTATAAAGGGAATTCTATTTTTGGGAAATCAAGTATAAAAATAACTCCGGGAACACTCGCTGTATATAATAATAAAACTAAAAAAATAAGGAGCAAGAGAGTCGATGTTACCAAATATATGTCGTGGCGTGATGGTAAATTTATATTCAAAAAAGAAAGAATGGATATGATAGTTAAAAAGCTTTCCCGGTATTATAATGTTGTAATTTCTATAGAGAGCGAAGAACTTAAAATGCAGACTTTCTCTGGTCATTTAGATTTAAAAGATAGTGTAGAAAAAGTGATGGAAGTTCTCAAACAATCAACAGATTTGAGATACAAAATAGAAAACGGAAAATTTGTAATTAACTAAAAACCAAAAACCATATGATATGAAATGACAAAGAGATTGTAATCTATTACAAAAAAGTCAGAAAATGCGGCAACATTTTCTGACCTAAATCAAATATTGCGATATCGCAATACTTAATGCATAAAAAAACAAAATTATGAATAAAAAAGTTAACAGTGTTTCTTTTTTGTCTGAAAAGAAGAAACACAATTTTTTATTAACCCTTATGAGAGTTTTTATTTTATTCCTGTGTTTTGGCTTAACAAGTGTGTATGCACATAACTCTTATTCACAAACTAAGCTGGATATTAACTTAAAAAACGGTACTCTTGAAGAACTGTTTGATCAAATTCATTCTCAAAGCGAGTTTATATTTTTTTATAAGGATGATATTGTAAAAACCAATACAAAAATCACACTACGTCTTAAACAATCTACTGTAAAAGAGATACTAAATAGGGTATTTCAAAAAACAGATCTCACTTATAAAATAATTGATCGGCAAATAGTAATATCTAAACGAAAAAAAGAGTTGGGTACGAAAACGATTTCAGAATCAAAAGAACCCCAACAGGCGATGTTAACAGGTAAAGTTACCACCGCCGATGGTGAACCCTTACCAGGAGCAAGTATTATTATAAAAAATACAAATAGAGGTACTCAAACCGATTTTGATGGTAACTATGAATTAGAAGTATCTAAAGGAGAATCTTTAGTGTTTTCTTATTTGGGGTTTGCTAATATAGAGGTTGTATATTCTGGTCAACCTAAATTAGATATTACATTGATTGAAGATGCGGGAGAATTAGGAGAAGTAATTGTTGTAGGGTACGGAACCAGGGCAAAAAGTTTAGTTACCGGAGCAATTTCTAGTATTGATTTTAAACAAATAGAAAATTCATCTAATCAACGTATAGAACAAGTTTTACAAGGTAGAGTGTCTGGTGTTACAGTTGTTTCTTCGTCAGGATCTCCTGGTTCTGCATCAAAAGTTAGGATTCGTGGTACGGGCTCTAATGGGAATTCTGATCCTCTTTATATAGTTGATGGTATGAAAGTTTCAAATTTAGAGAATATTGCTCCAAGCGATATTGCGAATATAGAAGTATTAAAGGATGCTGCATCCTCAGCGATTTACGGTACTCAGGGTGCAAATGGTGTTGTTATTGTTACTACAAAACAAGGTAGAAAAGGTCGATCAGTTATTAGCTATAATTCACAAATTGGAATACAGACTTTAAGAACTAAAATGGAACTAATGAACGCTTCTCAATTTGTAACATATTCGAATGAAGCTGGCAATACAACTGTAGTAAATAATGGGATTGATACAGACTGGATTGATGAAACCTTTCAAGATGCATTTATTCAGAAACATGACCTTAGTTTTTCGGGGGGATCAGAACGATCGACGTATTTTTTATCAGGGTCTTTTTTAGATCAGGATGGTATAGTAGGTAATAATTCATCGTACAAAAGATATACTTTAAGAGCAAATCTTAAGAGTGATATAAAAGATTGGTTAGAAGTAGGAACTAATATTGTGTATTCTAATACAGGGCAGTCTCCAATTACAGAGGACGATTCTTTTAGAGGAGTAGTAAATCATGCACTATTAATTGATCCGTTAACTCCCGTTATATATACTGGCACACTTCCTCCAAGAGCAATGACAGGTCTTGAGGATGGCACAGCAATGCTTGATAGAAATGGGAATGTATATGGATATCCTACGTATACTACAGGAGAGATAATTAACCCTGTAGCATCTTCAAACTATATTTTTAGAGGGGGAATAGATATCGATAGAGTTTTACTTTCTGTTAAAGGAAAGATAAAATTATCAAATGATTTATCATTTACATCAAGATTTGGCTATGAAAGATCTAATTCATTTGACACAAGGTGGACACCTGTATATTATGTTGCCAGTGAAGCAAGTAATTCTGTTGTAAGTCTAAAGCATGCAATAAACAGAAATTCAAGATGGTTATGGGAAAATTTTGCAAGATATACTAAGAATCTAGAAGAACATAGTTTTACTGGCTTACTTGGCTATTCTGCCGAGAAAATCAAAAATCCATTTTATAATTTGCAAGGGGCTGATGTTCCTAGAGGAACTGATGATTTTGCATATTTTGATTTTTCTAACAGAGATAATGATATCATAGGGAGCAATATATTTCAGAAGAATATGACTTCGGTTTTTGGAAGAATATCGTATGATTATTTAGATAAATATTTATTAGAAGGGTCACTACGATATGACCAATCAAGTGTTTTTCCTAAAAATGAAAGAGGAGGATATTTTCCTGCAGTTTCTGTTGGTTGGGTGGTTTCTAAAGAAAATTTTTGGAATTCAAATAAAATTGACCACATCAAATTACGTGGTAGCTGGGGACAGAATGGAAGTGATGCAAACTTGTCGGGTAATGGAGATTTACAATTCTGGCAAAGTGTTGCTACCGATGTTGGAGTTGTACCAATAGTTTATGAGGGCGTAAGTGGTACTCAAGTTGGAGATTTGGCAAACCCTCAATTATTATGGGAGCGTTCAGAACAACTCGACATTGGTCTTGATTTAAAAGCATTAGATAATAAGTTTAACTTTTCTGTAGATTATTATAGTAAAACTACCAGAGATTTGATTGTTTCTAATGGTAATATTATAGTACCTGGGTCCGTAGGTAGAACATTAGGAGCAATTAATGCAGGTACAATTACGAATAGAGGTTTTGAATTTGAGATTGGTTATAATACCACTAGCAACGGAGGTTTGGATTATGGTATTAACCTTAACTTATCTACATTAAAAAATAATACTTCAGAAGTATCTATTGGAGGAGCTTTAAATGGCGCGTCAATCCCAGGAAGACCGATTACAAGATTTGAAGAAGGTTTTCCTGTATGGTATTTTTATGGATTTAAAACCAATGGTATAGATCCTCAGACAGGAGAAATTATTTTTGTTGATACCGATGGAGTTCCTGGTATTACCTCTAATGATAAAACTATGATTGGTTCACCACATCCAGATATATTGTTTGGAGGTAATATTAGTTTGGGGTATAAAAACTTTGATCTAAACGTATTATTTCAAGGAACATATGGTAATGATATTTTTGCAGGATATCATCGTCCTTCTAGACCATTAACTAATAAACCCGTTGATTATTTTAATAATAGATGGCAACGACCAGGGGATATAGCATCTTTTCCGGGAGCTGCAAATATAGCTGAAGCATATGATACCGATCTTATGGTAGAAGATGGCTCTTATCTAAGAATTAAACAATTACAATTAGGGTATAATTTTCCACAAGCAATTACAGATAAACTTAGCTTAGGAAAGTTAAGAGTTTACATTTCTCTGGATGATTATTTTACTTTCACTAAGTATAATGGTTTAGATCCTGAGGCAGGAAGTTTTGCAAATAATAGCCAAGGAATTGATAGAGGATTTTACCCAATACCTGGTAAAGCATTATTTGGTTTATCAGTAGATTTTTAAAAATTTAATTATTTATAATTATGAAAAAAATAATTTTTATCACAATATTGGTTTTTTGTACATCTTGTAGTGACGATTTTGTAAATATTGCCCCAGTTGGGACATTAGATAATGCTACATATTTTGATACTGAAGAAAATGCAGATCAAGCAATTATAGGATTGTATGATCTTATGCAACACAATTATGGTCTTAACTGGAATAGTGCATATTTTGTAAAAATGTTACCAGGAGATGATGTCAATGCAGGAGGAGGTAGTTCTACCGATCAAGAGCAGTTACAAGATATTGATGGTTATGTAAATGTGTCTATTGATAATATTTCAATTCAGAGCAATTGGGATTTGTTTTATCAAACAATTGCATTAGCAAATATTATTATTAATACTGTAGAGACAGGAACTTTAAGTAATCGTGAATTAGTCTTGGGAGAAGCAAAATTTATCAGAGCTTGGTGTTATTTTGAATTAGCAACAATGTGGGGAGACGTACCTTTGCGATTAGAGAGCCCATCTAATATAAGTCCTGATGATTTTGCTTTACCTAAAAGCTCTAGAGCAAAAATCTATGAGCATGTAGAAAATGACTTAAAAAATGCTATTGCTAGTTTGCCAGATAAGATGTCGGTTTCTCAGCCGTTTAGAGTTTCCAAAGGAGCAGCAAAAGCTCTTTTAGGTAAAGTATTGGTTTTTCAGGAAAAATATGCATCAGCAATTACAGAGTTATCCAGTGTGATAGCTAATCCCGCACATGATCTTGAAGATACTCCGGCAGATGTATGGACTACTGCAACAGAGTTCGGTAAAGAATCACTTTTTGAATTAGGGTATATCTCTACTAATGGCTATGATTGGAGTAATTTTCCCTGGGGAGGTCGTGCAGAAAGTAATATTCACCAACAATTAATGGGACCAAGAGGAGATGGTTTTTTTGATGTAGCTGGATTAGGAATTCTAAATGGATGGGGGTTTAATTTACCTACATCTAAATTGGTAACAGCTTTTGATATAGCTGGGGATATAGATCGAAAAGCAGCTACTATAGCTACAGAAGCAGAAATTATTGCTGCTGGAGGTAGCGTGAATACCCCTGAGAATATTTGGGGTTATGAAGGAGCTATACGTATGAAGTATGTTACTCGTTTATCTGAAACTGTTTCTGAAGGAGTACCAGAAGTAAATTATTCAGCCAATTGGAGATTATTACGGTATGCAGAAGTTTTGCTATTAGCTGCAGAAGCATACAATAAAAATGGCCAAGATGATCTGGCATTAATTGAATTAAATAAGGTAAGAAATAGAGCTGGATTACCTAACCTTTCTGGAATATCCGGAAATGATTTATTTGAAGCAATTATAAATGAGAAATTCTTAGAATTAGCACATGAAGGGCAACGTTTTTGGGATTTGGTACGATGGGGTAGAGCAGCCACAGAACTTACAGGAACAGGATATACAACTAAAAATAATTTGTTTCCTATTCCCATGACCGAAATTCAATTGAATACGGCATTGTCGGTATCAGATCAAAATCCAGGATATTAAATTAAAATCAGTAATAGTAATTAGATTATAAAAAAACAACGTGTGTAAACACGCTGTTTTTTTATAGCATATCATGATCATGATTGATTAATACAAGCATATTACTATTTTTAAGCAATTGCCCAAAAGAAAAAAGCACTGCATAAAAATAATCCTTCAATTTTTTGTCTATAGTTTTCAAATGTATACGAGTAGTATATAGCACAGAAATGTGGATATTGATGATATGGTACAATATTCATAGGGTATATTCTTTTAATTATAACCTATATGAGATGCTAGTAATTTTCTAAACATTACACCAAAATTATACATGAAGGTTAAAATAAAATTATGGACTATATAGGTATCATTTCTTTTTTTGGGTTTACACTTTTGGTTGGTATTATTGCCTATTTATCTACATCTAAGACAGATGAAACATCTTCTGATGGTTACTTTTTGGGAGGAAGAAGTTTAACAGCAGGAGTCATTGCAGGATCTTTATTGCTTACTAACCTATCAACAGAACAGATTGTAGGTCTAAATGGAGCTGCATTTAAAGAAGGTATATTGGTGATGGCATGGGAAACACTTGCGGCAATCGCTATGGTAATTACAGCCATATTTTTATTACCTCGGTATCTAAAAGGAGGGATTACCACGGTACCCCAGTTTTTACAACGACGATACGATACAACTACCAAAGCAATAACATCAGGGTTATTTCTTACGGGGTATGCTATTATTTTGCTACCCACAGTGTTATATTCTGGTGCATTGGCTATTAATACTATGTTTAATATACCAGAACTTCTGGGAGTATCAGAATCAATAGCACTTTGGATTACAGTATGGGGAATAGGAAGTATAGGCTCAATTTATGCAATTTTTGGAGGATTAAAAGCTGTAGCCGTGTCAGATACTATTAATGCTATTGGATTATTAATAGGAGGAGTGATGATTCCTTTATTTGGACTATGGGATATTGGAAGTGGCAATATTTTAGAAGGAATTAATGTTTTGTTTGATTTATATCCTGATAAATTTAATGGAATAGGAGGTAAAAAAGCATCGGTTCCTTTTACAACTATTTTTACGGGAATGATGCTGGTACAATTATTTTATTGGGGAACCAATCAGGCTATTATTCAAAGAGCTCTTGGAGCCAAAAATTTAAAGGAGGGGCAAAAAGGCCTGTTATTGGGATCATTTGTTAAGATTTTAGGACCAATTATAGTAGTGTTACCTGGTATTATCGCTTTTCATATGTTTGGAGATACACTCAAAAATCCAGATGAAGCTTATCCTATGTTAGTAAGTAAAGTCTTGCCGGTATCCTTGGTAGGCTTTTTTGCAGCAGTATTATTTGGAGCTATTTTAAGTTCATTTAATAGCGCTTTGAATAGTTCTGTTACATTATTTGGGATAGATATTTATAAAGAATATTTTAATAAAGAAGCTAATGAAATTACTGTTGTTAAAGCAGGAAAATTATTCGGAATTATTTTAGCAGTAATATCAATGTTTGTGGCACCACTTCTTGTCTATGCTTCGGATGGATTATTTGGTTACCTACAAGAGGCAAATGGTATTTATAGTATTCCGATTTTGACAATAATTATAGTAGGGTATTTAACAAAACATGTTCCAGCAATTGCTGCAAAAATAGGACTTATTTCGGGCTCTATGTTATATGTTTTTAGTCAGTTTATATTAAAACCATATGTGATTGGAGAAGAAAATTATCCGCATTTCTTACATGTAATGGCAGTGCTATTTATTTTAAATGTAGTTATTATGCTGTTAATAGGTAAGCTTTATCCAAGGAAAGATGAATATAAGCAAGAATACACCAAACAGGTAAATATCACTCCGCTAAGATATGTAATGCCCATTGGTGTATCGATTTGTATAACAGTGATTGCTATTTATCTATATTTCTCATAAAAATGACTTGCTTAATTGTGTAAATAAAGCCCCGTTACCTTTTCCTATTTGTAACAGGGCACTACTACATCATTTATCAAAAATGCGATGTCTGTCATTTTTACTTTGTACTCCTTTTACTTCCGGAGGGTATAAAGCTTTGCTCATCGCCGTGATGTAATTAGAAAGCCATTTTGCTAGTATTTTTGATATTTTTCTTTCTTTATTATTGGTAAGTTGTGTTTTCATATTATTAAATTTTGAACTGTTATTTATGTGCCTGGTAATGATTCAAACTCAGGTGCGTTAATTTTTTCAAAAGAATTTGAATAATTTTCTATTCGTTTCTTTGTTGTATAGCTCATGTCATACCTATCGAGGTTACTCACATTAGTTGATTTAAGATGAAGAGTAACACTCATAGCTCTAGATTGTACAGTGAACTTTTCTGTTTCTGTGGTTTTACGTAAAAACCATTGTGATTCATCATTTCTCATGATTGTTGTTTTTAAAGATTAATAGAGCCGATAAGATTATCTTATCAGTTTTTGCTTTTTTATACTATATGTTAATTATGGTATGGGTGATTCATAAATTGATGGTAATTAGACCCTTGAGGAATACCGTGTTCCTTGTGATGTTTTACCAGAATATCCTTCAAAAATTTCTATATTGCTTATTCAATCAGAACTATAAAAGATGGATAGTGTATCGACAATTATTTTAGCCTTATCTCTTATTATTATAATGCTTGGAATGGGATTATCGCTGGTTGTTGATGATTTTAGAAGAATATTTATATATCCAAAAGCAATACTGTTAGGATTGACCAATCAAATACTAATTTTACCAGTATTAGGATTTGCATTGGCATCTTTATTTCCTATTCAACCCGAGATTGCAATCGGAATTATGATTTTAACTGCATGTCCCGGAGGACCAACGTCTAATTTGATATCTCATTTGGCAAAAGGAGATATAGCATTATCCGTTACCCTTACTGCATTAAGTAGCTTTATTACTATTTTAACTATACCTTTTATTATAAATTTTGCACTTCTTCATTTTTTGGAAGAGGGACAAATGATTAAATTGAATGTAGTAACAACTATTGTTCAGATATTGGTAATTACCATTATTCCTGTAGGTATTGGTATGTTAATTAGAAAATATAATGAACGGTTTGCTTTAAAAATGGCTAAACCTGTTCGACGAGCTTCTGGCATTGTACTAATGCTTGTAATTGTAGGTATCACAATTAAAGAAAAAGATAATATGGTGTCTTACTTTCAGCAAGCAGGAATAGTTGCCTTATGTTTAAATGTTATTACAATGATTGTGGGATATTATTCTGCTAAATTATTTAGTATTAAAGATAAAAGAGCTATTTCAATCGCAATAGAGTCGGGAATCCAAAATGGAACTCTAGCAATAACTATTGCTGTTGTTTTACTTAAAAATACTTCGTTTGCAGTTGCTCCAGCAGTGTATAGCTTATTAATGTTTTTTACAGGAGGTATTGCTGTTTATTTGGGTATTAAGAAAAGTAATACCCAGAAAAATTAGTAGTACCGATCCCGCAGTGCGGGATATACATCCAAGAGACAGTCGGATGTACTAGCAATTGTGCTACAGTACATACTATATTATATTGGTTCTGGTATTAGAACCTTATACATTAGTTTTTTCAATATGTCAATGAACCTTATCAACAAAAAAAGACGCCTTATTAGGGCGTCTTTTTTATATCTTGATTTGTTTATAAGTTATACTCTTATAATTATCTTTTCTATATAATAGACACCTTTTATATTCACTCCAGAACAATACCTCGATTGTTTATTAAAAAGTCGGGTTAACATATGTTGTGAATTACTAAGTGTCATTTTTGTTTTTTTAAGTTAAATGCGTACTGTTGATATCAATCTAAGTTCGCAATTGTTTCGATGCAAAGATCAAAACAATTTTTTAATAAGCAAATATTTTTTTAATTTATTTTATTGAAAATCAATTAGTTATAATCATTTTAAGACATAGAAATCCCTGTCCGTTTTTCAACAGATTTTGGATATTCTTGCAATTGTCTGTCTCCCTGTTGCTTACTTTCCAAATGATATTTTTTATGTGCTAATTAATTTTTATTCATATGTCTAATTTTTTTACTGAGTTTATAGAGATTATTGAGTTATGAGATCAAAATGTATTGTTACTTATATCAAATTCTATTCTTTAGTGAGATTATTTCGACTAGATTTTTGCACTTACTTTATTTTACATCAAAAAGATTCAATAAAAAAAGCGTCCAATTTCTTGGACGCTTGAGTTATATTTAGTTTTGTTTTAAATCACTTCAAAAAAAATCAAAAATAGCCATATAGCATCCTATTTTGTGGGGATAATGTATGTACCCAACGATATTTACATTGTTTATACAATGTTTTAGGATTAATATGTAGTCTATTGTTTCTCATTTTGTTATGCAAATATTAATAGTTTCTTTATTGTTTTCCAAATATTTATTGAAATTAACTCTATTTTCACATACCTACTTCTTAATTCCGGGTAATCCATTAGGTTTTTTGGTTTGCCAATGAAAAGTTTCTGCTTTTTGTTTTTTGGGCCATACTTCATCCAATGTATTTGCATTATACACTCTTCCATTTTTGATTACATGAGTTAATGTATTTGTGTTTCTGATATTTTCTAATGGGTTTTTTGATAAAATTAAAATATCGGCTAGTTTTCCGACTTCAATGCTTCCCAAATCATTATCTAATCCCAATGCTTCAGCACCAAGTGTTGTAGCAACTCTAAGAGCATCATGATTTTTCATTCCACCGCTACCCACAGACCATAATTCCCAATGAAATCCGAGTCCTTGTAATTGTCCATGACTTCCTATTCCGGCCAAACCACTTGCTTCTACCAGTTCTTTCATAAACACGGCATGTTTTTTAAATACATGTTCCTCTTCCATAAACCAACCTGGCCTTCTTCTGGATTTTTGTGCTAATTCTTCATAAGGTGTGAAATATTGAATTTTTTGATCTCTCCAAACATTCTCACGTGAGTAATAATAATTTTCTGCCCAAGGCCCTCCATAGGATACTAATAAAGTAGGTGTCACTGCCATTTTTGAATCTGCTACGGTTTTTACAACATCTTTATAGATAGGGTAAATAGGGAAGGAATGTTCATGACCGGGATAGCCGTCTAAGAGTTGGGTCATATTTAGTTTAAAATCTAAGCCTCCTTCAGTAGTAGGCATTAGTTTTAATTCTTTTGCAGCCATCATGATCCATTGTCGGTGTTTACGATTACCCACCAAATACATTTTGATACTCTTGGTATTGTAATACTCGCTATACTGCTTTAATACATCTTTGGCATGATCCAGACTTTCGATTTGATATTTCCAAAACCCAACTCCCGGACCAGTACTATATACACGTGGACCATGGATCATACCAGATTCTACCATATCACTATAAGTAAGCACATCGGTTGTACCGGTCTGTGGATCCCTGGTAGTTGTAACGCCATAGGCCAGGTTTGCAGAATACATCCACACCTGGTTTTTATGCACACCCCAACTGGGCCACATATGGGCATGAGTATCAATGAATCCAGGGACTAATGTTTTTCCAGAAACATCAATAGTTTGTGTACCTGCAGGAATTGTTATGCTTCCCGAAATACCAATACCTTTAATTCTATTGTTCTCTATAAGAATATCTCCTTTTTTAATAACATCATATCCTTTCATAGTAACAATATGACCTCCTTGTAATAATAAAGTTCCTTTAGGGATATCCTTTTTATAATTTACTTTAATTTTAAATTCTTCAGCTTCAAATTTTGGATCTTTCTTTTTTTCTTCATCTTCTTTCTTGTCTGTTTTTGTAGTATCAGATTTTTTCTCTGTTTCCTTAAGTTCTTCTTTTTTCTTGGCCGCTAAGCTATCGTTAAACTTTTTTCCTGCTTCTAGATCATACCTGAAATGACTTGCTCCCAGGGACCAGTGTACTTTTTTACTATTCGAGGACCAGGTAGGAAATTCACCACCCATAACCGTTAATTTCATAGCCGGAAATGCAGCTCCGTTAACTTTGGCGACAGAAACCGAAGGCGCTTTGCCATATCGAGGAATAATTACTGTATAAATATCATTATTAATTAAAGCGAGTGCAGTTTTTCCATCTGGAGAGATTTGTATTTCTGAAGGTTTGGAAGCCTTACTTTTATCACGCCACCCTTCTTCTGCTGATGGCAACGCACTAGAAATATAACTATCAATATTATTTTCATGATGATCTTTACCAAAAATATCCTGAGAACCATGAGTAGTGATTCCGGTTAATTTTAGGTGCTCTTTTTCATCAGATCCATCCCAACGAATAGAAATTAACCCTTTTTCATTACTACTTAAATAAATACGATTATCTATTTTGGTAAAATGAGGGTTTTGTCTTCCTTTTGTTTTATCAATCATATTGATAACACCTCCATTAGCATTTATCCATACTAAATCTTCCTGAGTTCGATTTGAAAATGGGTTAATTGCATCATCATACGTCTGAGCTACTCCTCGATGAAATGCAATTCTATTTGAAGAATAAGACCATGAAGGTTTTGTATAAATACCGGGTTGTTTGGTTAATTGTATAGGTGCAGAACGACCATCATGACTTACTTTAAATAAATGACCACCTCCTTTTTTCCAGGTAGTGAATACAATATATTTTCCATCGGGAGACCAGGTAGGTTGCGCTTCTGTAAAATTATTTGTAGTTAAACGTCTGGGAGTACCATTAGGTAAATTCATTATATATAACCGATTCAATGCAGTAAATGCCAGTTTCAAACCATCTGGTGATGGTTTGGCATCACGAATCTGGGTTGCCCATACATTTTCTGTATCTTTTATAGGGTATTTAAAAGCTAGTTTTGGCCCTAGATCAAGGCTTACATTAACCTGAAAAGGGATTTCTTTGGCAGTATTGTTTTCTACAGAAACAGCATATATTTTTCCACCATACGAAACAATTAGGCTTTTATTGTCAGGAGTGAATGACATTGCCGGTAACACTCCCAGAGGCGCTATCGATTCTTGCTCATCCCGTTGAACCGGGTATGCCAACCATCGCTCTTTTCCGGTTTTTAAGTTTCGTAACACAAGACCGGTTTCTTCTTCAAAACGAGTACCGTACACCAGCCAGTTGCCATCATTAGATAAAGTAGGAGTGAAAGCAGAACCATATCGAGAGGTTATTACTGCCATGTCACCATCTTCCATGTCATAAGTCCCTATTTGATATTGTGGTAATTGTGCATTGTAGTCCCACGAACCTTTACGCTGAGAGAAATATAACAATTTACCATCTGCACTAAAAGCAGGATCAATAGCTTTGATATTCTTAGGTTTTTCAAATAATTGACCACCAGAGCCACCTTCTTTATGATAAATATGTAGTTTAATATTTCTACGCCCTTTACCACCTACAATATATTCACCATCGGTAGTCCACTCTGCAGAAAAGAAATTGTGTTTTTCTTCTTTAGTAATCTGTTTATCCTCTTTGGTAGCAAGATCCAGAGTCCAGATATTATCAGAACCACTTTTATCTGAGATAAAAACCAGGGATTTGCCATCAGGACTATATCTGGGGTGTACATCATATGCCATACCACTAGTAATTTGCGTTGCTTTACCACCGCTAATTGGAATAGAATAGATATCACCCATAAGATCAAAAACAATAGTTTTTCCATCCGGACTTACATCTAGCGAAATCCAGGTTCCCTGATCGGTTGTAAAGGATATTGTACGTTCAGGCTCTAAAGGAAGCTCCTTAGTCGCTTTTTTGATTGAATCTTTTTCCTTTTTAGCATTTTGAGAAAATGTAGTGAGCGTACATAAAAATAAAAATAGGGAAGTAACCCTTAGAGTGATGTGTGAGTTCATTGATTGTGAATGTTGAATTATTTTGAAAAGTAAATATAAACAATAAATTAATGGACTCTATTCTTGTTCAAGATCCTAAATACTAAAGTTTTGTGAAATGTATCACCTTTTAAGCTCTCTAAAAGTAAATTAAAAAAGATCACCTTTTATGAAGGTACTAAACTGATATATGTCAAAAAAATAGTTGATAAATATCAGGAGTTAGGTTGATTAATTCGAGAATTTGAATGATGATAAGAAAGTATTTTTGAATCATTATTAACCACAAATCTACACAAGCTTATGATAATCAAGGGAATATTCTTATCTCCAACTTTATATACTATCATTCATTACAATTTTACATTTCTAAATGTAGAAAAAGAAGAAACTACACTATAGCTTTATAAAAAAATGAATTCAGTTTAATAAAAATGATAAACTACCCTCAGGATAGATGTAGTCTACAGTGTTGGGTTATAACTTATTGATAGTAAAAGCTTTATTTAAATAAAGAAATAATGAACTAGGGGGTGATTATAATTAATACGTCATAATAAATAGACACAACCATTTTAATTAGTAACCAAATTAAAACTTATGAATACTCAAAAAACCAGAAGTAACAAAACGAAGATTATAATTCCCCGAACTCAATGTCTTTTTAGACATAAAAGATTTTTCTGATAAAAATCTTAAGCTAATTTTTCTAAACACACAATCTTAATTAATTAAAACTCAACTCATGAAATCAAGGAAGAGCATATTCCTCCTTATTCCTTTTTTGTTGTTTTCGATATTCGTTAACGCACAAAATCAGAATGACCGAGAGAATATTAAAAAGCAGACCAATTTACAAGCCTTACAAAGGATTGTTGACAGGTCTAATAATGTGAATAATGCGAATAAGGCCAAAATTGCAAATCAAAAAGTTCCTCTTGCTAAGACCACTTCAGATGGTCGATTAGGAGTTTTTTATTCTTTTAATGAAAAAGGTGAAGCCATTTATGCATATGATGATAATGTTGATGCTGCTGCTTCTGGACGTACAAATAAAATTTGGACAGGAGGTTCATCTGGACTTAATCTTACTGGTTCTGGCATCGAAATAGGTGTTTGGGAAAGTGGTTATGCCAGACCGACTCATCAGGAATTTGGAGGCAGAGCTTCTAATGGAGGTGATGGGGGATCTGTTACCAGCCACGGGACACATACAGGAGGAACATTAATCGCAAGTGGTACCGATCCAGCTGCCAGAGGAATGGCCTCTGGAGCAACTATAAAAAACTATACAGCTTCTGGGATGGTAACAGAAGCTGCTTCATTTGCTGCTGCTGGAGGAATTTTGTCTAATAACTCTAATACTCCAAGTGGTTCAGCTGGTGTTTATGATGCTACTGCCCGCGACATGGATGAAGTCACTCATAATGCTCCATTTTACCTGCATTGTAAATCTGCAGGAAATAGTGGAAATAATTATGGAGTAGTAAAAACAAACCAACTTGCAAAGAATTTACTGGTTGTCGGAAATTGTAATGATGTACTAAACTATACGGGGCCTTCTTCTGTAAGTATGTCTTCATCTAGTTCCTACGGTCCTTCTGATGATTGGAGAATTAAACCAGATATTACTAATAATGGTACTACGGTATATTCTTCTGATAGTGCTAATAATACAGATTATGGTACGAAGAGCGGTACTTCTATGTCTACTCCGGCAACTGCAGGTACTATTGCTTTGTTACAAGAGCACTATAAAAATATTAACGGAGTGTATATGAGGGCTGCTACAGCTAAAGGATTGATTATTGATACTGCTGATGAAATGGGAGCCAATGATGGTCCTGATTTTGCAAGTGGATGGGGGCTGGTGAATGCAGAAAGAGCTGCCCAGGTGATCACTAATAATGGTAACACATCTATTATGGATGAGTTAACCTTAAATAACGGAAGTACATATACCAGAACTATTATTTCTAATGGATCTACCCCATTAGCTTTGACTATCGTATGGAACGACCCCGCAGGAGCAATAGGTTCAGGAAATACACCTGTATTGGTAAATGATCTGGATGTTCGTGTGACTGGTAACAATACTACCTATTCTCCCTGGGTAATGGTACCTAACGGAAGTTTTAATAACTATACAGATCCTGCCCAAAAAGGAGATAATTTTAGAGATAATGTCGAAAAAATAGATGCTGTTTTGGCTGCAGGAACATATACCGTTACAGTTACTCATAAAGGTACATTGACTAATGGATCTCAGGACTTTTCATTGATTGTTGACGGAGTTGTAGTAAGCGCAGATACGCAGGCGCCAAGTGCTCCAGCAAGTTTAGCAGCCTCCAATATTGGAGCAACAACAGCAGACTTATCCTGGACTGCTTCTACAGATAATATAGGTGTTACCCAATATGAGATTTTTCAGGGAGGTAGTAGTATAGGAACATCGACAACCACTAGTTTTAATGTTACCGGTCTTACTGCTTCTACAGCATATAGTTTTACGGTAAAAGCTAAAGATGCAGCAGGTAATGTATCAGGAAACAGTAATGTTGCTAATATTACTACTACAGCTACTCCAGCATGTGCCGGGATTAGTAGTTTTCCATACAGTGAGAGTTTCGAGTCTGGTTTAGGAGTTTGGACCAATGCTACAGGTGATGATATCGATTGGACCCGAGATTCAGGAGGAACCCAATCTAATGGTACTGGTCCTGCAAGTGGGCAAGATGGTTCATTCTATCTGTATACCGAAGCATCGACCAATGTTACTCCGGTAGGTAGTCCAAATAAAGTTGCTTTATTAAACAGTCCTTGTATAGATTTAACAGGAGTTACAAGCATTTCATTAGAATTTGGATACCACATGCAAGGAACTGCTATGGGTAATATGGAAGTTTTAGCAAGTACCGATGATGGAGTTACTTATACTTCAATCTGGTCAA
This sequence comes from Aquimarina spinulae, assembly GCF_943373825.1. NCBI lineage: Bacteria > Pseudomonadati > Bacteroidota > Flavobacteriia > Flavobacteriales > Flavobacteriaceae > Aquimarina > Aquimarina spinulae. The sequence continues at coordinate 1,377,178 of NZ_CALSBP010000002.1, read as the reverse complement.
AGAATGGTAGCCAGGGAGATGTTTGGAATCAAGCTACTGTATCTCTTGCGACATATTCTGGATCTGTCATCAAGTTACAATTTAAAGCAACCACAGGATCAGGATGGAGTAGTGATATAGCGATCGATAATGTAAAGATCATTTCTACAACACCTGATACGCAAGTACCAAGTGCTCCGGCAAGTTTAGCAGCTTCTAATATTGGAGCAACAACAGCAGACTTATCCTGGACTGCTTCTACAGATAATATAGGTGTTACCGAATATGAGATTTTTCAGGGAGGTAGTAGTATAGGAACATCGACAACCACTAGTTTTAATGTTACCGGTCTTACTGCTTCAACCGCATATAGTTTTACGGTAAAAGCTAAAGATGCAGCAGGTAATGTATCAGGAAATAGTAATGTTGCCAATATTACTACTACAGCTACTCCAGCATGTGCCGGGATTAGTAGTTTTCCATACAGTGAGAGTTTCGAGTCTGGTTTAGGAGTTTGGACCAATGCTACAGGTGATGATATCGATTGGACCCGAGATTCAGGAGGAACCCCATCTAATGGTACTGGTCCTGCAAGTGGGCAAGATGGTTCATTCTATCTGTATACCGAAGCTTCGACCAATGTTACTCCGGCAGGTAGTCCAAATAAAGTTGCTTTATTAAACAGTCCTTGTATAGATTTAACAGGAGTTACAAGCATTTCATTAGAATTTGGATACCACATGCAAGGAACTGCTATGGGTAATATGGAAGTTTTAGCAAGTACCGATGATGGAGTTACTTATACTTCAATCTGGTCAAAGAATGGTAGCCAGGGAGATGTTTGGAATCAAGCTACTGTATCTCTTGCGACATATTCTGGATCTGTCATCAAGTTACAATTTAAAGCAACCACAGGATCAGGATGGAGTAGTGATATAGCGATCGATAATGTAAAGATCATTTCTACAACACCCGATACGCAAGTACCAAGTGCTCCGGCAAGTTTAGCAGCTTCTAATATTGGAGCAACAACAGCAGACTTATCCTGGACTGCTTCTACAGATAATATAGGTGTTACCGAATATGAGATTTTTCAGGGAGGTAGTAGTATAGGAACATCGACAACCACTAGTTTTAATGTTACCGGTCTTACTGCTTCAACCGCATATAGTTTTACGGTAAAAGCTAAAGATGCAGCAGGTAATGTATCAGGAAACAGTAATGTTGCTAATATTACTACTACAGCTACTCCAGCATGTGCCGGGATTAGTAATTTTCCATACAGTGAGAGTTTCGAGTCTGGTTTAGGAGTTTGGACCAATGCTACAGGTGATGATATCGATTGGACCCGAGATTCAGGAGGAACCCCATCTAATGGTACTGGTCCTGCAAGTGGGCAAGATGGTTCATTCTATCTGTATACCGAAGCATCGACCAATGTTACTCCGGCAGGTAGTCCAAATAAAGTTGCTCTATTAAACAGTCCATGTATAGATTTGACAGGAGTTCCTAATGGATCATTAGAATTTGGATACCACATGCAGGGAACTGCTATGGGTAATATGGAAGTTTTAGCAAGTACCGATGATGGAGTTACGTATACTTCGATCTGGTCAAAGAATGGTAGCCAGGGAGATGTTTGGAACCAAGCTACTGTTGCACTTACTTCATATGCTGGATCTGTCATCAAGTTACAATTTAAAGCAACTACAGGATCAGGATGGAGTAGTGATATAGCGATCGATAATGTGAAGATTATTTCTATCATTCCCGACACACAAGCACCTACAATACCTGCGAACCTAACAGCTGCTAATATTGCAAACACATCATTAGATCTTAGTTGGGATGCTTCTACAGATAATACTGGGGTTACAGGGTATGATGTATATCAAGATGGAGCAAGTATTGGTTCATCAACAAGTACTACCTATAGTGTTAGTGGTCTTACTGCCAATACTAGTTATAGTTTTACAGTGCGAGCCAAAGATGCTGCAGGTAATGTATCTGCAAATAGTACTGCTGCCAATGCCACTACAACAAATGTTGTTCAATATACCTTAACGACCAATACAACAGGACAGGGAACTGTAAGTGGTGGTGGAACCTATAACTCAGGAACCTCAGTTACTATTACTGCTACTGCTGCATCAGGATGGGATTTTAGTGGATGGTCTGGTGCCTTATCTGGTACTACCAACCCGGGATCTGTGACAATGAGTTCTGATAAAACAGTAACAGCAACCTTTACTGAAACTCCAGTGATCAGTACATCAACAGAAAAGTATCGATTAACCTGGAGAGGTAATACGTCTACAACTATGGTTGTAGGATGGAACCAGGTACGAGGAACGAATCCAGTTGTGCATTATGGTACAACAGATTTTGGAAGTAATGCTGCGTCATATCCATTTAGCAAAACTGTAGATAGAACAGTTTCTAGTAAAGGGATGAATAATAACTATGCTCGATTAACAGGGCTTCAGGCAGATACTGCTTATTATTTTGTGATCAAAGATAGTGAAGGAGTTTCTAAAAGGTTTTGGTTTAAAACTGCACCTAGCGATCCCAATACTCGATTATCAATTATTGCAGGAGGAGATTCCCGAAACAATCGTACTCCACGACAAAATGCTAATAGACTTGTAGCCAAGATCAGACCACACGCTGTGCTATTTGGAGGAGATATGACAAGTTCATCATCTAGTTCTCAATGGCAAAACTGGTTTGATGACTGGCAATTGACTATCGGTGCTGATGGAAGAATTATTCCGGTTGTAGCGGCACGAGGTAATCATGAAAGCTCTAATGATATTAGAGATCTTTTTGATATTCCTACTGCTGCAGGAGGAGAATATTATGCATTGAGTTTTGGAGGAAATTTGATAAGAACCTATACCTTAAACACAGAGGTAACACCAGCAGGTACACAGGGAACCTGGTTGGCTAATGATTTAACATCCAATTCTGCTAGTCACACCTGGGCTGTAGCTCAGTACCATAGAGCAACCAGACCTCATGAGCCTGGTAAATCAGAACAGAACGATCAGTATGAAGCATGGTCTAAACCTTTTTATACTCATGCCGTACAATTGGTAATGGAGAGTGATTCTCATGTGGTGAAACGTACCTGGCCAATCAAACCTTCGACAGGCTCAGGAAGTGATGAAGGGTTTGTAAGAGTGGATACCGATCCTAAACGAGCTGTTTATGTTGGTGAAGGATGTTGGGGAGCTCCCTTACGTAATGCTTCTGATACCAAAACATGGACAAGAGCTGCAGCATCGTTTAACCAGTTTAAGTGGTTATGGATTGATAAGAATAAGATAGAACTTAGAACTATTAAAGTAGATAATGCCAGTAGTGTTGGACAGGTGAGTGATAACAACTTGTTTGTTTTACCAACCAATATCGATGTTTGGAATCCTACAGGAGGTAGTCTTGTGACTATTGACAATCCACATACTATCGCAGCTGTTGCTCAAAGAAATGATATTTCATTAGTAGATGAGAACAGTGTTATAGAGAAAAAACTGGAAATTCATCCTAACCCGATAGAATCGGGTGTATTACACATCAAATATCCTAATTATACTAAGGCCAATAGGTCTGAAGCTATCATCAGAGATATGTTCGGAAGGGTGGTTGATAAAGTATACTTTAAATCAGAAACAACAACCTATGCTATTGATAAATTAAATGCAGGGGTATATTTCATTGTTATTAAAACAAGAGAAGGAGAGGAAAGTAAGAAGTTTATTAAAAGATAAAATATCTTTCTTACTAGTAGTAAACTGCCTGAGTATACGTTCAGGCAGTTTTTTTATTCTAAGAAGAGTTAATACTCTAAGATTTGCTCAACCAATATCGTCGTTTTTTTTAAGCTTGATGATTGATCAGGTTACGAAGAAGAAGGTTAGTATAAAATTCATTTCTCATTTCAAAGTGCTCAATCCTATAGCCTAACAAAAATTGTAGCTCAATTCATTAAAAATTAAAGTTAGGAGAAAGAGTATGACGTATTATATAAAGATAATTAACCGAACTTATTCTAATATAACCCTCGGGGTTTATCCCGAGGGTTATTTATGAAGTTATAATGGTGAAATGAATTATACAGTCTGAGGGGTTTTTCTAAAAGAAAGTTTCTTTAGATAACGTACATTAGGACGATCAGCAATCATCACAAACAAGGGAATTAAACCATGAGGCAGTCTAATCAACATTTCCCAGGTCCATTGACTGAATGAGTTCCATAAAAAAGCAATGTGAAAATGACCTACTAGCCGGGCTATAGCAGTCAACCCTCCCCATACAAAGGCATATACTAAAGCAGCATAAGATATTCTGGGAATAAAAATAGCAATGGCTACTACAAAATCGAGGATGCCTGCAATTTTTAACATAGTATGTGCACTAGGTTCGCTAATAGGTAAGGTGTTAAGTGTCATGTCGATAAAACTTCCTGGTCTGGGATAATATCCGATAGCATACAAACCATGACAACTAAATGTAAGTGCAATAGCAATAAGAGCAATTAAGCGTATCTTTTTAAACTCGATAGAAGTAAATAATACCATATAAAGAAGTACCGGAGTCATAAATTGAATTGTATATTCAAAAAATTGCCCTACATGCAAAAACTTCTCTTTACAATACAAAAGCGCTAAAATAAAAAGGCCAATACTTCCACCAATTAGAAAGAATTTACCTGTTTTTTTCATGTTGGGTTTTATCATTAAAGTAATGATAGCACAAATGAGATAAAAGATGCCTATTACTTTTATAGAAAAAGAAATAGAATTAGCAGCCGAGAGGCTGGTCACGTAATCATTCCAGGGGGTACCAAAAATGGTTTCAATACTACTTTTTAGAATACTTTCGTCCCATAAAAAAGTTCTGTAAGGGGCATCCCATACAATGTGTTGATAGGCTCTGCCTAAAAAAATAAGAAAAGTAGAGAGCTTTAAAATAGTAATTAATCTATGTCGGGGGTTAGAGGATTGTGTCATAAGTTTTGTGCGATAGTTAATACTTTAAAAATATCGATTTATTCTGGTTTAAACCATTCAATAGTCAATAAATTAATTGATAAATATCATATTCTTGATTGATGGATATAGCACAAAAAATACTAACAAGCCTATATTTTTGAACATATAAAATTATAAACTCAACTTATTATGAAATCAAATTTTTTTAAGTATTTATTTACTTTGGCTTTAATCTATGGATTAGCGTCCTGTGAGAATGAAAAAACAGATATTCTGGATCAAAATATTAATCAGGATATTCATGAAAATGATGAGACAAATTTAGGAAACCTCTTTTTTGGACGAAAAAGTTCATCAGACTGCCATTTTGAATACGAAGGACCAGAAGGGCCGACATTCTGGGCCGATCTTTGCGGCGAAGATTGGAAAGATTGTGGAGGTAGTGCACAGTCTCCAATTGATATTATAACCGATGATGCAGATGATGATGATACTATTAATAATATCAATACCAATTATACTACAAGTACTACAACTATTGTTAATAATGGTCATACTTTACGTTTTGATTATACTCCTGGTAGTTCGGCTTCATTAAACAATATTGATTATGATCTTTTACAGTTTCACTTTCATACCAGTAGTGAGCATACTGTAAATGGAAATAGATATCCTATGGAGATGCATTTGGTACACAGAAACCCAACTACTGGTTTGTTGGCAGTAGTTGGTGTTTTTTTTACCGAAGGAGCAGAAAACGAAGTGCTGTCTCAATTTATGGATAATCTCCCTGAGCATAAAGATCAATATTACACAAGTAATGAGGAGTATCATATAGCCGATATGCTTCCTGATACTATGGATTTTTATACCTATAGCGGTTCTTTAACAACTCCTGCATGTTCAGAAATTGTTACCTGGTATGTGGTTAAACGACCTATTCAGGCATCGTATACGCAGTTAGAACAATTTAAACATATCATGCACGAAAATTTCAGACCAATTCAAGCATTGAATGGAAGGGTTGTTAATACTAATAATTAGAATTTAGGGATACCATTTTTGATAGTTGTAAAAGGAGGTACTGCCATTTGGGAGTATCTCTTTTTTCTTTAAGGACTAAAAAAAATAAAAATTGAAGTAGGGTATTTTAAGTTTGACTTGTTTTAGACAAAAAAACTCAACTTAAATATTATGATCAATACTCTTTTTTCTCATAAACGATATTCTTTTATGAGTTCTGATATTTTTGAAATGATCCCGGATGATGTTTCGTCTTTTATAGAAGAAAATATAATTCCTATACGACTAAAGAAAGGACAAGTCTTGTTTTATGAAGGTACTATCCCTAGTGGGGTATATATATTAAAAAAAGGAAAAATAAAGAAATATGCTACAGGGTTAAATGGTAAAGAACATATTTTTTACCTAATCAGAGAAAACGGAATTCTGGGTCATCATAACTTGCTTTGTAAAGAGAAATATTCTCATTCTGCAGCTTGTCTTACCGATTGCTTATTTCATTTAATACCCAAAGAAATTTTCTTCTCAATAATCGAAAATAATCAAGAAATACTTCATAGTCTTTTAAAAAATATTAGCCATGAGTTTGGAGTATTTATTAATAACTCTAAAATTCTCGCTCAGCATAGTGTTAGAGAACGAACCGCTTTATCGATACTAAGATTAGACGAATTCTTTGAAGAGAAAGGTTGTTTCAATTTATCAAGAAAGGATCATAGTAATTTAGTAGGCACCTCAATTGAATCTTTGATAAGGGTACTACATGATTTTAAAAAAGAACAAATTATAGAAATTGAAAAAAACACGATTATTATTAAGGATACAAAAAAAATAATTACCGCAGCTAATTTTAGGTGAGCAATTAATTTGAGATGAGATGTTTTTTTTAGTGTATAAGTTGCATTGTGTTTATAACTAATTGATTTATATCAAACCAATAGTTGATATAAATCAATTCTTGATTTGATGAATATTGACTTTTAATTCTAGGCATCTAATACTTTTGGCAGAATAGTAAACACAAATTCAACGTATTATGAAATCAATTTTTTTTAAGTATTTATTTACTTTGGCTTTAATCTATGGATTAGCGTCCTGTGAGAATGAAAAAACAGATATTCTGGATCAAAATATTAATCAGGATATTCATGAAAATGACGAGACAAATTTAGGAAACCTCTTTTTTGGACGAAAAAGTTCATCAGATTGTCATTTTGAGTACGAGGGACAAGAAGGTCCAGCATTCTGGGCTGATCTTTGCGGCGAAGATTGGAAAGATTGTGGAGGTAATGCACAGTCTCCAATTGATATTATAACCGATGATGCAGATGATGATGATACTATTAATAATATCAATACCAATTATACTACAAGTACTACAACTATTGTTAATAATGGTCATACTTTACGTTTTGATTATACTCCTGGTAGTTCGGCTTCATTAAACAATATTGATTATGATCTTTTACAGTTTCACTTTCATACAGGTAGTGAGCATACTGTAGATGGAAATAGATATCCTATGGAGATGCATTTGGTACACAGAAACCCAACTACTGGTTTGTTGGCAGTAGTCGGTATTTTTTTTACCGAAGGAGTAGAAAATGAAGTTTTGTCTCAGTTTATGAATAATCTTCCCGAACATGAGGGCGAATATTACACAAGTAATGAGGAGTATCATATAGCCGATATACTTCCTGATACTATGGATTTTTACACCTATAGTGGTTCTTTAACGACTCCTGCCTGTTCAGAAATTGTTACCTGGTATGTAGTTAAACAACCTATCCAGGCAACACATGCACAGTTAGAGCAATTTAAGCATATCATGCATGAAAATTTCAGACCAGTTCAAGAATTGAATGGAAGAATAGTTCGTTCTAATGATGATTAAAGGTTAAGTTTCCCCATCACTAACCTAAATTGAGAGAAGAGGTTGTCTTTAGAAATAAGGAGAGCCTTTTCTTTATGGTTAAGATAATGTATACCATTACATTTATCTCTTTTTTTGCTATTAAGACACAATATAAAGTAGTCTTGTCTTTGCAATAAATTCATGATTTTTACGTTAAATTAACATAAAAAATGTTAATTTTTGAATCAAATGTCGTTTTTAAATAAGATTCACTAAATAATTATACCCTATGATTAGTGCTCTTTTCCCCAATAAGCAATATTCATTTATACATGAATCGTTTTTACAGTGTATTCCAGATGATGTATTAGAAATAATTGAAGAAAAAAAAACTGTTCTTAAGCTTAAAAAAGGTCAGGTATTGTTTCATGAAGGATCAATCCCGACTGTGGTATATATACTAAAGCAAGGAAAAGTAAAAAAATATGCTACTGGGTTAAATGGAAAAGAACATATTTTTCATTTGGTAGGAGAAAATAGAATTCTTGGCCATCATAATATATTATGTAATGAAACCTATTCCCATTCTGCTGCTTGTTTAACAGAATGTATATTTTATTTAATTCCTAAACACATTTTCTTTTCGATCATAGAAAATAATCGAGACATGTTGAATCGTTTATTACAAAATATTAGTCATGAGTTTGGGGTATTTTTAAATAATTCTAAGATTCTGGCTCAGCATAGTGTTAGAGAACGAACTGCTTTGTCTATCATAAAACTGGAAGAATTCTTTAATGAAGAATCAATTATGAACGTGGGAGTTAAATTATCAAGGAAAGACCACAGTAATATAGTGGGAACATCGATTGAGTCTTTAGTTCGTGTATTGCATGATTTTAAGGAGGAGAGAATTATTGAGATCCGAGAAAATGTAATTATGGTTAAAGACATGGAAAAACTAATAAGTATAACTAACCTCGTATAACGATGATTTTATGATTGGTTAATCGTATAGTTTCTTTACTAATTTCCCTATACTAAGTCCTTGTATAATAATAGAAAATAGGACTACTACATAAGTAATATATAATATGATTTCTGAAGAAGTATTATCGGCTAAACTTAATGCTAATGCGATAGAAATCCCACCTCTTAAGCCTCCCCAGGTTAATATAGTTACCGTTTTTATTGGGTTGTTTTCTGAATGTTTCAACAAAGAATAGGGAATAAATACAGAAATGAATCGCGAAATCAATACAATCAGGATAGCTATAGTTCCCAAGATTAAATGATCCAGGTCAAATTTTAATAAATGAATGGCTAATCCAATAAGCACAAATAAAATACCATTAAACACATCATCAAGTACTTCCCAAATATCATTGAGCATTTTTCTGGTTGGACCTTTATTTGTAGCAATATTTAATTTATTTCCAATGATCATTCCTGCAACTACCATAGCTAATGGGCCAGAAACATGGATAAGAGATGCAAATGCATAACCACCCATTACAATTGCCAGGCTAATCATTACCGCCAATTGAGGATTGTCTTTTACAGATTTGATAGATTGATATCCAATAAAACCAAGAAGTCCTCCATATAATATTCCGCCAATAGCTTCTTCAAGAAAAAGCTTTCCTATTTCAGAGGTTATAGAACCTTCTATAGGATGCTCTCCCATCCCCGCAAGAATCAATATTGCAGAGAAAACTACAACTCCGATACCATCATTAAAAAGCGATTCCCCCTCAATTTTAATCCCCAGGCTTTTAGCAATATTAGCCTTTTTAAGAATAGCCATTACTGCTATTGGATCCGTAGGAGAAATCAAAGCACCAAATAGTAGGGCATGCAGAAAAGGAAGTTCAAGGCCAATTAGTTGTGCAGCTCCAAAGGTTAATCCACCTACAATAATAGTAGAAATTAGTACGCCGAATGTTGCAAATAAAAGGATGGGCCATTTTTCTTTTGCTAATTCGTCAATGTTTACATGCAACGCTCCTGCAAAAAGAAGAAAACTTAAGATCCCATCTAATAGTAAAGATCTAAAATCTGAGTTGGTAACAATATCACAAAAAAACTGATAGAATTCTGGGATAATACTTTTACTAATGGTTATGATTAGAATCGTAGCCAAACTCATCAGCATCAAACCAATTGTAGTAGGTAGTTTAAGCCACTTATAGTTCACAAAGTTGAAGAAAGCAGCGATAGCAAAAATGATACTGAAAGATTGTAACATGTTTTCTAAGATTTTATATTAATATATTTTTGAAACCATGATCGATTATTTTTTTGGTGTTAACATTTGTTATTAAATTGGTCTTGCCTGATTTTACTGCTCTAAATAAATATACATTTAGTGTAATCAGGCCTAATAAAGAACTAATAGTAGGTATTATAGTAGCCGGGATATACCAATGTTTCATAGTATTTAATTTTTATAGGCCGTAAATGCTTCTTCAAAAAAGGCAATAATTGTAGCTTTATTTACTCCAGAAATAGGTAAAACAGCGCCTTTAAACCCCTCATTATACCATTTTCCTGTTGTTAACGGTTTGAAATCAGAAGTGCCTAGGCTATCATGACCTTGATACCCACTGATATAGAAATAATAATCATTACACATCGTATCAGGAATGGCAAGCCCTATACCTATGGCAAGGCCAGATTCGTCTTCTAATGAGGCAAAAGCACCTGTGTCAAAGTGGTGAGGCCATATTCTAATCTCAGAATTTAGTAGATTATTTTGTAAAAATTCTTGGATAGCAGATTTGGATAATTTTCTAAATGCTACCAGTTCTCGTAATCTATCTGGATCTTTCAGTGTGTAGATATAGTCATTTGTTATCGTATAAGGCAAATCATAATGCAGAGCATAGTTATAAGGTGTATTGATATCGCTATCTTTTGCCATACGTCTTATCCATTGCAAAACTTCTGCATGCGAAGTACCATCTAATTGCAATGTCTTTGTTAAACTATGACTGTTCCACTCTAAAGCAAAAAGGTTATAATTAAGAGACAGTATATCTTTAGATGAATTAAGAGGTCTGGTATATAAAGTTCCTTTCTCTATAGAAAATCCCAGGTTAGTATGGCTATCATCATTTTTCTTTTCTAGAAAGCTAATCCCTGCAGCTGCCAGGTATTGCGCTGCTAAATGCATTTGAGTAGTCATATTTTGTTGATTTATTAGTTAGTCTTCGTTAGAAAAATTTCTTTTTTATTGTTTTAAACTGGGTTCTTACTACATAACACCAGCATAATTGATGCCTGTTAATCGGTGCATATCGTGATCAAAAGTTGAAAGGTCATCATGATTAAATTTTGAAACATCATCATATCCACAAGCTCTTGCAATTACCTTTATAAGGTCATTGGTCGCGTCAAAATAATTATGTAATTGTTTAGCAGAAGATTCTATAATCATTCTACTTCTTAAAGATTCTTTTTGTGTCGCAATCCCTACGGGGCAATTATTACTTCCGCAAGCACGCATCCCCAGACATCCAATCGCTTGCAGTGCAGAATTGGATACGGCAATAGCATCTGCTCCCAGCATCATTGCTTTTGCAAAATCTTCGGCAATACGAAGCCCTCCGGTAATGATTAATGATACGTCGTTTGCGCCTACTTTATCCAGGTATTTTCGTGCTCTTGCGAGTGCAGGTATGGTAGGAACATTAATATTATCACGCAAAATAGTAGGAGCAGAACCTGTTCCACCACCACGACCATCCAGAATAATGTAATCTACGCCTACATCTAATGCAAACTGTATATCTTTTTCGATATGACTGGCAGCAATCTTAAAACCAATGGGGATACCACCGGTTCGTTCACGTACCTGATCTGCAAAAGCTTTAAAATCTTGTACACCATGAAAATCCGGAAAGGTAGCTGGTGAAATTGCAGTTTGCCCTTGCTGTAATCCTCGAACTTCTGCAATCTCTTTACTTACTTTACTCCCGGGAAGATGCCCTCCGGTTCCTGTTTTTGCACCTTGCCCTCCTTTAAAATGAAAGGCCTGTACTTTATCTAATTTATCCCACGAGAATCCAAATTGCGCAGAAGCTAATTCATAAAAATATTTAGTGTTACTTTCCTGCTCCTGTGGTAGCATCCCACCTTCTCCCGAACAGATGCCAGTTCCTGCCATTTCTGCCCCGCGTGACAATGCTATTTTTGCTTCTCTAGAAAGCGCCCCAAAACTCATATCACTTACAAACAAAGGAATATCAATAGATAGGGGCTTTTGAGCATTGGGACCAATAATTACTTTGGTAGCTACTTCTTCATGGTCTAACAAAGGTCGGTTGGCTAGCTGAGCCGGTAGAAATTGGATATCATTCCATTTTGGAAGCGTATTTCTATCTACTCCCATTGATGCAGAGAATCCATGATGTCCCAGATTTTTTAAACCGTTTTTAGCTAATTCTTTAATATAACCTGTATAGGGTTCGGTTTCTTCAGGATGAGTATCTGCATAAGCACCGAGATATTCTTCACGGTTAAATGGTTGTGGGTGATCTGCGATATAAGAGTTGATTTCAATTTCATCTACATAGAGGTTGTCTCCTTCTGTTTTTGTGCTAAATTTATGTAAAACCTCGCTGTTGTTATACTCAGAAACACCAGTGTCATAGCGATAATCCCAACCATGTACTCCGCAGATGAGATTATGCCCATCGATATGACCATCTGCCATAAGCGCCCCTCTGTGTAAACACCTTCCGTATAATACAGAAATTTCATCATCATATTTTACAATGACCAAATCTAATCCATTTACCAAGGCGTGTGCGGGTTCTTTATTTTCTAAATTACTAAGTTGTGCTATTAAGACTGGTTGTTTCATCTATTTTTTATTAGTTTAAGTAGAACTTATTTTGATCTTGATCAGAATAAATATTGTATTTGGTCTCAAAACTTTAGTAAGACTTTCATTAGCTTACAATAATTGTTTTTGTTTTTTAGATAAAATTTACTAATAATCACTTCGTTATAGGTGTTGTTGTTTGCAAAAAAACAAACTCTAGTATAAAGGCAAATAGGCCTTGATTTATACTATTATACCTTGTGTAGGTAATGCAATAGAGTATTCTACTAGTTCATTAAATAGGTTAATTTCTTTAGAAAACTAATGTTAGCACATATATTCAAGAAAATAGGTTATTAGTTAGTAGTATTAAAAATACTCAATTCTAACCATACTATCTATCAATTAATTTTAAAAAAATACTTTAAGTTGATTTTTTTATCTATTGATTATCAATGATATAGGTTGTGTGGGGAATGGAAAAAAATAGATTCCTGTATTGTGTAATGATTAGTTTAGAATGATTTCAACCTCTTTTTCAAGATTAAGAATTCGTTATTAATGATCTTTATTTTGGAAATGTTTTTAATCTGAATTTTACAATTAATCAAAACTATGGTAAATATTTCTTAAACTCTATAGTTTTACAAATAGTAAAATATTTTTCATTTTTGAAGCTTAATATTTACTAATTGTAAAAATTTGAAAGAAACTAAATTATCTAACCTAAAATTTATCTTACATGCTTGTGTTGCTTCTTTTGGGGTATACTTCTGCATGTATGCGTTTAGAAAACCATTTAGTGTTGCGACTTTTGAGGGGTTTTCTGTTTTCAATATAGATTACAAAATCATATTGATTATTGCTCAAGTGCTTGGATATACTTTATCAAAGTTTTTTGGGATTAAAATAATTTCAGAATTAAAAACAGGGAAGCGTATATTTTATCTAATTGGGTTAATTCTTTTTGCAGAATTAGCATTACTACTTTTTGCGATTCTTCCTAGACCATACAATGCAGTTTCTTTATTTTTTAATGGCTTACCGTTAGGAATGATATGGGGTATTGTGTTCTCATATTTAGAAGGACGAAAATTTACAGAAATACTTGGGGTAGCCCTATGTTCTAGTTTTATTGTATCTAGCGGAATTGTAAAATCTATTGGTCTATATCTTATGAATACCTGGGATATATCTCAGTTTTGGATGCCCGCAACCACAGGAGTATTATTCATAATCCCATTAGTGTTTTTTGCATGGTTGTTAGAAAAGCTACCGGGTACTACCGAAGAAGATAAGAAAATGCGCTCTGCTCGTATGCCAATGTCTTCAATAGATAGAAAAAACCTGTTACGCTCCTTTCTTGTACCTATTATAGGAATTGTAGTGTTTTATACGATTTTAACTGCATTCAGAGACTTTAGAGATAATTTTGCTCGAGAACTTTGGGATAGTGTTGGTTATCAAGGAGATATATCGGTATATACCACTTCAGAAACTATCATTGCAGTAATAGTACTACTGATTTTAGGAAGTACATTCTATATCAAAAACAATGTAAAAGCTTTGTATATCTATCATCTTTTGATTTTAACAGGTGTCCTGTGTATTGGAGTTTCTACGTTACTATTTCAGTTAGAAATATTAAACCCTTTTATCTGGATGGTGATTTGTGGTTTTGGACTCTACATTTGTTACGTTCCTTTTAATTGCTTGTTTTTTGATCGATTTATTGCAGCATTCAAGGTAAGGGGAAATGCTGGATTTTTGATTTATATCGCAGATTCTTTTGGGTATTTAGGTAGCATATCTGCTTTGCTATATAAAAATTTTGGACAAGCAAATTTAACATGGTTAGACTTTTTTATTTATGGGGCATATGGTGTAACAGTATTAGGAGTATTCTGCATACTGGGGTCTTTGCTTTATTTTAAAAACGCATATCAAACTCGATTAAAAACGATACAAACAGAATTACATTATGAAAAAATATGACCTCATTGTTGTAGGAGGCGGAGTGCTAGGTACGTTCCATGCATATCATGCACTACAAAATGGATTACAGGTAGCCTTACTAGAAAAAAATAAAAGACCGCAAGGAGCTACGACTCAAAATTTTGGACAAGTAGTTCCATCTGGGATGAATACCAAATGGCAGGCCTATGGCAGGGAAAGTTTAAAAATCTACAAAGAGATTCAGCAACAATTTGATATTACTCTTCGGGAAAATGGATCAGTATATCTGGCTTCAAATCACGAAGAAGTAGAGCTTATAGAAGAACTTCATCAAATTAATAAGAACAACCAATATACCTCAGTACTATTAACCAAGGAAGAATGTCTGAAAAAATATCCGGGATTGCGATCGGATTATATAGAAGCAGGATTATTTTTCCAAGAGGAAGTTACTGTAGAATCCAGAGAAATGATTCATCGATTACAGGATTTTATGGTGAAACATATGAATCTAGCCTATTTTACTAATCAAAATGTAATTTCTTGTGAAGAAGTAACTACAACAGTAAAAGTTACCTCCTCTTCAGAAGAAGTTTTTGAAGCAGAAAAAGTGATCATCTGTAATGGAAATGAGTTTAAAAATCTATACCCAAAGCTTTTCAGTGAAAGTGATCTCGAAGTAACAAAATTACAAATGCTTCAAACTAAACCCCAATCGGGATATCAATTGCCAGGAAATATTCTAACAGGATGGTCGATACGGCGTTATGAAGCATTTACCGAGTGTGCTTCCTTTTCAGGAATTAAATCACAGGAAGATCCAGATTCACTTCAGAAAAAATGGGGAGTCCATATTTTGTTTAAACAGGCGCCAGACGGATCTGTAATTGTTGGAGATTCTCATGAATATGCCGATGCAAAACATATAGAAGATTTGGGATATGATTTAGATATGAATATAGATGATTTTATGATTTCTGAGGCACAAAAAATCATTGATTTACCAACTTATGATATTCAAAATCGATGGTACGGTATGTATTCTCAGTGTAAAACTAAGGACGTATTTCAGGAATCGATAGGTAATAATATCCATATCATAACTGGGATTGGAGGGAAAGGGATGACAGGAAGTGCTGGCTTTGCAAAAGAGAATATTACAAGAATTTTTAATATATAAATATGAATAAAAAAATTGAATTGGCTGTTTTTGATATGGCAGGAACCACAGTAAATGAAGATAATATAGTCTATAAAACCGTACAACAAGTCATTAATGATGAGGGGTATAACATTAGCCTGAATGATGTACTTGAATATGGAGCAGGTAAAGAAAAACATCAGGCTATACAGGATATTTTGACTAGTGTGACTTCTTGTGAAGAAGTAAAAAGTACTGCAAAAAGAGCATTTTCTAATTTCAAACCTATTTTAAAAAAACTATATACAGCGTTAGAAGTTGTAGCTTTCGAAAGGGTCGAAGAGTTATTCGATGTGTTGAAAAATAATGAGATTAATGTAGTTCTTAATACAGGATACGATGCAAAGACAGCAAATCAGCTTATTACAAAATTAGGGTGGAAAAAAGGAGAGCACTTTGATGCGTTACTGACAGCAGATGACGTAATTAATGGCCGACCACATAAAGAAATGATTTGTAAAGCAATGCAAATGTTTGATATTACAGATGCTTCTAAAGTATTAAAAGCAGGAGATTCTGCAATAGATATCGAAGAAGGTAAAAATGCAGATTGTGGTATTACCGTTGGAGTTTTAACCGGAGCACAAAATAGAGAACAACTAGAAAAAGCGAAACCAGATTATATTGTAAATGAGTTAATAGAGTTGATCAATATTATATTTTATTAGATCAACGTTTTAATTGTTTGTTTATGAAAACCGCCAAAAGGCGGTTTTTTAATGTTAATTAGGAAATATAAAGTTAACTAATAGTAAAATTTTCTTTATAAAAAGAAATGCTAAGTATTAATTTAATTATCAAATGATTAAGTTGATATTTAGATGATTTTTGATTTTAATATTTGTATAGTTTTGATTCAAAATATTACTAATATTAAAAAATCAACTTATGAAAACAAAACTCTTTTTAAAACTTATTTTTCTTGTTTTCCTGGTATTTATAACAGGATGTGAAGAAAATCTACCAACCAATCCTAACGATACATCAAAACAAACATCGACGCATAAAAAAGTACTACTAGTGGGGATCGATGGATTGCAATTTGAAAGAATTACTGCTCTCAACACCCCAAACCTGGATAAGCTACATATTTCGAAAGCTTATACTGGTGGAATCAAAGGAAATTTGAGCCAGCAAGCAACATCAAGCGGCCCGGGATGGACATCAATTTTAACAGGAGTCTGGAAAGATAGACACGGTGTGCCTAATAACAGTTCGGGAACCTATAAATCTAAAGTCAAAAGCATATATAGACTGATTAAAGAAAATAAAAACAATACATCTATAGCAAGTATTGCGACCTGGAGTCCTATTCACGAATTCTTACAGAATGATATGTCTCTGGTCGATTATAGAAATGAAGGAGGTAGTGATGCTAATTCAACTAATCTAGGAGTACATCAAATATCAAATAGTAATCATGATTTGGTATTTATTCATTTAGATAATGTTGATATTGTAGGGCATGCATCTGGGTTTGGCAGTGCATATGACAATGCAATTATTGCTGCCGATCAGCAATTGGGTCAGTTAATGGATGCTATTACACAGCGCTTAGCAACCAAAAATGAAGATTGGTTGATTATGGTTACTACGGATCACGGTAGAAATTCA
This sequence comes from Aquimarina spinulae, assembly GCF_943373825.1. Taxonomy (NCBI): domain Bacteria; kingdom Pseudomonadati; phylum Bacteroidota; class Flavobacteriia; order Flavobacteriales; family Flavobacteriaceae; genus Aquimarina; species Aquimarina spinulae. The sequence goes on along the minus strand of NZ_CALSBP010000002.1, from coordinate 1,359,728 downwards.
AACGGAGGATATAGTCATGGAGGAGCTACAGAATCCGAAAAAACAATATTTATAGGAATGAACAAACCCGGGAACCAGGAATTCAAATCTAAAATATCAAATCTTCCAAATACTGATTTTAATGGCTTGTATGGATATCCTGCACAAACATCTATTGTACCTACGATATTAAGACATATGGAAATCAATATTGAGACTAATTGGCAACTAAGCTCAGCTCCATTAATAGGTGTCGATGGACCAAGAAAATTGTTGTTTGTTAATAACAATCAAAATGAATTATTCTGGATATCTAATAGCGAAAATAATGCAGAGATCTACAAAAACAATCAATTAGTTACTACAGTGCCTGCTTCTCAAGGGAATTATCTAGACACAGCAACAAATGATGGGAAAACAACATACACTATTAGAATCGAAGAATCTACTGCATCGATAGAATCAAGGAACCAGAATTTAAAAATTATTGCATGTTTAGATTGGAATGATATGCTAAACAATAGAGCATATTTCTTTAGAAATGATGGGCAATATATACGCTATAATAAGTTAAAAGACGAAACAGATTTGGGATATCCAAAAGAGATAAATAATAGTTCGTGGCCTGGGTTAGGAGCCTACAAAGAATTGATCACAGCAGCATTTAAATGGAATAATCATAAAGGATATTTCTTTTTATCAGATGGAAGATACTTGAGATATGATATGAACGCAGATAAAGTAGATAATGGATATCCAGCTTTGATTAATAATAACAACTGGCCTGGTCTTGAAGGTTTGGGAGATAAGGTTATTGGAGCTGTAAACTGGAATAATGATAAAGCCTATTTTTTCTTAAAAGATGGTACTTACATTCGCTACAGTATTACCAATGACAGTGCAGAACCCGGTTATCCAAGACCTATAAATAATAGCAACTGGCCTGGATTAGGAAGTTACGCCACTTCTATTTCATCGGTTGTAGATTGGAATTCGAAGTACGTATATTTCTTTTTAATAGATAATACATATATAAAATATGATAAGCAAAAAGATGCTGTGGTTTCTGGGTATCCAAAAAATATAGATGATACTACATGGCCAGGAATTTTAAACTAAAAAAAGATAAACTGAATATAAAAGGCTGCCTTTGGTAGCCTTTTTAATTTCCTTTATCCAAAAAGAAATATAAAACAATCATTTTAGAAGATGTTTTTCCGCGATTTACAGGTACATGAGGAATCCGCCCATCAAAGAAAATCGAATCTCCCTCTTTCAAAAGAACTTCTTCGTCACCAATAATATAATGGCATTCTCCGGTTAGGATATATTTAAATTCATAAGCATCAGTTTCTACTTTATTACGTTCAGAACCTGGTTGCACTTCTAAAAAGACAGCTTCAAAACCAATAGAAGAAAGCTGTTTACCAAAAATGTATTTGTAGCTAAATCCAATAGCATCATCCTCTTTTTCGATAACACTGTACTCAGAAGCTCTGGTGACTAAAAATGTAAAATTAGTCTGACTAGGCATCCCATTAAAAAAAGCAGGAATCTCTATATCAAGCGCATTAATAATGTTTAGCAAAACAGGTAAAGAAGGTATAGTTCTTCCGTTTTCAATTCGGGAAATAAGTCCATTACTAACCCCAGCTTTAGTAGCAATGTCATTAATGGTTTTTTTATCGCTTTTACGAATTTCTTTTAGACGTTTACCAATACCTATTAAATAATCTTCCATTTGTTTGTAAATAGTAAATAATAGTATAACAATATTCTTAAAAGTAAAGACAAAGAAAATGTTTCTGATCGTAATATCAGGGAAATAACGAGTATTATTTAACAAATTTATTGTTGCTTCTGATTTAAGAATTAAAAAGGGAAGGACAATTTTATGCTTTCTAATGCACTACCCATGGTATTCTTTGGCTTTACTATGTACTTCATCAGAAGAAATGTGTTGTAACATGACATTTGTCATGTTTTTTCTAAAACGCAATACTTTTATTAGCGTTGTGAATTCTCAATGGATATACATACTCATCTATTTGCACTTTCTCATTAAGAGAAACCCTGAATAAGGTTTACCTAACCTTACGCCTATTTATTTCATATTAATCATTTTAACATTATAATTTATGCCTAGATATCATTCATTGGGAGAGATCCCTCATAAAAGACATATCACTTTTAACAACCCTAGAGGTGGGTTGTATCAAGAAGAATTATTTGGAACAGCGGGTTTTGCAGGAATGTCATCACTTATCTATCATCTGTACCCTCCTACAGTAGTTTCAGAGATTAAAAGAGGTAAAGACATCACTCCAAAAATAGCGATCGATAAAAATATGAAAGCGATGAGTTTTCAGGGGTTTTCACTTCCTAACGGAGAAGAGTTTCTGGAAAGCAGAAAAATACTATTTACTAATAATGATCTAAAGATCGGTTTGGCTGCTCCCATAACATTTTCGCGAGATTATTTTTATAGAAATAGTGATGCAGACGAAATGCTATTTATTCATGTGGGTTCGGGGACATTAAAAACAATGTATGGGAATATTCCTTTTAAATATGGAGACTATTTGATCATACCAAGAGGAACGACATATCAGATAGATTTTGATACCGAAACCAATAGAATATTATTTATCGAATCATCAAGTGCAATAGAATCACCTAAACGTTATCGAAATAATTATGGGCAGTTTTTAGAACATTCTCCGTTTTGTGAACGTGATTTTAGATTACCACAAAATTTAGAAACGCATGATGAACAAGGAGAGTTTAAAATCATTTCTAAAAAACAAGATGTATTATGGGAATATACCTATGCCAATCATCCTTTTGATGTAATTGGCTGGGATGGTTTTAATTATCCATTCGCGTTTTCAATTTTTGATTTCGAACCCATAACAGGACGTATACATTTACCTCCACCAATACATCAGCAATGGGAAGCTGCAGGATTTGTGGTCTGCTCTTTTGTACCAAGATTATATGATTACCACCCTAAAGCTGTTCCTGCACCGTATCATCATAGTAATATTGATTCTGAAGAACTACTGTATTATGTAGATGGCGATTTTATGAGTAGAAATAATATCCAAAAAGGGCAAATTACATTACATCCAGGAGGTATTCCTCACGGGCCTCATCCGGGAGCAATAGAACGAAGTGTTGGTAAAAAATCGACAGAAGAACTTGCAGTTATGATAGACCCTTTTAATCCTATTATGATTACAGAAGAAGCAATGAATTTACAAGTAGATGATTATTATAAATCCTGGAAAACCGAATAGGTTTTTCACTTAAAAATTTAAAGACATGCCAGATTTAAAAAATATAGAAAACTATAAATATAGCTTAGAGAAAATATTTCCTGAAGCCGAAGATTTTTTACCACTTTTAGGAACAGATTACGTAGAATATTATGTTGGAAATGCAAAGCAGGCAGCTCATTTTTATAAAACAGCACTTGGGTTTCAGTCTTTGGCTTATGCCGGCTTAGAGACAGGCCTAAAAGACAGAACATCCTATGTTGTGGTACAAGATAAAATACGTTTGGTTTTTACCACACCAATGCCAGGTGGAGAAAGTAAAGAAATATATGATCATATTCAAAAACATGGTGATGGAGTTAAAGTTATTGCATTATGGGTTGAAGATGCTCGTAAATCGTGGGAAGAAACTACAAAAAGAGGAGCAAAATCTTATTTTGAGCCAAGAGTAGAAAAGGATGAAGATGGTGAAGTAGTGCGATCAGGAATACACACTTATGGAGATACAGTGCATGTTTTTGTTGAACGTAAAAACTACAACGGAACATTTCTTCCGAAGTTCGAAAAATGGGAATCTCACTACAATCCAACAAGTTGTGGCCTAAAATATATTGATCATATGGTAGGTAATGTAGATTGGGGGCAAATGAATGTTTGGGCAAAATTCTATAACGAAGTGATGGGGTTTGCAAACCTGATTACCTTTGATGATAAAGATATTTCTACAGAATACACGGCTTTAATGAGTAAAGTAATGACCAATGGGAATGGAAGAATTAAATTTCCGATAAATGAACCCGCCGAAGGCAAAAAGAAATCTCAAATTGAAGAATACATAGATTTTTATGGCGGAGCAGGATGTCAGCATATAGCCGTTGCTACAGATGATATTGTATTTACAGTTAGCGAAATGAAAAAACGAGGGGTAGAGTTTCTATATGTACCAGGAACGTATTATGATACCGTTGGAGATCGTGTAGGAGAAATAGCAGAAGATATGAAACTTCTTAAAAAACATGGGATTATGGTAGATAGAGATGATGAAGGGTATTTGCTTCAGATTTTTACTAAACCATTGACCGATAGACCCACATTGTTTTTTGAAATTATTCAACGCAAAGGAGCGCAATCTTTTGGGAAAGGAAATTTTAAAGCCCTATTTGAATCTATAGAAGCAGAACAGGCAAGACGAGGAACATTATAGCAATGAACTTATAGAATAGACTGCCCTTTAAAGAAACGTTACATTATTAAAGATAGGAGGGGTTATACCATCTTTGTCGTAATAATCTTTACTGGGCAGGCTTTTTGAGCCTGTACACAATCATCATAAATAGTGTTGTCGGGAGATTTTAGGGTGTGGAATCCTTTTTTATCTGTGGCATGTAGTAGTACTGTTTTTCCATCTTTTTTAGACATCTGAAAATGGGTAGGGGCCATTTCTACACAATAATTACAACCAATACATTTTTCGCGCTGTAGGGTAACTACTACCATTATTCCTGAACGATTTTATAAAGTTTATCAGATGGACGTATTCTAAAATTAGTAGGAATAGTACACGAATCCCCTTTTTGTGCAGTATCTAATCGCTCATCGTTTACCATCATCTCTTTGAGTTCGAACTCTTCTACTCCTGTTGTAGGGCCTGTAATTAAAATGGTATCTCCCAGTTTAATATCATAAGCTTCAATTTTAAACTCTGCGATGCTGGGCTTAGGAAAAAAGTGAACACCTTTACCAATGTATACTTTCTTTTGGGTGGCTTTGGATCCAGAAACATCACTCCATTCTCCTAATTTTTGTCCTAAATAATACCCACTCCAAAAGCCTCTGTTATATACTTTCTCTAATTCTTTCATCCAGTGATCGACTTTGGTTTTGGTAAAGTCTCCATTGGTACAGGCATCTATGGCTTCACGATACGTTTTAATCACTTTGGCTACATATTCGGGAGCTCGCCCACGGCCTTCAATCTTTAATACTTTGGCCCCGGTGTCTATAACTTGATCTAAGAAATCTAATGTGCATAAATCTTTTGGAGACATGATATACTCATTATCCAATTCCATTTCAAAACCAGTTTCCTGATCTACAACACTATATTTTTTTCTGCAATTTTGTTTGCAGGCACCACGATTAGCAGAAGAGTTATGAGAGTGCAAGCTCAGGTAACATTTGCCAGACACCGCCATACAAAGTGCTCCATGACCAAAAATTTCAACTTCAACTAATTCTCCCGAAGGGCCTTTAATTTGTTCTTTCTCTATCTGATCACAAATTTTCTTTACTTGTCGTAAACTTAATTCCCGGCTCATTACCATAGTATCTGCAAAAAGAGAATAGAACTTTACCGTTTCAATATTGGTGATATTGATTTGAGTAGAAATGTGAACTTCCATATCGATCTGTCTAGCATAAGCAATAACAGCCTGATCCATTGCAATTACAGCAGTTAGATTTGCTGCTTTGGCAGCATCTAATAACGTTTTTATAATCGATAAATCGTGATCATAAATTATAGTATTAAGTGTAAGGTAAGTACGTACATTTTTTTCGATACAGCGACGCGCTATTTCAGGTAAATCGGCAATCGTAAAATTTATACTGGCTCTGGCCCGCATATTTAATTGATCTACTCCAAAATAAACAGAATCTGCTCCATTATCAATAGCGGCTTGTAGAGATTCAAAATTACCTGCTGGTGCCATTAACTCCATTGTTCCTGTTGGGGTCATATTTTCTTCATTAATTCAAGTACAAAAACACATTATTTTTCATCTTTTTTGATGTGAAAATTTATATGCTAAGAGTACTTATTTTCAAAACGCAAATGTATGCTATTTGCTGAATAAAAATAGTATTTAAAATCATTCTTTTTTATTCTTTATGTTAAAGGTAATGTGTTGATTTGTAAGTGTATAAAAACAACTGTTTTTGAAGCCTGAAAGGTCTAATCTACGGAATGATAAAAGTCATATTTAGCCCTTTTTCTTGTCGATATTTTTGTTACATAATTCAAAATTCTTTCAAGATGAAAAATGTAATAATTACTGTATTGGTTGTACTATTAGGAGTAACTAATTTTGCGTATGCACAAGAATCAAATGATAATGCCGATTTTAGTAAATGGCAAATTAGACTAAGAGGAATCGTTGTATCACCAGATGAAAGTGCTACAATAGAAGCTATAGGAGGAGATGTAGATATTTCTACGGCTATTGTTCCAGAATTGGATATCACTTATTTTTTTACAGAAAACTGGTCTGCAGAGCTAATTTTGGCAACTACAAAACATGATGTAAAAGCTATGGGTACTGCTGCAGGAAATATAGACCTGGGTGATGTGTGGTTATTGCCTCCTACTTTACTTGGGCAATATCATTTTACTGGTGGTAATTTTGTTCCATACCTTGGTGCAGGAGTTAATCTAACTCTATTTTATGGGGTTGATGAAGGACCTGTGGTAGATGACGTAGATTACGATACTGCTGTTGGTTTTGCTTTTCAGGGTGGTTTTGATTTTATGCTTAACGACAAATGGTTTATAAATGTAGATGTCAAAAAAGTATTTTTAAGCACAGATGCTACTGTTAATGCAACAACGGCTTTGGGAGCAACTGTAGGCGCAGATGTAGATATTAATCCATGGATATTTGGAGCAGGAGTGGGTATTAAATTATAAAAAAATACAAGTTATATACTGTAAAAACCGCTTAACATTTCTGTTAAGCGGTTTTTTAATTGGCTATAATAATACTCAAATAAATTAGTTGTTTTTATTTTCCTAACATCAATAGTTCATTACAAACTACCTCTGTGATATATCGTTTTTGACCTTCGTTATCTTCATAACTTCGAGAGGTAAGTTTCCCTTGGATAGCGACCTCTTGTCCTTTGTTTACATATTTATCTACGATATCGGCAATTTTACCCCATGCAATGATATTATGCCATTGGGTATCTGTGATTTTATCCCCTTGTTTGTTATAATATTGGTCATTTGTTGCAATAGAGAATTTAACAAGTTTTTTACCAGATTCAAGATTTACAATTTCTGGTTCTTGTCCTAAGTTTCCAATCAACTGTACTTTGTTTTTTAGCGTGTTCATGATTTTAATTTTTTCGTGTTAAACAGTTAATACCTTGTCTTAAAATTCGTTTTAAGAGCTTTTTAATTTTAATCAAATCAGAGAATAACTTTTATAGTATAAGAAAAGCTTACTTCAATTCGACACCGCAAACTTAGGGTGAGACCATAACTATATTCGGTTAGGAAGTGTTTATTTTCGCTTGTAACCGTTTGTAGTCGTTTAAAAATGTTTAATAATATTGATTATTACAGTTTGTGAGGAATTTGAAAAATTAGTGTTTTTATTCTGAAAAAGTCTATTTTAGTGCGATAATATAAGTAAACACTATAGATGCGTTTATTTGCTTGTTGTATATAATAAAGAAAAATATGGGGATTTTTAAAAAGCTATTTGGAGGAAGTGAGAAAAACGATCCTAAAAAAAAAGAAATCAAGAAAAGTGAATACAATTTACAATGGATCACTCCAGAGCAAAACCCTTGGGGTCTGAACATTTTGGATTTACGACCAATTTCTCAAAATATGCTTTCTACTTCAAAGGATGAGAGAATGGCGACCAATGCTATTTCATACAACCAAGAAGATGGAACAACTTTTAAAGATTATTTCCCTAAATCAAGCAAGAGTTTTTCTAGTAATTTAAGTATTCCAATTGACGGGAGACTTGAAGAGGGAGTTTTGTTTACCCCATCAACAATGGAACACAAATGGGCTATTTATTTTATGAATGATTGTTTGATATTTATTAGAAGTTGGTTAAGGGAAGCTTTTGTGGTTGCAAAAACTACCCAAGAGAAAAACCAATTAAGAATAACTGAAATAACAGGAGAATTCACAGACGATGAATCTCGAGAAATGACCGAATCTATCCTAATGTTTCTATTATTTAGTCATTCTTTAAATGAAACTATACCCGCTCCTATTCCAAATGATTTATTTGAAAATACAGATCAAGCTGGAATGTGGGCTTTTTCAACTTATGGAAATATGGCTCATTTAGGATATTTTGAAAATAATTTCAAATATGAGACTGATTTGAAACTAAGATCCCATTCATTATTGCATATTGCAATTGCTAGGGGGGAGATGGATAAAATAATTGATGAGTTAAATAAAGGTACTAATATAAATTGTTTGGCTGGAGATGGACTTTCAACTCTGCAATGGGCAATGACAGCAGACCCAAACATTTTGAATTTCTTGCTCGAAAATGGAGCTGATCCAAACTCTAGATCAACGGAAGGAGCAACACCAATAATGAATGCTGTACAATCTGACAAAATTGAACATTTAAACTTATTAATTAAAAATAATGCTGATGTCAATGCTAAAGATGAGAGAGGTTTTACCGCATTACATAGAGCTTCAGAAATGGGACGTGATGAAATGGTTCGTATGTTATTAGCAAATGGCGCTGATAAAAATGTAGAAGCGGAAAATCATACACCGTTATCATTAGCTGTAGCGATGAAAAATGAAGAGATTATAAAACTACTGGGAAATTAAAGAATCTATAAAAATTTGTATAGTTCATTTTGCACCTTTAGGGATACAAACACGCCATACAAGAGACGTTGTAAAACACTAAATGAATCCTCGAATCTTAAAATAAAACTTACCGTTGATATTAATAACCCTTCTTAATATTGCAATATTCCAGGGAGTTGTTTTGGGAATAATTATTTTAAAATCTCCTATATTCAAAAGCAAGGCGAATAAATACTTGGCTTACGCCATTTTTTCAATTTCAATTTCTCTACTAAATTATGTTCTTGACGATATTGGAGTATATACTAACATTCCATTGCTAAGCTTTATCGACACCATAGATTCTGGGCTTCTTTTTCCTGTTTTTATTTTTTTATATGTTGCTCATCAAATTGATCATCCGATTAAAAAATCCAGAAAGATAATATGGTTATTTGTGCCATATTTGTACTCTACAATTGTAGATATTTTTGATGATATTAATATAACTACTAATCTTGATACCCCTTATAATTTCATTCTACTTTTCTTAAATATCATACAAATTCTAATAATACTTTTTTTCATACCAGGCATTTTAATTTACGCCTTTGTCCTTATTAGTTATTCGAAAAATACTCAAGAAAAAAGATGGCTTACTCATTTGTGGTTGTTAACGGCAACCCTATTTGGTTCTTGGATTTTGACTGTATTGTCTAGTATTCTTTTAGAGTATGATTTTACATCTGTCATGAAGATTCTTACCGTAATTGCCACATTCTTAATGCACTGGATAAGTTATTTTGGTATTTTTAAATTTAGACTAGCAAAAGATCAGGAAGAAATTAGAGCATTAATAGATAAACGAAAAAACGATAGTACTACAGAAATTGTTACCGATGTTAAACTATCTAAAATACATGATGCAAAAAAAGCAGAGTCTTTTACTAAAGAACATTCCTATTTTAAAAAGCTAGAAGACCTTTGTGTAAATCATCACATTTATAGAGACAGTACATTAGACAGGGATAAAGTAGCAGAAATGTTAGGTATTAGTACTGGCTATGTTTCTCAGCTTGTAAATACAGTTACAGGAGATAATTTTACTACTTATATTAATCATTACCGTGTTGAGGCGGTTAAAGATTTAATTCTCAATTCTGAGTTCGATAACTATAGTCTTTTAGCAATCGGACTAGAATGTGGCTTTTCTTCAAAGTCAACTTTTCATAATGCTTTCAAAAAAATAACGGGCACTACCCCAAATGCCTACCGAAAGAAGTATAAATAAGTACGGATTTATTCAATTTTAAGGTATTGAAACCTTAAGTATGGCTAATCCCCATACGTTTGCCATCAAAATAAATTAAATACTAAAATGAATTTAAAACAATATCTAATTATTGCAATTAGTCTTTTCTGTAGTATGCCTACACATACTACAGAAAAGTATATGGCAAAAAAACTATTATTAACTACTTTATTTAGTTTTAAGTAAAATGAAAATACATACTATTATTTTTCTACTTGTAGCTACTATGCATCTTCAAGCCCAAAATCAAATCAGTGGCGCTTCTTTTTTAGATAGAACAGAATTTAAAATTGGGTATTATGGGAATATAGCTTGGGATAACGGACTTACTATTGGTGCCGAATATGCATGGAAGGAATACATCAATATCAAAGAAAGAAAGAAAGGACAAAAGATCATTACACACCAATTTTTGTTTAATGGAAACCTTGGTTATTCTACAAATTTCTCAACACAAACAGATAATGGGCTATCTACTTATTACGGCCTTATCTGGCGAAGAACAAATCCCAAAGGCAAACAATATAATGTAGAGTTAAATCCACTTGGGTACTATCGTTCATTTTTACCCGAAACGTATGAGGTAAAAGGAGATCGTGTTTCTAAAGTTTCTTTGCCTGGCAGGGGTTATTACGCTCCTTCTATTGCTGTTGGGATAGGGAAACTTCGTAAAGGGAAAAAACGTTCGGGTTGGTATTTAAACCTTCAATTAACCTTACGAACCAATTATAATGCCGGTACATTACCCGTTTTATCATTGCACTACGGCCATCGGTTTAATTTTAAAAGAAAAAGATAATGAAAAAAATAATTCTTAGTAACGTAAAAATAGCAGTGCTAATATTAATAGGTCTAACTATTTTCTCTTGTTCAAAAGACGATGATAATATTAATGACTTAGGCGAAACCATTTTTGTAAGGCATAAAAATGCAGATATGACAGCGTATATTCATGGCAATGCTTCTGAAAAAGTATTTCTAATCATATTGCATGGTGGCCCTGGTGGATCCGGATGGCAATATAGAAAGAACACTATTAAAAGTAAAATTGAAAAAAACAATGCTGTTGTTTATTTTGATCAACGTGGCTCTGGCAACTCACAAGGGAATTATTCTGAAGCAGATGTAAGTGTGGATATTATGGCAGAAGATGTGTTGGCCCTTGTAAAGGTTTTAAAAACTAAGTACGGCGATGATTCTCGATTATTTTTAATGGGACATAGTTGGGGAGGCACTTTAGGACCTGCTACCTTATTAAAAAATCAGGAAGATTTTTTGGGGTGGATTGATGTAGATGGTGCTCATGACCCTAAAGGATCTTACAATGAATATAAAATCGCTTTAAAGAAGATGGCTGATGAGCAAATCGCTTTAGAAAATAATATTGATTATTGGAAAGCTGTACTTGATTTAGTAAAAAATGTAGACTCAGATTATAATGAAGATGATTTTTATAAAATGAATAGAGAAGCTTATAGAGCAGAAGAAAAACTTGCTGATGACAAGATAATTAACAAACCAACATCTGATGATGATGGTTCACAATATAATTTCTTTATAAATAATTGGAATGCTAACAGAATACAGTCTATTTTAGTTAAAAAAGGGCTTTTTCAGAAGGTATCGTTTACCAATAGACTACATGAAATTACCATACCATCACTAGTGCTTTGGGGTAAATACGACATTGGTGTTCCTACGGTATACGCCCAGGAAGCCTATGACAATTTAGGATCTAATCAAAAAGAGCTATTCATTTTTGAAAAATCGGCACACAGCCCTATGGATACAGAACCAGATCTTTTTGCCGAAAAAGTAATTGATTTCATCAATAAGCATAAATAGTAAGACAGAAATTATATGATCTAATAGTACAGATCTCAAGCTTAACTCCTAATAATGAAGAACCATTTTTTGCTCTTTCCTTTAGCTAGTGGTAGAAATTTTAGAGTACATTTGAATTAAAACTTTTTATCTTCATTTAAGATTGAGAACTATCATGATAAAGTTTTCAAAAAGAAAATGAATACAATAAAATCATTTTAATAAAAACAAATGAAAATATCGATAAGAAAAGTAACCCTAAGTGAACTAGAGAAAATCTATAAAATTGAAGAAAAAGTATTTTCCCCAATGCACTATCCACTATTTGTGATTAGGCAGTACTATGATTTATTTTCGGATTATTTTTTGATTGCCGAAAATGAAGAAAAAGAAATGGCAGGATATATTCTTGGAGGAGTTAATCCTAAAGAGAAAGATGGCTGGATACTCGCTTTGGCAACTGAAAAGAAGTTTAGAAAACAGGGAATAGGCTTAAAATTAATTTCGACCGTTATAAAAAAAATTAATGAGTTGGATATTAACAGTATTCTTTTGACTACCGAACCCAATAGTCCTGCGGTTGATTTTTACAAAAAAATAGGATTTGAAATTATTAAGAATGAATCAAACTATTTTGGAGATCATTCAGAACGAGTTCTAATGCAATTAAATCAAAAGCTAGATTTGTAAGGTTTGCAAAAGAAAATAAAGTCGAAAAAATTGAATTAATAGTCAACCGAGAGAACCAAAATACAATTGATATCTACCTAAAAAAAGGATTTATAATTAAAGAATCGGTTGTAAATTCATTTCCAAATGGACATTCTGTAGAGGATTATAAAATGGAAAAAACAGTAAAAATCTGATTCAGAAAAAATAAATGAAATGTATCAATTAAGAAAAAGTATGTTAACTTTATACAACTATATACTCATAAGATAAGACGAAGTAGAAATTAAACAATAACATAAAACTATAAAAATGGAATCACCAAGTAGCATTACCATCAATGGATATAATCATGTTTCTTACCATTCTGATGTTTTTTCTGAAGAAGAACTGGTTTTAAAAAGTAAATCATTTTACGAGTGGTTAGATAAAAGGAGATCGGTAAGAGATTTCTCTGATAAACATGTTCCTAAAGAGGTTATTGAAAATCTTATCAAAAGTGCTTCTACGGCTCCATCTGGAGCTCATAAACAACCCTGGACATTTTGTGCTATTTCTAATCCGACCTTAAAATCCCAAATTCGTAAAGAAGCGGAAATCGAAGAAAAAATAAACTATGGGAACAGGATGAGTGAACGCTGGAAAAAGGACCTAGAACCACTAGCTACCGATATGAATAAACCTTTTTTAGAAGTTGCTCCCTGGTTGATTATTGCATTCAAAAAAGCTTATGAATTCGAAGAAAATGGTGACAAACATAATAATTATTATGTAAATGAATCTATAGGGATCGCATGCGGGATGTTAATCTCTGCAATTCATAACGCTGGGTTGGTGACATTAACTCATACACCTAGTCCCATGAATTTTTTGACAAATATTCTTAAAAGACCGGCTAATGAAAGAGCCTTTTTGCTGCTCCCGGTTGGCTATCCCAAATTTCCTACCTATGTTCCAGATTTAAAAAGAAAAGAGTTGGATGAAATGACCGTTTTTTATGAATAAAATTGAAAAAATCTAAAGTAGAAATATTCTTTATTGAGCAAAAAACCAGATCATTTCGTAATCTGTACTGTGAGTCTATGCGCTGGTTTTTTCGAAAACACAATAATTTCTGGATTGATCTTTACAATAATATCCTGCATTATTCTTTTTTTTAATTTTTTCGCCTACAGGAGGAAACCCTAAAAAAGTTAACATATTTTCAATATTCGATAAATCATTGACCGAAGTATGATTAAAAGAAATATGAGAGTAATCACTATGGATATACACATCCGAAATGTTTTGAATCTGCAATATTTTCTTTTTTAGAGCTGCAGCACAATTATTACATTTTAGATTTTGAATAGGAATTGTATTTCTAAATACCATAACTATTATATTAAAATACTCGTGATAAATTAAATCCAAAGAAAAAGTCTCCGTCACTCCAATCACCCGATCCCTGACTCAAGAATCCACTTGTATTCATAGGTTGTGCATTGGTAAAATGTAACTGAAATACATGTCCGCCAGTTTCTAAATCAAACCCTATAGAAAGAGGGTTTTTAAATGGAGAGTTACTAGCTCTATTAAGATGAAGTCCATAATCGATATTAACAGACCATCTTTTGGTAAGTTTATGTCGCCCTCCAATTCCTATCGCATATTGCGTATTATCCTGATTGCTAATTTTTACAAGGTTCTCATGTAAAAGTGTTGGCATTAACTGTAGTGAGAAGTTTTTGTTAAATTTTCTGGCGATTAACAACTGTGATACATAAGATAACCTATGCTTAAACTCGAGGCCAGGTAAATCTTCTTTGTCCAGATCGGTATTTGCAGTTATACTATGGTAACCCACTACTGTAAAAGGAAAACTACTCTTTTTTTGCCTTAATAACCGGTATTTCAGAGAAGCTTCATATGTTTTCTGAAATGAACTACGGGATATACCAATTTGTATTTTATCACTAATGCCATACATAAAATTTAACCTGGTAACGGCCTGGTCTAATCCAAAAAAATCTTCAATTCCTGATTTAACAGAACCAAATCTATGAGAAACGACTAAATAAAATAACCCTTTATCGGCTAGTTTGGTAGATTCGAAATTCACAATTTTTAATCCTTTAAAAACAGCACTCGCATATTGATTGTCATCTTTTTCAGTATTAATTTCCCGAAGTAAATCATCTTGCGAGAATGACAATAGAGGAATTAAAAACAATAGAAATATTTTTTTCATAATAATACATTTATTGGGTACTTGTAACTGTAGCCTGATCTATTTTTAGATATTCTAAGAGGTCGTCAAATCCTACATACCTTCCTTTGATTGTTATTTTTTTGTTGATGTTTAACGTCATCAGATCTCTTTCTAAAGTCACGACTATTTTTTGATCCAAAACAATACGATTAGATTCTATTGTAGTAATCAGACCTTTTAATTCTATTGTTTTGTCAAGATGAATCGCGTTAAAAGCTGCTTTGTCTTTAATGAATGCCGAATAGAATGCAATAGCCGTAGTGCTGGTATTAACTTTTTCGGTACGTATGGTTCTATGTTCCTTATATATATAGCTCAACAAAACAATACCCGTAGCTGCTATAAACGCCAGAGTGAGAAAGATAAAGTTCTTGGTTTTCATTGTTGTTTTAATTTAAAATCAACGAACACCTTTACGTGTTCGGCTATTTTATTCCTTACTATTTTTGGAATAGAGATATCAAAATCCTGTGGCGTAACAACAAATTCCCCGCGTAAAGAGATGTACTCATCTTTTTTTGATAGATATAGTATCGATTCGATACTTTTTTCTCTACCATGTAGTTTAAGCTGTCCGTTGACTTTAAACTCTTTTTCTTGTTCGAATAATTCAAAAAAATTAAATGCTATAATTTTTCCTCTAAAAATAGCTTTAGAGTAGATGTCTGATTCGATATAGTTTTCATTAAAATGCTCTTCCATTAGTGCGTTCCTGAACCTAAATTCTTTTATCAAAGCCAATGAGGCTATTTCGCCAGTGTTTACATTTAGAATTGCAGTAACAGATGTGTTTTTTGCTTTAACAGGTTCAAATGTTTTTTCAGAAGCTTCAAAAGCAATGGTTCCCTTTTTTTCTATATATTTTTCTTGAGAACGAGAAACACCAGATATCAATAAGCAAAATATGATTATGAATATTTTCATTTTGATTATTCTAATGATCCATCTTTAATCCATTGATCAATATCATCTATTGTTCCCTGCGGTAATCTTCCCGAGGGTGGCATAGCTGCTGATTCTCCTGTTTGTTTTGAAACAGCATTAAGTATAGCAGAAGCTTGATCACTAACATTTTGAAAGGTTATCAAAGGAAAAGGGGCTCCATTTACCGGAGGATTCGCATGGCATCCTATACAATTAGAGTCAATTATACTTTTGATATTTGCCGTATACGTAAGTTTCTCACCCATAGGCGGAGGCGGAGGTGGAGCAATATCATCTTCGTTGTCACTAGAACAACTATATCCGATTATTACTATAACTACAACCAGAACCTTGTTGATGTTTGATATTGATTTCATAACTTGTGTGTTTGGTTTATATTTATTTTAAATTTTGTTTTATGCTTTTGCCTTTTGATAATTTTTTTAGAAAAAGGTTACAAAATCATGTAACTTTTTTAGGAGTAGTATCTCTATAGAGAGAAAAGTAGTTTGTGATAGTGATAAAAAGGAGTAATCTTATATGTTAATGTGTAATCTGTAGTGCAAAATGATACTGTTTGAAACAAAGAGACTGTCTGTGAGACGCTTAGAGGATAGCGATTTAGAATCTTTTTATGATATGCAGGGTAATCCCAATGTAATGAGATATATCAAAAAAACGATGAATTTTGAGGAGAGTAAACAAGAATTAAATCGTTTTATTAAGTATTATAAGGATGCTGATGTTTTTTTTAAAATTTGGGCAGTAATAGAACGCAATAGTAATCAATTTGTAGGTATATGCGGGGTATATGAAAATGATAGATCAGAATTTGAAATAGCCTATCGATTAAGAGAATGTTTCTGGGGGAGTGGATTTGGAAGAGAAATAGCAAAAGGATTGTTTAGGTACTGTTTTGATCAGATTAAATTAGATGAGTTAACCGCATATGCAAGCACAGATAATTTAGGTTCTATACGTATTCTTGAAAAAGAAATGAATTATGTTGAAGAATTTTATGCTGAAAAAGAAAATAGTATAGAACGAAAGTACACGCTAAAAAAATAAAGCACTTATATGATTCATTTATAAACTAAGAATGAAATGAGAAAAATCAAGATGTATATTGCCATGAGTCTTAATGGGAAAATAATAAAATTTTTATTTTTTAAATAAAGAGGGGTAGGGTATATAAAAAGTAAAGCGTTATAAAGAAGTAACAAATTTGTAAATCTGTAATAACACTAGAGTTTAAGGGACAAAATGAATTCTGTAATTCAGATTTTTTTAAATTTAAAGATGGGAAGAATTCGTTCTTCCCATTTTTTGATTATAGTTAAGGGTTTTAATGTATAAATTCTTGAATACCTATTTGACTGTCTATCGTTGTATCCTTATATTTTAATGTCCAACCCAGAGAATTAGTAAGGATATATAGTTTCTGCAATTCACTAATGAGTCGATTTTGCGAATTGGTAACGAGTGCAGATTTTTGTACTTTTTTATTTAATCCTTCCAGTACTATTTTACGTATAGCATTATGATCTTCGGGATTAAATTTATTAATGATCCCTTCTTCGATATCATGATATTTTATTTCGGGATTAATATTAACCTCTGCCGCTGGGATTTCTGTAATGGTTAGCGTTTTTGTTTCTTGATCGATAATATGCTCAATTTTTCTTAAATCATAAGAGACCTGTACATTAGCATTAACCATTACAATTATTTTTTTCTTTGATGAGATTACATTAAAATAAGTCTTATCATTTTTATAGGTAATGATATCAGAAAAGTGTCCTTCTGTAACTACCAGTTTACCTACGTTTTTGATTTGATCCAGAATCAGACCAGAAGATGCTACTTCTGTTTTTTGGGTATTAGATTGATCAATAATATATTTTATTCCAAACACCAGGAGTGCTGTTAAAAGTGCACCGAGTAGAAAATTACGCATACATCTATAGTATCAAGTTGAGTATAAATGTACACAAAAAAATAGCCTTCTTATAAAGAAAGGCTATTTGTAATATAAATAAAAGGGTATTTTTTTATTGTTCCTGTGGTGGATATTTTTCTAAGATTGCAGTAACAATCTCATTCATTTTTTCTTGCTTTTTGTTCACGTTCTTGGTTAATGCTGCAGAACCCATTCCTTGCCAGACCAATTCCTTTTTAGAGGCATCAATAAGATCTATATAAAGAGTGCCTTCTGTAGTCGTAGAAACAGTATTGTATCCAGCTCCCCAGAACCATGGATTCCACCCCCATCCATAACCCCATCCGAAGTTATTTTGATAGATGTTTACATTTTCCTTAGTTTTTGTAAAAATACTTACGAGTACATCTGGATTTGCTGATTTAGCAAAACCTTTTGAGGTCATATCTGCTTCGATAGCACGCAGGATACGTTTTTTGTCGAGATCGCTAATTTCTGCTTTGTCGATTCCAGGCTTGTAAAATGCAAAGCTTTTATAGGTGTTAAAATCAGCCTGCTTATCATAATCCGAAGCAACGCGCACTGTGGAGCAAGAACTAAGAGTTATGATAAGGATTAATGATAAAAGTGAAAAAAGTTTCATAATCCTAGTTTTTTATAATATCAAATATGTCATGATGATCAGAAAATAAAAATACGTTTTTATCAATCATTTTATAAGCATTTGATATTGGTTTAACAATAGCTATTATATACAAATTTAACCACAATAATCATACCATGAGATAGATAGTGAATCTATTTTTTAGAATAACTATTTGTTTTTTTATCATAACCATACGGGCAATGTCTGCAACCACTTTCACAACAATAGCCTCTCCTTAAGTGATATTGTTCTGTAAAACAACGATACCCTTCTGGGGTAATATAATAATCCCCTTCTTTTGGAGTTAATACTTTTTTAGGATTGTCCATAGTTACAAAAATAGTATCTTGCAGTAATATGCCCATTGTTGTTAACAAATATTTGATAGGTCGCCGTTTTGTAGGCATCGCCCTTTGGCCTTTTATTGTGGTTAATAATTCTTTCCTTAAAGAGGATGAAGTCTTTATTAATCACGAAAAAATCCACTTGAGACAGCAGGCAGAACTGTTGGTTATACCTTTTTATATTTTTTACTTTACAGAATATTTGTTTAGAGTTATTCAATATCGAAATTTACAACAAGCCTATCGCAATATCTCTTTTGAAAGAGAAGCATATCTTAATGAAGAAGACCTCGATTATCTCAAAACAAGAAAACTCTGGAGTTTTTTTAAATATCGATAAATGCATATTTTTTTTTCGGAAACACCACCTTCAAAAAACCAATCGATTACTCATTCTATTTTGGATAATGCTGGAGTTATTCTTGATATCAAAAGAGAAGACCAGATTCATAAGGACGTTTCGGGTAATAAATTCAGGAAATTAAAATATAACCTTATTAAAGCTAAAAAAACGGGTTATACTACTATACTAACTTTTGGAGGAGCATATAGTAACCATATTGCTGCAACAGCAGCAGCCGGAGAAATTATGGGGTTGCAAGCCATAGGGGTAATCAGAGGAGACGAATTGGCTAAAAATCTTGAGAAAACACTATCAGAAAATGATACTTTACGGTTTGCTCACGCTTCGGGAATGCATCTTAAATTTATTAGTAGAGAGCAATACAGAGAAAAAACATCCTCAGCTTTTTTAGAACAGTTAAAAGATGAGTTTGGTTCATGCTACATCATTCCCGAAGGAGGCACTAATGATTTGGCTGTTAAAGGTTGCGAAGAAATATTAACTGCACAGGATAATACCTATGATATTATTTGTTGTGCTGTGGGGACAGGAGGTACAATTTCAGGAATTATTAATAGCACTAAAACTCACCAGACGGTTCTGGGATTTCCTGCTTTAAAAGGAGATTTTCTTGACAAAGAGATTAAAAAACATACATCAAAAACTAATTGGAAGCTCATTTCTGAATATCATTTTGGGGGATATGGTAAAATAAATCAAGAAGGAGTAGAGTTTATGAATGAGTTTAACAATCAGCAACATATTGCATTAGATCCAGTCTATACAGTTAAGATGGTTTTTGGTATTTTTGACCTGGTGCAAAAAGGTGTTTTTAAGAAAAATACTCGTATTTTAGCCATTCATACCGGTGGTTTGCAAGGGATAGCCGGAATGAATAAAAAATTAAAGAAAAAGAAACTACCCCTTATTACAATTGAATATTAAAATGAGGAAATTTATAGTATTGTTATGTGTTGCTATGGTTATCATTTCTTGTGGAGGGAGCAAAAAAGTAACATCTTCAAGACCATCTAAACCAAAGCCAAAACCGACGGTTATAACCAAGGTTGAGCAGGGCCCTAAAAAAATAATAGTAGAAGAACATACAACTAGAAAACCACTTCCTGTACTGTCATATAAAGATAAAGTGCAACGCTATATCCATGAGTTCTCGGGTATCGCTAAAAGTGAAATGAAAACTTACGGGATCCCGGCCAGTATCACATTAGCACAAGGAATATTGGAGTCTGGAGCCGGATATGGAGATCTTACCCAAAGAGCAAAAAACCATTTTGGGATTAAATGTCATGATTGGGAAGGAGATCGGGTATATCATGATGATGATCGTTCTCAGGAATGTTTTAGAAAATATAATCGGGCAAGTGAATCATTTAGAGATCATTCTTTATTCTTAAAAGATAGAAAACGATATTCCAGACTATTTACATTTAGCCAAAAAGACTATAAATCTTGGGCACGTGGACTACGTGAAGCAGGTTATGCTACCGATAAGAAATATCCTCAAAAACTTATTGCTATTATTGAACGTTATGATTTGGATAAGTTTGATGATGAGGTATTGGGTAAAAAACCGCGAAGAAAAGACGAAAAAAATAAAGCTGTTGCAGTTATAACTTCCATTTCTAATAAGGATGGCTATACTGTAAAAAAAGGAGACACTCTATATTCGATTTCCAGAAAGTATAAGATTTCTGTAGAGGAACTCAGAGCATTTAATAATCTGGTCAATAATAATATCAAGGTCGGGCAAGTTCTTAAAGTAGCAGCTGCCGACGAAGAGGAAGAAGATTTTAATTAAGCATGATCTATAAAAGAAGTAGCGCATTATTTACAGCAGCGCAAAAAGTAATCCCGGGAGGGGTTAATTCACCAGTACGAGCCTTCAAAGCTGTAGGAGGAGATCCCATATTTGTTACAGAGGCCAAAGGAGCATATTTGTACGACGAAGATGGTAACCGATTGATAGATTATATCAACTCATGGGGACCGATGATTTTGGGGCATGCGCATCCACCAGTGGTAAATGCGGTTATTGATAAAGCTAAAAAAGGAACCAGTTTTGGAATGCCAACAGAAATCGAAACTCAAATTGCAGAACTTGCAGTTTCTATGGTACCTAATATCGATAAAATTCGATTTGTGAATTCTGGTACCGAAGCCTGTATGAGTGCTGTACGATTGGCTCGTGGATATACAAACAAAGATAAGATTATCAAATTTGCAGGATGTTATCATGGGCATAGTGATTCTTTCCTGATTCAGGCAGGGAGTGGTGCAGTTACTTTTGGAAGCCCCAATAGCCCGGGAGTAACCAAAGGAACGGCACAAGATACTTTATTGGCAAGATATAATGATTTGGATCATGTAGAAGATATTATCATGTCTAATCAAGGAGAGATTGCTTGCATTATTATAGAACCTATTGCCGGAAACATGGGATGTATCCCACCAGTAAAAGGATTTTTAGAAGGACTTAGATCTCTATGTGATACCCATGGTATATTATTGATTTTTGATGAAGTAATGACCGGTTTTAGATTAGCAAAAGGAGGAGCTCAAGAGCTTACAGGCGTAGATGCCGATATTGTTACTTTTGGTAAAGTAATTGGAGGAGGATTACCGGTTGGTGCTTTTGCCGCACGTGCCGAAATTATGAATCATTTAGCACCGCTTGGACCTGTATATCAGGCAGGAACCTTAAGTGGTAATCCGTTGGCGATGGCTGCAGGATTAGCCATGCTCAACGAATTAAATAACAACCCAAAGATTTTTAAAAGCCTTGCCAGTAAGACCGAATACTTGCATCATGGAATTGCTAATGCTCTGGATGAGCATAATATTACTTATACGATTAATAGAATTGGTTCTATGATCTCGGTTCATTTTGCTGAAGATACCGTAGTAGATTTTGATACTGCGGCAAAGGGCAATAACGATACTTTTAAAAAGTTTTTTCACGGAATGCTAGACAACGGTGTTTATATTGCGCCAAGTGCTTTTGAAACCTGGTTTATAACCGAAGCACTTACTTATGAAGACCTGGATGAAACTATTGCTATAGTACAAAAAGTCGCTAAAACACTTTAGAGGATAAACACGCTTTTATTGACTGGGAAGAGAAATTCTTGGAGTTGTGATTTTTTCAAATTGAATTCCTCCGGTTCCCTGTATCTGAATATTTTTAGAAGTTAATTCCCCTTGATGTGTACGTAATTTAACGGTCAAGCTATTTTCTCCTTTCTTTAAAGGGATTCGGGTATAAAATATTTTGTTAGGTAAACTTTGCCAATTACGAGTATCGGCACCTTCTGTTAATGCATTAAATACCCCTAATAAAGCTCCTAAATCGTTGTTTTGATTTTTTACTATGTATTCTGAAACTTTCTTTGTTCCTAGTCGCAAAGCAATTTTTCCGATCTCTCTAAATGTTCTGTCTTTTAAAGTTTTAAAAGCAATTTCTTCATAATCTTGTGTTAGTTGAAACGGATATGATAGACTATCCACTTGTATCTCTGCATTATTATATAAGGATTGCTGACTCACATATTTTGGATATGCAACATTAAAAATATCAAGGTCAGAAAAATCGGAATTATTATCTCCTCCGGTTGGTATCGGTAATGGTAAATTTAAAGAGAGATCTTCGTTGATAATGGTTAGAAACCCGATTTCGTTACCCGGTAGGATGGTAAACGTATAAAAGGTTTCATCCTTGTAAGGAGCTAGTCCGTTTTCCCAAAAAATAATTGCTTCTCCACCTTCAGTATTTTTTTTAGGAATATAGGTAGTGTTTAATAGATTTTCATAACGTTCTATTTCATCGATAAATCCCATAGCACTTGCTGTATGAAACATATCCTGGCATAGTTGTTCAGGGATATTAACTCCTATATAAGTACCTTGATTTTCTAGATATAAATCTACAGCATTACGATATGCAATAAACGCATTGTTATTATCTCCCGAGGCTTCGTATAATAGACCTTGCAATATATGAGCAAATGCATCATCACTATACCTGTTTTTTTTCTCGGGAGGATAACTTTCATTTATTTTTTGTAGTTGTAATGAGATGCGTTTTGCTTCAACAATAGCTTCATCATATTGGTTTAAAAATATATAATTAAGCGCTTTGTAATAGTGTATTGCAACTTTTTCAAAATCTTCTCCTTTATATGTTTCTTTTTCGGGGTTTAAAAGAATACCCAGAACTTGATTTCCTATAGCTCTTTTATTAGATTCTATAAATACATCTGCTTCGTTTAAAAGCTCATTACTTAAGGTATAATTACCTGCCAGGTATGCCAATTTCCCTTTTTCTAATAAATATAGAAGATGATTTCTGGGTTTTCCTAAAAACTTATTTTCTTCGATCACCTCCATGGCACCTTCCATATCTCCCTGTTGTACCTTGGATTGAAAAAGTGTGCTCTTGGTATGATAACTGCCACAGTTACTAAGTACTATTGAAAAACAACACAATAGTACAATGCGAAAGATCATTTTTTTATGGACCATATTCAATTATCAAAAAAGCTTTCCTGAGAAAGCTTGGTGTTTTGTGAATTTAGAGTGCTACAGAATTAGTTTTTTACAAACTTTTTTATTTTTTTATCTCCAATCCATACTTTTTCATTGGTTTGAATATTGGTTAACTCCAGGTCGATTTGATAATATACTACTTTGTTTCTTTTATGGGCATCAACTATAGAATTAATATTGCCTTGAAGCATATAATCTGCCCCTGTTTCTAATCCAAATTTTTTGACTGTAGATATCGAGGAATTGTCTTGTTGATCGGCACGTTCTGCTCTTAGTTCTTCGCGCATTTTACCACCTTGTACTACTCTAACTTTTTGTCGTTGAATAAAAGCTTTTTCTATATCTTTAATAAAGGTTTCGCTTTCTATGTGCTCGTGTGATTTGTTGCGTATCAAACCAACTATAACCACCGGTTTTTTGCCTTTTTCCTGAGTGTGATCGGTTATCCAATTTCCTGTAAGTACTTCTTGCGTTAGTTCTTCTGCTGCAAAGCGTGAATCAGTATCGTTCCATCGTCCGCTAATATCAATTTGTGTATCCGGAGCTACACGTGTAATTTTTCTTGCGCATGAAGAAGTTAAAGATATTACCAGTAATACTGCTATAGCAGCGATTAATTTTCTCATTTTGTGATTTTTATTTAATGTACTTTAATTATTGTTTTTTTTAATAATATTACCAAAGGAAGCATGCTCCTAAAACTCCTAATGTTAACCAGTTATACCCATACGATCTATGACCATAATAAGATCCATAGTCATAATACCTGGTGTTTTCGATACGTTTTAATCTTCGCTCATGTCTCCAGTATGCCCTTTGTGATCGGTATTGTCTTCGTAACGAGCGTAGTTCTCTTTTTTCTTCGAGAGGATCAATAGCTTTATAGGTTTCCTGCACAGTGGTACCTTGTTGTATTGTATATTCCTGACTATTTTTTGAAAATCTATTCATCGCCTCTTTATAATTTGGGTTTTGGTCTTCTGCGAGTTGTGCTTCTTGTGCATACCCAATACATCCTATTATAACAAAAACGAATACTGAAAATATGTTTCTCATAATGCTTATAGATTAGTTTCTATATAAATATTACCTAATAATAAATGACAATATAAAAGTCAAAGGGTTGCATCATATGAAAAAAATAATCTTAATATCTATGAAGCTATTTTGACTTCTCAATTTATATACACAACATGTAGTAGTAACATTACCCTATTTTAGAAATGTTAAAATTTATCTAATCATATTGTATTAGAACAGATCAGCTTGTATTCTAATTTTTTTATAAAAAAAACCAACGAAGTTAGCTTCGTTGGTTTTTAACCATTCCCAAAAAATAGAATAATTCAGTTATTGATTTACTGCAGTAGGAGTAAATAAATCGGGAATGGGTCGGGGGATATTTTCATTACTATCTAATTCATCCTGTGGATATAAAAATCGTTGTGGATTGATTGTAGTGGTGGTATTGTTTAATGGAAAAGGGACAATAACATCACTATCGGATTTGAGTAATCTTCGGGCATCATTAAATGGCATATAGGTGCTAAACCCTGTCACGTAACGTTCTTCGATAATCTCTCTTAAGATAGCTCTATCTACTGCTATATTATCTGTGTTTTCAATTCCTCCTGCTTGAAAATCTGCAAGGACATACGGATCATAATTAAATGTATCTGCTGCATCGATAAGATTAAATGCATTTCCAGAATCCAGATAAGTTCTTAGTTCATTAAGTTTATCAATGGCGCCCTGATTATCATTATTTACACGCAATATACATTCTGCCCAAATCAATAGGTTTTCTTCGTAGCTTACTAATTTCATAGGAGTAGATGGTCCATCGATACCATCATCCTGATTTCCATCTCCGCTAACGTAAGAATAGTTTCTGCGTGCAGTTTCATCTGTCTTGGCATTATTTCTGCCAGAAGCATTAGCAGGATCTATAAGGTCTCGGTAAAAGGCATTATCGCCGGTCATGTCACCTGCACGACTACTGTTTACAAAATTAAAAAGAATATTACTGTTGGAGTCGACAGTACCAATAGGTTTATAAGCCATTGTTCCAGATGCACTGTTAATACCATTTACTACATTGTTTAATGCCAAATTGTACTGTTTGGTTTGTAAATAATATCGGGCTTTAAGAGTGTATGCAGCGGCAACCCAGGAAGCTCCATTCCCAGAAAAATAAATATCTTCACTACCTACATTAGTGGTAGCATTATTTATTTTGGATATAGCTCCATCTAGTAAAGTTTGCAAATTACTATAGATGTCGGGTTGCAGGTCTATTGTAGGATCAGGAGATTCTAAACTAGCATTATCAGGTACTGCATTAGAGTAGGGGATATCTCCAAAAAGAGATGTTCCTGTACCAATAGCTAGTGCCTCATTAACATCGATGATCCCTTGTAATAAATCTAGGTTAGGAGAAATTCTTCTAATTTCCTTGTTTTGAACTAATATTCCGTTGTATATCAATTCCCAGACGGCATCAGAATCACCTGGAGTATAATCATAATTATAGAGCGTTTGTTGTACCAGATTTAGCCCGATAAGTCCACCAGAATAATACATAGATGTTCTGGCCAGTTGTCCTTGTTGTACCTGTGCATTGGCCAAGAGTGTTCCTTTTAATAGAAGATCTCCAGATGGGACTTCGACCAGCTGATTTGGATTTTCGTTAACATCCAGATAATCTTCGCAGGAGAACATCGTAATTACGATACAGGATACTATTAGTTTATATATAGTTTTCATGATTTCGTTTTTTAATAATTAAACTTAATACTAAAAGCATAGGTTCTCACTCCTGGATTCGAAAAATAATCCAATCCTTTTCCTCTGCCGACACCAAATTGATTTATGTCGGGATCTATACCAACTACATCGGTCCAGATAACCAGGTTTCTTCCAGAGGCTGTAAATTCAATTGAGCTTAATCCTGTTGTTTTTTGTAGCCCTTGAGAATTAAGCTGGTAGGATAATGAAAGTTCTCTAAACCTTGTCCAGCTAGCATCTCCAACAGCAAATTCATTTAATTTACCATCTCCAAAACCATATAGGTTTCTATAATAACTCTCATCTAGTAATACATTTCCATTTCCGAAGTTTCCTATATTAGCTCTTACGCTTGTGCCCGCTGGTACCACATCTCCATTAAAATTCACCAAATCTTCATTTAAAGTAATAGTGTTTCCTACATCTCCGTGGGTACCGAAGTATGAAGTGATGAAACGAGTTCTTTGAGCCATATCATTACCTTGACTGGTATCAAACAATGCCGATATCGATAGATCTTTATACGATACACTTAATTGTAAACCTCCTAACCAATCTGGATTAGGATCTCCTACCACTTTGTTACCACTAGTATCTACTATGGGAAAACCATTGGCATCTAATACCAGGCTTCCATCAGCATTACGTTGAGCACCTTGGGTATACAAAACTCCTAGTGGTTCTCCTTCTATAGCTACAGATTGGATAGAACTACCAGGGGTAAAGCTAACCACTCCTCCTCCTTCGATCTTAGAAACCAGATTTTTATTGGTGCTAAAATTTATGGCAGCACTAGCTTTCCAATCTCTGTTTTTTATAAAATCATATTTCAATTCGGCTTCAAACCCTTCATTTTCTATAGTAGCTCCATTTCCATAAATTTCAGAAAACCCTAATGTTGGAGGTATTGCTATATTGAGTAATACATCTTTAGTTTCGTTTTTGTAATAGGTAGTCGATAATGAAAACCTATTTTTAAAGAAACGAAGATCTAATCCAACTTCATATTCTGTTTTTATTTCTGGTTTTAGGTTTGGATTCCCAAGTCGTTCGTCGAATTGAAACCCTCCTCCAAAATCTTCGAGTGCGATCGTATCAGAAAAAGTAGAAAAAGACCCTACTTCAAAAACAGTCTCTTCTCTATGTGCTAGAGGAACATTACCTACCTGGCCAAAAGCAAGTCTAAGTTTACCAAAGGATAAAGGATCAAAACCATTGATTAATCTACTAAAAGTCCATCCTAATTCTGCGCTTGGGTAAAAGAAAGCATTATCACTTTTTGGGAGTACAGAATGTTTTTCATACGCTCCTCCTAGGGTTAAAAATAATTGATCGGCATAATCAAAATTGGCAGTACCATAGAAGCGGATATTCCTTCTCGAGGTTCTGGTAATCTCTGAGGAAATATTTTCTTTTGCCGAGATCTCTACAGGATCTAATGGTTTTCTAAAATTGGCAATGAAGTTATCTGCTTCAATAAAATCTCGTTTTCTTCTTCTGTCATTAATACCATATCCTATGATTACATTAGTGTTTAGTTGTTCTGTTAATGCATATCGAAAAGATGTTAATATATCCATCGTATACTCTTCATTATTTATGGTTTCGTCATTAAGTAAACCAAACCTTCGAGCAGAACTTGCAGTGTAGTATGGAAAGAAATATACCCTGTTATCAGAATAAAAATCTGCACCTCCTCTAAGGATAGAGTTGATATTATTGTTCCATTGGTATTTTAATTCTGCTGTACCAATAAAACGATTTACTTTGGCAGTACTTCCTTGTTCATTGATTGTCCAGAGAGGATTATTATAAATTACATTATCACTATTTCCAAGATATCTTCGATAAGAACGATGACGTGATTGTACGATAGTCCCAGAGCCATTATTATAATCTCCTTTATAATCTGTAATATCAAAATCTGGAGATGTACGCAGTAATCCCAGGTATAACCCTGCGGTATTAGAACCTTGCTGAATTCTGTTAGAGCTGGTGTGTATGTAATTTCCTTTGATATTAGCAGTAAGTCTATCTGTAAAATTCTGAGAAGTAGATAAGGTGAAATTAGTTTTCTTATAATAACTATTTTTAATTGTTCCGTCTTGATCTACGTGACCTCCACTTAAGAAATAAGTGCCTTTTTCACTCCCGGTACTTAAGGTGAAACGATTATCAAGTGTGACCCCGGTACCAAATACTTTATCAAAATTACTATCTACATACTGATCTGTTCTATTTTTTTGAGTAATCGGATAGATAGTAGTATTGGTTACCAAAGATTCAAAAAATTCTCCTGTAGTATCTACATCATCTGGAGCTCCGCTTCTGTTAGAGATTCTATCTCCCCAAGAGAAGGCAGATGTTGGGCTATAGTTACCGTTAGTACCTTGCCCGAAAGATCGTTGTAATGGATGCTTGTACGAGACTTCATCGATAGAAACACCAGACGAGAAGGTAACTCTCATTTTACCTTTTTTACCTTTTTTGGTGGTGATTACAATTACTCCGTTAAGCGCTCTTGTTCCATACAATGCTCCTGCAGAAGCTCCTTTAAATACCTGAAAAGATTCGATGTCATCGGGATTAAGGTCATTAAGCCTGGATTGCTGCGATACTCCTGCAGAAGTATCTCCACTACCAGAGCCTTCTAATGTATCATTGTTTAAAGGTACCCCATCTACAATAATTAGAGGTTGACTAGAGCCTCCCAGAGAACTGGTTCCTCTAATTTGAATATTAGAACCAGCTCCGGGATCTCCAGAAGTGGCATTGATACTTACACCAGCGGCTTTACCAGCTATACCGTCAATGATCTTATTCTCTACAGGCTGTACTAGTTTGTCTGCATCGATTTTAGAATAAGTAGAAGACAGTTTATCTCTTTTTTCTACAAATCCTAAAGAGGTTACAATAACCTCGCCTAAGGCTTCGGCATCTTCCTGTAAGATAACATCGATTGCAGTTTGATTAGCAATTGGTATTTCTTTTGTGACATATCCCAAATACGAAAAGACTAATGTTTGATCAGAGTTTGCATCGATAGTATATTTACCGTCAAAATCTGTTGTCGTTCCAGTTCTAGTTCCCTGTACTAGAATTGTTGCCCCAGGTAAGGGACCTGCTATGTCCCGTACAGTACCTGTTATTGTAGTTTGGCTATAACCAATACTTGATAGCAGTACTGCACACATTAAAATTAAGAGTTGTTTTCTCATACAATTGTGATTTGATTAGACATGAATTAAAATGGTATTACATTTTAGTTGGTGAATTATAATTTTGAATATTTTGGGGAGTATATAGAGTAGGTAGTGTTTTATGAAATGCCGAAATAAAAAGAAAATGCATTTTTGATATAGAAAGTAATTGGATATACAAAATATCAAAATGTTTTATTAACATAGGGGGTAATAAAACATGTAGTATATGTATACCAAATGATTTTTTTAGAAGCATTTTTCGTGTTTTTACTAAGGTTTATACCAGAGAGATATACTATTAATAGGTAAGTATACCTACGATTACTAGAAATTGGTTAAGCTTGGGCACTACGTTAATTGTTACTTGTAATGATAATGGTGCTTATTATATAAGACGTGTTATTGAGCATTACCCCCCAATTGGAGTTCGTTTTTTTTAAATAAAAAAGGTGTAGATAATCGGTAAATTTTGATTTTTATGATTTACTATGAAGATATTGAGAAAAATCTTTAAAGAAGATAAAAACGGGTTAAGCTCATTGGTCATATATGAATTTGATCTCAGATTTTTGATAAACACAAAACTCTGAATAGCAAACCACTTAACTGCGATATGGTATTTTCTAAGATTTTAGATACCAAATTAAGATGCTAACCAAGCACCTAGTTCTATAATATCTCCATTAGGAGATTTAACATCATACCCATCTGGGTTACTTTCACTTTTTTGAATGTAGGGAAATTTTTGTAAGTACTCTGCACCACCATAATCTGTATAATCTTCTCGTATAGGAAAAATAGCGATATGATCTTTGGGTTTTTGTGTATTGGCATATCGTAATTCCCACTTACAACGTTTAGAACTAATGGCATTTTCTGTGGCCAGGAAAATAAACTTTTTATTATCCTTTATTTTTCCTTCTGTTTTTTGCTGGACTTCTTTGTCGGTTACCTTACTGGGGTTTTCTGTAGTATCTGGATCAAGCAACAAATAATCTGCATAGATAAGTACACCAAATCCTTTTAAAAAATTAATTGCACTATCGAGTTCTTCAAGCTCGTCGTGTTTATAAGAAAAAAACAGAGAAGTTTTAAGGAATTTTGTTTCTTCCCTAAAGAGTTGCAGACTTTCAGTAATAGACTTACTATATATTCTCGCTGCATTTCTAAACTGCAGTAGCCCGTATTTAGGTAATATATTCATGAGTTCTTTAACATGATCGTGTGTGAATATCTTAACGTACTACTCTTGGGTTTTGTTGTTATGAATATTGTTAAATCTTCATAATACCGAGCGCAATAAAAGATTTCTTTGCTATTTATCCAGGCCATAAAATATAGAAATGTCCAGATTTATCATGATAATAAACCTAGACATTTTTAACGCAAGATATTTTTTGGTTATTTTCTGGTATATGTATTTACAAAAGTATCTGATGAACTTTTGGATGTGAGAATAAGAGTGGCGTTTTCTGGAGTCGAGATTACAAAAGCACTATTGTTATTAATAGTAAGATTAGCACCGATAATAGTATAATCATAAGCTGTTTTAGCATCTTCTTCACATACGTTGTTTGTATTAAACGTGTAAAGCGTAATACTTACTTTATTAGAGTTGCTAAAAACATAAGTTTCCATAAGATCACAAGTGTCTAAATCAATAGTAGTTCCATTTTTGGTAGAACTGGATAATTGCCATTTACCAATAATAAATGTTTCATTAATTGTACCGACCACATCATCATCGGTATTACATGAAAACGTAATATTTAATGTTATTAAAACGAATACAATTAGTTTTTTGCTCATAACTTTTCTTTTTTGTTTTGAGCAAAATTAGTTTGGTTTTAAAAGGTAGAAGTCTCTAAAAGTTAGAATTGAACAATTATGGACTCTTTTTTGTCATTATCTCTATTCCTTGTGTATTTTTTTAAATGTAGTTGGGGTATGGCCGGTTTCTTTCTTAAAATATTTATAAAAAGCAGATTTAGAATTAAATCCAGCTTCAAGTCCTATTGCTACCATATCATAGTTGTCAAATTCAGGATCTAAAATCATGGTTTTAGCTTCTTTCACTCTGTATGCGTTTAAATAATCAGAAAAATTCTTTTGAGTAACACTATTAATTATTTGAGAAAGGTAACCAATGCTTATATTTAACCGAGTTGCAATATCACCTCTACTCAATTGTTGATTTCTATATACCTTTTCATTTTCTAGAAGTTGTATAAATTTTTTAAAATATGGATTGTCTTCTCCTTCTTTAAATTTTACAGGTTCTTTCTGTTTTTCATTTGTTTTCTTTTTGTTAATCTCTCTTATTTCGAATCTGTTTTTGGCCAAGGTAAACTTGTATATGCCTTGATAACCAATCCAATAAAAAAGGATATTAAGCAATAGCCATATAATGATAGAATAATCACTGTTATAGTAATAATCTACTACACTTGTTAAAATCCAAAAGAAGATGAGTAAAACATGAAAAGTATAAAATAAACGTATCCATTTTAGATCATAGCCGATATCGGGTTGATATTTGATAGAGTTTTTAAATAACAAGCGAAATTCTACTACAAGTAGACCTAAATTAAATAAAATCGAAAAGTAATATTCTATCGTATAAAAATGGGGTATCCACGCTTTGTTATGAATAGGGTATAAATCAAAGTAAAACTGCCCGCCAATATATAGGTTTAACCCTACAGAAATAATAAAGGGAATAAACAATAACCACTCCTTATTTCTAAGCTTTAATGAAGGATTTAATAATTTTAAGTAATAAAAATATAAGGTTACCGGAAAAGCCAATACTAATTCAATATCTTCTAGTATTCTAAAATTTTGATACTCTTCATACCAATTATAATGTAAAGCCCAATATTGAATATTGATAAAAACTCCGAGTAAAAGACTTATTCCCAGGTATAAATTAGCCTTGTTTTTAAAAAACTTGGAAAATAAAATTATAATCGCAAAGATAAACCCTTGAGTTACTCCTATTAAAATCAAAAAATCTAATATTTCAAAATTCATACTCAATAAAAGTTTATTTTATCTTAATTGCGTAGCTCAGATTAGACATTTGTATAATTTATGAAACCAATTGCATTACAAAAGTATTGATACAAAGTAGACACTTTTTTTACTATTTAGCTATCTATCTAGATAGGAGTCTGTCTAGATGATTGTAGCTTTAATATCTCTGTTGTTCTGTTTCTGGTTTGAAGACATAATTTACCATCTTCAATTAAAGATTTGCCAAAACTGGGAATAATTTGTTTTAAAGTAGTATTCCATGATTTTGATTTCATTTCTTCTGAGAAACATTCTGACAGCACATTTAACATTATAGAGACAGAAGTAGAGGCTCCTGGTGAGGCACCTAGTAAAACAGCCATTGTCTTTTTCTGATTGGTAACAATTTCGGTTCCAAATTTAAGAATCCCACCATCTTCTTTGTCTTTTTTAATAATCTGAACTCTCTGTCCAGCAGTGATTAACTCCCAATCTTCAAACTTAGCTTCGGGGTAGTATTTTTGCAATGTGGCAAATCGTTCTTCGGGAGACTGATATACTTGTTGGATTAGATATTTTGTTAATGACAAATTATGAACTCCTGCTGCTAACATTGGCCAAATATTATGTGCTTCTATAGACAAAGGGAGATCCATATATGAGCCATTCTTTAGAAACTTAGTAGAGAAACCTGCATAAGGCCCAAATAATAAAGAACGTTCTCCATCTAACATTCTGGTATCGAGATGAGGTACAGACATTGGTGGGGATCCGGTTTCGGCTTTACCATAGACTTTGGCTTCATGTTTAACAATAACGTTGGGATTGTTACAACGCAGGAACTGACCACTTACAGGAAAACCACCATACCCGCGCTCTTCTGGGATATCTGATTTTTCTAGAAGCAATAGCGATCCACCACCAGCGCCAACAAAAACAAATTGAGTAGTCACTGTTTTTTCTTCTGAGGTTTGCAAATCTGTCACATCAACCTGCCAGTTGCCATTGTCCTGCATCCTAAGATCTTCTACTTCATGTCCCAGATACAGATTTACACCATCACAGGTTTCCAGGTATTTTATCATTCCACGGGTAATAGCACCAAAGTTTACATCTGTACCAATAGGCATTCTGGTAGCTGCCACCTTTTGCTTAGGATCTCGACCAGTCATGATCAAAGGAATCCATTCGGCAATTTCTCTATGATCTTCTGCATATTTCATGTTTTTAAACATGTTGTATTGAGTCAATGCTTCATACCTCTTTTTTAGAAAAGCAATGTTTTTATCACCCCACAAAAAGCTCATATGATCGATATCATTAATAAATGGACTTTCTGTTTGTAGACAGCCTTTTTCTAGTAAATATGCCCATAACTGTTTTGAAACCTCAAAATTATCACTAATTCTTAGTGCTTTAGAAATATCGATCGCACCATTCTCTCGTTCGGGAGTATAATTCAATTCGCAAAAGGCAGAATGCCCGGTACCTGCATTATTCCATGCATCAGAGCTTTCGGCACCTACTTTGTCTAATCGTTCGTAGATGTTTATCTGGGCATCAGGAATTAATTCTTTTATAAGTACACCTAAAGTGGCGCTCATAATTCCGGCACCGATAAGGGTAAAGTTATTTATATTGGGCATAACATTTATTTGTTAATATAGTGAGAAATAGAACCAGAGTCAATCTAATATTATTTACAGTAAATGAGATACTTTTCTTTTTTATTTAGAAGATGAACTCTTATTTAGCATAGCATAAATAGCTACACTAATATGTTTTCCGTCTTTGATTTCACTGTCGACCATAGTCCCTTCATATTTAAAATCGAATTTTGCCAATCCATTTTTGCAGTTCGTATTCTCTGCATCTACAAACCCTTCAATTCGATGTAATCCTAGATTTTCAAAACCAAATTTACAAATGAGAGGCATTACTTCTTTCATGATTCCTTTTCCCCAATACTCTGGAAGAAGCCAGAACCCAATTTCTGCTTTTTTATTTTCCTTTTCTATAGCATTAAGTCCTCCTGCACCATAGAAAGTGTTACCATCTTTTGAGCAGACCGCCCACCATATCCCGGTTTCATTTTTTTCTAATTCTGCAAACCATGTCATTTGCTCTTTGGTAGCTTCAAGACTATTAAAACTAACCCCATAGTATTTGATTACATCGGGATTTGATAGACCGAGATATACATTCTCTAAATCATTGTTTGTAAACTGCCGTAGTTGTAATCGTTCTGTTTCTATAATAGGAAATGTAATCGCCATTTATTTTTAGTATGATATTATGATTTGATTTAGGAACGCTTCTGTATTTCGATATCAAAATACTCTTTTAGAAGCTTATTAAATTTTATTTCTTCTGTAAACTCTATTATTTCAGTATCTGTTCCTTTGGTAATTTTGCATTGCTTGTCATTTAGAGTAATTCTTCCGGTATTGGTTACCATAGAAATTACTTTTTTTTGTGTAAAATGAGAATCCTTACTTGTTTGATGAAAAGTACACATTTCTTGAAATTCATTAAAATTTCGACCTATAGTTTTAAAAATATACTGTGGAGTCGATACCTCATTTACTATTTCATTTACTCTTAAATAATCATCATCAAATGTATCGAACTTAAAATAACCAAAATCATCTGATAATTTAACTCCGGTTTTAATCAGTAATGGGGTATATGAAAACCTACCAAACCCTACATCTACCAGATAATCTTCATTATGTATAGAAGCTATTATTGCTAAATG
This sequence comes from Aquimarina spinulae, assembly GCF_943373825.1. Classification (NCBI taxonomy): domain Bacteria; kingdom Pseudomonadati; phylum Bacteroidota; class Flavobacteriia; order Flavobacteriales; family Flavobacteriaceae; genus Aquimarina; species Aquimarina spinulae. The sequence goes on along the minus strand of NZ_CALSBP010000002.1, from coordinate 1,324,333 downwards.
ATCATACTTTTTTCCATAACCCTCTGATTTGCTATAAACTCTACCTGAAATCATTTTTACATCAAACCCGATTTCTTTTAGTAAATGATAGAACAACCCATTTAGTTCATAACAGAAACCTCCTCTTTTTTGAACCACTATTTTATTGTAAACAGCATCAATGTCGAGAGTGATTTCTCTATTATAATGAATGTCCAGATTCTCAAAAGGCACATTTTTTAAATGACATTGCTGAAGTTCGAAAAGAACTTTTTTACTAACACTTATGTCTTTCTTATATTTTATTCGTTCTAGATAGGGTTGAATATCCATTACTGTATTTGATTTATAAAATCGCTTAATTTTGTTTCTACCAAGTTAGGAAGGTTATTGTTTTCGATCCAACAATGTACATCTCCAATGTATTTCATCCCCAGATATTTTGATGTTTCTACAAATGGCATATGAAATCCATCTTTTAGTTGTTTATCCGAACCACAACTTAGTACTGCCATTTCCATTCCTCTTAGTTTTCTACCTACATCTTTTTCTATTTTTAAACAATCAGAAATTCTATCTAAAAACGTTTTCAAAATTCCACTCATGGTATACCAATACACGGGAGTTGCAAAAATAATGAGGTCATATTGACTTACGACCTCATTAATTAGAGGATGAAAATCATCATTTCTATTTTTGAATTCGTAATCAAATTCAGAAATATTTTTTGTTTTTAAATCTATTATAGAATAGTTCATTTGCTGGCTAACGAATGAAGCTGCCTTGTATGTATCTCCATTACTATTTGAACTTCCCAGAATTATAATTCCTTTCTTCATCGGGTGTGATGTTCTTTTTTATATTGTTGATCTGGTTGTTGTTTTTCTATAGCTATCTACTACGATATACTATATTGAGACTAATATAAAAAAATCTATCGTGATCAGCACGGGTAGATGATATGTAGTTTGTAATTCGTGGTTTTTTGTATATGGGTTAGCGTCGATAGGAGGTATGCCTATACCATTTACAGGGAATTTTGTTGCACTGCTATTTTATAGATTTTTTTGTTCTATTGTAGATAGAGTCGAGTTTTAAACTTTAGATAAAGCGACAAACTCGTTAGTGGTTATTCTTTAGATAATCCCAACTTGAAACCACTTCAAAATCCGGAATGTTTTCAAATAGCATGTCTAATGCCCATTTATGATTATCACCAACAATAACAAGTATTCTATCGCCTGTCTGTGTCATTTTTAGAATGTTGCCTGCCATTCTTATATTTCTTTGGTACCACCGACCTACCCAATCGGGGCCGATCCAGTTTTTTTGGATCCCAACTCTTATTTCATACATATGCATACGTTGCGCGTTAAATTTTTGAGCCGTTGGAGAGTTCATAAGTGCAATACGATCATAAAGATTATGATTTTTGTATGTCTTTTGATTTTGATTAAAAATCTTAGTTAGATGCTTTTCATATCTATTGTAAAAACCATCATCATTTTGTTTAGCATACTTACCAAATGAATCAAAAGAAAAATTCTCTAAAGAACCTATAAATTCGGTTTGGTTATCAAAAAGGTATATACTATCATGTTTCATATTTTTAGCAATGCGAAATCCTAATTGATAAACTTCATTCCTCTTATTTGAAATATTAAATGTATCAGCTACAAAAGATTGATATTCTTTGTTTGCTACAGATAATACAGAAGGTTCCCATTCTAGTACTACTTTTGTAGGATTGTATTTGGATATAGTTTCGACCAATTTTGCAATATTCTCTTGATTTTTGGATTCAAGAACATCTTTACCAAAGTGTAATGTTCCTACAATCATAATTTTTGATTGCGTTAACGAGTCATAATTTTTTAATGTGTTTTCTGCCTTCTCAAGTTCATTAAAGGTGGGGGTGTCTTTATTTGGATTACAACTAAATATTAGTACAACCACTAATAATAGTAAAAGACTTTTTAAAAATGGTTTCATAAGTTGATGTTTCATAATTATCACTAACAAACATGCGTCGTTACTAAGATAACTTTGCATTGTAAAAACTACAGCACGGCCTTTCTGTGTTGTACTGTTTATAAATCTATTCTTAATATCGATATTAAGATGTGTTGGTGTAAAGATGAAAGGAGTATAAAATTGTTACAGTACTTTTGATTTTTTCACTTCAAAATACGCAAAGATATTGGTATTTGGTATGAGATTCTATGGAGTAGTGACAGCTTTAATTAATACATAGTATTCTTATTAGCACTTTTTTCGGGGATTTGCTGGATGGCATCCCAATGCTCTACAATTTTGCCTTTTTCATCAAACCTAAAAAAATCCATGGTTATATATTCATCATTTCCGGGCCAGGTTTGATGCGTATGCAGTGCGACCAGATCTCCCTCGGCAATACAACGTACAAATTCAATTGATTTCTCGGGGTACTCGACTTGCATTTTTTCGAAGTAATCAATAAATCCCTGGGTACCATCTTTAACATCTGGGTTATGTTGAATATACACATCGCCAACGTAGCGTTCTACCGCTTTTTTGGGATTTCCGGTATAGGCAGTTTTGTAGAATGCGATAGCATTCTTTTTGTTTTCTTCTAAGTTCATCATCTTTATTTTTATACAGTAAGAGTTGTATAGCGTCACTAAGATAGCTTTATTTCGAATAAACTGGCAGGAGCTTTACCATAATGATCAGGTAATCCTTCGGTATTTTTTAAATCAAAGAACCCTAAAAAGTCAAACCCAGCCTTTTTATAATGTTCGATAAGTTTTACATTATTGCCAAGTGTGTCTAATCGTATATAATCCTTATTACTTTTTTGGGCATATTCTTTTGACCATTTTACAATAGTTGCTACAAAATTTTGACCTCTAAAATCGGGATTCGTTGCGATACGATGAATATAGATAGCGGCATCGCCATTTTTTTCTTCCCAAATTTGCTCGTCGCTAAATGTAATGGTCCATACACAAGCAATCTTGTTATCAATGATAATTTTCCACTGCCTGTTTTCTGAAATACTGTCTTCTACAAGTTTTCGCTCAAATTCTGGCCAAACGACAACTCCTTCTTTTGATTTTTGATATGCAGAAGCTATTCTGTATAACCGGTATATCTCATCGATATCATTTATTGTGCAATTTTCAATTTTCATACTCTTTTCATTTAGGAAATGTGTATTCAAATGTCTAACTATTTTTAAAGTGCTACAACCCAAAAATTGCTAATGTTTTGTGAATTTGATATTCTATTGCTATTAGATAACTATAGATCAATTTTTAATAAGGATATATCGTTTTAGTGATTTGTTTTTTTATTGAAAGTGTTATTCCTATTACAATCCGAATTTGTATCGAATCAATACAATAGATAACCAAAGTAGGGTAGCAAGTAAAAAATAATAAATAAAGAGAGGTATTCCTATTTCAGAAATATTGAAGATAAAAAATGTAGAAGCTGTACCTGTAGCATGCATAATAAGGGGTGAAATTAAACTATTTGATTTGTCATAGAGCCAAACAATCAAAATTCTTATGGGAATTAGGCCAGCGTAATGAAAGAACAAGCCAGGTAGAAATTTAGATAGCACTAAATTACCAGAACTGTCACCAGATCCCCAAATAACCGGAAGGAAATGCCAAGCTCCCCAGAATACCCCAATAATCAAACCTGTCTTTAACACTCCGTAGTGTTCTCTTAGTTTTGGCGTAGCAAATCCAGACCACCCCAATTCTTCTAGAATGCCTCCTCCAACTATTCCATAAATTAACCCGCTTAGAATCAAGGTTGTTTTATCCTCTGTTGTGAAAATATCTGGAATGTATACTTCTGAAAATTGATTTAAAATGAAGAGAGAAATAATTGAAAGAATAGGTATAGTCAATATCGCTATGAGGTATAAACGAGTTCTTAAACGCCAAGTCATTAATTTTTTGAGTAGATCTTTGAACCCTTTTTTACCTTTGGTTATCCCAAGTATAATAAAACCAGCGATACTGGGGCCAAATAAATATGGAATCATTGCAATAGGAAGCAGTTTGTCGAATTGTTTTGAAGTAGCCGGAATCCCAGTTTGGCTTGCTACAATCAAAATTCCACTCCATGAGATAATAAATGTTAGAATGAAGAAGAAAGTAACAGCGTTTCTTTTTGCATATTCTCTCATGATATATTAATCTTTTGAAGTTGCTACTTATGTTATAAGTATGCATTAATGGGCAATAGATTACTTCTCAATTTCACAATATTTTAATTTTTCCTTTAGATTTTCTATATCAGCAGGATTAATTTTATTTCCATGAACATCTAAATATCTTAATCTGGTCAGCTTCTCCATGGATTCAGGTAAATTCGAAATTTTGTTGTCATAGATAGAAATACTTTGTAATGTTTTAAGATTTCCTATAGCATCAGGAAGTCGTTCCAGAGGGTTATTTACAATAAAAAGAATTTCTAATTTTTCTAAGTTGATAAAAGAATCCGGAAGCTTTTTAATTGCGTTATTTCTTAAATATATATTTTTTAATTGTTTAAGATTTCCTATTGTATTGGGTAATTTTCTTATGGGATTGTTTTGTAGATACAAATCGGTTAAACTGGATAGATTTCCAAGTGATTCGGGTAATTCGGTTAATAAATTTTCTTGTAAATCTAAGTCTTTTAATTGTTTTAGACATTCTATAGATTTGGGTAATTTTTCAAGCATATTTAACCGTAAATCCAGACGTTCTAAGTTGGTGAGTTGACATATTTGCTTGGTTATAGTAGATAAATTATTACCATAGAGTCTTAATACTTTTAGGTTTTTAAATTTTCCGATAATTTTTGGAATACTATCTAGTTTTCCGTGGGATAAATCCAGTTCCTCAATATTTTCTTTTTTATCGATTAACTCTTCTAAAAATTCGATAACACTTTGATTACCTTTTCTATCATTTACTAGAGTGTATGAAGATTTTTGGGCATGGATAGAAGTGCCAATAAGTAGTGTAAAAAGAAAAATTAAGATTATTTTCATAGGGCCTGATTTGGTGCTGGCAACAACAGTATTTGTACTAGAATACAGATACTTGTTTGTATTTATTTTAAAACCTCACATGGTCAATATGAGCTTATATCAAAAATACGGTTTTACAAAATAGAATGTGTTGTTTTTGATAGGTATTTATAGCATTTTAATACTGTTGTTATATCGAGCTTATTTTTTACTGAGCAATGTTTTTATTTCTGTATTCGCTCCACCACATACAATTACTAAAACGGTTTCATCGTCTTTTATCAATTTAGGATGAAAATAAGGGACAGAAAGTGCTGCTCCACATGCCGGTTCAACGATTACATTATATTCATCCAGAAAATTAAAAGAAGCATCAACAGCTTCTTTATCACTAACTGTGATTGGCTTAACATTGAAATGAGATGCTAGTTCTAATGATTTTTTGGCAATTTTTTTTGCTCCCAAACTGGTAGCAATAGAGGATATTTCTTCTAGCTCTATAATTTTTTTTGCTTGCCAACTTTTATAGAATGATGCTGCACCGATAGTTTCGGTTGTTATTACCTGAGTGTTTTCCCATCCATTTTTTTTCATTCCTTCAAATATCCCGCAGAGTAAACCCCCACCACCAACAGATACTACAATTTTATCGGGTTGCTGTATTTGCTTTGCACATTCATCAATAATCGTCGAATGGCCTTTCCAAAGTAAAGGATCATCAAACGGGGAAACATAAACAGCACCGGTTTCTTCCGAAATTTTCTGGGCATACCTATGCGCTTCATCCCAAACATTACCATATACTTCGACTTCGGCACCCAAATTTGCTATTTTGTTAATCATAAATGCAGAAGTCGTTTTAGGAACAACCACTTTAACTTTTACACCGATATATTTCCCAACGTATGCCAAAGAATATCCTGCATTTCCGCCCGAAGAGGCAATAAAATTTTTTTTCCCTTTTTCGAAATGAAAGCGACACAATTCTTCCATACCTCTAATTTTGAAAGAACCGGTTGGTTGATAGCAGTCTAACTTATAAAATATGTTTTTTTGTTGCTCTCTTTTTAATTTATGTGAGCTATAAATTGGGGTTTCTATGTAAAGTTTATGATCCATTAGTTATTTTAAAATTGTCTAGCTAACTTAATATATACTAAATATGTACATATTAGTTTAAATTTATTCTAAAAACTCATCTAATACACTGCATAAGTGTATATCAAAAATAAGGTTTTACAATATAGGGTATGATATTTTGAATGTCTTTCATCCCTAATAGAAATAATTAATTAAACGACTTTCTAAATTCTAAAGGAGACATTTCTGTTTTATTCTTGAAAAGTTTGCTAAAAGATGCTGGATACTCAAAACCCAAACTGTAAGCAATTTCACTTATTGAAAGTGGTGTAGTAGATAGTTGTTCTTTTGCTTTTTCTATTAATTTATTATGAATATGTTGCTGCGTACTTTGCCCTGTAAGTGATTTGAGCATATTGCTTAAATAATTTGGAGAAAGATTTAAGCAATTAGCAACCCATGAAACTGTTGGCAAACCTTTGTCAACTATACTTTCATTGTTAAAGTAATCCAACAAAACTTTTTCGAATTTATTTAATATTTGATGATTAGGTATTTTACGAGTAATAAACTGCCTTTCATAGAATCGTTCTGCATAATTGAGTAGTAATTCTAACTGCGAAATAATAATCTTCTGACTAAATTTATCAATATTAGATTGGTATTCATGACGTATAGTATTCAAAAGATTTACCATCATTAGCTCTTCTTTTTCAGAAAGAAAAAGCGCTTCATTTATAGTATACCCAAAAAAATCATAGTGTTTGATTTGATTTGCTAAAGGTGAATTCCATAAAAAATCGGGATGTACCAATAATAACCAACCTGAAGGCGTATGGTTTTTGATGTTTGGATTGTTTCTTAAGCTCATCACTTGATTTGGCGCAACGAAAGTCATTACACCTTCATCAAAATCATATTCTTGTTGGCCGTAAAAAAACTTATGTGCCACATTACGTTTTAACCCAATAGTATAATAATCTTGTCTCCATTGCAAATCATTAATGTCTGATGAATACTTAACAGTACTATAATCTACTAAACTAATTAACGGGTGTTCGGGAGCAGCGATATGAGCTAGTTTATGATAATCGCTAATCTTTTTTAAGTGTATTAAGTCTTTCATTATTATAAATGTATAGAAAAGATTTTATACTAACATTCCTCCAGATACTTCGATACGTTGACCGTTAATCCAACCTGCTTTATCAGAACATAAAAAAGCAACAGTACCCCCGACATCCTCAGCTTCGCCAACGCGACCTAATGCTGTAATATTGGCTATAATCGCTCTTTTTTCTTCATTATCCCGATTACTTCCTTCGGCAAAATCGGTTGCTATAGCCCCAGGAGCAATAACATTGGCGGTAATTTTATGTTCTCCTAATTCTTTTGCTAAATACCGTGTAAATACTTCTATACCGCCTTTCATCATGGCATAAGCAGACATCCCCGGTAAACTAAAACGCGTTAATCCACTAGAGATATTAATAATTCGCCCACCTCGATTAAGATATGGTAATGCTTTTTGGGTTAAAAAATATACACTTTTGAGGTGTACATTCATCATTTCATTGAATTGTTCTTCTGTAGTATCAGATATCAAATTAAAAACTCCTGTTCCGGCATTATTAATTAAAAAATCAAAGTTAGCGCTACCATTTTCTTGCTCTAAATAATCTGTTGCTTTGGCCATAAATTCTTGTCCGCTTTTATAGTTATTCGCATCAAAAGGAAAAGCAACCGCTTTTTGCCCGACAGATTCTATTTCTAAAATAACTTCTTTTGCTTTTTTATCATTGCTGTGATAAGAGAAGATAATGTTTACACCATCCTTTGCAAGATTAAGGGCCATATCTCTTCCTAAACCTCGACTTGCTCCTGTTATAATTGCTGTTTTTTGAGTCATTTTATATTGTTTTTAATTACAATACAAAATTGAGTCAATGTAGAAAACTATAATGTTTCAAATCTATGGTCATCTTATCCAAATCTAATATGTAAGGATAAACTCTCACCACAAACACTATACATATACTCGATTACATTTTTTTAAGACTTATTCAATATAGGTGGTTGTATTTCAAAAATGAGGTTCTTGATGTTTTTATACCAGTACGTATATCATTATAAAGAGAGACTTTAGTGACAGCAATTATTCTTACCGTAAAAATTTCTTCTAAAAAGTGTGATATTTTTATATATAACGATACCAATAAAGTATATCTAAAATTACATACTTATGAAACAATCCAGCCATAGTTTTGCTTTTTTACTACGTAAATTCTTCCAGTTTTATAAACGCGAAGTCAAACAGTTTAATGCTATTTTAGGAATTAAATCTAGTAGCTCATCACATAAATGTTAATGGTTTATTGTAATGTTATTTTTGATATACTTACATGTTGTATTAGATTATTTTGGTATCACTTCTATTTTGTATCCGTATTTTAAAGATTTGAAAAAAGACTGTTGATTTTCGAATACATATCCGTTTGCTATGAATCTCATTTCATATCTATCTGTTTTTAATTCAAGGCTTGTTTTTTTCGATAGCCATATACCAATGCATCAATTTCATCTTTGGTTTGATAACTATTTAGGTTTTTTAGAATACCCCAGATCTCGTTAAACGATTTTCCTTCCATATTAGAAAATGATAATAGTTTTAAATGATATCGATTTTTATTTTTTGTTTACGAATGCCGGTAAGAAGACGTTTTTCATTATTACAAAAGGTAACTTATCTTCTTGCGAGTTGTATGCGCCACCTGTAAATACAGCAACCATATCCAGTTTAGGGAAAATCATGATATATTGCCCTCCGTTTCCAGTTGCAGTTTTAGAAATTATCATTTTTTCGTTTACTTTAAACGGAATGTTCCACCACAAATAGCCGTAATCAATTCCTGTAATTTTTGTTTTTGGAGTGGTCGATTCCTCAATCCATTTTTTAGAAACAATTTGTCTTTCATTCCACTTTCCATTGTTGAGTATTAATTGTCCGATTTTTGCCATATCGCGTGAGGTCATATACAACCTTTTTCCCGAAGGAATCACCTTTTTATTTGAAGTATGTCCCCAACTTATATTGGTAATACCTAATGGATTGAATAAGTATTTCTTAGAAAATTTGTCGATTGTCATTTTTGAGGTTTGACTTATTATTTCAGCTATTAAAACTACGCCCATAGAGCAATAGTTAGAGACTGTTCCTGGTTCGTTAACCATTGGCAAATTAAGCGTATATTGAAGCCAATCCTTTTTTTTATAAACTCTATCCTCTTGCCCCGCTGATTTCTTATCCCAGTCATTACAATCAAATCCAGGTGACATGGTTAATAGATGTCTGATTGTGATTTTATCTTTTCTCTTATCAAGATTTTTGGTTGGCACGGGATTTTTGAGATACTTTGATATGGGATCGTCGATGTTATCAATAAATCCTTTATCAATTGCAATTCCCAATAAAATTGACCTTATACTTTTTGTTGTAGAACGAAGGTCGTGTTGCTTATTTGCAGAATGGTCGTTGAAATATTCTTCAATAATGATTTGATTATTTTTTACTAATAAAATACTGTGTAACTTATTTTTACCATTCTGCACTTGGTTGAATAACCGATAGATTCTTGTAGTATCGATATTCTTTGAATGTAAATTGCTTGTTTCCCATCCGTCCTCTAAGTTTTTTGGCTGAGAATATTTATATGGGTTTTGTCCGTAGCAAAATGTACTAATTAAGAGGATAAAAAATGTTTGGGTTGCTATGTTTTTCATAGTAATAAGTAACCACAATATATGTACCAGTATGGTTATATCAGTTTATATTTATTTAAAAACTAATCTTATACACAAGAGCGCATACCAAAAATACGGTTTTAGAAAATATGATTTGATATCTTGGTTGGGTTGATTTTGTTATATAGATACGTTATGACTATGGGAAGAATTAAACCTTTTAGCGGTTTTAATCCAGAGTGAATCGAAAGGATCAAGTCATGGTTTGATTGAGATACGATAAAAAATTGAGTAGAAATAAGTGTTCCTATGCCTAGCCACATCAATGCTGGTCCTATATTTTTTCTAAAAATAATTAAGGTTAGACTAATAATTATTATACCTCTAAGAATACTCTGTATCGTTATTATGGCCGAAACAGGAATACCATCTTGAAATGAGTGTAAGAAATTATATGAGTTTACCATATCGTCTCCAAAATAGATGATATATAGCTTTGATATGTGATAAAATAATAAAAAGAGGATAGAGACTACTATGGCTATTTTTGAAATTTTTGATGTCGATTTCATATGGGCTTGTAATTATGTTATAAGTATGTAGATTAATAGACTCAATAGGTATTGTGCTATTTATCATTCTGTTTTATGTTGATTATTCTTTGCTTAAAGCGAAGCGAAGATGGTAACGGATTTTCATATTCACTAAATTTTTCATTTAGATATGCATTATGTTTACTTCTCTTCTGATGAATTAAATCGTAATGCGTAAATATTGTCCATAATACCGATTTTAATAGGGTCTTTTCTTCGTTCCACATTTGCATTTCTACCAGAATATCGCTGGTATTCCATTCTAATATTGTTGATAGAATGATTACTTTTTCCATTAACTGCACAGGGTTAAAATATGCGATTTGATTTTGAGTCACTAACCAGCTTCTACCTGTTTTTTTGCATACCGATATACATCAAAATCATGATTATTTACCAAATGGTCTTCTCTGGCATTTATAAAATAATCTATATACCTAGAGTTGTTTAAATGATTGAATGGATCACAATCAGGAAAACGGATTATTGCTCTACTTTCTGGGGTTTTAGTTATTTTCATAATACCTCTGTCATTTTTCCAATATTTACTCCTTCTGCCGTGGTAAATTTTATATCACGAACGTATTCCATATTCCCCCATAGGTATGCATTTCCTTTTAATCCTTTTGTTGTTTTCATCCGTCTGTTTAGTCTTGAAATCTCAATATCAGTGGCTTTTCTTTTCTCTCCTAACATTCCATAGAGTCTAATAGCAGGATAAGAATCAAATTTTAATTTGTAAAGCGCTTTTATCCAAAACCATTTGCTGCTATTCACACCTAAAACACATACGTTTTTATTTGTTTTTACATTATGAGGTATCTTTTTAGGAAATTTCTCAAAATAGAAACCGGTTTGATCTTTGTTTAAAAAAAAAGTTCCTATTGGTGTTACCGTCGGTTTGTTATCATTATCTACAGAAGCTATAGCAACCGATAAGCTGGTCTTATAGGTAACATTAAAATGCTTTCTGATAAATTTCCAGTTTGCGATACTATCCATTTTATTCCTTTTACATTATGTAAAAGTCAATATTTAGAAACAGAAATCTTTTGACATAGATCAAATTCGACTATTTCTGTGCTCTAATCCGGCTTAGGGTCTCTTGGGTTATACCGATGTACGAAGCAATATCACCCAATGAAATATGTAATTCTATTTTAGGATATTCTTTTAAAAGAAAGTCATATCGTTCTTTTGCAGTAGAGAACTGAAGATATACGACCCTTTTCTGTAGTTGAAGCATTATTTTTGTAATGGCATTTCTTGTAAATCGTTCAAAATCGTGATATTTATTTGAAAGGATATTGATATGTTTCCGGTTAAACTCTAATAAGATACTATCTTCGGTAAGTTCTATATAATGCTCACTGGGATGGCCCAAAAAATAACCGGTAATTGCACAGATAAATTCATGCTCAAAAGAAAACCAATCTGCTATGGCTTTTCCGTCTTTTAGGTGATATGCCTTTGCACTCCCTTTATAGATATAAAAAAGCTTATTTGTATAACTACCTTCACGTACCAATTGAGTACCTTTTTCTAATTCTAACATTAGAATATCGCTTTTCCACTCTTCAATGATTTCATTTGACAGCGTATCATATTCGCTTGTTATTTTAGCAATAATTTCATCTAGCATTGAATTATTTTTTTGACGCATCAGATATACGTAGGACTACATAAAGTTATGATTTGACTATGGAAAGATAATGAATTTGAACCATAAAATAGCTTTTCGAAAGGCCTCTTCTGAGTTTGTCGAGGGGTATAGCATCACATGGTTTTTATAATATTAAGGACTTCTGTAACATTGACTATTATTTGTTATTTTCTTTTTGCGATTTGACTTTCTTTTCCATTAAAATAAGTCAATTCTTTTCCGTCATTCGAAAAAGAGATATATCTGTATGGTACTTGTCCTTTGATATGAAATTTGGTATCAGAAAGCGTAGAGAGCTCAAATATATATGCGCCTTTTCTTCGCAGCATTAATTTTTTATCTTGAAAAATTAATTCATCAATTTCCCCATCTTTATATTGGTACATTCCTTCGTAATTTTTTGCATTTTCTGGAAACGCAGTGCCAGAATTGTAGTCAACAGAAATTGTTTTTTCAATTGTTTGGGGATGTACGGTATTATTTCCGCAAAAAGCCATAGCTAATTGTTTAATTTTTTCATCTTGAGCTATTTCATCCGGAGTTTTGCCTGCAAGTGATAGTTCTTTGATTTTTTCAATCCATTGTATTGAATTTTTTCTATAGGTATGAAGTTCTGCTTTATCAGAAGATAATTTACCATGACCCGCTACAATAACAGTATTTTGGTTTCCAATAGATAATGCTTTGTCTATGAAATTTATATGACCCTTACTACCACCTCCGAAATAAAAATGCGGAAAGAAATTAGTCATATAGGTATCTCCCATAAAAATAGTGTTGTTTTTAGTGAAATAGATAAGCACATCGTCAAAAGTGTGTGAAGTAATATGATATAACTCGATTCTTTCATTTTCTAAATCGAGAGTATACTCGTTTTTAAAAGTAACATCGTATTTTGCAGAGGTATATTTAGTATTTTCTTGCGAAATAATTGTTGCTCCTAATTCTGCAAAGAATGAATTTGCCCCAGTGTGATCTTCATGATGATGTGTGTTGATTACATATTTAATAGGTTTATTAGAAAGCTCTTTTATTTTTTCTAATAAGGCCTGGTGATTATTAGAGCCTGTCATAGGATCGATTAAAATGATCTCTTTATTTCCTATAAAAACACCAACATTTGTATGGTAATTCTTAGATTTTACAACATAAAGATTATCGGTTATCTTCTGTTGAGCAAAATTAGATTCCTGTTCTAACTTTGTTTCATGTCGAACAGCTATTTCACCCTTTTTCTTTGTTTTTTGATCTGAGCAGGAAGTGAAAAACACACAAAGAAAAATTAGTGTCAATTGTTTTATATCGGGTAAATGTATTAATTGAATATTCATGATTTGTTTTATATGTGGAGGGTTAAGGCATTGGGAGTCAGTAAAATACCAAAAATTTTATTTTAATTTAATTATTGCGTCTTTACATTTTTTAATAATATCGAAGATTTCTAATGTTTTATCCTTTAAATTAACGTTTATATACGAACTACATATGGTCTGAAAATGTTTTGGTTCTAGAGCTATGATTTGCTTTTGATTCACTGTTTTATTTTCAATTTGTAAATGATAATTTTTATTATGACAAGACTGAAATAGCGTAACAAAATGGTTAAGGCCCGAAAAATTTTTAAGGCTAAATCCCTCCAAGTTTGGCAAAACATCATGCATTGTCGAATGCGATACTAATGTATTGTTCTTTTTTTGTTGGTAAAAAGAAACAATCCTATTATTACTATCTTTTACAGGAGTATACGTGCTATCTAATAATTGTATTGCAAATTGGTGATTGGGGTGTATAGATTCTTTTTCTAAAATTAAAATCTTGTAACACATCGCTTCCCATCCACAATGCTGTGCAACTACATATTGTACTCCTGATAACAATAGTAGTAAAAAGAGGATGTTTTTTTTCATATGTAGCGTAACTATTTGTTATTTACATAAAGTTTGTAACTCTAATATTTCTTTGAAAAATTTCTCTATATAATTTCATGTTAGGTATAATTTCCGAAGCTTTTTAGATTTTTAGTTTCAGCAGGAAATTTGCTAACAGAATGATTAATTTTAATTTAGAACAAAAGTAAATTTAAGTATATTTTTATCTCTCACTGTTTTCAGTGAAAATAGTTGCCAAATGTTTTTATAGTATATATGGGATCAATAGAATGTTTATGAAAAAGAAAGAAGATAGAGCCAATAGAATAAAAAAGCCCTGGCCAACTAAAGATGCTATGGAGCAAGTTTATAAAATGAAACTTTGGGGAGGTAATACATCTGGTTTTTATTCGGGTGCAGGGTCACATCAACCCGAGATCGTAGATCCCTATATAGATGTTGTAACCTCATTTTTAACATCTTTTAAAAGTCCTCTTACCGTATGTGATTTAGGTTGTGGGGATTTTAATGTAGGAAAAGAATTGGTAAAGTATACGAAGCAGTATGTTGCGGTAGATATAGTAACAGATCTTATAGCATATAATAAAGAAAACTTTAAAGCAGAAAATTTAGAATTTCATTGTTTGGATATTGCAGTAGATGATCTGCCTTCTGGGGATTGCGCTATAGTGAGACAAGTGTTACAACATCTATCGAATGCAGAAGTACAAAGTGTAGTGAGCAAGTTAACTGATTTTGAATATGTTATTTTAACAGAGCATTTACCTGAAGGCGATTTTGTTCCCAATATAGATATTATTTCCGGACAAGGAATTAGACTGAAAAAACAAAGTGGTCTAAACATATTAGCACCACCATTTAATGTTAAGGTAAAAGAAGAAAAACAATTGGTATCTATTACTTTAGATAATCATCGGGGGAGTATTGTAACTACGCTGTATAATTTTTTTAAACTATAGTTGTTTTTATACCAAGGGTTGTATTCAAATGTGGTTAGTGTATGTGTTGTGATTTCGTTGTCAGGGAAGTGTTATTTTTATTAGTTTTTTAACTAATTTTTCAGAAATTAAGATACTTAATTTAAAAATAAAAGCGATATAGGCGTTAACCCGAACCGCTTTTTTAGGTATGTATTTATGACCAGGATTATTCAGAAACTTTTTTAAGATTGACTAATCCTTTTTCAAAGACAGAACCTATTTTATGCTCCATCATTAAATTACCCATAATTCTTTTTAAAGGATTGTACCCTAAATTTACTTTAACCGTCCACGTAACTGTAGTTGTGTTATGATCCTCATTAAATAACCAGGTACCATTTGCGAAACCACCATCTTCAAAAGTAATTAGTGTCTTAATTCGTTTATTCAAATCACTTTCAATGATTTCAACACTTCCATCTCCTTTTCCTTGATTATAAATCAATTTTGAACCAACACCAACAGTTGCTCCCAGTGTTTTTTGAATTACTTTAGCATAATCCATTCCTTCTTCTTGCCATGGCCCGCCCCATTTTTTCCAGTTCTCCATAGCATTTACATGATTAAAAACATGTTCTACTGGTGCGTGAATTACGGTAGATCTGCTTACTTCTTTTTGTGTAGAAAAGAATAGCGATACCACACTTATCAAAAGAATTAGTAGTAGTATTCCTAAACCTGTTTTTTTTAATATCTTCATTACTATAAGTCTTTAGAATTCCAGGCGGTATTTGCCTTTTCGATTCGATTGGGTAATAGTTTGAATAAAAATTTTGCTACACCATTAGAAAAAGCATAGTGTTTTCCATTTTTAGTTAAAATATATTTAGTACTTGTTTTAACCGTTGTTTTTCCTGTGCTTACGGCAAACGCACAGTTTCCGTTATATTCTAGATTTTTCATTGCTTTGCATTTTAATTTATACCTTCCATTTGTTTAATAGCTCTAACTTCTATAGTACCTTCTGCATCTTCAAACATTGGGTTTGCTTTTGCAATTTCGATAGCTTCTTCTAAGTTTTTTGCTACTATATGGAAATAGCCTACAATTACTTCTTTAGACTCATTAAAAGGGCCGTCTTTAAAAACGCCTTTGTTTCCATGAATAATGGCACCTTTCATTTCTAAAGGTTGTGCTCCTTTTAATTTTCCAGCTTCCATTAGTCCTCCGATGTACAGTCCTATTTTTTGAACATGAGCTTGTTGTTGCTCTGGTGAAAGCCCTTCTAAATGGTCTCCTTTGGTTTTGATAAAAATCATAAATTCCTGCATAGTTTAATTTTTTGACTAATTAATAATTATTGTCTTATACCCTTAAGTCAAACGAAAGGAGGTAAAAGGGACATTGAAACCTTAAAAAAATTAATTTTTTTTAGAATATTCTTTTAATCTATTGTTAATCAATGCTTTTGAGTTTTTGTTAAGCGGTAATTTTAAAGCATTGTTTAATAATTCGATAGCGATTTTTGGTTCATTATTTTTAAAATGAAGCTCTGCCTTTGTAGTGTAATATGGTAAATAAGAATGAAATATAGAATCACCCTCTATGTTATTAAGTTGCTCAAGCGCTTCTTTACTAGTGGTTAATTTGGCAATAACAACAACTCTATTGAGTAGAACAAGTGGCGAATTATCAATATCTACCAGCAAGTCATAAAGAGCCAAAATACTTTCCCAGTCTGTAGATTCGTAGGTTTTGGCCGTACAATGATGAGCAGATATGGTAGCAAGTATATGGTAAATAGAAATTTCGTTTTGTTTTGCCGAAAATTCTAGATAATAAAGCCCTTTTTTGATTAAGGCTTTATCCCATTTGTTTCTGTCTTGATGCTCTAAGTTTAAGAGATTGTTAGATACGTCTATTCTAGAATCGAAACGAGATGTATTTAGGGACATTAAAGCCAATAATGCATAGGTTTGAGACGAGTTTATATTAACATTAGAGGCAATAATCTCGGCAAGTCTTATGGCTTCTTCACATAATTCAAAACGAATTATAGTATCTCCGGTAGTAGCATTATAGCCTTCGTTAAACAAAAGATAAATAGTTTCCAGAACACTTGATAATCTGTGTTCTAATTTTTTTCCAACAGGCACTTCGAATGGAACATTGGCCTCTTTAATCGTTTTTCTAGCCCTAACTAATCTTTTGTTGATATTTTCATTAGTTGTCAGAAATGCTTTTGCGATTTCGGGGATACTAAATCCACATAGTGTTTTTAGAGTTAGTGCTATTTGTGAGTCGGTAGAAATAGAAGGGTGACAGCAGGTAAATATCATTCGTAATTGGTCATCTGCAATTTCTTTATCGGTAAATATATGTTTTAGAGCAGCTGCTACCGTCCATTCTGATTGTAAGTGACGGGCAACTTCTGATGCATGTTCTCGCTTGTATTGTTCTCTATTAACAATATTTACAGCTTTATACTTAGCAACTTTATATATCCATCCGGTAGGGTTATCAGGAATTCCTTCATACGACCATTTATTTAGGGCTTCGAGCATAGCCTCCTGTACTACATCTTCGGCAAGCTCTATATTCGAAGTTCCAAATGTTTTTGTGAGTACAGCAACTAATTTACCATATTCATGTCTGAATAGATGATCTATTTTGTTCCTTATATTTGTTTTATTACCGGTCATTTTTATGTTGACTACAACATGGTATATAAAATACGTTTTACTTTATTTTTTACCCCACTCATGTTACTTCATTTTAATCAGAGAATCAATTTCCTTGTTATATTTTAATTCCCAGCCAACCCCATTTATTTTGGTTAAATATTGATCCATTTGGTCATTATACATATCTATTCCATTTAATTCCATTCCACTTATTATACAACCAAATCTAATATTTTTAAATCCGTACTTCTTACTAACTTTATTCATTTCTGTAGGAGAAATAAAGGGAAGCCCTACTAGTACTTTTTGAGGGTTATTATTGGTGATATCCAACTTTGCCGTTATGTAATTAAATCGATTAAAGAATCCGAAATATGATAATGTGATTCCAATTCCAAGCAATAGTATTACAATAGTTATTATTTTTTTCCGGTTCATTTATTTCATGATGTACAACAATTAGTATAGCAATACAGTAACTAAAATAGCAAATATTTTATGCTTTTATCTTTTTATTGATATATGGCAATGCGATTCATTTAGGGATAGGTGATTATAGATCGTATGGTTACCAGAATTGATTAAGTTTTTTGTTTAGGCATTGCTTATGATATGAATTGAAAATTTATTCTATTGGTTTAGTATATTGTACATTTTAAGGTGTTATACATCTTGTTGTAATAAGTTATTTACTCTCCTTTTATTTGTTTTCTAAGATATTTTGCCATCTTACTCATTTCTTTCTCAAACTGATTTTTCACCTCTCTGTTCTGACTAATCCTATATCTAATTTCATCCTCACCTCCTCCAATTTCATTTAGATGGTCGAAGTCTGTATTTCGCAGTTCAATTAATCTTTGTTTGCCAATTTCAAAATTCTCAAAATCATCCAAGCTGCTCATTAGGTTTTTATAATGACTTTCTTCAATTAACAAAGCATTCTTTTCTAGCGATTCTCTTGTCGATTTGAGTTGAATCGAAAAGCTTTTTAATCTTTCTTTTGAAGCTACTTCCCATAAGTCAGCCCCTTTAAGTTTTAAATCACATAAGCTTTGCCACAGGTCGTTATAGATTTGAAACTGATTTTCCCTATACTTTAGAAACAAAATCTTAGATTTTTCTAATTCAATTTTGGTAGATTCGAGCTCTGATTGATATTTCTGCCTTAAAATTTCTAATTTCTCGTTCTGAAAGGCTTTTTGAGCTTCTAATTCAGTTTGAAAATTACTTTTAAGAGCTTCTAGTTCTAGAGAATATTTAGCACTGTCTTTTGCTAAGAGTTTTTTTGCAAATAAATTTCCAAACCATTTAGATAATCCTAAAATTATTGCACCTGCTCCTCCAAGACTTAAGACAGATGCTCCTAAAATTTGTAATATATTTTCCATATTCGCAAATGCTTTTACAATGTTTAATGCGTGGTTTCGAAGTGGGAAAGCAAAAAGTTATATTTAGCATTGTCTTAAAGATAGTAAACATACACGAAATCCTGTAGAAATTTTAGCTACTATTGGCTATATACGGTGTTGTAACATGTTATTCTTCTAATATTAGCTTTTCTATTTTGCTATTATCTTTTCTACTTTGAACATGTTTCGAATCTTGAAGCAAAACTGTATTTTTTAAAGAAGGAAAAATTTTCTTTGCACGTTTAATCATTTTGGCTCCTGGAAACATAATGTCATTCTTTGCTGCGATTATAGTAAGTTGAGTTTTGATTAATTTAGCTTCCTTTTCTTTTATTACAGGAACAGGAGTAAAATCCATTCTGAAATGTAAAAACACTCTAGATAAATATTTAAGAGCAAATTCGTCTCTTTCTGTGAAAAGTGTTTTTAGGAATTTTTCAAGGTATTTATTGTTTTGAGTTTTTATATACCGCTTCATAGGGATAAATATTTTGAACAGCGCAATTAATGGGTTTCCATTTACAATAAATGCCGGAGATGATAAAAATACCTCTCTTATATTGTTTTCATTTTGAATCAAAGTTTTGAGAATTATTAATCCACCCAATGAGAAACCTGCCATAGTCACGTTTGTTAGTTCTAATTGATTTATGATGTCGTTCATCCATACACCATAACTATTGTCTGTCATACTTAATCTAGTTGCAGCACTTTTATTCGGTTGTGCTAGAACATCAATAGCAAATACTTGATATTTTTTGTAAAGAGTTGGATAAGTTTCTAGAGCTATAGGGGCACAAGCATTAGAGCCGTGAACTAATACTAATGGTGGTTTTGTAGAATCGCCTACTACAATAATGTTCGTTTTTCCGTGATAGGTGTCAATTCGTTTGTTTTTATATTTTATTTCTAATTCATTTAATTTATGATTGTAGAGTTCTAGTATTTCTTTTTTTCCGGTTTCTGATTTGTATAACGATTCCATTTCGTAATTTTAGGACAAATTTACTAATAATAATTAATTAGGACAAGTTTACTAATGAGTAAGAAAAAGAAATTGATTTTAGAAGCTGCTACTGCCTTGTTTAATGAACATGGCTATTACCAGGTTACCATAAGAATGATTGCTTTAAAGCTGAATATGAGTTCAGGAAATCTAAATTATCATTATAAAAACCGAGAAGATATTTTTGAAGCCATATATTTTGAGATGGTTTCAGTATTTGATGAAAGAATAGAAAAACTAGACAATACCGAAATATCAATAGCTCAAATTAGAAGCGACATTAAGCAAAGTATGATAAGAATGATGGATTATAAATTTTTCTGGACAGATTTGTATAATCTTTTAGGTGTAAGTGATAAAGTAAGAACACATTTTCAAGAAGCATATAAAAATAGGGTCGCAGGGTGTTTTTTGCTGTTTGAAAAAATGAAAAAACAAAATTTAATGAAGGATTCATCTTTTGCATTGGAGTATGAGTTTTTGACAGAAAGAATGATAAATTATGGGAATACTTGGATATATTCTTCGGGACTTTATTTAAATAGATTTACCGCAATACATATAGAAAATCAAGTAAATACCCTTTTGAGTATGTTATATCCATTTTTGACTTTGAGAGGCCAAAAGGAATTCAAAGATTTATTGCCAGAGCTTTTTAATAACACGTAACAATTTTTATAAGATTAGTTATATGTTGTGCGTACTAAAGCTAGCAATTAATTTTATACGGTTATGGTACAGTGTTACCAAACGTAATTCTATTTATCTTAAATTTCTTGCAATCCGAAATCCAAGGTCGTCTATTTTATAGGCAGTAGGATGACTTCTTCTACGATTAGTTGCCAGGCAACCACGTGCTTCATCATTCCAACCACCCCCTTTAATTATCCGATAGGAACCATAAACAGTCTCATCATAAATATCCGAACACCATTCCCAAACATTTCCCAACATATCGTATAGCCCAAACGAATTAGGTTCTTTAATGCCAACTTCGTGCGTTTCCCCATTAGAGTTTGCTTTATACCATGAAATTGAATCAATCTCACCATATCTCGGGGCTGTCAATCCAGCTTTACAAGCATATTCCCATTCTGCATCGGTTGGAAGTCGATATCCGTTTGAATTTTTGTTAATTTTAAAATCTTTTTTAGTGTTATTAATCGAATAATAAGGTTTTAATCCAACTTTCTCAGAAAGGTCATTACAAAATATGACACAATCCAACCAGGAAACAGTTTCTACAGGTCTATTGTCTCCCTTAAATATACTTGGCCTTTGATTTGTTACCTCATGAAATAAATCCTGAGATACTAAATACTTTGACAAGTAAAATGAATTAATAGTCTCAACCCATTTTTGCTTTTTCCTATCATCTCGTAGTGATATTTTTCCGCTTGGAATTTCAACTATTAAATCAGATAATAGGTCTTCTATTTTTATTTGAGTTTTAATCATTTTTATTCTTAATCACCTCTTGTCTATTTTGTGTGTTCTCGTTTCTTATGTTTGTAAACAATTAAATATAATGACTAGAGTAATTATATTGCTTTTACATAAGTAACTAAAATAGTAAATCTATTTTTGGGGTGAGATAGTAAAATTCAAATAGGATCTGAATTTAATTTCTTTTCTATATATAAATGAAAGTCGATAAGCTCTTTTGATATTTTTGAAGCACTTATTAATTTATGTTTATATAGGTCACTACAATCACAGCATATAACATCAAATTTTTTCATAGCGTTATTATTCTGTAAACTTAAATCTGGTGATGATTGCAAAAATTCACCCTTTTGTTTCTCACATATTGAGCATTTATCAGTGTCTTTTTGTGCCGAACAGTTGTAGAGATCATTATGATATTCTATGATTTTTATCGACTTAAAATATCGTATAAAGTTCTGCGAAAAATAAATAGGAAATATATCATACGAATTAAGCAATTGTACTCTAAAAATAAAAAAAGACCAACTAAAATACTCAGCACTATGTTTTCCAAAGATTACTGATTTTAGCCCTCCTACATATCTAAAAACCCAAATTATACTAATAAAAAAAACTAATAGAGACATAAAAGTTACAGGATATGATATGTTATCAAAATTCAAGTTTGAAGCGATCTTAAAATTGGAAAAAAGGACAGAATAGAAAAATATTAGCAACAATGTAATTGGAAAAAATACAACTTGAATGACTTTTTTTGGAAATAACCACCCAGTACATAAATATTCTCTTTTAACTCTTTTGAACCTTTTTTTGAAAAAAGAATAGCGAATAGGAATATAAAGATCTAAAAGGCCCCAAAATCCATCATGTATTTTATCTAAAACTCTTTCAGAAAAACTCTTTTCAGGGGTATACATTAATCGCACAACATTTTTGAAGTAATTATCCTCTAAAGCATCTCTTAATTCAGGTTTTATCGACTTATATTTATAGGTATCTGGGATTCTAAATTTAAAATATATTTTTTGAATTGCGGTAAGTATTTTTAGCTTTGAATTTTCAAAATCTGCATTATTTAATCTAGCCATCATATATTCCCAGGTAAATAGAGTTAGATAAGAACCATCAGGGCAATCTGTTATTTTTATATTATCTAAGTGCGATTTATCATCTGTGCTTTCCCTTTTCTTAATTTCATCGGTCAATTCGACATATCCAACCTCTTGAGTTAGAAGTAGTATATATCCAACATAACGATTATGGGATTTGAACTTATACCATATAACTTCAAATAAAAATGTTATTGCAACCAAGCCACCTACAATAGCTCCTAATATAATTATACTATTATCTTCTTTTGGATTAAAAAATACTTTTGCTATTGCAACAGCTATTCCAGCAATACTAATAATAAATCCAATAAACTGAAGTATAGACTTTCTAATTGTATCTGCTTCACCTTTCAATAATTCATACTCTTTTTCAGAACCTTTATACATGTACTTTTAGTTTTTTTGAGTTAAAAAATATCTGTCAACGAAGTAGTATTTAATTAAAATACTACTCCTTGGTAAATAATTGTTTAGTAGGATTAAGGGATATTATTGCAGAATAAGAGGGACTGATAAAAAATAAAAATACAAGCAAAAGATGTGTAGAACTACATATGACCCTTATAATTATAAAGTCTGAATATTTGGACAATTGCAATACATACTTATAAATACTTTTATTTTTTAATCTTGTAAAAATACCACTACCTTTTTTAATATGGTTACGGGAAACCGCATGGTAAGCGATAAAGTTTTTTATAGAGATAAGAAGCGAGATATGAGTTTTTAAAAGAACCATTACCAGAATTAATTAGGTTTTGTTTGGCATAGTTAAACTTCACATCTCACTCCTTTGAATCAGTTAGATAATTAGTAATATCTATTAAAAGAGGTATGGCATCTATAAATTCACCGGGTTAGGAGAGGAAAAAGAAACCTGTGGCGAAAAATCATACCCACTTCCCTGGTTAGTCATTGTCACGTCTGTTACAATTCCATTAGTGATTTCGGCAGTGGCTGTAGCTGTCATTCCACCATTTGATGGAGCTTCGATAGTAATTACAGGTGGCTCGGTGTATCCGCAACCTCCTATTAAAATACCGATTTCTACTACAACTCCTGCTACCATGGTTGCATAGCCTTGGGCTACAAAATCCCAGGGATAGTGCGAAAATACATAAGCTTGTCCCGTATTTTTAATTGCCGGATCACCAGAGACTGCTTTTGAAGGTAGCTCTGTTACTGCAGTGCCGTGTAATGTATTGTAAATATTAAGAATCCCGTTATTGTATGTTGGGTTAGCTTGGGTACCGGCAACAAAACAACGTGATCGATTGGAATCTACTTCTTTACTTACGAAATCTTCACAATTGGTCACTAAGTTCCCTCCATAAGAAGCATTTAATTTATGAATAGTAGTACCCAAAATAAATGCATCAGTTAGCCCTAAGCCGTAATGGTGCATTAAGTACCCCGAAGAAATCATACCAGTACGGTCATGCCCACTAGAACAGTGAATATAATAAATCACAGGGATGGGGTTATGGTTTGCATCTTTATATGGTGAATCGGTTTTCATCCAGGTGCTAAGGTTTTTTATCATTTCTATATCTAATGCTGTAGAGGTTTCTGCAGGCTCAACATTCCAATTTGATACTTGTGCTTTCATCCCACTTGAGAATTTTTTTGGGGATGCCGGATACCATTTTTGATCTACCTGGCTTAGTTCTAATGCACCAAAGGTGCCTACTTCGGCAAGTAGTATTGGTAATTCACCATTTATATTATGACCTAAGAATGCAATATCGCGAAGAACATATTTTCCCATTTCGGGGAAATTATCTAAACCTGTTTGTAGTTGATACTTTGTTTTAAGACAATTATGCAAAGTATGAAAATCAATATCCTGGCACTTTAACCCTGGTTTCAATGGCTCATTTCCACGAAATAACATATTTCCATTTACATTCTTATCGAGCAAAAATACAAGCTCGCTATTTAAATTTGGCAATGTACTGGGCAAGCTAGACGGATTCTGATCGGTTGGAGATTGAATCGTAATGGTCGAACCAGTACGTTCACCCTGTCCACCATGAAAAATACTGTCGTTATCTGCAGTTTGAGCATCTGTCGACCACAACCAGTTTGTACCACCGGGCTTGAAATAGATGTGGCAATAAGACGGTGGATCAATCGGCTTATGTCCTGTTCTGGTTACCGGTTTATATTGAGTTTCGATTAAAGCATATACAAATTCCCCGTTCGAATAGACCGTAAAACTTTCTTTAGAATTCTTATTGCCGATTGTACCCGTATTGAATGTTTTGATGCTTTCGGTAGTACTAAATGATGCTCCCTTAGAAATAAGGGTGATAGTAACCTGGCTGGTTCCTGGTTTAAGGTCATAAGTTTGTTGGTAAACATATGAAGTGATGCTGGCAGACTTGTTTTCTTGTGTAATAGACATAGTGTTAGTTATTTAAAAATTAAGGTTTTAAGTTGTGCTACGTAATAGTCGTAAAACATATTTACGTTAATGCTTGATGCGATCTCGATGGTAGATTCTAGCGGTTCTATATCCGAAATAAATTCAACTTTCATCGTTCCTTGTTTCACGGGATCCGGGGAGGTATCTACTTCAACAAAAGCACTTTTAAAGGTGAACAGATCGGGCTTGCCAAGAAAAGATGTTGCGGCAGTATCCCAAAAGCTAAATCCATATTGAAAAGCTACTAATGCATACATCTGTGCAGCAAGGGATAGGGCAGGGAAGGTGTTGCTTTCTGGTAAAAAATACCTTCGAATGATTTCTCCCGATAGTGTAACGCTATTGGTAACATTAAGAGGAAACATTTTGATGTTAATACCCGAGTTTAATACTTCCTGAGTTGCTTGGGGATCCCAGTACACATTCCATTCTGCATTAGGGTTTGCCCCGGGAGCTATCCCGGTATCAATATTTCCAAAGGGCGTTTCTTCTGTAATGTAAACTCCTCCCATCCATACTATTTCTGAAACTTTACCTGCAAAATCAGGATCGTTCTTTAGTGCATTGGCGATATCGGTAACGGGAGAAAGGCAAAGCAAGGTTACAGGCGAGTTATTATTCTCGCGATATACTGTATCAACCATAGTCTCCAGAGGAAAATCCATTTGAGGTTCTGGGACGACTACATTCTCTTTGTATTGATTTACGACAGGAAAAAGATCAACCATTAATGAGTATTGACGATACGTCCAGGGGAATGGATTCCACCCTCTTGCGCCCGATACCGCAACATGCACATCCTTGATGTTGATGAGGTCGAGAAGTTTACTACTAACCTTTGCAGTTGGATAGCCCTGGCAGTCGGCATTAAGTACCATGATTCCTTTGATACTAATATTAGGCATTGATGCGGCAAAAAGAATTGACATTAATTCATCTGTAGCTCCGTCGTGAATAATAATTGTGTTTTTAGTTTGTATCATTTTTATTCGTTTACTGTTGTTAAATCGAAATTTGTATAATTATCCTTAATTCGTTTTGAGTTTTCGATGTATCTGCCCCCAGTCTATCGAAGGACTCAGAATAGGGCTATGGGGGATTGTTATAGTATAGGATATGTACCCTCTATGCATGTTTATACTTATTGTATATGTACTTGCACGTTTCTTCGTATTGCGATACTCATGTATGGCAATACTTTTTTAGTCTTTTAAAGTTACTACTACCTTTTCTAAATGAGTTACGGGAAACCACATGATAGTAGGAGGAAGTTTTTTGTATATAAGGAGGAATTAGGAGGGAGGTGTGAGGTTTTAGGTGTTGGGTTTTCTGCTATTATTACAGTTAGTTAGGTTTTGTTATGGGCAATTTCGTTAATTAACCCTGTAAAAATAAAGCCATGAAACGGGTATACAGCATACCAGTATAGTCTGCCGGCCAAGCCTAAGGGTCTAAATGTTGCCGTTTGGATCAGATTGTTACCTACTATTTTAAATTCGAGCCATGCTTCTCCCGGGAGTTTCATTTCTGCAAAAAGTAACAATCTTCCTTCTTGTTTATTTGCGTAGAGCACCCGCCAGAAGTCTAATGAGTCTCCTGCAGATATAGTAGATTGATTAGTGCGGCCTCTTCTTAATCCGACTCCTCCAAATAATTTATCCAAAAAACCACGGATTCTCCAAAGCCAGTTGCCGTAATACCATCCATTCTCACCCCCGATACTCCAGATTTTCTCTAGTGATGATTCGTAGTTTTCAATTTGTCGAATACGCTTGTCTTTAAAACATCCAAATTCTGGAACCGCTATAAATTCTGATATGTTACTGGTTATCTCACTACTAGAATAAGAATCTTTCCAGCTAGAAGCAATCTCATTATTTTTAATATTGTCAAATGCTCTTAATAAGGCTTCTTTGTAGGGTATAGGATGTATGTTTAGTAGGGTATTGATTTCATGATCTCGACATACAACTTCGACCTTCATGCTATCGACCAGGGATCTAGCCAGTTTGTAAGAAGTAGAGGTTACAAAATATAACCAATAAGAAGAAAGCCTTGGGGTCATTACAGGAACAGTCCAGATTCTTCTTTTTAAATTTCGAACTTTAGCAAAACCAAGAAGCATTTCTTTATACGATAGAATATCATCACAGCCAATATCAAAATTCCTGTTGTACGTTTCTTCTTTATGGATACATCCGATTAAAAAACGTTGTACATCTGCTATCCCTATGGGTTGACATTTGGTAAGAAGCCATTTTGGCGTAATCATAATAGGAAGTTTTTCTACCAAATCACGCATAATCTCAAAGGATGCACTGCCAGACCCAACAATGATTCCGGCCCTAAAGCACGTTAGATTGTAATTGCCTTTTCCTAGTTCTTCTTCAACGGTTTTTCTTGATAACAGATGTTTAGATAGGTTGGATTCATTGATAATACCACTTAAGTATATCACTTGTTTAACAGTTGTATTAGATAGTGCATTTCTAAAATTGACAGCAGATTTTTGTTCTAATGATTTATAATTGTCAGATGTCGACATCGAATGCACCAGATAATAGGCTACATCAATATCACCAGGGATTTTTGAAAGCGAGGGAGCGTCTAATAAATCAATTTCTAGTACAGAAATACTTGCGTTTAAGGACTGGGGAGGATGAAATCTAGAGGTGTCCCTTACGCAACATACTACATGATATCCTTTATTTACTAATAAAGGGAGGATTCGTTTACCGATGTAGCCTGTGGCACCTGTTAGGAGTATTTTCATTTATCTAAATAGAACTCATCTCAGGACATACATCCTGTATACTTGTTTGTACTCATGTATACCAATACTTTTGTTTTATTGGCGATTAGAGTGTTTTATCTAAAATACAATAATATATGTGATATAGGTTAGAAAAAGTAGTTGAATAACATTAATAAGTAACGCCATTTTAACACCCTGATGTTTTCTTTTTAAGCCTTTTTCCAAATCATTAATTTGACTATTGACATCTTGTTTTATTTCCTTTTTCTTACAGCTATTCGCGATGCCGTTAAAAGACCAAAAAGATTTTTTATAAGAATTTAAATACGGGGTTATGGTATACACCGTAATAAGTATCGAAAAAATAGAAAAAAGAAGTATTAAACTGGTGATCACTTTAAAAGGAGAAAGATGCAGAGGGGACACTAGTGTTGTTAATTCGCCTATGATGATTATGATACTAACAATAATCAATATGTTAAGAATTAAAATAAATACTCCTTTGGTATTGATTTCGGCATCATATCCAGAAAATCGTTCTATTGTTTTTATTTTTTTTTCGTAGCCCATTTTACATTTATTATTTATGATTAGCTAAATAGGGATGTTTTAAATGCGATTAGGTAAAGCTGTTAGTGTAACAGTACCTCAGTATCTCTTTTATAAAAGTACGACTACCTTTTTTAAAAAAGTTACGGGAAACCTCATGGTATCAGAATGATAGGTTCTCGATAGGTCCTGGTAAGCCTTTTGATTTATCCACACTATACCCTTCGGCTACGCTCAAGGTACATGAAGGGTATTCTCTCGGGATCGAGTGGTGCATATCATAAATAAACCCTTGCATAAATCATCATACAAGGGTTTTATTATAGGTTTATTGTGTTTTTTTGTTATGCTTCTTCGGGAGAAATAAATTTGTAGACCAATCCTGCTAAAATAGCTCCTATGATGGGGGCTACCCAAAATAACCATAGTTGCTCTATTGCCCAACCTCCTGCAAATAATGCCTGGCTTGTACTTCTGGCAGGATTTACCGAAGTATTGGTTACCGGTATACTTATAAGATGAATCAGGGTTAGCCCTAATCCTATGGCGAGGCCTGCAAAACCTTTGGGAGCTTTAGAATGAGTAGCGCCCAAAATAATAATCAAAAACATAAATGTCATTACGATTTCGGTTACTAAAGCCGCAAGCATAGAATAGCCACCCGGAGAATGATCATCATATCCATTGGCAGCAAATCCACCGATTTCGAATCCTGATTTTCCTGTAGCAATAAGGTATAAAATCCCTGCACCGGCAATACCACCCAATACCTGGGCAACAATATACGGTAGCAGTTCTTTTTTATCAAAACGGCCACCTATCCATAACCCAATAGATACAGCAGGATTAAGATGGCAACCCGAAATATGCCCAATGGCATAAGCCATGGTTACAACGGTTAAACCAAATGCGAGAGCAACCCCTGCAAATCCAATCCCTAACTCTGGGTATGCCGCCGCTAATACAGCACTTCCACACCCACCTAATACTAACCATAGGGTTCCAATAAATTCTGAAATTAATTTTTTCATGTTGTTTATTCTATTGTTGATGTTAATAATGAGGGTATGAATTATTACTAAGATACTTATCTTTCTTTTATAGGTTCTATTCTCGTATGATCTTTTCTTTTAATTTTCGGATTAAATGCAGAATAATAGGATAACTATAGTTTAATCACTCACTCTAAGGGGGCATATATAATCAATAACGTATACTCTGATTCCTTCGATATACTCAATAAAAATGTGACGTCACATCGAGTGCGTGAGGAACGAGCGTGTATCGAGATGCATTTGAAAACGATAGTAATTATTGATTCTCGATAGTCTTGATAATCTCTTCGACAGACCTGTCCTGAGTTTATCGAAGGGCTCAGGGCAGGCACGTCGAAGTACTATAATTTCCATTAGCATTACAACAAAGCATTCATTCGGTCAGATAGTACCTATTAAAAGAACCCCCTGCTTGATGATTCAAACAGGGGGATATATTATTACAGTTGTATTATCTTATTTCTTAGGATCGAGGATGGCGGTGATACGTTCTGCGATATCCTGCAGGTGATATTGTGTCATCCTATCTGATGTTCTGCCAATAGCATTTCTAACTGCTCGGCGTAGTGTATTTAATTCTGCACGTACTACTGCTCTAATATCACTTTGCGAGGCATTTACATTGGTTCGTACCACAAAGCGTCTTATATTCTCGGGGACCTTAGGCTGCTCTTTGGTCATTAAAAATTCTAAACGATCGATATACGCTCTTTGTAGATTACGACGATATACATCTATGGTACGACCGTTTCGCAATTCGCTCCATAGTCCTGATCGCAGTTCGGTCATCATATCGAGTAGAGTATAGGCTTCTTTATTGTTTAAAGCTTCATTCTCGATTAATCGTGCCATGCGCCCGTGATCCAATAGATTATTTAATGTTCTCACCTGGAAATTACGAATACGTTCTACATTTCCTGCAGATTCTATTTTATCAAAAATAGTCTTGTCGAGTAACCAATCCGGAGTATTAAACAATTGCTCGTGTAAAAATTTCATGGCACGCTTCTGATTCGCTTTGGTTACATGAGAATATACTGCTCCTTTTTGATCATAGGTTTTATAGTATTCATATACCCCACCAATATTAGAAGATACATGGCCCATATATCGATTAAACTGCCCTAATACCTGTCTGTACATCGTGCCCAAATCATCATAGTTTTTACCATCTTCGGCAGTCCATGTGATGAGGTTGGGTACAATTCTTTTTAGGTTTTTGATTCCGTAAGTACTGGCTAGTACGGCATCATCACCAAGATCTTCGGTTTGGGAGCTTGGATCTATAACTCCAAACTGTTGTTTTCCGAATCGATACATAGGATCATTTTGATGTTTGAGTATCCAGCTGTCCAGCGTCTTCTTCTCTTCTTCGGCAGTTGGGGTAAGTATGGGTCGATATCCCCATCGTATTGCATGCTTATCATAGATACCGATATTAGGCATTAAGGCGACATCACCATCTCCTGGTTGGGCCACATAGTTAAATCTTGCGTAATCCATTATCGATGGCGCTGTACCGTATTTCTTAGTGAAAACAGGATCTCTTAGAGATTCTACAGGATAAGCAACACTACTTCCCATATTATGTGGTAACCCCAGGGTGTGACCTACCTCGTGAGCAGATACAAACCGAATTAATCTTCCCATCACTTCATCCTTAAAAGCAACATTCTGCGCTTCTGGATTGATTGCTGCGGTTTGTACAAAAAACCAATTGCGCAATAAAGTCATTACATTATGATACCAGTTGATATCACTCTCCAGAATCTCTCCCGACCTGGGATCACTTACATGAGGCCCGTTGGCATTAGGGATTGGAGAGGCCAGGTAGCGCACTACAGAGTAGCGCACATCTTCTGGGCTCCAATCAGGATCTTCTTCTTCTGTAGGAGGATCTTTGGCGATAATAGCCTCTTTAAACCCAGCCTGTTCGAAGGCAACCTGCCAGTCTTCGATCCCTTGCTTAATATATGTTCTCCATTTTTTGGGGGTCGCGCGGTCAATATAGTATACGATTTGCTTTTTGGGCACTACCAGTTCTCCTCGTTTAAATTTTGCTAGATCTTCATCTTTTACCTCTAATCTCCATCGATCCAGATAACGTACTGTTTTACTTTCTTGTGCTTCTAATCCATAATCCGTTTGTCCACGGGCAAACCATCCTACTCGCTGATCAAAATATCGACGTCTCATAGGGGTTTTAGGAAGCAGAATCATAGAATTACTCATTTCTAATGAGATAGACTCTGTACTGGCATTAGAAGGTGGTTCGGCAGCACTATACGTTTTTACATGACGGGTTTCGATATTTAGTGGGTAGCTTCTTATTGTATCGATATACGATCGGGCGGCATCTAACTTTGAAATCTTATACTGTTTTCGTCTACTACCAGGAAATCCTAGAGGTTTTACGTCTTTTTTAAACAGATCGGTAACCTCGATCACCGTTGCATTCTTTACGGCATTAGTAGAATCTTTATAAAATGCTTTAATCGGAAATGCATATAATACCGGTTCGAAATTAGAATTCTCTACAGCTTCATGAATCGGTAAAGAATCTGAAGCGAAGATCTGATGGGATACAACGCGAAGTAATATCTGCTTGTTTTTTCGTTGCCAGCGTAATACCTGGGTGTTTTGTTTTCCACCACCAAAACCAATTCCTGTAGCGGTTTTGGCAATACGCGTTACCATAAGCATCTCTCGATTAAACAACGAATCCGGAATTTCATAATAGTATTTACTGTCTATATTATGAACGGTAAATAAACCTTTGTCGGTTTTGGCCTTTTCGGTAATGACTTCGCTATACGGCTTAATCGTATCTTTGTCTTTACCTGGTTTTTTGGCATTGGCCGTAGGGGTTTTTCCTTTTTTGGGTTGAAGAACAGAACAACCACTAGTAGTGATTACGACTATACATAGAAGCAATCTAAATGTATTTTTGAGCATGTGAAGAATTTTTAATCGGCGGAAGGTAATAAAATAAGAAACCGACATATGTGAAAGTAAGGTTAAAGGTAGATTGATAGAGAGCCTAACCTCTGTTAATTGTGAATTTATTATGAATTTTGTTGTTGTTTACATCTTTAAAATATATATCGTACCCTGAGCCCTTCGATAAACTCAGGACAGGCGCGCCGAAGGGAACGGTACAACTTGTCACCCCAGACTTGATCTGGGGTCCACTTTTGGAAATGCGATTCTGGATTCTGGATCAAGTTTAGAATTATAGGATATCTATAGTACGGTACATGTTTTTGATTTCCTCGGGATCGAGTGCGTGTACACCTCGGTACATAGGCCGAAATGCATTTTAATACTATTCTCAATTGATTAATACTTTGTTATGTGCTGGTCTTTTAATTTAACAGTGCAGGAAGAATATACTTTGCAAATATTTCCCGTGATTGATTACCTTTCCTATTCCTATAATTTCCTGCTGTTATTACAACTACGGATTCCAGCGCTGGAACTATAAAAATAAATTGCCCTCCGGCACCTCGTGCTTCAATAGATGTAATTGCCTCTTCATTGATGATATAGGTGTCATGCCACCATAGGTAGCCATATTGATTTTTATCTCTTCTATCCTGCAATCTTGTATGTTTCTTGAAAGACTCTCTTATCCAATTTTCTGAAATAATTCGTTTGCTATTCCATACACCTTCATTTAGATAAAGTTGCCCAAATTTCAACATATCCCTTGGGGTTAAATGAAACCCACCTCCAAAATAAGGTATAGCTTTTGTATCGTCGGTATTCAATATGTAATTTGTAATTCCCAGAGGTGAGAAAAGCTTATCAGCCATATAAAATTCTAAGGGTACGTCTAATCGATTACTTAAATAAACGCCTAGTAAAAATGGGTTTGCAGACCCATAATCGGCATAAGTTCCAGGGACCTTTACCATAAGTGCTTCAAGTACTGTTTTTAACCAATTATTTGATTCTTGGTAGTACTCTTCATATGCTTTGTTATTTACGTCTAATCCAGAACTCATCGTTAATAAGTCTTTGATGGTAATTTTAGATTTTAAGGAATCTTTTGTATACTGATATGCTTGAGGGATAAAATCATATAGTTTTTTGTCGACACTCTCTATAATTTTATCATCAATGGCTATACCGATGATGGCAGATGAGATACTTTTTGAGGCAGAACGCATACCGTGCGGAATGTTAACATTGAAGCCTGCAAAATATTTTTCATAAGTGATCTTACCATTTTTTGCAATAAGTATTCCCTCTATTCCGACTAGACTATCATTACGAATGCCTTCTTCCATTTTTTGTAGTACTAATCGATTTTTTGATAACTCCCAGCCGTCGTTTATTTGAGAATTTTCATTTATTGAAGTATCCTTTTTATGCTTTATGCTTTTTTTAAATGATGTTTTTGTAATAAAATTCCCTTCCAGACTAATATTTAATACAACTTCAGAGGGTTTTAATTGCCCGTCAAATTCAAGCCCTGTATTAGAATCTGTAAATGAAATAGAATTATTCTTTTTCTTAAAATTATTGCACCAGAGATTTCCAAGAATTGGGTAAGCTCGATATTCATCATCAGATCCACCGCCTTCTTTTATCGTTAAACGCAAAGATTGAGGCTGTAGATAATGAATTATCGATAGATTCCACTTTCCTTCAAAATGATCTCCTTTTTTATAGAGTTTAGCAGGGTACAAATACCGCTTTGATTTAATAAAACCGTTTATTTCTGATTGCCCGTCATTAACGATTCCACTAAAAATAAGGTTATCACCTAATGCAAGATTGATTCTGTTATCAAATTTGAATTTTTTCGTTATAATTTCTTTGTTATTTGAAAGTGTAAAAACGGCATCTTCTTCACTCAGTTTTTTAACGATTATGTCTAGATTAAGGGCATCTTTGTTCGTTGTTTTTCCTTCCCATTCTCCTATAAAATCTACTATATTTTGTTGAGCACAGCTTGTAAAAAATGAGAAACATAACAAGAGTGATAACGTTAAATTTTTAAACATAATTTAAGTTTTAATTGAGTTCAAAAGTAACATATCGATATTTACAAAAATTGTATCAGATTAACATTGCTATTTTTTATGTAATTCTTTTTCGGTAGAAACTGGGATTCATATTAAAATGGGATTTAAAGACACGGTTAAAATGGCTTTGATCAGAAAAACCTGTTTGATATGCAATTTTAGTCAACGAGTTACTTGGGTCGAGCAGTAGAGGTATAGCTTTTTTTAATTTATGTTGCCTTACATACTCTCCAAGACTTGTAGAGAGATATTTTGGTGCTGCCCTTGAGATATGAACGGGATGTACTCCTAGTTGATCAGAAAGGTATTGTAAGCTAAGGTTTGAATTATCGAAATGAAGTAATTCTTTTAGATCATTTATCCAGTTTGGGATATTTTTGAGATTGGTTTCTATTAATCCACTTAATGCTTCACAAATTTGTAATAATAGAACTTCTACAGAAACCTCGCTGTATTGATCAGAGTTTATAAATTCATAATATAATTTTGCAAAAAGAAAATGTACTTGTGGGTTTTGAATTAATAGACTCCCTTCAAGTAAATCCAAATCTATCCCATTAGTATCTAACCATTTTTTTTGAAATTCTAAATGAAAACCATTAGCATTTTTAGAATGTTTAGAGCCATAATGAACTTCTTGCCAATTATTAAACATTAAGCTTCCTGATGGGCACAAGGTCTTCACGTTCTTATTACAATCCATCATATCACCATTTAGAATATACCAGAAATATGGGTTTTCGTGGTAGTGCCAGTCTGTTCTGTCTTTTTTATAATCGTATTGCGATAGCAGAATCCCGCCAAATGATTTTTCAGAATCCTTTATTCCATAATATTTTCCCTTAGTTAATATCTTCATTCTAAGTCGGGCTTGTACATTACGTTTATTATTTATGTCGTAACAGAGTAAAGTTACAAAACCATCGACAAATCTGTGTTTTTATGTAATATAACACTCACATTTATTATTTTATGTGGCGATGAGTATTGTGTTGTACAGATTGCAAATGTGCGTTGTCGGGTATTGATAAATGTATTTAGAATTTCCAGGCGATTTCTGTTTGTTCTATTTAATTATTGAAATGTATAATTCGATATTTTGTTTAAAGCAACAATATATTCATTAACATTTTGATAATTATGATGGCCTTTATAGGTGGCATAGGTTGTACCTTTTGGAAAGGTTAATACAGATTTGTTATCCAACCCTGTATTTAATAATGTTCCATATCCAAGTTTATCATTAGCCATTGCAGCCAAAAATTTAGTGGGCATCTTTGTCGATCCCACGTATGCAAATATTGCCTCTTCTTTTTTCGATATTCTAAGAGTATTTTTTAATGTGCCCGAGGAAACAATGGGATTTGAACCTAGACTGGTAAATTTGATTATAGACCCTTTGGATATAATCTCTTCTCCTGTTTCCCAGACTAGATCATTTTCGTCTGCACCAAAACGATTTCCATTCCATTCAGAATCTGTAAAATGAATTGATGTTTTTGGAGGTATATTAATAAAAGTTATAATTTCGAAACTATCATTATTAGCATTAAATCCAACAAATGCAATATCTCCAGATTTTAATTTAGTAGAATTTTCTGACAGAAAAATTAAAATTATTAATGTCAAAATCATTCCATAAATAAGTCTATTGCCTTTCACCTCTTATAATTTTAGTTTAAGATAAAAGTATTTTATAATTAACTCAATTACATTAATTTCTGGTTACCTAATTGAAAATGAAATGTTAATTTTTCTTTTAATGAAATTTTAAATACCTAAGGTAGATTGTCTTATGTCGAATTCACGTTTAAACGGTATTGATCGAACTTTTATATGTTGTGCTAACAACAGAATATATGTATTAGTACACTCACGCCTATTAAGGCTTGTATTAATAAGGCGTTGAGTATTATATTATAAGGATTGCAAATGCGCGCTTTCGGGTTAGGCCTATGCTTTAGTATTGTCGTACCCGGTTTTATATTGATTTTTCATAAGCTTCAGATATCCAGTTTTTTAATTCTTTGTCAATTTCTGATTCTTCGGATAGCCGAACTCTATGAGTGCACATTGTACCGAATGGCCCCGAGTTTTCAAGTCTATCTGTAGTTGGTTTGTCTTTTAGTTTAAATCCTAAGTCAATTCTTGTTTTGGTAGCCGGCTTAATTAAAACGAATTGCCTTTTTCTAATAATACTAACACTTCCTTTTTTAGGGGTAATGGTTACATCAGAGCCTAATGATGTAACATAGTCAATTAGTTTCTTATACATTGGAATCAGATTTTCTTTCCCTTTATATTGGGCGCCCACTAAATCATCAGGAGAGTTATTTTCTTCTTTGGATAAAGTAACAATTGTATTAGCAAACCCATGAGTCAAATTATGCTCTGTCTTTAAAAAATTAACCCCTTCAGAATGTTTAGTGAAGGACTTTTCTTTAAGAATTGCTTTCCATTCATCTAATGACTTACCTGTTTTTTCAGGCATGTTGTCAATCATAGTTTGTAATGCTTTATCCATTTTTAATCTATTAGTTACATTAGTTACAACAAATAGTATGTGTATACCAGTACATGTATACTCGTTTGTATTTTTTTATCAATTGTTTACAAACGCTTTATTTGTTTAATTACCCAAAGCTACTATTTATTCTTTCTAATATATTTTTCTACAACATACCTTTTTATGTTAGCTTCTTTTACTTCCTCTAGCCCATATTGTATAAGAGTATCTCCTTTTATTTCTATGGTAAATGGAAATTTGTGACCTCTTACAGCTTCTACCGCACAATATTGTAATGTTTCTGTATAGGTATTTCCTTCTAGAGTATAGGTTCCTCCGCCTCCATAAAAACCATCTGGGTTGGTATGATCTTGATTAAAAAATGCAAAATGATCCTTACCGATGATTTTTATAAAATCTGATGAGGTCATGTCTTTAATTTTTACAGAATCTCCTTCTTTGATCTCTCCATACACCATTTTCCATGCTCCTTCTATTTTTTTGATCTCTTTAGGTTTTGATAGGGTTGGGGCGGTTTCGTTTTTGTTGCAGGTCATAAAAATAAACGAACAGGCCACTAGTATAATTTGGTTTCTCATAACATGTTGATTGATGCCGATAAAGTTAATTTTATTTTGGGAATTAATTTATACTTAATGTATATCATAATACTCGCACTTGTCAAGGTTTTTATCTAGACGATGTGTTATTGTATTACACGGATTTCAAATCCGCGCTTTCGGATTTAAATAATATCTATTTCCTCAATCAAAACCCTAAGATTGATATAAAGATCAGTGTTATAGTGTTGCCTGCTGTTTTGTGTTAAAGCTTCTCTGTTTATCACTTAGCTATTATGAATGCATATATCTTGTTGCAACCAGTTTTTAATTCAACCAATATTCCAATTCAACATCAAGATAAAATGGTCCATAAGATATCTGAACTTCTCTAGCTCCACTTTTTGGAATTAAAAATGAAATATAAATTTTATCAACTACCGAGTCAATTAACGTTTCTATTTTTAAATAATTTTCAATTACGACACCTTGGTTTTTAGCCATCTTTTCAATTCTTTTTGATTTTCTAATTGCGCGTTTATTTCCTATACAACCTAATACAGCAGTGTATTTTCGTGGAAGAATCGTATCAATTTTGTGCTTTCTATTACTTGCTTCAACAAAATTGTCGTAATCATCGAAACTCACTCCCCATTCTTTTAAATTATTCAAATAAGTGAATATTCTTCCATTTGAAAAACGATATTCTTCAATAATTCCAAACGTATTCTCTTTAAAATTATAACCTTCTACTATTTTGATAACTCCTTTTGTGGAATCTATTCTTTTTTGTGTCTGATACTTTTGCCTGTTTAGAATTATAGATTTAAAATAGTTAAACTGTTCTCTTGTTAAATCAAGTTTAATTGTATTTAAAACATTATAAGTTTTCTCATTCCAATTTTTAATTGATTGTGAAAATGATATAATTGGGATAAAAATGATTATTAATATCAAATTTCTATTCATATCTCGAGTAATGACAAATTATATTGTCAATTATTATCAAAAATTGATCCGTTTATGTATATCATAATACTCCCGCTTGTCAAGGTTTTTATCTAGACGATGTGTTATTGTATTACACGGATTTCAAATCCGCGCTTTCGGATATTGCACAGATTTCAAATCGCGCAGTGGGGTATTGTTATGTATAGTTATTTAAATGTTACCTCTCCTTTTGGGGTCTTAATGGTTACTTTAAGTTGCGTTGTATCTCCATCTTCCATCTTCATGAATTGAATCGTTGATTTGTTCTTCAACAAAATGTCTGTTATATCCTTTTTATGCGGAGTTTTAATTTGAAATTCTTTCAAAAAACAAAGGGTGTTCTTTTGAACCGAAGGATGAGTTGTTTTATCAGACCAACTTATAAAGAAAGGATTAATGTTTAGCCCTGGATTAGTTATCCGTAACAACTTCCATTTCAATTCCTCTCCGTTGGGTTTATTTCTTGACCAATTTTCAATTCCTTTGGTTTCAAATTGAGAGTCTACGATTGTTTTCTCCAGAAATTCTATGGTATCGGTAGCTATTGCAAAACCAATAGGTTTTAAAACATTCATATTTTTAAAAAATTCAGGAATTGTGTCCAATTCATTCTTTGGTGCCAGGATTTCAATATAAATCATATCGCCCATGGGTATTATAGCATTATGAGTATAACTGTTTGGATGCCCTCCTCCATATACGGCTTTTACCCCGGTTAATTCCTCAAATTGTTTAATGCCCAAATCAAGGTCGTTTATGGCCAGTATGATATGGTCTATTTGCATATTGTTCACTTCTTTTTTTGCACATCCTACTACTATCAATACTACAATGCAAAAAGCAAAATAGGGATATTTTCTTTTCATTTTGATCATAATTATTCAGAATGATGATATATGCATACGGGTATACATATATCTGTTTATAGGTGTTTATAATTGTTTACGTATATCATAAAACTCCCGCCTGTCAAGGTTTTTATCTAGACGATGTGTTATTGTATTGCACAGATTGCAAATCTGCGCTGTCGGGTTTCAATACATTTTTACACACTGCTAGCGATTGTTTATTATTTCGTCTGTATAGTGTAAAAATCATAAGTAGCTTTTGCAATATCCGCTATAATTTTCTGGTTTGTTTTAAAATTTTCTTGCGAATCTGTTACAAAAACACTGATGATAAAGTACTTCCCATCTGGCAAAAAGACTATTCCAATATTGTTTACTGCAGCGGTAATCCCAGTTTCTTTATTTGTACCAGACCAACCTGTCTTGTGGGCAACAATTGTTTCCTTAGGTAGTTGCCCTCTTATTCTACCTTTTCCTGTTGTTGTTTCTTTATTAGTTTTCCAAAAAAAATCATAACTGCTTTTTGAAAGTAAGTTATTTTTATTCTCAAAAAATATTTTAAGTGTTTCACTTGCAGCATTCGGGGTTGTCCAATTTTGGAACATATTTTCCCACTTTGCTTGCAATCCTTCTTCGTTAAAAGTAATCTGGATATCTTCTATACCACTCTTTTTAATGTATTGTTCAACCGTTTTAGGTGTTCCGATAAGTCGTATTAAAATATCACAGGCTGTATTGTCGCTGTGAGAAACTGTGTATTGAATTAATCTTTCAATTGTAAAGCTACCTCCATTTGGGTTTTCATCTCTAAGTGGGCTCCAAAAGTCTTCAGGTAAAAGTT
Organism: Aquimarina spinulae; assembly: GCF_943373825.1. Taxonomy (NCBI): domain Bacteria; kingdom Pseudomonadati; phylum Bacteroidota; class Flavobacteriia; order Flavobacteriales; family Flavobacteriaceae; genus Aquimarina; species Aquimarina spinulae. The sequence goes on along the minus strand of NZ_CALSBP010000002.1, from coordinate 1,284,229 downwards.
CATCTTTATCTATTTCTACTATTTGATCCAATGACAATGTTCCCTTATCAACTTCTGACAAAACGGCTAATGCAATATGGAATTTAAACACACTTTGCATTGGAAATCGTTTATCTCCGTCCAGAGAAAGAGTATCTTTCCCATCATTTCCGATTATTGAAACCCCAACTACCGCATTTTTGTCAGATACGATTTGCTCAATTTTTTTTCGTAGTAAATCAGTTTTGCTGTTTGGTGTCGTGCAACTTATTAAAAGTAATAATAGTAAAGCTGTTAATTGAAATAGTCTATTCATTCTTTATTTTCTTTTAGTCTTTTTACGTTTTTGTCTTCAAGAAATGTCACCAACAATAGTATATGCACCAGTACACATATACACATGTGTAGGTGTTTATAATTGTTTAATTACCCAAAGCTACTATTATCTTTTTGATATAGCAATGGTAATGTATATGGCAGGGAAAAACTTTTTTATTTGCGTATCGTTATCGAATTATAAATCCACGCTGTCGGGTTTGAATTGTACAACCCATTCCAAAAATTTCAATTTAGTTTTTATAATCTCTAATATCCTCTGTAGCAGCTGTAAGAGTTTTCATGAGAACAGAATCATATCTATAAAGTAGCTTTTTGAATTTCTTATCGTCTACCTTAATTTTTCCATTGTAAATAGCCTTTTTAAGAGGCCTTAAATCCAAGAGAGTCCAAAGGTTTTCTTCCTGATGCTTAAATAATTTCTCATATTCTGGAACATATTTTAAGCGATCAATTTTTTCTCCACTACTTCTAATATAATATCTGCCAGCAAGGGCAAGATTAAAACTCTTGGAATTATTTAATATTGATAATTCATATAAAGTATTTCCAATATCATAAATAGCTAAAGGATTTTTTCCATAAACAGTATGCATACTACCCATTTTTAAGATCATTTTTGGATTAGGCTCCTTTAATAAAGCCTTTTTATAATAGTCAAAAAAGTAATGTTTCATCATAATCGCTCTGGAGTTATTACTTTCGAAGTATTGTTTTGTTGGACCATTTCCGTAAGCATATATTTTCCAACTTTTTTCTAACTCTGTCAATAGCGTAGTAACCTCATTATCTACTCCTTTTGATTCAGCAATAAACTCAAGAATATGTTTATCTTTCAATAAAAGATTAAATTTAGATTTTGATTTCGTAGTAAGATGCTTTAATAAAGATGCGCGAGCTTCTTTATAGATCTTTTCATAGCTTTTTGAATTGTTTTTTAATTTTTTTGTCTTATTAAAAATATCATCAAATAAAAAGGGAGCTGCATATACAAACTCTTGATCGATTCCCCAGATATTATACCCATTAGTTATAGCAATTTCTAGCATTCTAACTTCATCAATCCCATCAAAAAAGGGAATTGGATTTGTTAAATCATCTGGATTATACTTTTTATAAAAATTGGATAAAGAATCAATACCATTTTTTTGCTTAATAATAGATAGCAATTTTTTTTTGCTAAAAGGACCAATCTCAACAGCAAAGTTGTTGTATCCCTTAGGCTTTAGTAAGTTAAGAATAGCAGAAGTAAATTCGGGAGTCTCTTTATTTCCGTGTAACTCACCAATCATAAAAAATTGAGAATTTTCGGCTTCTCTTTTAAGAAAATCTTTTCCATTTCCAATAATTTCATTGTTTACAATTTTGAAAGTATATGTATTTAACTGAATAATCGAGTCAATAGAATACTCATTTTGTGCAAACGACTTTCTTGAAGCAAAACAAACAAGCAACAGAATAACAAAAAATAAAAATTTTCTAATATTTTTCATGATAATAGTTTTTATCATGATGGGATAATATGACAAATGTTACAGTTTACTTAAAAATTAAGATTTAATGCATTGTCTTTTTCTACGCTAAAAAAAAGAGATGATTAATCTTTAATTATTGCCAACAATGATATATGCATACCAGTACCCTGAGGTGTCATCCTGAGCCCTTCGATAAGGCCTGTCCTGAGTTTATCGAAGGGCTCAGGACAGGCCTTGTCGAAGTACTCTCGAAGGGTACACAACCCATGTCAACAAGGGGGTATCCCCTTGTCGATATGGGGGGTACCCTATCAAAAGGTGGTTCGAGCTGATATTTTAACGTTTCGAAGGGTGATGATGACCCTTCGAAGTGATACGATCAGGGGTCGAGCTGATATCCTATGGCCCAGAGGGCTTGGCAGGAGGGGTAAAAGCGATACCTTTTGGGGGTCGAGGCCATAAAGGGAGCCTTCGAAGGACCTCGGTAACGCTTCGAAGGGTGTCTTTAAGAGGTAACTAGGACAAAACAACAGCACCAGCCGTTATGGCTGGTGCTATTTTGATACGATTTGGATAGTGATTTATAGTTCTGTATCGGGCGTATCGGGTGTGATTCCTCCACTTTTTTTAAAAAGGACTTTCATATCCTGATACACCGATTTGGCACCGGGTTCGTTCTCGCCAGCCAGAAAACGCATCATACGATAAAAACTTAATGCATTAGAGTAATTGTCATAGTCTAATAAGGTTTTGGTATCGACTAACTGCTGGGAGAGGTTTTCTAATAACTGTACGTGGGTTTCTATCTGTTGGCGGGTACTATAATCGCGATCAAACTCTTCTTTATCCAAAAAATTAGGAATCCAGCTAGGATGCTGCTCCATATAGTTTTTGGCTTTGTCTACAATAAGTTTGTTTTGATTGGCAATACGCCCGTATTGTGCCCGTTGCTCGGGGGTAAGGTTTACCGTTTTACCCGCCAGTACTTCTCGTATGGTTGCTATCCCCTGGGTTAATTTGTTTAATTCGTCTTCTGTAAAGGTTACACTAATTAAATTTTCTAATGCCATTCTTACTATATTTTTTTAGTTAATAAATATTTATAGCACAAGAATATAGTACGCCAGTTTCATTTTTCGGAACTGAGATTTTTTTAAGAAAGGTTTAGCTAACTTTTTGATTTTGTTAGGATTGTACCCTTCGGCTACGCTCAGGGTACGTATAACACAAACGCTACGTCACAACTTGTCCCGAATTTTCCTCGGGATCGAGTGCGTGAGGAACGAGCGTGTATCGAGATGCATTTGAAAACGATAATATGATGAGTTCTCGATAGTTCTGTTAAGCTAGTTCTCGATACAATTTTTCTTCATTACATTACAAAAAACCATATATTTATGACAATGAAATTATCTTATGTCTATATCTTAAAATGCTCTGATGATTCCTATTATACAGGAGTTACATCAAATTTAAATCAACGACTGTTTCAACACTCATCAGGCTTTTATAAAGATTGTTATACATATAAAAGAAGACCTGTTGAATTAGTTTTTAAATGTGAGTTTACAAATATCACTATGGCAATAGATACAGAAAAACAGATTAAAAAATGGTCAAGAGCTAAGAAAGAAGCTTTAATAAACAATGATTATGATGCTCTTCCTAACCTTGCTAAAAAGAGTTTTTGATATTAAAAAGGTTCTCGATAGTTCTGCTGAGCTGGTTCTCGATACAATTTTTCTCCATTACATTACGAAAAACCACTCGAACAGACGAGCTAACACGCTACGTTACAACACAAACGCTACGTCATAGTTTATCCCGAATTTTCCTCGGGATCGAGTGTTTTTTTGAAGCATAGCGTATAAAAAATGTACTTCGGCAAGCTCAGCAGAGCTATCGAGACGCAATTAAAAACGATAGTAACGATTGGTTCTCAAAGGGTACAATCACACCAATTCTATAAGATATTTTAACCGGTGGTAACACTCTTTTGCCAGGGGGCGTAACGATTCTCCCATGGGGGTGATGTCATAATCGGTAGCCATACTCATAAAAGCCGCATAGGTCTCGGCCAGGTAGTCGTTTTTTTTCTCACTGGGGATATGCATAAGCTGGTATATGATCTCCAGTATCTCTAGATGGTGTGTATTTGATCCCTCTAATCCCAATTGCGCTAAGCCGTATACCAATTGGCAATGTTTAAGATCTTGTTTTATCAAATCGATGATAAGCTGCTCATTGTTTTGGTGCATAGTATCTGTTTTTGTGACAAAACAAATATCAGCCAATCACATCATATTCTTGTCATACAAAAAGTTGACAAGGTGTTTTTATTTACTGATTGGGTATTGTATGGTGCGGATTGTGAATCTGAGTTATCGGGTTGGAAATCCGCTTTTCGAGTATAGTTTTTATATTTAGCTTTTGACGTGTTTTACTACTTCTCCAAGATTTTTTAAACTTTCTATAATTGGACCATTATCATTATGTGATTTACTATCTAATGATTCACTTGGGTTTAAAGATACAACATCAATAACAAGCTTTAATACTGACTCATTCAATTTCTTTCCTAATACAGTATCTCCAAGTTCCTCTACTTCTTCTTTTAATCCATAATAGATTTTGGCAACATCTTCCTTGAAAGCATATTCTTGCTGTAGTCTTTTGTTTTGACTTCTTTGCTTACTTGAATAAATGGCTAACCAAATTGCACCACCAATAAAGGGTAAGTTTCCCAAAGTATATTTCCACATGTCTTTAAATTCATAATTAGCGTTTATAAAACCCCAAACCGATAGGCTCATTATTGAAATAATTGAAGCAACAAACAGTATCATCCATATATAATTTGAAATTATAAATGAATCTTTATGTTCTTTAAAAGCTTTTGCTAAGGCAACGGTACTAGCTCCTTTTAATAACCCTTCTATTTTAGTAAATAATTCATCTTGTTTTTTCTCGTTCTTCTCTAGAAAGACATTTAGTTTTTCTTGACTCTCTTTAATGGTATTTTGAAGATGATTTTTTAGACTGTCAATTTTATGATCTAGTCCTTTTATTTCATTACCTTCTTCATCTTCCGTTCCAAATAATTCATCTTTGTAATCGTCCACCTGCTTCTTTAGCTCATCGATTTCGGTTTTGTAACTCTTAAACTTGTCTACATATCCCTCAATCTCTTCTGAAACAATTTCTCCCTCATCATTTATTTCGAAATTTGTAGTATAAAAATTGGATACTTCTTCGAGTTTAACCTGTAATTCTGATTCTTGTTGTTCTAAAGATGCAATATTTTCATTAAGAATACTTATTTCATCAGTTAAAGAAATTTTTAGATCATTTATTTCAGAAATAGTATTCTCAGAATCGTCCTTAAAACTATCCAAAGCTATTTTTGCATCATCTTGAAAAATATTTATGAATCTTTGTAAGTATCCTTTTTCTCCTCTTTTTAGTTCTGGTTCTTTTGCCATTTTATTCTATTTGATTAATCCTAATATAACACTCAATGTATGAATCTGTAGCTTTGAATTGTGTAGCTGGCTTTACTCGATTATGATTCCACATACAAACATAATAATGTTAATGGTTTTTTATTAATTCTATAATTTCAACGGATTTGCTTCTCAATTTATCTCCATATGAAAGAAAGTCTAATTCTCTAGCAATTGATCTCTTACTGACATCACCGTTATATATATCCATACATAAGCTTGATAGAATATTAATTCCAATTGTTGGATTATTCAAAATATGTCGATATTCATAAGTGTCAGTATTGATAGTTAATTTCTTTTGACCATTTGATTTTAAGGCTTTTAATATAGTGTCTGATCTTCTATATTTTCTTGTGTCTGAGAATGTGTAATAAAATTGTGGCGGTTGTGTCACTCCTCGATACCTTTCATATACTTGGTCGAAATAATAATTGGAAATTTCATCGCCAAGAAGAACCGAAAGTTTAATCAAATTTGTAACATTTGGTGACTTAGCTTCGTCTAGTAAACTGTCTAAAATATCCTTAATCTTTTGTGATGATAATTGCGATAGCCAAAATAAAGAAGGAGCGTAAAAATTAAACAGACCTGCTTTTACAAGCATTTCAAATGTAAGAAGGTTAAAGTTTATGAATTGTCTTTCTGCATAAATTCTAAAATACATTGTTTGACCAAGCATAAATTTACGGTCACCTTTAGCTAGTAATTTATTAGCATCAACAATATTGTTGATCTCATCAAAAATACCATCTGATAACTCTTCGTAAAGTAAGACACCTTGGCTTTTATTTTTATCCCTTGTCAATATAATTGATTCCTTTGCATCTGGTGAAACTTTGACCAAACCGGAGTTTTTTGTTACTGAAAATGTAGTATTCTGTATTTTTGAATTATCAATACCGGCAACAATATCAGCGTTTTTTATTCTATTAATATTTGTCAGATTCATTTTAAAATCAACAATAATCGGTTCGTCAATTCCTTGGTTATTCAAACTTGTTGATGAGTCAATTATGTCCTTAACAAATTTTTTAACTTCCGAATTTGAATCTTTTATTGCTGATTCGTTTGTTAAGAAATTTAGCGGAGAAAAAAACTTTTTAAACCCTATAGGAATTAACACTATTCCGAGTTCATTTGACATATCGATTTTAAAATGCTTTTTGATAAAAAAGTCATAGAAAATCAATGATTTCTTAAGTAGAGAATAGATTATTACATCAAGTTTTTCAGAGTAAAAATGAGCAACCTTATTTCTGTAACCATAGAGTAAGGATAGATTTTCTTTAGTTGGAAGAAACTCTTTTCCTAGATTTGATTCTGTGGCATTCAAACAATCCAAAAAAGGTTTTGAGATTCCATCACTTTGAAAAATTTTAGTTTTTGTGAATTTGTATAAGTAGGATTTTAAAATTAGTTCCCATGCATTTATCATTAGAAGCACAACAACTTCGTATCGATAATGAAATACAGGTTTATTGTGTATTTCAATTGCGGCAAACATAGCTGATACACTATTTTTTTGTAAACTTTTTGATATTGGTGATCTTCTCTTTTTCAAATCCTAATTACTGCTAACTTCTCGGCTATGGTTAGTGCAAGATTAAAAGTAACTATCCTTTTAATTACACACTTAGTCAAAACTTTTTATTTTTTACTTATAAGGTCAAAAAAACATTTCGCTATCTGGTAATATTCTATTGGTAGAATGACTTTTTATTTCAATGATTTCCAACCCTGTGATTGTCTTCCAGCATAGAGTTCGTATGGAACTGGTGCTCTTCGTCCGTTTTCTCGCATAGCAAAGTTTAACATATGACTAAAAAAATACATAAGTGTTCTAACCTTTCCATCTATCTCATTCACTCCTTGTTCAGCAGAAGGATTGATTAAGCCCTTTTTTGCTACATAAATCCTGTCAATTGAATTCAAATCGGTTTTTGTTTCTTGAGCTACACTTTTGAATCTATCATATTCACTTTTAGCCCAATCAGGGTTAGTAAAATCTGTTTCATATGCAAAAACACAATGGAAATATCTACAATGTGCAGCTTTACTATCATCATCTCTTTGTTTTAAAACTGGTTTTTTCTTGAATGGTTTCAAGTTTTTTAAATCCGTCGCGTTTTTGAGAATCTTTTTAGTTTCTGCTTTATTCAATTTTGATTTAACTTCAATACTAACAAGTAGAGATTCAGCTGGAATAATTGAAGCATCAGAATTAAAAAATTCAATGGTTTTTGATTTGTCATAAATCATTATATCAAGTTGAGGACTTGAGTTATTAAAACAATCAACTATTTCTCCAGATTTAATTTCAAAATTAGAAGGTAAGGCTTTCGATAAAAAGTTTTTCAGAGGTATTTCTCTTTGTTCTCCTTTTGTAAGAGAATGATTAAACTCTTTACTCCCAATGAAAGCTCCTGAAAAATTATGAATAGCTTCTTCAAATTTCGATTTGAATTTCGGATTAGCTTTTACTGGTCTTGATTTATAATATGACTTTGCCATTCTGTTTCTTCAGCTTGTTGCCAACAATTATGTATAGTTACCTTGGTAACTAACTATACACCCGTTTGTACTTATTTATAATCGTTTACAAGCATTTATTTTTATCATTGAACTCCTGCCTATCCACGCTTTTATATTTTAATCCCCTAAAGCTACTTCTACCTTTTTTATTACGGTTACGGGAAACCATATGGTGGGTGAGAAAGTTTTTTGTATACGATATAGGTTTTGGGTGTTAAGTTTTTATCTATATTGTTATTTATTTTTTATTACATTAAATATTTCTTTGATACAACCTCCTGAAATTCTATTAGAATAAAATTTAAGAATATCTTGATGATGTTCATGTAAAATTTCTATTGTAACAATATTTTTAGGAGAAGAATAGGTTTTAATAATATTTTCTTTTTCTAAAATTTTTATAAGTGAGTCGAGTTTAATGTATTTCCGTTGATATAATTGGTTTATCCTAGGATATATTTTTCGGTCAACTATTCCATTACTGCAAAAGTGTGAAAAGAATTGATGTAAATCGGATATTATTTTGCTATCTTTATTTTTATTAAAAAATTTTGATTCAGAAATAACTCTTTTAAATGTTTCATCTGACCCTTTTACATTGATGAAATTGGTTTCTTTCGCACTAGTATTAATTTTTTTGCTCTTGTGAACTTTATAAAAATATGAATTAGAAAATTCTGTATTAGCATTGAATTTACATTCCCAAAAATAATCATAGGAACTTATAAAAGCATTATCAAATTTGATATTTGAAAAATCAAATATTATTTTATTACTATCATTACAAGATAAATCAATTATATTTAGAGCGTCTATTGTACCATTTGTTTTTCCAAAGAATTCTACCAATAATTGTGTGTTTAATTCGCTACTGTAGCTGTATTTATGTACATTGTTTTTTAACAAAATAATAAAAAGAGAAGAGATTGACTTATTTTTCGCTTCTGTACTTATTTCTGACTTATTTTTAATCTCCTCTTGTAAGACTAAAAACCTATACATTAAATCCTCTTTTTCAATATTTATTCTTTCAGAAATATCTAAAGTAAAAGAAGAATTGAAGGAGATAAGGTTTGAAAAAATATCAATATGATTTTCGTTAATTGATAAATCATTAATATTAAATAAGTTATTTAAATATATGCTTTTTATGTGGTTTTTAAAAAAATCATACTTAAACTTAACATTATCATTTGAACTATCAATTATTGGATGCGAGAGGAAAGTTTCAATTTGTCTATCATTGATGTCTATTTTACTTATTCTTTTGCAGGCACTATGAAATTCATCTTTCTGAATGTTCTTATTTGCAATTTCATAAAATATTTCTAATTGTTGGTCAACATCAATTTGTTCTGTTCTTTGCTCTTCTCTTACACACAATTTACCCAAAATAAAATCGTTTTTAATATCCTGTCTTAAAATAGTGGAATTGAAATCAGGGTCATAATATTTTCCACTTTCAGTAGAGTCTTCAATTATAAAAGAAACACATTCTAAAACATAAGGTATAAAGTCATTGTTCGATATGTCTCCTAAGATTGATTCAGAAATTCTCATAGCTTTTTTAACTAACTTCGGAGAATTGGGATATAAATTGTCAAAATACTCTAGAGCTTTATCTTTGTTAAATGGTAAAATTTCGATTTCTTGGGAATTTGAAAAAAACGATTTTGAAATATTCCAAAAGTGATTTCTGGAAGTTAAAATAACTTTTCCATTTCCAACTCCATCTGTGAAATTCTGTATAGTTTCAAAAAAATTTGAAATATTAAATCGTTCGCCCAATCTTGAAATGATTTCGTCAAGACCATCTATAATAACTACTAGGTTTCCATTATCAATATTTATTCTAAACAAATCATAGCTTAACGATGGTGTTGAGTTTTTACTTACACTACTTTCGTAAAATGAATATAAATTAATGTTATCATTATTATGTGTTAAATGTAAAATTGAACTCGAGATTTTTAATGCATCAATATAAATAGCCTTAGTTTTATTAGCACTATTGTTTATTCTGTTAGTTAATTCTTTAGCAAGTGTGGTTTTTCCAATTCCGCCAGAGCCGGTAATAATAAGAGTAGGAGAGTTTTTTTTATACAACCAATTGTCAAAAAAATTGAAATTGTCAAATGTTTTTTTCTGGTATAATAAGTTTGGAGGTATAAACGATGTATTGGTATATGTTTGCTTGGTTTCAAAATAGGAAGATGTTAAATTCTCCCAAATAAAATCATCTATATAATATGCATTAGTATTCTTTCTTGCATGTTTTTTTAAATAATCTATTCTTTTTTCTTGATCATATCTTTTTGTCTTTTGAACAAGAATAAAATATTCTTCGCTATTTTTTATGCAGTTATTATGAATGAATTTTAAAGTGTTTTTTATATATATGTTTTCATAGAGATACACACAAAAAATACTTGACCCAGTAAGATTTTTTAATTCGTATAACTCAAACCCTATTTTGTTTTTTTCATAACTTTCAATTTTATTAAAGTTTGAGTTATAGAGTTTTAATATTGTTTCTACATCGGAATATTTTGTGATTAAATCTTGTTCCTTCTCTTTTAACTCAATATAGTTGTCAAAGAAAAAAGTGTCAATTATATCAGATACTTCGTTAGAATGAAAAACTTTTTTTAATGAATTTTCTATTGGTAATTTCGAGTTAGTTATTTCATTAAAAGCAATCGTAGTTATAGGTGTTTTTAATTCAATACCTTTATTTAGATAAGTGTTTTTATTATAAGAAGAACTATTATGATTTTCGTAATTACTACTATACAAAACAATTAGTGAATCAACAGTTGGAGGTAAAAATTCATTATAACTAATCTTATTTTCGTCTGCAAATTTTAAGTTATTTGAAACAACATCTATTTGGTTTTTTTTCAATTGCTTAATTATTGACTTAGCTAAGTTAATGTCCTGTTCTACAAATGAAATTCCGACTTTTACTCTTTTTAGTTCGTTTGCGTTTTCTAGTAGTAAATTTTCATTTTCAAATACAAATCGGTTTAATATTAATGTGTGTTGCTCTAAAACATTTATAATTTTAGAGACATCTTCTTTCATTAATGCTTTTGAGGCTAAATCTTCTAAAGCAATAAATCTTGACTCTAAATTTGCATCTCTTTCAGGACCAAATATGTTTTCTTCGATTAAACTTCCAATGAATGGAATAATTTTAATTAACTCAGATATATTTCTTTTCTGAAATTCTTTATTGTTCTTTATTTTTTTCGCTAAGCGTTTAAATTCTGATATTTCATTCATTTGTTTAAATTAAAGCTAACTACAGTAAATATGTCTCAACACACATACGCCCATTTATACGTATCGACAAGCATTAGTTTTTACCAGAAAAACTCATGCTTACCAACGTTTTATGTAAAACTACAGCTACCTTTTTTATTACGGTTACGGGAAACCACATGGTGGGTGAGAAAGTTTTTTGTATGGGATAGTAGGTGTGTCCTTCGACGGGGCTCAGGATACGATATGGAACTAGATTTTGGGTTTTAGGTAGTAGGTATGAAGTTTTTATCGATTCTTTGGGTCGGCTCCATATTTATTAGTTCCTTCTGTTCCGTCTGCAAATAGAACATATAGCCCGAAAACTAGATTGATGTAAGGAATTAAAAGAATAAAATACCACCAACCACTCATATTAATGTCGTGTAATCTTTTTATTGCTTGAATTGTTATTATTATCCAACAAGCAATCGCTATAATTGAAGAAAAAAACAAAACTACTTCATTGCGAGAATTTTCAATTACTGCCGCTACAATTCCAGAGAGCAGTCCTAATAAAATTAATCTACTAAGATAATCCTTCCTTCTTAATCTACCTTTTGCCGACCAAAACGTTTCTGATTTTATGTTATTAGCAGAACTATATGAAGTTGTTTTTTTGTAAGTGCCAGAAAATCCACTTTTATGAGTTGATTGTGTTTTAGCATCTCTAAATACATTATTTTCTAGAATAATCTGTTTAGATACATATCTAGAGATATTTGTATTTGTGGCTTTTAGTTCAATCGTTATGAATTGTTTATTAATGTTGTTGAGCTTTAATGTTTTGCTGCCATTTGCACTCACTATTCCAAATGGTTTAATTTCAACCAAGTCTGCATTAAAGGTTCTCCATTCAAATGTTATTTCATCTCCACTATAAAATAAAGTTTTATTAGATTTGAAAAAATCTATTATTGGTTTAAAATTTGAATATGAATTATCTTGATTGAAATCCTGATGATTTGTTTCTCTATCATACTCATTTCTTTTTTGAACATCGTTTAAAGTTTCATATGCCTCTTGAATTTGTTTAAACATATTTTCAAAAAATGCATCTCCGTTATTTTTATCTGGATGAAACTTTATTGATAATTTTCGGTACGCTTTCTTGACCTCTTCTTGAGAAGCTGATTTTTCAATCCCCAGTATTTTGTAATAGTCTGTCATTTAGTTTAAATGGTTTTCCTTTTCTTCTCTTGTTTCGGTAAGTGACTCCCCTTTTTTTGAATAATCAATATCAATAATTTGACTGTAAGTAGCAGATACGAATACCATAAAAACTACTACGGGTGTAAATAGCTGTTTCATTTTAGTAAATTCTGGTTTCTTCAATAATTAATTCTTCGTTTTTCGAAAAAGGCTGGTTGCCATCAATAAAACAATGAACCATAGTTCTACTTTCAAAATGTTTTAAAGAAGAATCAATATCATCAATTTCGTTTCCGTCAATGATTATCTCTGCAATGTTACCGATAACGTAGGGAGCAGTGTTTTTTAAAGTCCCACAATTATGGCCAAAATCAATGATCGTATTGTCAAAATTATTATCCACTGCATGTACATACTCGTGTACAATAGTATTACTTATCGAACTTGTATCTCGGTATAATTTTCTGGAATTAAGAAAAAGATTATTTGGTTTACTCTTCACAAAGTATCCAAGTACTTTGCTAAATCTCCATCTTGGTTTGTATAGTTTAACTTCGACTTCCAAGCTGGTGTTTTGAATGATATCAGCAATTTCTTGCGGAGTTTTTTCCGAACAATTAAAATTAGTACGTTGCCTTATTAATTCATAAATTTCATTAGAATATAATACTTCATTAGCATCTTCGACTGCTAACTTAACTTGTTCATAATTCCCTTTATAATTTATTTTCATATTTATGTGTTGTAATTGAACACTCAAAAGTTGTAATTCTTCTAAAGGCATTCAATACCCTGTATTGGGTATTTTTATGAAAAGAGAGATATGATTATGGATTCTGGCTGAAGTCTATGCTGAGCGTAGACGAAGTGCCGGAATGACAGGGAAACTATAGTGTAACGGGTGACCACGTACCCTGAGCCCTTCGATAAACTCGGGACAGGCACGTCGAAGGGTACAGATATAGGTATTTTTATGAAAAGGGAGATGTGATTGTGGATTCCGGATCAAGTCCGGAATGACAGGGTAACTATATTACAACAAACCATCGCGTACCCTGAGCGTAGTCGAAGGGTTACTTCAAACTCATCTTTTTAATCGCATACTCTAGTTGTGTATCTCGGTGGGTAAGGAAATCGGGGTAGGTTTGTACCACTTTATCATCGGGTTGTACGCCATCGCCATACTGCTCATCGGGTAGTTGTCGAACATCCTGCTCCAGATCAACTATCGAGAATTTGAGCTCTAATTTAGAATTAGGTAATTCATAATATACGGGGATGTGTCCTGTGTGTCCATAGTACCCACCCAATGTTTCTTCCCCAATTACGGTAGTGTTATCGTCACTTTTTACCAAGCTGGCAAATAGAGAGCCGGCCGATGCTACGGGAGGATCAATCAAGAGTACCAGATCGCCTGTAAATGCATTTGGTTTGGGTTGCCATGCGGTATTAAAGGTAGCGTTTTGATAATATTTACCATCCTTAAAAACCGAGTGCTCTTCTTTTAATTCTTTGGCTAGCTCATCGATGTCATCGTCGAGATAATAATCAGGAAAAGGAACCTCCTGAAAAAGAGTATGTGCCGTAGTATTTTCTCTAAAACTTCGATCTGTGAGATAGGAATACAGTAATAAGTCGTTTGGGTCATTACCACCACCATTGCCTCTTATATCCACAATAAGCTTTTGGGTATGGTTTTCTTTTATCGCTATAAAAACCGAATCCAAAAAGGTAGCGTATTGCTTATGACCTTCAGACTTGGGACCTCCCATAGCAAAGGTGTTGATGTTGAGATACCCGATGCTGTCTTTGTATGTAAAGAAGTAGTCTTTGGTAATACGATTATCATATGCCGCAGAATGACGCTTTTGATAATTATTAAAAAAGGTAATATAATCTACGCTTTGCACCGTTGCAGATGTAGATTCAGCTTTATTTTTGTACTGCAATGTAAATTGCTGCTGCTCCCCAAATACCAGATACATATAAAAAGCAAACCAGTCAGAGTCTAAGTCGGTATACTTACCGGTTTGGTTATGCCCATCGGTACTTATAAAATGTCCGCAGCGTTTTGCTACTTCGTCTATTGGCATATTGTTGATAGCAAGTACTTCACTACCCATAGCAATAGTGTTGTAGGTGTAATTTGTATAGAATTTTCCGTCGATATATTTTAATGGGATAGGAAAGAAAATGTCTTTGGGGTTTAACGCATCGTCCACAGCCTGGGGATAGGTCAGACCATTATGGCAACTTCCTGTGTAATCAATTACATTCCAAAGCAGGGTATAAAACTCCCGATAGGATGTATTTTCTGAAATCTGAGCTTTGTTCGCAGCAAAAGCACTATCTACCTGTTCTTTTTTATGGTATTTATAAAGCCCAGCATTCGCTTCTTCATATATAGATTGAAAGAGTTGAAAATCTTCTTCCATTTGATCTTGGGTCATAGCGAATAGCGGATCTTTTTTTTCAGATTTACAGGAAAAAAGAAGGGTGATACTAAGGATTGCGATAAGATGCTTCATATATAAAATGATTTCTACAAAGAACGAGGCATCTTGTGTAACAGGCTTGTATAATATTGACAATTTTATAATCTGAGTGCGACCGAAGCCAAAATGTTTAAAAAAGCGTCAGTTCGAGTGGTTTTTCGTAATGTCCTCTCGACTACGCTCGAGATGACAGGAGAAAAATTGTATCGAGAACCCATCATATTATCGTTTTCAAATGCATCTCGATAGCTCTGCTGAGCCTGTCGAAGTACAATTTTATCAACCGCTATCGCTACTGATGAAATCACTCGATCCCGAGGAAAATTCGGGACAAGTTGTGACGTAAGAATGTATAAATGAAAATTAACAAGTTAGTAAGTAATTTTATTTGAGAACTGGTATCAACCGATCCTGAAATACTTTGGGCGATATACCAATATACCTTTTAAAAGTTCTCGAAAAATGAGCCATATCGGTAAAGTTATACTGGTAAGCGATCTGGGTGAGTTCTGAGTTTTTCTGGATAGCCGTTTTGGCAGCCATGATCTTTTTCATTAACAGATAGTTTATCGGTGTTAAACCGGTCTCTGTTCTAAATTTTCTGGTAAAACTAAACTTGTTAATGTTGGCGATTTTAGCCAGATCTTCTAAAGAGATTTTTTGAGTAAGGTTGTTTTCGATATAACAAGTAATGGTATTAAAATCCCGAATGCAATCATCATATTGATAAGCCGAAACAGTAGAGTACAGGCTTAGTTGCCGGATAAAGTTTTTTAAATACTGCTCGGTTATGCTTAGGTCGTGTTTTTCCTGGGCTTCTTTTAATTGAAAAAACAATCGAATTAGGGTGTTATCATGAATAACGCGTTCTGAAAAGTGTAAGGTCTTACCATTAAGAAAGAATTTTACCACATCATTAGAGAGATAAAGCGTATCAAAACTCACCCCAATATCTTTGTCTAAAACAGGCGTGGTATGTACCTCGTAAGGATGTGTAATAGAAATTGCACCGGCACTACATAATAAAGTTTGGTGTTGTAATTGCGTTTGCTCGATTCCCGAACGAACATAAGAGATACAAAACGTATCGTGATAATGCATCGGGAAATCCTGCGCTTGATCTGTAATGGATAAAAATTCAAGATTATCTAATGGCATTGAACGATTTCTGTTTAATCTGGGTTTAAATTTTTCAGGAAATTAGCAAATTAATATGATTGTTGGTATACTTCATCTCTTTTTTTATTGATGTACCAGCTGTAAAGTGTTTTCATACAGCGTACTACCTTCGACCTTAGTCTTTATCCAGGCATAAAAACTCATATCAAATATGTCTTCGTCTTCGGGGGTAGGAGTGGTGAGTGTAGTATACATCTTACCCTTAAATGCTGCTGTAGTAACCACCTCTGGTTTGCGGTAGTACATAGTGGCTAGTTTTAAGAATTCTGATGCCCGCGTTTCTCTATTGTTTTTGAGATAAGCCCCATGTTTCTTTTTAAAACTGTTTACTCTGGATTCTACAATATCGATATGATCCAACTCTATACGCAACAGAATCTCAATCAGGTTTTTCTTAATTACCCAAGCCAGGCCCGCTTTTTCGGTATACCAGTGATCACTATGATAAAAATCATTAAGAATATCCAGGGCTTCTTTATACTGTTGTTGCTGAAAATAATATACAATGTGACTTAGTTTAAGATCCAGGATATATGCGATCTGATCTTTGTACTTTTCATAATCAAAAGTATCTAAGATCATGATTGCATCTTTTGCCCGACCTGTATAATTAAGATTGAGTGAGTGTAGTAAGGTGTATTGCGGAAAAAATCGCTTGTAATACTTGTCCTGGTGTTTTTTCATCTCCTCGTGCATAAGAGCTAGGTACTGCTGCGAGGTCGTAAAATCTTTACTCCTAAAATAAGAATTGGCTACATAATACAGGATTTGGATATGGTAGAAGAGGTGCTTGTCGATTACATCCTCTTTGGCATCTATTTGTGTATAGACTTCTTCTACAAAAGGAAGTATAGTGCGATAATCCCTGGTGATATGAGCGGTTTGGTTTGTAATCTCCAGGATCTTAAATAAGGATCGAAACGTAAGGTCTTGTGTGATCGATAATCCAAATCTGGATAAGGTATTTTTTATAATCGGTACGGCATCTCTTCTTTGTTTCATGAGTTCGTGCTGCACGGTGGCATAAAACAGGTTTAAGTTTTCTTCTTGTTGTAGTGATTTTTTATTACTCCTGAAATTAGCAAATAAAGCCTCTATTGCTATCCCACGGTTAAGATGCGCATATTGGATCTGGGTGTAGTAAATCTCGTTTAGGATACTGAAAAGTGCATAGGTTTTGGCCTTTTGCTCTGCTTTGGCAATGGTTTTAAAAGCAATTTTATATTGTTTTTGTTCGAAGAAACTCCTGCTGGCTCTAAGGAGCTTAAGGGTTTCCATCTCTTCTGAAGTCTCTTCCTCAAAACTTTTGGCCGCAATAAAATCAATGAGCGTATCATGCAATCTTTTGCATAGCGCGTGATACGCACCCTTAGCTCTTTTGCCATAAATCTGGATATCGAGATCTTTAGCCGTTGATGTGGTATCCAAAAGCTTAAATAACTGTATGTTTTTGGTATCGTTTCTTTTATTCTTTTGCCGCAATATCGTAACAAAAGCTCGCTTTGATTCATCAGATAAGGTATGTATTATAGAAGAAATAACATGCATTGTATCGTAAGTATAATTTTGATAAAGATACTATGAATATTGATACAGTTAGATTATTAACATAAATATATCGTAAGTTTTTTTGATAAATAGAGTTTTATATCAACGCATATCATCGCACATTTGTCCTGTTCGAATGAACAATTCGAATTTTTATTGAATCATCAAAATACAATAATTATGAATTACAAATTTAGTAACGATGTATCCGAGGATACCGTAATCGAAAATGTAGAAAAGAAAGAAAACAAAGTATATGATCAAAAGCCAACGCCGGCTTTTATATCAGCATCATGGTCTGCACTGTTTATAGGAATGATATCCTATTGCACTGGATTATGGAATGCAGGTATGGTACTTAACGAGAAAGGGTACTACTTTACGATCCTGCTATTTGGATTGTTCTCTGCAGTATCTGTGCAAAAAAGTGTTAGAGATAGGCTAGAGGGAATCCCGGTTACCGATATCTATTATGGGATTAGTTGGTTTACCACGCTTACCTCTATTTTGTTGCTGATTATCGGCTTATGGAATGCCGACCTGGAGCTTAGTGAAAAAGGGTTTTATGGGATGTCTTTTACCCTAAGTTTATTTGCTGCCATTGCAGTACAGAAGAATACCAGGGATAAAAAGTTTATCGAAAACAGTGAGGAGTAATTAAATCCGAATTATCAATGACGTTAAGTTAAGCTTTTAGCTGTCAGTCTGAGCCTGTCGAAGACATTTGAAAACACAAATTTGAAAAGTACTTCGACAGGCTCAGTGTGACAAGAAATTTTAAATATTATCCTTAACTAAACGACGTTGCCGAATTGTGCATTAGCACTTCGTTATAAAGGTTAACAAAATGAAATCAAAAGAAGGGACCTTAGGAAGGCTTGAGGTCTCTTGTTTTGATGATTAAAGAAGACGGCCGTGTGGCTGCGGCTGTCTTTTTATGATTATTAATAAATCTGATAAAGATGAAAGAAATCAAAAATATAGCACTTATAATCAATGCATTGGCTTTTGTAATCACCTTAGGGTGTTACGGAATTATGGGAGAGAAAGATGGATTATTTGCTCAGATTTTTCTTGGCGGCATTCAACTTGGTATTGGGTTGGTTTTTTTTATTCAATGGAAAAAACGAAGTGCCATGGTAAAAAAGAATGTACTGGTATACTGGGGTATAGTTTTGTTATATGGTGTTTTATTTCAAATGGAAATAAATGATCTACATATGAATAGTAACAGAGAGTTGATTTTCTTAGAGATTATACCCATGTGTATCGCCGCGTATTCTGTGTTTATTACATATCTGAATATAAAAGATAAGTAGAGATGAGTGCAAAACTGGTGCATGTTATAATTTGTAAATATTCCTGTATACAGTTTTATCGATTGACATTTTAATACTTTTTAATTCTAAAATGCACAACGGATTAAAAGTTCACTAAACAACATAATATTATGAGTTCAAAATTTAATAAAGAGTTGCAAACACTGGTAGGAGATAAGATCATTTCTCCCGAGCTTGCAGATAAAATAGAGCAATACTATGCTACCAAAGATGTGGGAAAGCCTAATAAGCTGTTTATGATCTTTGGGATTTTTGGAGCGTTATTAGTCGGGTCGGGTATTATTTTAATGCTGGCACACAATTGGGATGATTTTTCGCGATTAACAAAAACAATTTTAGCATTTGGTCCTTTACTATTGGGTCAGATTTTTGCTGGTTTTTCTATACTAAAAAATAAAAGTGCCACCTGGAAAGAAGCATCAGGGACTTTTCTTTTTTTCGCAGTGGGTGCATGTATGGCATTGGTAAGTCAGATTTATAATATCCCGGGAGAATTAGGTTCTTTTTTACTTACCTGGATTGTACTTTGCTTACCATTGGTATACTTGTTACGATCGCATGCAGTTGCCTTGCTTACGATACTGCTAAGTACCTACTATGCGGTAGAAGTTGGGTTATGGAACTATAGAAATACAGAAACTCCCTGGTTGTATATTGCGTTTATAGGAGCAATACTACCGTATTACTACACCCTTATTACAAAAAATACGGCTAGCAATACAGTTACCATTTTTACCTGGATTTTTCCGGCAAGTATTGCAATTGCATTAAGTGCTTTTATAGGTCGTAGTGAAGATCTTGGTTTTGTGATGTACATCACCATGTTTGGACTCTTGTATTCTATAGGAAAACTTCCTGTATTTAAAGAGTTAAGAACACTTAGAAATGGTTTTTTGATCATTGGTTCGCTAGGGACTATAGTATCGCTGATGATTTTTACGTTTCGTTGGATATGGGACGAACTCCCAGAGACATTTAATTATGATACCCAGGAGCTCTATACAGCAGTAGTAGTATCCTTGTTAAGTATCACTGTTTTGGGGTATACTGTTATAAGAAAGGGAATACGAGCTGTTAATCTGTTTCAGGTAGCCTTTGTAGTCTTTGGGTTAGTATACTTCTTACTTCCCGATACAGGAATTTTACCTGTGGTATTAATGAATGTATTGGTATTTGCCCTGGGTATGTCTGCCATAAAAATTGGAGCAGATAAAGTTAACTTCGGGATCCTTAACTATGGATTATTGATTATTTCGATACTGATCATCTGTAGGTTTTTTGATACGGGAATGAGCTTTGTTGTTAGAGGGATTTTATTTGTGATGGTAGGAGCAGGGTTCTTTTTAACCAATTATATCATGCTGAAAAAACAACAGCGCATTAAGAAGTAGTTTGATGATATATTCTAATACATAAATAGTGTAATGTCTATTTAGTTAAGCTTTTAATTGTCAGTCTGAGCCCTTCGATAAACTCAGGACAAACCTGTCGAAGACATTTGAAAACGCAAATTTGAAAGCACTTCGACAGATTCAGTGTGACAAGAGATATTAAAAACAATAAAAAAAGAACAGATGAAACCGATTTATTTTATAGTATTTATAGTCTTGGCAGTAGTACAAATTGGTACTCCGCTAAAGATGATTTTTGATAACGAGGATATCCTGATATCGGGTACTGCATATAAATTTAAAACCAGACCTATTGATCCTACAGATCCGTTTAGAGGGAAATATATTACACTTCAGTTTGAAATGAATTCTTTTAAAACATCAGATAGTACTTATGTATACGGAGATAAGGTACGAGTGTATATAGAAAATGATGATGAGGGCTTTGCAAAAGTTGTTCAGATAAGTAGAGAACCTCTTGATATTGGTGGTGATTATGTTATGGCCAAAGTAACGAATACGTATAATGATGAAATACAGTTTGAGCTACCATTTGATAGATTTTATATGGAAGAAACCAAAGCATACGATGCAGAAAAAGCCTATAGAGATGTAAATAGAAATAATAAAAAAGATGATGTCTATGCGGTGGTATATGTTAAAGATGGTGCATCGGTTTTAGAAGATGTAATTATCGAAGGGATACCGATACAGGAGTATGTAGAATGAATTGTTATGCATTTTGATATTTTTTGATCCGAAATTCGTCAATTCGAGTGCTTCGACCGTAGGAAGAAGTGTATCGAGAATAGGATTTTTGATCAAAAAAGCTATTCTCGATACAATTTTTCTCCATTTTATTATGAAAAACCACTCGAATTGACGCTTTTTTCAATGATAAAAAACACATTTTTAATATTCCCAAATTAAACCTTTTTGTAATTCTAAGGTCTTATGATTAGAAATCAAAATAGTAAGGAATATGAAAAATGTAATGAAAATAGTGGTGCCGGTTGTATTGTTTGGGTTTTTAATGACGTCTTGTGCTACTGCGGTACAAGTGCGTCCGGTACGAGGAGTTGTGGTTACCAAAGTACATCACCCTAAAATTATAGTGCATAAAAATGTAAACTATTATAGAAGCGCAGGTGTATGGTATGTAAAAAAGAATAGAGCTTATAAACGAGTTAGCGTTCCTGCCGGAGTACGGGTGGCTACCCTACCCAGAGGATATAAGACAGTAAAAGTAAGAGGTGTAAAATATTACAGATGTAAAGGAGTATACTACAAGAGATCAGGTAGAAAATATGTTGTAGTACATGTATAGTTGTTGCATTGAGTTGGTTAGTTAGTTTTGATGGGGATACCCCGGCGTTTTCACGTCGGGGTATCCATTATATCAGAACCCGAAGTTACCAGGCTTCTTCAATCTGTAGTCGTTCTCCGTTTTGATATGAAGCGATAAAAGCATTTCTAAACCCGAGTCGTACCAATTCTCTACGAAATTTTTTGGCTTCATTAAGTGTTTCAAAATTTCCTAAGGCATATTTATTAAATCCACCACTTTTAATTTGTCTGAAATTCACAAAATTCTCAGAATACATAGACAAATCTATACTTTCAAAAGCTCCGATTTGTACAGCATATACCAATTCATCTTGCAAGGAACGACCATTTCCTACTCCGCTACCACCTGAATCTGATTCTAATTCCTGATTCATAGATAGGTTTTTAACCGTTTCTGTTAACTCAGCGATTTTAGTATCCCGTGTAGTTACCTCAGATTTATGCTTTTTCTTGGTAACCATATTTTCTGGAGTATTAAAATTCATAAAATACACAGTCCCTGCAACACCTAGTAATGCAATGATACCTAGTATGATAGTTGCGATCTTAAATTTTCGAGAGTTTTCTTTTTCGTCTTTTACAGCTTTGTTACATGCATAATCCACAGCACGCTTAGATTCTTCGACTTTTTCTATTTGATCTTTAAAACCCTGTAATTCTTCGTCTGTTATAAAAGGCATCTGATTTGTGTTTAGATATTCAAATATAATTGTTTATTATAAAACTTCAAGGTTTTGCGAGCTTTAGGAATATTTATATATTGCAAACTGAAAATACTACGGCAAAAACGTAAAATTTGTAAGGTTATTTAATATATAGGTAACATTTATATATAATAGTATAGATATCTTTGCTACATATAAATAATTGATCGAAAGGGAATTATTTGATTTTGGATATTGATGATCTGTGATATCCAAATCTTTAAAGTTGAGAATACGTAAGGATAACATTTTCGGCAAGGAATACCCGGATGTACTAGGATGTCATTATTGCATTGTTAGAAAAGTATGTTCGAAGACAACTGGGAAAGTCTTGTGTATCCGAAATTGTTTGAGGGGAAAACGCAACCGGTAAGGTTGCGTTTTTTTATTTATGTAAAACATGATCCAGAATTAGGTTGCACTATTTAGATGTCAAAAAAGAGTTCGACTTATTTAAAATCAAATACTGATTTTAACATGGTTTATTAGTTAGACTCTAATCTACATCATTACTAATAACATCTGCATCTTCCTCCTCTATGTTCACATCCTTTATTACAGTAATCTGGGGCAGTTCCTCCATTAATCTTAGTTTGTGTGTTTTTTGTTAACTCTTTTACTCCTGTTAAATTTTTAATGTTTTTTAACATGTTGTTTGTTTTTAATTATATAAATGTCTCCCAGGCATTTTTTTAAGGCATCTGGGATCTATGCCTTATTCTATAGTCGTGATTATGATAAACACCAGTGACTAGCCTTTTTATTTAGAATAATTACCCCCTTGTATGTATCATTATTATTTACCTCAAACATAGATTAGATGTTAGAAATGATGCTATAGAAATAAGATGTTTGTGACGAATTAGGTTTAAATAGTGATAAAAAGAAAAATCGAGGGACGATTTTTTTTTTGATGGTATGATTTACGGTTAACCATTATATCGGCAGTAGATTTTACACAGAGCTGTGCAGTCTTTTTTAAACTAAAAAAGTCATTAATTTTGATTAAAATTTAGATTTTCTGCCTTGTATTACCAAAGTTGTTTAAAAAGAAAGAGGTTGAATTCTATACTTTATCATAGAATTCAACCTCTTTTATGTAGTGATCTTTAGCTTTTGCTATTAGTTTCCGTCTTGAGTAGTTGCTGAACTACTACATTTGGTAAGTTCATTACAAAACTTTAATAAACTTTTCTGATTGTTTTTGTACTCTTTATTAGCAACTTTTTCGATTACTGTTGGGCAACCTTCAGCATATTTGGTAAGGTTCTTTTTAAAACCAAAAACAAAACCAGCGGCCATAGTTGATTTTCCTTTTTCACTTCCGGCAGGAAGAATAACCATCTCAGATTCGTTAAATAGATATAAATTAATCTTATCAGACTCAAAAAGCACTTTACAAAGCTTATCAGTAGCGCCACCTAATACCATTTGCCCGGCATCTACAGCTCCGGATTTAATAGAAGATTCTTTAAATTTAATATTTCTGTAATGAAGCCCATCAACAAAAACAAGTTCTTTGCATTTTTTAGCACTCTTTACTCTGCTTCCGATTGGAGTACCATTTTGATCATACTCTACCGTTTTTAACTTGTATCCGATTGAAGCAATATCACTAGATTTAATATCAACCAGTGTGGTATCATTTTCTTTGGTGATCAAATATGCTTTATTTAATTCTACATCTGCAGTCTCAGTTTCCTCTTCCTCTTCCTCTTCTGGTACATTACTTAGATCCTCGGTAAGTACTTTCATGTGCCGAGTGTTTGTTTTATTAGTCTCTAAAGATTTGATGAGCTTATCTGCCTTTTTGATAAAATATTTACCATCTTTTTTGTCATAATTATTATCGATGATTTTCTGAGCGTACTCTTTTACTTTCTCAGGCATTTCTAGATAGTAGTACAAATTTGCGATGTTATAATAACTGGCATATCGCACCTTTCTTATTTTACGTTTATCTCCGGGGTAGTTAGGGATTACACTATTAAAATATTCGATGATGGGTTCCATCTCTTTCTTGATCTCATCAATGGGCTCATCGTATTTAATTTTATCAAATGAAGCTTTTACCT
This sequence comes from Aquimarina spinulae, assembly GCF_943373825.1. Lineage (NCBI taxonomy): Bacteria > Pseudomonadati > Bacteroidota > Flavobacteriia > Flavobacteriales > Flavobacteriaceae > Aquimarina > Aquimarina spinulae. The sequence goes on along the minus strand of NZ_CALSBP010000002.1, from coordinate 1,259,867 downwards.
TATCAAATGCTTCGTGGTGCTTTTGAAATTCTGGGTGCTTTTTCGAGCCTAAAATCCATAAATACTCATATTCGGTTGTATAAGGAATGTATCCATATGCACGATTTGCATAGCTATTGATATTGCTTATAATCGTGTTCTTATGAGCAGTTCTATACTTGTTTCTTAAGTTATGTCGATTATTGTTGTAATAATCTTTTGCTTTGGTATAGCTACCAAAAGTACTACTCTTATAAGTAGTGCTTTCTGAATATGTTTTTTGGAAGTTTTCTGCAGTTTCTGCATTGTTAAACGATAAGGAGGCAGAAGAGGAATAGGTAACAACTACCATATATTCGTAGCTTACAGAAATGACTTTTCCTTCTTTATCCTTTTTCTCAATTTTGTTCTTATTGATGTTGACTTCTCCTATTTCTGTACCATTAAACGTGTAATTATAATCTAATGTTCCTTCAGATTTTACTTTTGAGAATCCGGAAATTGAAATCCCCCTATGATTGGTAGAATACGTTCTTTTGGTATCATCCAGAATGGGTTTGGTAGGTAGTTTTACATAAGAAACTTTAAAGTTTTCTTTATCCAAATCTGCACTTTGCGCAAACGAAATTAAACAAAACAATAGGGTAATAGATGTTAGTAATCCTTGTTTCATAATAGTTGAGGTTATTTATAAAATAGCCGCCAATATAGTTAAAAAAATGTTAACGTGCTATTTTGAAACAAGGATCCCTATTCTTTATCTATTCGGTGACTTCTATAATTAGAGCATCATCGGTCTTGGTCACTTTTGTTAATCCTAATTTAGAAAGCCCTTTGATTCCCTTGTCCCAACCTTTATTACTTAAGCCTGTAGCACTCTTAAGTTCTGATAGATCCATACTTTTTTCTTTTTTAAGAATCTCAAAGATGGCTTTTTCATTATCATTAAGCTCTACTTGTTTTTTCTCTGGACGCATCTGCGGGAAAAATAGTACTTCCTGGATAGATTGATTATTAGTCATAAACATGGCCAATCGATCAATACCTATTCCGATTCCCGAGGTTGGTGGCATACCATACTCCAGGGCACGTAAAAAGTCCTGGTCGATAAACATTGCTTCGTCATCACCTTTTTCAGATAATTTAAGTTGATCTTCAAAGCGTTCGCGTTGATCGATAGGATCATTAAGCTCTGTATAGGCATTTGCCAGTTCTTTACCATTTACCATAAGCTCAAAACGTTCTGTAAGCCCTTCTTTAGAACGGTGTTTTTTGGTAAGCGGACTCATCTCTACGGGATAATCGATAATAAATGTAGGTTGGATATAATTGGCTTCACATTTTTCTCCAAAAATTTCATCTATCATTTTTCCGATCCCCATAGTTTCATCAACTTCAAGACCTAATGCCTTAGCTGCTTCACGAACTTCGTCTTCGCTCTTTTTATAAAGGTCATATCCGGTATGTTCTTTTATCGCATCAAGAATACCAATACGCTTATAAGGTGCTTTATAGTTAATGACATTATCCCCAAATTGTGCTTCGGGAGTTCCGTGAAGTGCAATGGCTACTTTTTCTAATAACTTTTCAGTCGTATCCATCATCCAATGGTAGTCTTTATAAGCGGCATACATTTCCATTACGGTAAATTCTGGATTGTGAGTACGATCCATACCTTCATTCCTAAAATCTTTTGCAAACTCATATACTCCATCAAATCCTCCGACAATTAGGCGTTTTAAATATAGCTCGTTGGCAACACGAAGATAAAGAGGAATATCCAGTGCATTGTGATGCGTTATAAACGGACGTGCTGCTGCACCTCCTGGGATAGGCTGAAGAATTGGAGTCTCGACCTCTAAAAAGCCCATTTCGTTATAAAAATTACGAATGGTATTTACAATCTGTGTGCGTTTAATAAACGTATCTCTAACTTTTGGATTCACTACCAGATCAGCATAACGCTGACGATATCTTAACTCTGGATCATTAAATTCGTCAAAAGTATTTCCTTCTTTATCTGTTTTAGGAAGAGGAAGAGGTTTTAAGGATTTACTTAATAGTGTAAAGTTTTTAACCAATACAGTCTTTTCACCAACCTGGGTAGTAAAAAGCTCTCCTTCGATACCTATAAAATCACCTATGTCTAATAGTTTTTTATAGACTTCGTTATACAAGAGTTTGTCCTCACCAGGACAAATCTCATCTCTGTTAAAATAGACTTGTATGCGACCATCGGTATCTTGCAGTTCTGCAAAAGAAGCTTTACCCTGTATTCTTCTCGACATTAATCTACCTGCAATAATTACCTTTTTACCTTCTTCAAACTTGCTCTTTATCTGTTTCGAGGTATAGTCAACCGGATACAATGCAGCCGGATAAGGATCGATACCTAGATTACGTAATGCGTTTAATTTCTCTCTTCTTACAAGTTCTTGTTCTGATAATTGCATAAATTCGTCATTTTAAAGGCACAAAAATAGCCTATTTGAAGAATTTAAAGAAAGGTCTGATTAAAAACTTTTGACCTCAATTTTAAGACTTTGAAAAAAGCAATCTAATCTTAGTGCTTATCAGGTGTGTTTTATAAGTGGCAGCTTGCGTGTTACTCTTTTATATTACAGCTTCTCTGTCTAAATCACTATAAGGATAATGTCCTTTTTCTTTTAGCAATTTGAACAATTCATCACTTCCATTTTGTCTTGCATAGTCCATTTCACTTCTAAACAATTGTAGGCAAAGTAATAAGTGGTGTTCTCTATCCCCGATTTTAAATTTTTTGCCATTTGGTTCGTATAAATCAAATACTAAACAGGTGTTTTCTTCGTCTTCTCCATTCGGGATTTCTATAGTTTCTTTTGGATTAAGAACTGCTTGAGAAGAGTACATCCCAATCGAAGTTAAAAATCCGCAAGCATTTCGTTCAACCAAATTAAAAGGAGTTTGGGGATCCTTGCTCGCATTATAGTCATATTTTGTGAATGCAACTAATTCATATGTTCCCAAGCGATTTTTTAAAGGGCCATTGCCATCTGGATCTAATAACTCCATGGTAGCAAATCCAGTTCCTTTTATATGATTTGGGAAATAATACATATCCACAGCTCCGCCAATTGCAAAAGGTATGATTGCGTGGCCAACTAGATCATGCATTTCTCCAAGAACATCTTCAAGCCCTTTAGATTTTAATTCATAATCTTTTTGGTGTTCTGCATCTGTAAAATCTTTTTCGATTGGTTTTTCCTTGTTGCCAAATAATCTTTTTAAAAAACTCATAGTTACTTTTAGTTTGTTTTTCTTGGTTACTTAATATGACATTGTATTAACATAGTAATAGTTTTTATATATTACCTTTTTGGTTTATGACTGATCTATATTATGCATTTCTTTTTATTTACTAAACTTAATCTACATGAGTATTTATAAAATACTATATATTAATTTAATCTATCAATTACAAAATCAATCCATTTAAATTTCGGAACATCATCGTATATAAAATAATCAGGATGAATTCCTTTATTATCTATTGTCATTTCAGGAATTCTTAAACTTTTAGATAAACAATAAATCAATTCAAAATCTCCACAAGGAGATTTAGCAGGATAAGTATAAGAAATATCTAATGCCCCAAATGTTGTCTGGCCAAATAGCTTTACTTTTTTACTTTGTTTGGCAGCAAGAAGAAACTGCTCTGTAGTACTGGCATTTTGTCGATTAATGATGATTCCGATATTTTCTGGGTATTTATAAATGGTGTCAAATTTTGTAGTAGTGACTTTAGTAGTTTCCAAATTGACATATTTCCCTTCATTTTCTGATAATTTTTTATAAGCCTTTCTAGCCCATTCTTTTCCTTCTTCTGACCAATTAGGGTTTGAGATAAAATCTTTAACTCGTTGGTTGTTTCTTTGAGTCGATAGTAATTCTTCACCAACAGTCAATATTCGATTTGTATATAATATAGGTAATAATTCTTCATAATTCCTAATACTACCTCCTCCATTGTCTCTTAAGTCAATAACTAAATTTTTTGTTTTTAGGATTTGATTTTTATTGCTTATTATAAGGCTGTCAGTATATTTTTTTTGAGAAGTATCAAATGTAGGGATTCTAAGCAAGAGTGTGTTTTCATTAAGTCTGTCTATATAGGGCTTTTCTGTAGAAATAGATTTATAATACCTTTTTATTATAGAATTGCTTTCAGATTCGGGAAAAATTCTTTTTAAAGTTACAAATCCTAATTGTAAGTATTCATTTCCTAAAAGTTCTGTTTTTTGAAAAGTTTTAGAGGAATAATCTCCCATATAATATATAGAAGAACTATCAGGTTTTATAACTAATTTTATTTGACCTTTTTTCCATTGACTACCATTTGCTTCAATAATGAAACCTTTATATTCGTTATTAATTTTTTTAATCCCAATTGTGTAAGGGTCGGACTTCCATATTCCTTCATAATTATAGGTTTCTTCTTTATTTTTCAAATATTTTTTAAATATATCTTCTTCGAGGTTTAGCGTTTCCCATTTTTTATTCTTATTATTTGATTTAACATTCTCTTGATTAAGTGAACGAATTTCAAAATGTCCTTTCCTAAAAAATGTTACCCAATCCCGAATCAGTTCATAGCAATCTGTTTTATTTGAGATGTTTATTAACTTTTTAAAGAACTCTTGATTATGTTTTTTGTAGGCCTCTTTTCCTTTTTGATTAATGACATAACTGAATCCTGCATCATTTTTTTCAAAAGTTTCTTTAACCCATTTAAAACTTGTTTCACAATCACAATCTTGTGAGAAGACTGAAAAAGGAAAAATTAGTACTAAAATAATTATTAGTTTGTTCATTTCTCAACATTTCTTTTTGTAAATAATAGAACTATAATTTACTCATTTCTATCCCAGATACTGCATGTTCTCCACTCTAATCCAGGAACCAAGTGCTTAATCATTTTTTTATTTTTGACTTTAAATCGAATAGTCGAAGAAGGAGCCTCAATACTGGTTTTTGAATATTCGATTCCTTCAAAAATTTCTTTCTCCCATGTATCGACCAGATCCCAATTTTTGTCAAGTATCAGTTCTAAATTTTGGATTTCTCTATTAGAAATCGCAGTATACTCTGGAGATTGATCAATATTTCTAAGCATAGCATTATAGGTGTTCAATTCCTGGGCTGCACAATGGTTTAATAATTCAGAAATTTTTTTAGCAGTAATGCTAGTAGTATTAAAATAAACCCGGGACTCAAATTCTTTGAGGTGGTAATATGCATCTGTAATGAATTGAAATGCAATATTCTCTTTTAATGGTAAATCCGGAACCTGAGTACTAAATAAAAAGTAAGTAGCGGTCACATATACATCATCAATATCTATTATTTTTATTCGATAAGAATCCATTTAATTCAGAATTTTCCTGATCGATCATTTTGTGAATTTCTGATTTTTCAGGATTACAAGTTATGCTTTTATTAATCCAATTTAGTTCATAAAGTTATTTTTTATGACATCATTTTGATTTATATTCTTTTAACCAATATTGAAATCCCAAGGCCTCAATACTATCTCCCTTAGCTACATTTTGAATGATTTTTAATGCAGTTTTTTCAGTTTGTTTGTCAAAAGTTAATTTTTCAAGTAAATGAATAGCAGACCAAAGATTAGTTCTGTTTTTTTTGTCATATAATAATTTTGAAAATTTGTCAATTTCATTCTGGCAATTGTTTTTTGAAATCAAATCAACGATTTGATACATCCGGTCAACTGCTTTATTATTTTTCTTAATAGAGCTTTTTTTCAAACAGTCGTTTTTAGAGCAAATCTTGGTTTGTTTTCTATAATCATCAATTAAACTCTTTGGATTTATTTTAGACAGTGTACTTATATTAGAAGTACCATTGCATATGTGTTTATTCATATTTACGTATAAGCGTTGGTATATGATTTACTTTATCAAGCATGCTACAAAACAAAATATGGCTAAATATTAATAATAAAAACATATGTATGGTAATATGAATCAATTTTGTGACGAATATGTGTAAAAAAGTGATGATTGTAATAACAATATAATCTAACTTTTGTTTAAACTGCTTTTACAGGAATACAGAAGTTAACTTTAAATATTTCTCCTTTTGGTTGTTCTGGGTAAAGCTCAAAATATGGTTTGTCATCCGGGATATAATGATTTTGAGGAAACCATTGCCCATAAATCCAATCCCAGGCTTTTGGGAAATCTTGTGTAGACAATTCAAACTGACAAATAAGATATTTTCCTTCTTCTATATCCATTTTACCAATTACACCAGTTGTTTCGGTCTCGGGAGGAATTGTTACGCAAAGACTCATTCTTTGTGTGTCGTTAAGAGCAACATTAGGGTTATCGTGATAAAGGATGAGATAGTTAAAGTTTGCATTATTTATCAATTCTCTAGATGCAGCCCAAGCAAAAAGCTCATCTCTATGCTTTTTATACAATGCATCATTTCCTTTGTACGGACCGATACTTCTTATATATGCTACGGTCATTTTTGGAATTCTTTTTACTTCAACGTTTTTAATAATTTCCATAGTACTTGTCCATTTAGTGGTTTTAGATTCTGGGCAAAAGTATATGTCGATCTTATCTTCGATATGTTTATTATTGCTCTTCGTTTGACTTGTATTGCTTTTTTTAATTGTATTTTCTCTGTAAGAAGAAGGGGGAATATTGAAATGTTTTTTGAAATTTCTTGAGAAGATAGAAAGGTCAGAAAAACCACATAAAGAAGCTATGCTGGATAGTTTTTCATCGGGTCGAGATAACATCAAGGAAGCAGATTTTTCTAAACGAAGTCTTGTTATATATTGAAATGGTGATTCTCCTATAATGGTGAAGAATATTCTATGAAAATGAAATTTAGAAAAATTAGCGATCGAGGATAATTCTTCTAGTGAAAAAGGTTCTTCTAAATTTTTATCTATGTAATCTAATACTTTATTGATGTTCCCTATGTAGTAATTGTATTTTGTTTGCACAATTTTTATGATTATGTATGAAATAGTGCTGGGTACACGTATAACAAACGGTAGGTAATAGTAACTATTGCATATATTTTTGAAACCAGTTACAGATTCTATCGAATACATCATCTCTATTACCAGGAAGAGAATGACCATCATCGTCATATATTATTAGACTATATACCTTACCCAACCTCTGTGCTTCACTAGCTAAGTTAATCGAATGTTCTACAGGGACTTTACTATCGGTTCTAGAATGAAGAATTAATAGTGGTGTATTTATCTTGTCGATCCAACGTATTGGAGAACGCTCAAGTATATATTCTTCTTTTCTATTTTCAAAATCAGGAAGATTTTTCTTAAGACCATTAAAAACATATCCGTCGTAGTTCCATCCATCAATAAATTCTGGCCTATTTGTATAAAAAACTTTTGCATCAGTTACACCAGCAATTACAGCCGCTGCATTAATGGGAACATTATTTTTTATTGCTAAATGAGTCATAAGAGCTCCTCGCGAATATCCTACCATAAAAATGTTAGAAGTATTGGCATAGTCTAGCGTTTTAATTAATGGCGTTAGATTTAAAATATCATTTAAATCGTCTCCACCCAATTGATCGTACATTTCTTTGTTATTAATATACCTTAAGTTAGAAGCCACTATGATGTAGCCTCTTTTGGCAATTTGATGAAAGGTAACCAGGTCTGATTCTCCAAATTTCCCATAATTACCAGTCCCTCCTCTATTCCAGATGATGACCGGATATTTTTTGGTTTGAGTTTCTATAGGCTTATATATGAAACCTTCTACTTGGTGAGTATCACTAGAGTATTTAATTTTTAAACATTCGTATGTTTTTTGATTTTTTGCTTCGTCATACATTTTTTTGGGAAAGTACCATCGAAGAAAATCGGATAAAGAATCATATGGAGTTGTAATACGATACTTTTCGGTTTTTAGTATTTCGCCATTTTTGGTTTGCGATATACTCTGAAATGTAAATGTTAAAAATACAGAGGTAAGCATTATAATTGATTTCATAGGATGTTTTTTGTTTTTGATAATAGTCAAATATCAATAATAAAAAAGGTGCATATGCTGTATCAATAGACTATGTGAGAAATGCATTTAAAAAAAGTGATGGTTGTAAATGGTTTTGGTAGATGATAGAGACTATACCTAATATAGATGTAAGTGGTCATACTCTTTATTGCCAATGAAGATCGGGCCCAATTTACTTCCAATAAAGTAATGAAGAGGGTATTTACTAAATACAGGTTGTCTGTTAAGGGCCATCTGATATAATTTTAAGAAATGACCAGTATTGTTTTGTTCAATAAATAATAAATTCTCTTGACAAAGCTTATATTTCTTTCTTTTCTTTTTTATGGTACAAGAAGCCACGCTAAGTTTAATTTTTTTGGAAGTATTGGTATATACCTGAATAGGTGAATTGATTTCAATATCGCATGTTTTTAGATAGGTAAGTACCGAAGAAGTACCCTTCATTACTTCTAATCCGTTATGAACATATTTTTGATCGAACTCAATACGGATATCTTCAAAATTATTGAACAACTTCATTCTGAAATTTTCTATTTCAAATGATTCATCAATTAAAGAAATATTTTCAGGTTCGTTTTCACATAAATACTTTCCACATAAGAGATTGATTACCCTCAAATATCTTTCGGGCTCCTTGATTCTTAACAATTCTTCTTCATTTATGTCATTAATCATTACATTGAAAGGCAAAAGCCCCCATGTTTTAGTTCCGTTTTTTGTCTTCCACCTGACTAACAAAAAAGTAAAATCTTCTGAAATTTTCTTTTTATACATAACCTCTAATGATTCTTCATTAAGATTAATGAAATCAGCATTATTTTGAGAGGTATTTAATTTGATAAATTCGTCTATTATTTTTTTGTCTGCTTTAGATAATTGGGGCATTTTTATTATGTTTTTAATGTTGAAATATGGTTTTGGTTACAATTGCAAACCTATGTGGCACAATAATTCAGGTATAAAAAATCTAGAAAATTATCAATAATATATACATTGTAGATACACAATATGCGCCTGCTTGTAATGATTAACCAAATATCAATAATAAAAACATGTGTGTCGCCATATCAATAGACTTTGTGACGAATGGAAGCAAAAAAGTGATGATTGTAAATGCTTTAGGTAAACGATTGGGCCAAAATGTAGACCAAAAACAGACCTCACAGGTTTTTAAAACCTGTGAGGTCTATAAACCTTGTTACGATTACTTCGAAACATTTAATGTAGTGCTTAGTTCTTTAATTTTGTTTTGTATTTTCTTATTATCTTCAAATTTTAATGATTTCTGGTAGTATTTGATTGCATTTGCAGTATCCTCCAGATAAAGATATGTATTAGCTAGGCTTACATAAGTATTTGCTTCCTTTGGAAACAATGAAGTATTAAAGTCTAATATTGCTAAAGCTTCTTCTTTCTTACCCGCATAGAAAAGAACGCTGGCATAGGTGTTTAGTTCGTATAAACTCTGAGTCTTATCTTTAAATTGTTTGACTAGTTTTTTTGTGTTCTTAGCGATGTAGGACGTTCCTTTTTTAGTAAGGACATCATCTATAAGCATTACCGAGCTATATTTTGGAGTATAGTTTTTAGACAGTATCGCAAGCATATCTTCTTCCAGTGTTTTTCTGGGAGATTCTACAATACGATTGATTTCTTTTCCGTCTTTGTGAAAAATCAGAGTAGGTACTCGGTGTATATTTAAACCTTCGTGTTCTCCTCCAGGACTTTGTTTATAGGCTTCCCGGCTTCGGTCTACCGCAACAACGGTGAGTCGATCCAGAGGAAAATTACTTTCTTCTAATATTTTATACATACGAGGAACTTCGCGTTTACTATCTCCGCACCAGGTACCCATAAAAAGAGTAATCGTATAGGGGAGCAGTTGAGTTGTTAAAGAATCTATACTGCTTTGTTTCGGGATGTATTCTTTATGGTTTTTTGAAAACCACTCGTTATATGGCGGTTGTGCTAAGCCCTGATTATTGATTTTACCAAGAAGCATAGGAGAACTTCCCTCTGTTTTGATCTCATGATTAAAAGATTGGGCAGAAAGTGTCATTATGGATAAAATCATAGTTATGATAAGACATATGATTGTTTTCATTGTGTTGGGTTTAAATTAAGTGGAAATAAGATGTAAATGATAAGGCTGTTTGAAATACATTGTCAGTCTGAGCCTGTCCAAGAAGTATTGCCTATCAATAGTATAAAAACTTCGACAAGCTCAGTTTGACATTGAGATTCTATTTTTTAGAAAGCTTCATCGTTTTGGATTTAACCCGAGTGTAACTGTAGCTCCTTCTATTAAGAATTGGTTGATTTCGAGTTATATAAGCTACTTCTATATAGAATGACTATTTGCTTATTGGAGCCCCGCTTACGGCCTTAGCTCTGGGAGTAACCATAGCTTTGATTTTAAGTATTTCTTTACCTTTTTCGGTGTTTGCCGTAATCGTTACCTGCTTGTTCTGCATATTGGGTTTACCATTAGAATTAAAGGTAACCATCATATCTCCTGTAGCTCCCGGAGCAATGGGTTCTTTTGGCCATTTAGACACCGTACAACCACAACTACCTTTGGCACTAATAATAACCAGTGGCGCTTTACCGGTATTGGTAAAAGTAAATTTGTGTTCTACAATATCACCCTCGTTAATGGTTCCGAAATTGTGATTGATTTCGGCAAAGTCCATTACCGGAAAATCTGAGACTTTCGCATCTCGACTTTCAGAAACGGCTACGTTTTCTACGTTTATCTTTTTGGTAGCATCATCCTTACAAGATACTACAGCCATTACAAGTAGGCTGGCTAAGATTAGGAATTCTTTTTTCATGATTTCGATTTTTTAATTATTTAAAAGGGTTAAAAACATTGTTTGTTGAGAAGAGGTATTATTCTTCTCGGTTTAATTCTTTTGTAGTGTTGTAGATAGTACGATCTACAATTATTTAATTTGTTTAATCAGCTTAGCTATATTTTGATTGAAATTATTTTTGGTTATACCGGTTACTTCTTCCAATACAGGAAAATAATCTTCGCTTTTTTTACCACAACTCAGTAATTTGAGGATAGGAGAAAAGCCTTTCTCCTTGTTTATTTTTTTTATCAATAAAGCGTTAAGGGTATAATCTACTCTTAATGCCTTATTGATTTCGTCTCCATAATTTTTACCTTCATTATAAAGAGTTATCCAGTCGACATCTGGGTTTAAGGCTATAAATCGTTTAAATTTTTGAAGAATTTCTTCCCAACTATATCCCCAGCTGCCACCAAATAAGAAAGCACAACCTTCATCGACTGGTTTGTATATTTTTTTTGCAGGAAGTATTTTTCGTACTCTACTGTGCCATAGATCATGTGGATCAAAACCTTCAGGGTTAGAAGCTAGAACACCATCGATAATTAGATTAGTAGTATTTTCATAGACAATAAGTGTATTGTGACTGTATCCATTATAATCTACTTTGAAATCCACTCCCACTAATTTCAACACTTCATTAAAATTTTCTGCACAATACAATTTGGTGGGTTGTTTGGGAATATTTAGTATGCTATCATATTCTGCAATTTTTGAAGTATATGCTATTGCTTTGGAGATTTCAAAATTGTTTTTAAAATAAAAGGTGTTATTTCCTATTGTTTTTGTTTGCCATGATACTGTATTTTGATGTAGCGGGGAATAGAAATAAAACTGATGACCTTTCTTCTGTGCGAGTATGCTATAGTTTGCTCTTAAAACGGGTTCGTTTTGGTGTATACCCATATAGTAAAACTGAACTAAATACTCGGTGTCATTAAGTTTGAGGATATTATTTACATAGCATTTATAAAAATTGTCATCTTTAAACTTGGTACTTTTTTCTATATCTTTTAGCTCATCTAGTAATGCTGAGGTCGCCAAAAGATTTTGAGGTAAGACAAATGTATTTTGGTTATTGGGTTTATCTTTTAAGCTAAGAAATCCATCGAATGAATTAATTAACGTTTTCGTTATAATTGTATCCTTTGGTAATCTTGTGGTTTGAAGAATTTGTACAGAACTGGTTTGCGCCTTTAGAGTACATAGCAGCGCAATAACGAATATTGATGTAAGAATTATTTTTACAGGTATTTTATGCATTTATTTTGATTTGGATTAGCGTTATCAAAAATCAAAACATAAAGGAATAAAATCAATAAAAACAGGTTTGAAATGGGGACTAGACCCCGGGTGGATTTTTCGCTATTTCTTGATATATAAGGATTTAACTTCGTCTCTTGAACTTACCTCAAGTTTTTTATACAGATTGTTAATGTGAGTTTTTATAGTGCTAATACTTACAAACATGGTAGAAGCAATCTCTTTATTTGTCTTGTCATCAAGAATAAGGTCTAATACTTTTTGCTCTTGTTGCGTAAGATTTTTTTCTGAACTTTGAGATGTATTTATCTTTTTTCTATAGTTGAGAAATTGAAAAATGTTAAGCGCTATAGCACATGCTAACACTATCCATAACCACCAATTTTTGTATGAAACCGCTTTGGGGCTGATTATAAATTTGTCTGAAGCTAATTCTGTTTCATATTGCTTGGCATACGTGCTATTGGGATATTTTTTTTGTAATCGTTCTAATAGATTATCGTAATATGTGTTTTGTTTTAAATCTTCAAGGTAATGGGCATACAGATTGTTGGCTTTATCAGATAAAAAAGCATAAACATAAAGTTCTGTGAGGGGTTCGTTTTGGTTTTTTACGAAATGTTGTAATGTCGTAAACCATTTTTTTTCATTGATCTTACGATTGGTTTCACTTCTATATGAAGCAAAGGCAAAACGCATTTCATCAATGATAGAGTCGACTTTAATAAAAGCATTGCTTTTTTCATTATTCGAAATAATTTTACAAAACATTTCGTTATCAAAAGAAAAGGGTAAGGTAAGCGTATCTGTGTTATTGGCAATAAATAGTATTTCTTTACTATAAGGGCAAAATCCATTAAAATGAATTGGTTCTTTTTCATTTTCAGAACACCCTTCTATATGAATCCTATACATATGATTTTGTAATGGAAGATTATCTCCCGAAAAGCTAAAATAGCCCATCGAGTCACTTACCGTTTTCTGAATAATCTGTTCGGGATAGACCCCAGATAACTTTCTGTAATCCTCTATCAACGATAAATAAATATCTCCCGACCAGTTTTTTTTATCGACATAGCCAGAAAATTCATATTGTGCCAAAAGTATTTTGGGACAAATCAATACACTAAAGTATAGTATTAGAAATGGTAATTTCATGCATTTAAGCCTTTTTAAAATTTGGTATTGCTCGTTTTATTATTTTTAATTTTCAAGCCAGGTTAAAAATATAGAAATTAATTTTATAGTAATATTGTAACATAATAAAATTGTCATCTACTTATAAGTATAACATTTAATTTATTTTACATTATAAACTATGAGTATCTGGAGAGTTATATTGGCTATTTTTTTTCCACCGTTATCGATATTAGATAAAGGTTGTGGGTCTGTCGTAATAGTATTGTTGTTAACTATTTGCGGTTGGGTACCTGGAGTGATAGCAGCATTGGTTATACTTAATAATCCAAAATGACAGAAAACACTTCTGATTTTTCTACAGAAAGGTAGTCGATACAGTAAAACAGGATAATTATGATTAATACATAGCTACAATAATTGTGGCATACATTTAGTGGTACACTTTCGGATCCAAAATGAAGTCTTATGATTAGAACGTTATTTTTATATGTATTAATCCTTTTATTAACCGCTTGTTCTTCAGTAAAAAAATATAATCAACAAATCAGCGAACTTCATAGTCCAGAAGAAATACACGATGATATAGATTTTGCATATCGTAAATTACAAAAACTACACCCGGATTTGTATTGGTATATTAGTAAGGATTCATTGGATAAAAAAATAGATGGATTAAAGAAAAGCATAAAAAAACCTGTATCCAGTATTATATTTTATAAAAAATTAGCTCCGGTAGTTGCCAGTATACGACAGGGGCATACTGCAATTTATCCTCCGTATAAGAAGCAAACAAGAAGAGAGAAAAAAATAAAAGGGAAAAGGAGTTACCCTTTTAAATCATTAGCTTTTCATAGTGTAGATAATAAGGTATATGTCGAAAAGAATTATGAAAAAAGTGATACTCTAGTGGTGGGTTCTGAAGTATTGAGTGTAGATCATCAAAAAACAAGTGATCTATTAGTGTCTTTTCAAAAATTACATACCGGGGATGGTTATAATAGAACATTTATCCCAAAGTATATTGGTCATGGTTTTGGAGTGTTTTATGCCAGAACACACCAACAAAAAGATAGTGTACTAGTGAAGCTAAAAACCGGAGATAGTATTTATTCTCGTTATGTACATGCAGGGTATAGCAAAAAGATAAAAAAGATAAAAAAGGATACTATAACTGTACCTGTAGAAAAGAAAAGTAAATCAGATAAAAAAATAGCCAGAAAAAAGAATAAGGAGGTACGTAAACAGCATAATAAATATGGTTTTGATACGTACAAAAAAGAATACAATAGAAATTTTAAATTTATTATATCAGATAGTACTTCTGCTATTGCTTATATGAAAATAAGAAGTTTTACGAATGGGAATTATAAAGATTTTTATGAAGAAAGCTTCTCAAAGATAGATTCTGCAAGCAGTAAAAACCTTATTATAGATTTAAGAGGAAACCTGGGAGGCAGATTAGCAGAAATAGAAGAACTCTATTCTTATTTGACCGATAAAGAATATGTATTTATCGAAAAGGCAAAAATGACTAAACGGTTAAGTTTCTTATATCCACTTTTTCATACAAAATCCTGGATCGGAAAAACCGGAGCTATATTATTCTCCCCGGTGTTAACAACATACCAGTTTTTTAAAGTTAAAAAAGAAAAAGGAGATCCTTATTTTAAATTTAAGTATAGTAAACTCAGAACACCAAAATCAAATTCGTATACCGGTAAACTTTATGTTTTAATAGATGGGGAAAGCTTTTCTGCAAGTAGTATTTTATCTACTCATCTAAAAGCGACCAAACGTGCTACTTTTGTAGGAGAAGAAACTGGTGGGGCATATAACGGGACCATTGCAGGCTTTTTTGCCTATGTAGAGCTTCCCAATTCTAAAGTAAATATGAGAGTAGGGTTGATGAAAATAAACGCGCCTCATACCGTAGAACCCGATGGTTTTGGGATTAAACCAGATGTTTATATCGAAACAAAAAAAGGAGTAGATAAAGAGCTTGAGTGGGTAGTACAAGATGTGAATAAATAAGATATGGTAATACCTGTAAATTCCGTAAGATTGAACCTAATATCAATACTTCCTACATCAAAAATAATAAATGCGGCTTTTATGCTAATGATTACTTATTCCTAACTCAGGACTCATTATTTTGAATACTTTATAATATTTAATTTACTTTTACACCACAGATCAAAAGTGTAAGGAAAAGCTAGCTGGGTACTATCCATAATCTTAATGAAAATAGATCTGTTAGAATAGGTACTCTAGTTCGAATAAATAATAAAATATATGAAAAGATTTAGTCTTTGTGTGTTAACTATAGTATCATCTTTACTTTTGGTAGGATGTCAATTTTCAGAGCATTTGAATCTGAATGAAGATGGAACAGGAAAAATTACCATAAACTTTGATGGATCAGAGCTTATGAAGATGGGAGAAGGGCAGGTTGCAGAAAAGAAAGAAAAAATAGATTCGCTGCTGGTTTTTAACGACTTTTTAGAAAAGCATAAAGATAGTATTTCAAAATTGTCAAAAGAAATGCAGGAACGATTACAAAGGCTAAAAGACTTTGAAATGCATATCGTGGTCAACTCTGAAGCTAAAGAAATGAATATGGATATGTACAAAGGCTTTAAAGACGTTTCTGAGTTAGGTGATATATTTAGTGATTTTAAAACTGCTATGGTTATCGAAGGCAAGAATAATAAGACTCCGGGAAGTGGGAGTACGTTTGATCCTCTCGAAACATTAACATCGGAAGAAGGAGGGACCAAAGTAAGATATAGTTTTAAAAACAATAAGTTTAGTAGGATTACAGAGATTATTGACGAAGAAAAGGTTAAAAAAAGCATGGATAGCTTAGAAAAAGCCAAAATGTTTTTAGCAAGCTCTAAATATAAATTGAAGTATACTTTTCCGAGAAAAATAGTAAAAATGTCATCTGATAAAGCCACATTTAGCTTAGACATGAAGAGTTTTATACTCGAAGTCGGGTTTATCGACTTTATGGAAAACCCTAAGATATTAGATGTCGAAGTAGAGCTTGAAAATTAAAAAAAATATCATTTCACTTTTTTTAAGACGTATCTTTGTGAACTATGAATAAAAAAATTCAACTCCAGGATATTGGCCGTAAAGATTATAAAGAAACCTGGGAGTATCAGGAAACTCTTTTTAAAGAAATTTTAGATATAAAAATAAAAAATCGAAGAGAAGATGCAGGGCTTAGTACACCAAATCATTTTCTTTTTGTAGAACACCCACATGTATATACATTAGGTAAAAGTGGTGATATCAGCAATTTGTTATTATCAGAAGAGCAATTAGAAGAAAAAGAAGCCACATTTTATAAAATTAATAGAGGAGGAGATATTACTTATCATGGCCCCGGGCAGATTGTAGGATATCCAATTCTTGATCTTGATAATTTCTTTACCGATATCCATAAGTATCTTCGTTTTTTAGAAGAAATGGTAATTCTTACTTTGGCAGAATATGATATTAATGCCACAAGAAGTGAAGGTGAGACTGGAGTGTGGATTGATGTGGGCACTCCGTTTGCCCGTAAAATCTGTGCTATGGGAGTTCGGGCCAGTCGCTGGGTTACAATGCATGGCTTTGCTTTAAATATTAATGCTAACCTGGGATATTTTGATCATATTATTCCTTGTGGAATTAAAGACAAAACCGTTACATCATTGCATGTCGAATTAGAAGTAGATCGTGTAGACGTAGATGAGGTTAAAGCAAAGTTGCTAAAACATTTCACAACTCTTTTTGAAGCAGAATTTATACCACAAAAAGCCGAAATTTAATCTTCGGTGTTTTATCTGTTTATTTTATTTGTAGTATCGGTCGGATAGGAATTCGCTAATATTAATTTTGGTTGATATTAACTACATTATTATGGTTCATTTCATACTAAAAAAGTTAATCCCGGGTTTTATATGTAAAGGTGATTTATTTTTTTTGATTGAAGTGAAAATAGGAGTAAAAAATAGCATTTTATAGCCACTGAAAAAAGTGTAAATCCCTTCATAATAACAATCTGACCTTTTAAACAAAAAAAAGATTAAAAATGATAAACAGATGAAGGTATATACTTTTCTTAGTGCTCTTATGCTGGTATGGGCATGCAAAACTCAAAACACAGTAGATTCTTCAAAAGAAATAGCAGTAGTTTCTATACCTCATAATAATAAAGAGTATTGCCCCGAGGGGGGGAACTGTACTATCAAACTTCATAAAAAATCTTCGCTGGTGTTAAAAAAAGATACTACAGGTAGATATTATCCTGTTATCGAAAAAGGAGAGGGGATAGTTGTCGAATTTAAATTTTTAATCAAAGGGCCAGAAGGTACTGCAGATGGGGATTATTCTGAAACAATACATTTTGAAATCAATAAAGATGCAGAGACTTTACGTTTAAAAGGTGAGGCATTAAAACAAGTAGATTTACTTTTCGGAAAACATTGTTTTTGTAGAGGAGAGGCAGGATATTATAAGGTAAAAGATGGGAGTTTAACGCTTCAAAAATCAAAAGACGAAATTAATATTGATATATCGCTTAGCATACCTGAGGTTTCTCATAAAACCTTCAACATTAAAGAAAAAATAAGACTTTAATTCGGGTTTAACTTAAAAAAGTAAGCGATGCATTTCTCAATGCATCGCTTACCATAATTAACTATAATCGAATATTTACTCTTGTACAAATTGAAAAGATTTGTATTTACCTTCGCCTCCCGGGTTAAGTTTCAGGATATATAATCCAGATGGTAATGCACTGGTATTGATTGTTTTTTGAACTAGCTTACCTTTCATTACGATTTTCCCAAGAATACTTACAATCTCATATGAAGTATCTTTTTTAGAAACGATTACATGTAGTAAACGATCTTTTCCTACAGGATTAGGGAATGCAGATACTTCTACTTGTTTGGTAGTTGTTGTGCCCTCTACGGTTACTAAT